>NZ_JBFUGI010000008.1:0-349031 GCF_056402995.1 Mesorhizobium sp. P3_A8 | reverse complement strand
CCCGAGCGCGCACCGCCGATGATGAAGGTCAGCTTGCTGCGATCAGGCAAAGCTGTCGCGCAGGCTGGTCGCGGTGCCGGTGAAGCGTCCGCGCACCACGCCGACGACAGCGCCAAGCACCAGCCAGAACACCAGATTGGTCACCGTCACCGCCACCACGAACTGGTGGTGCAGGCCTTCCGGGATCGGTGTTTCGAAGCTGTCGGGCTGCGGCGCGCCGACAATGTGCGGAGCGACGATCAGCGCTACGCCAAGGATGGCCAGCGGCAGCGACTTGCGGAAGGCGATCAGGCCGAGCCCGATGGCGGTCGCTATCACGGTTGCCACCCACCATATCTGGCGCTGCGTGAGGTCGGCCGCCGGCATGGCCGGCAGTTCCGGCGGCAGGCCGAGGCCAGGCGCCAGTGTGAACACGGCAAAGCCGGCCAGACCCCAGAACACGCCCTGGCGCCAATTGCCGATGCCGCCGGCGAATTCCGAAACCGCGACCAGGATCAGCGCGAAGCCGATGCCGGTGACGACATTGGACACGACGTTGAAGGCAAAGCGCTCGAAGCCGTCGGCCGGCGCCCAGCCCTCGTCTTCGGCCGGAGCGGCAGCCTCGGCCGGTGCCGGCGCGGCAGTGCTCATGGCGTTCGATGCCGCAGGAGCGGCAGAGCTCATTGCGTTGCCGCTGGCGGCATCAGTCGGCGCCGCGGCGTGTTCATGCTTATGGCCGCCTTCGGCCTGTTCGTAGACTTCCGCCTTGAGGATCAGCGGCACGGTGGCATAGGCCTGCATGCAGGCGAGGACGACGCCGGCCACGAGCCCTGCGATCGCCGCGATGAACACGACGTTGCGAAACAGATTCATGATGTCAGATCCTCGTCAGTGGCAGGGAAACGCCATCGAATGGCGGTTGTCATGACCGGCATTGTGGACCGCATCGATATGCGAGAAGCCGACAAAGCCGATGATGAAGGTGCCGAGCAGCGCGGCAAGTGCCAGCTGCATGAAGCGCGACTGCGAGGAGACGGAGGCGCCGAGGGAGACGGAAGCAGTAGTCATATCTTGTCCTTTCACCCTCCACCCGAGGGCCTGTCAGTTTTGCCGTCGCCGGCAGGTCTCCTGGCTCGCGGATCAGCGCCCTTCTCCACCTTCCCGAAGACGAATCTTCAGTGGCATATGGAGAGGACTACCGCACACAGTTGCGGGGGCAGCCACGGCATTGGGCAACAAACGAGCCCGCACCGCATTCCCTCTTGGCTCCAAAACGGAACCGACGACTGTATGACTATAGGGAAAATCACGACACGCGGCAAACCAAATTCCGCCGGCAATCAGCGCGATTGCGCCATGCCGACAAGTCCAGTGGTCCTGGGCACGACAATTGACAATCATGCTGGCCGGGTGTCGGCTGGCGTCCTCACAGGAAGCCAGCGATGCAGCCCCCAGCTATGCAGCCCAATGCCAGCGAGCGCGATCCCTATAACGGCCTGACCCGGGCCGAACCGACGCTGCCCTCATCGGCCTATTGGGATGCGGCAGCCTATCAACGGGACCTTGATGCCATCTGGTACAAAAACTGGCTGCTCGTCTGTCGCGAGGCCGATCTGGCCCAGCCGCTGGCCTTCCGCCGATTCCGCATCGGCACGCAGGACATCCTCGTGCTGCGCGACGACACCGGCGAGCTGCGCGCCTTCCACAACACCTGCCGGCATCGCGGCTCGCAGCTTTGCCAGGAGAGCGAGGGCCGGCTGAAGGCACGGCTGATCACTTGCCCCTATCATGCCTGGTCCTATTCGCTGCGCGGCGACCTCGTGCGCGTGCCGTCGAAATCGCTACCGGCCGGCTTCGACAAGGCCGACCACCCGCTCTATCGCGTCGCGCTGTCGGTGTGGCGCGGCTTCGTGTTCATCAATCTGCAGGAGGATGCCGCCGGCTCGGCGCAGGCATCCTTTGATCCCGCCTCCGGCAATCTCGGCAACTGGCCGTTGGAAACGCTGGTCTCGGGCCATGTGCTGCGCAAGGTGATGAACTGCAACTGGAAGATTTTTTGGGAAAACTTCAACGAGTGCCTGCACTGTCCGGGGGTGCACAAGGACCTGTCGCGGCTGGTGCCGATCTATGGCCGCGGCCTGATGAGCCGGCACGACGATCCCGAATGGTCCCGCCACGCCGACAATGACGCGCCGGAGTTTTCTGGCGGCCTGCGCGCCGGCGCTGAGACATGGTCGCGCGATGGCCAGGCGCATGGGCCGGTCTTCCCGGGGTTGACGCAAGCCGAACGTGCCGCCGGCCAGACCTACGCCACCAGCCTGCCCTCGATGTTCATCGTCGGTCATGTCGATTATGTCAGGACCGTGCGCCTGGTGCCGCTCGGCCCCGAACAGACGGAGCTTGTCGCCGAATGGCTGTTCGCGCCCGACGCGCTGGCCGCGACCGACATCGACAACATCGTTGCCTTCGGCACACAGGTGCTGGAAGAGGATGCGGCGATCTGCGAGGTCAACCAGAGGGGCCTGCGCTCGATGCGCCACGAAGCCGGCGTGCTCATGCCCGAGGAATACGACCTGCACCGTTTCCACAACTGGGTGCGCGAGCGCCACGCAGCGCTTTCGCCGTGATCCTTCACAAAGACTTCGGCAGATACCGCCAGGTGACAAAGCCGCAAACCGCCGCCAGCAGGCTGAGCGTGACGAACACCGATCCCAGTCCGAAAAAGATCAGCACCACGGAATAGACCAGTGGCGGCGTCAGTTCGGAAAAGTCGAGATAGGTGCGGTAGACCGCCGCCATCTGCGCCCGCTCATAGGAGCGCACCGAGCGCATGAAGGCGGTCGAGCCCAGTGCATCAAGCGCGATGGTAAAGAACGCGCCACCAAGCAGGAAAGCGCCGGTGAGCAACGGCGCGGTCGCTCCCACCGTGCCCGCAGCCAGCAGCATCGCCGACATGGCGAAATAGGCAAAGGTCATGGTCTTGCGGCCGCCGAAGCGTTTTCCCGCCTTGCCCCAGAAGATCGCCATGAACAGCAGCGCATTGCCGGCCGAAACCAGCAGGCCACCGGCCAGTTCGCCCTCGCCGGTGATCACCATGAACAGCGGTCCGTAGACGAAGAATGTCGACCAGAAGCAGGAGCGGCCGAAGGCGATCAGCCAGGCGAGCCTGAGCCTCGGCTGCGCGATGAAGCGGCCGATATTGGCGAGCGGGTTGGCCGGCCGGGTCTTGCCGGGCCGGATCGACTGGTTGTCGCCCAGCCGATAGGTCCAGAACAGCGCCAGCAGGGCAAACGCGAACACCGCCACCGCGCCATGAGCTGCATAGATGCCGAAGCGTGTGTAGAGGAAGATGCCGAGCGTCGGCCCACCGGTCCAGGCGAACATCGACCACGCCATGCGCAGCGATTCGGCCTGCATGAAGTCGGTCTTGCGGATGTGGTCCATGATGTAGAGGTTGAGCGTGATCGAAAGCGCGCTGGCACCCATGACGCGGCACAGCATGCCGGCCAATTGCCCGGCCAGCGTATGGGTGACGAAAAACAGCGAGCCGATGGCGAGCAGGCAGGCGCCGGCCGTGTAGACCCAGCGCCGGGCAAAACGGCGGATCAGCATCGGCATGAACAAGGTCACCGACAGGCCGAGCAGCGCCACGATGGTGTAGAGAATCGAGACGATCTGCTCGTTGTGGAGGATTTCGTAGGCCTGGATCGGGATGACGCTCGACACCGTGGCGCGGGCGAAGGATTCGACCGCATAGAGCGAGGCGAAGGTGCGCGCATCCGCGGCCTTGAGAGCGGGGAGCCAGATCGGATGGCGCACATGGGTCGACATTGCTTCCCCAAAGCAGAATCACCGCTCAAATCTGCCGTGGTCATTCCCGGGCGATTAAGAGGAAACCGACGCATAACCGGCAAAAAGCGAAACCGGTCAAAGGCTTCCCGGCTCTGGCCTAAGGCTTGGGCCGCGGTCTTCTTTTGCCCCGCCCAACCGTGATAGTCCTCAGGCGGGGCTGAATCAGATCGCGAGACCATGACCATCGACACGCCGACCGCACCCGTTCCGGAACCATCCAGGCGCATCGTCGCCATCGACATCGTGCGCGGCATCGCGCTGCTGGCCATGGCGAGCTACCATTTCACCTGGGATCTGGAATTCTTCGGCTACACCGACCCAGGCCTCACCGCCTTCGGCTGGTGGAAGATCTACGCACGCTGCATCGCGTCGACCTTCCTGTTCCTGGTCGGCGTCAGCCTCTACCTAGCGCACGGCCGGCAAATCCGCTGGAACGGCTTTTGGAAGCGTTTCGCCATGGTTGCCGGGGCGGCGATCGCCATTTCGGTGGTCACCCGCATCGCGACGCCGGATGGATTCATCTTCTTCGGCATCCTGCACGAGATCGCGCTCGCCAGCCTGCTTGGCCTCGCCTTCCTGCGGCTGCCGGCCCTGCTGACGCTTGTCGTTGCCGCGATCGTCATCGCGGCACCCGTCTACCTGCGCTTCGAGGCCCTGGATCACCCCTGGCTGTGGTGGATCGGCCTGTCGGCGATCAATCCACGCTCCAACGATTATGTGCCGCTGTTCCCGTGGTTCGGCGCGGTGCTTGTCGGCATCGGCGTGGCGAAACTCGCATCCGCGTCCGGTATACAAGCGCGGCTGGCAAGCCTGGTGCCCGGCCGCTGGGCCAATCCGCTGCTCTTCATCGGCCGCCATAGCCTCGCCTTCTACCTGATCCACCAGCCGCTGCTGATCGGCTGCGTCTGGCTGTTTTCGCAGGTCATGCCGGCCCAGGTCGAAACCCCACAGGTCAATTTCCTGAAAACCTGCCAGCGCTCGTGCGAACAGACGCGCAACGCAACCTTCTGTTCCAGCTATTGCGGCTGCATGCTGACGACGATCGAGGGCGAGGCCACGCTTGATCGGCTCGAGAACAACGACCAGAGTGCGGAATTCCGGGCGCATCTGGGCGATCTGGCCGCCAGTTGCACGGCCCAGACCGAAGACAAGATGGACGAGGGAGGAACGCAATGACCGAAACTCAACCGAAGCCCGGGGGGATCCCATGGCCGCCGGTGATCTACTGCGCGGCGATCGCCATCAGCATCATCCTCGGCATGCTCTATCCCCTGCCCTGGATCGGCGACCTGCTGGGCGACCTGCTGTTCGCCGCCGGCTGGGTGGCGCTGTTGGGCGTCGCCGCACTCTGGTTCACCGCCATCCGCAGCATGATGCGGGCCAAGACCACGCTCAACCCCAACGCGGTACCCGAACACCTCGTCACCACAGGCCCCTTCGGCATCACCCGCAACCCGATGTATCTGGCCAACACGCTGATGTTGATCGGCGTCGCCTTTGTCTCGGGGATTGTCTGGTTCCTGCCGCTGGCGTTCATCGCCGCCTTCGCCACGCAGAAGGTCGCCATCGAAGGTGAGGAAAAGGTGCTGGCGGCGAAGTTCGGCAAGAAATACCGGGATTACGCCAAACGCGTGCGGCGCTGGATTTGACCAGCGCTACGTGTTGACGCCAAGCTCCACCAGCCGCTCCACGCAGGACTCTTCGGCCTGGTCGAGTTCGGCCAGCGTCTCTTCGAGATCGCGGCGCTTTTGTCTCAAATCCTCGCGCTTTTCCTCGATGCGCTTGATCATCAGCTTGAGTTGACCGACCTCGCCGGGCGGCTCCTTGTACATCTGGATGATTTCGCGGATTTCGTTGATCGAGAAGCCGAGCCTTTTGCCGCGCATGATCTGCCGGATGAGATGGCGGTCGGACGGGCGAAACAGCCGTGTGCGGCCGCGCCGTACCGGCTGCACCAGCCCCTCGTCCTCATAGAAGCGCAACGTCCGCGTCGACACGTCGAATTCGCGGGTCAGCTCAGTGATCGAATAATATTCCCGCATTGCCACTCCCGCACGCCGAAACCCCTGGCGATCGCCATGCGGCGTCGCCTTCTGTCCCGAACCAAACCCTTGCCACGCCGGAATCGATGCAGCACCCCGCGCGAGCCTCGCACGGCATTTACGTAAAAGTCAATTGAGGGCGCTTGCCTTCACGGCACGGCGAACCACCAGGTGGCAAGGCCGAGGAAGGCGAAGAAGCCGACGACATCGGTGACCGTCGTGACGAATACCGCCGAAGCCACCGCCGGATCGATCTTGAACCGGTCGAGCAGCAGCGGGATCAGGATGCCGGCAAGTGCGGCGACGAACATGTTGATAATCATCGCCGCCGCGATGATGCCACCCAGATTCGGATCGCGAAACCAGGCCGCCGCGACGATGCCGATCAGGATGGCGAAGATGATGCCATTGATGAAGCCAACGCCCATTTCGCGGCGGATGATGCGGCCCGCATTGTAGATGTCGAGATCCCTGGTCGCCAGCGCCCGCACGGTGACGGTCATGGTCTGCGAGCCGGCATTACCGCCCATGCCGGCGACGATCGGCATCAGCACGGCAAGCGCCACGATATGCTCGATCGTGCGGTCAAACAGGCTGATCACCGACGCCGCCAGGAATGCCGTCAAGAGATTGATCAGCAGCCAGGGAACGCGCGAGCGCGAGGTCGAAAAAATGCTGTCGGAAAGCTCTTCGTCGCCGACGCCGCCCATGCGCAGCAGATCCTCTTCCGCCTCCTGCTGGATGACGTCGACGACATCGTCGATGGTCAGCACGCCGACCAGCCGCTCGTTCTCATCGACGACGGCGGCCGACAGAAGATCATACTGCTCGAACTCCCGCGCGGCCTCTTCCTGGTCCATGGTGGCCGGAATGAGATGGCGCGTCTCGTGCATGACCTCGCCGACCTTGACCGTGCGCTTGGTTCGCAGGATCTGGTCGAGGTCGATCGCGCCGAGCAGCTTGAAAGTCGGGTCGATGACAAAAATCTGGCTGAAGCGCTCAGGCAGGTTCTTGTCCTCGCGCATATAGTCGATGGTCTGGCCGATGGTCCAGAACGGCGGCACCGCGACAAACTCGGTCTGCATGCGCCGCCCGGCGGTCTCTTCGGGATAGTCGAGCGAGCGGCGCAGTCTGATCCGTTCGGTGAACGGCAGCTGCGACAGGATTTCGTCCTGGTCTTCCTTTTCGAGGTCTTCGAGAATGTAGACGGCATCGTCGGAATCAAGGTCTTGCATACCCTGGGCGATCTGCGCGTTGGGCAGGCTGTCGACGATGTCGCGGCGGATCGCCTCGTCGACCTCGGTCAGCGCGGAAAAGTCGAAATCGGTGCCTAGAAGTTCGACCAGGGCGCGACGCTGTTCGGGATGCAGCGCCTCGAGCAGATCGCCGAGTTCCGACTGGTGCAGGTCGTCGACTTCATGCTTGAGGGCCGACGTATCGCGGTCGGCGATCGCAGCCCCGATCTGGGCAAGGAAGGACGAAAGGACCGCACCGTCCTCGCCATAGATGTCGGCGTGGGCGTCCTCAGCCGCCCTGGCGGAGGTCGTCTGCTTGTCCTCCACCAGCGCCTCCCGCCATCCCGGAAAAATTGCATCTCAGGTCTAGAGCATCGGACCTTAAAGCGGAAACCGGTTTCGTGGAAATCCGATGCATCTCGCGTGCAGACGCGATTCGATTTGAGAACTTATCGCTCTAAGGCACGGAATATCAAACGAAACGCCTATTCCACGCCACTCGGTGAGCGTATCGCGGATGCCTGACCTGGCAATGCCAATCCCATCAAAAACCAGCGAACCCAGCTTCAGACGGCGCGACAGCCGATGTCGCTGGGGAAAGAGCACCCCAGCGCGATTGGGGCAGAATTGTCATGATACCGGTCCAGGCCTGAAACCTGGGCCTCAGAGTTGCGGCACCCAGGACAAAAACGGCCCTTGAACAGCAAGCCCGGGAAAACGAGCAAGGCAATCGGCGACCGGCGCATGCGCATTGTCGTCGCCGAGCGCAATCCGTTCGTCATATCGGCACTGCGCGAAATGCTCGAATGCGACGGCCGCTTCGAATTGCTGAGCACCGTGCAGAGCGGCAAGCAATTCCTGGAACTGGCTGACAAGGGCGGGTTCGACGTCGCCATCATCGGCTGGAAGCTCTCCGACATGGACGGCGCTGACGTGCTGGCGGAGGTCCAGAGCCGCAAGCTCGATGTGCGCATCACCGTCTTTTCCAACGACCACGACATCGGCATCCTGAAGCAATGCGTGCGGCTCGGCGCCCAGGGCTACTGTTTCCAGTTCGACGATCCAGCCATCATCTTCGACACGATCCTGGCCGTCGCGCATGGCCGCATCTGCATCCCCTATATCGACATCAACAAGGTCAACGACACGCCGCTGGCGCAGCTCACGGTGCGCGAGCGCGAGCTGCTCGCGGTGCTTTCCGATGGCTGGACCAATCTGCAGATCGCGACGCGGACCGGCATTTCCGAGAACACGGTGAAGTACCACCTCAAGAATCTCTACGACAAGCTCGACGTCCGCAACCGGGCGATGGCCGTTGCGCTCTATTCGCGCGAGCGGCGCACCCAGAAGCAGCCTTTCGGGTAGGCCAGGCTTGTACCCAGCCGGGTAGGCTTACCGGGTAGTCCGAACCCACCCGCGCGCGGCGAGATCTTACCCGCTGAGGTGTTGCCGGCATTAGCCGTCGAAACGAAACTCCCCATCACCGCTTTGCTGGATCAGGAGGAGTTCGCATCATGGCCGGTTTCACCCATCTTTTCATTCCCGGGCCGACCAACATTCCCGAACAGGTCCGGCAGGCGATGAACCTGCCGATGGAGGACATGCGCGCCGCATCCTTCCCCGATCTAACTCTGCCGCTGTTCGAGGACATCAAACGGGTCTTCAAGAACGAGACCGGCCGCGTCTTCATCTACCCATCCTCCGGCACCGGCGCCTGGGAAGCGGCGATGACTAATGTGCTCAGCCCCGGCGACCGCGTGCTGATGTCGCGATTCGGCCAGTTCTCGCATCTGTGGGTCGACATGGCCGAGCGCCTCGGCTTCGAGGTCGATGTCATCGACTGCGAATGGGGAACCGGCGTCCCGCTCGAGCTTTATGCCGAGCGGCTGAAGGCGGACAAGACGCACCGCATCAAGGCCGTCTTCTGCACGCAGAACGAGACCGCGACCGGCGTGACCAGCGACGTCGCCGGCTGCCGCGCCGCACTCGATGACGCAAACCACCCTGCCCTGCTCTTCGTCGACGGCGTGTCGTCGATCGGCTCGATCGACTTCCGCCAGGAAGAATGGGGCGTCGACTGCGCCGTCAGCGGCTCGCAGAAGGGTTTTATGCTGCCCGCCGGCCTCGGTTTCCTCTCGGTCAGCAAAAAGGCGCTTGTCGCTTCGAGGACCGCCACCCACCGGCGCTGCTTCTTCTCCTTCGAGGACATGATCCGCGCCAACGATGCCGGCTATTTCCCCTATACGCCGGCGACGCAGCTGCTGCGCGGCCTGCGCGCCTCGCTCGACCTGATCACCGACGAAGGGCTGGACAACATCTTCGCCCGTCACCATCGCCTGGCCGAAGGCGTGCGCAAGGCGGTCGACGCCTGGGGCCTGAAACTCTGCGCCAGGGCGCCGAAATGGCACTCCGACACCGTCAGCGCCATCCTAGTGCCGGAAGGCATCGACAGCGGCGACGTCGTCAAGCGCGCCTACGGCACCTACCAGACGTCGCTCGGTGGCGGCCTCAACAAGGTGTTCGGCAAGGTCTTCCGCATCGGCCATCTCGGCTGGCTGAACGAGGTGATGGTGCTCGCCTCGCTGTCGGCGGCCGAAATGGCGCTGCTCGATTGCGGCGTCAGGCTGGCGCCGGGCTCCGGCGTCGGCGCTGCCATTCAGCATTTTCGCGCCTCGGCCGCGGTGCCGGTCGCCAAAGCCGCCTGAGGGAGCCGACGATGAGCCACACCATCAACCATCTCAGGAAATTGCGGCTGCAGCGCAGCGAACTGGCCGTTCCCGGCTCCAGCCCGGAAATGATCGACAAGGCGGCGAACAGCGCCGCCGACTTCGTCTTCCTCGACATCGAGGACGCGGTCGCGCCGCCCGATAAGGAGCGCGCCCGCAAGAACATCATCCAGGCGCTCAACGACATCGACTGGCGCGCCAAGGGCAAGACCGTCTCGGTGCGCATCAATGGGCTGGACACCCATTACATGTACCGCGACGTGGTCGATGTCATGGAGCAGGCCGGCGACCGGCTGGACACTATCCTGGTGCCTAAGGTCGGTGTGCCGGCCGATCTCTATATGGTCGAGGCCATGGTCAACCAGATCGAGATGGCCAAGGGCTTCAAGACCCGTGTCGGCCTCGAAGCGCTGATCGAGACCGCGCTCGGCATGGCCAATGTCGAGGCGATTGCCGCCACGCCAGGCCGGCTGGAGGCCATGCATTTCGGCGTTGCCGACTATGCGGCAAGCTGCAAGGCGCGCACCGTCAACATTGGCGGCCTCAACCCCGATTACCCCGGCGACCAATGGCATTTCGCGTTGTCGCGGATGACCGTCGCCTGCCGCGCCTACGGCCTGCGCGCCATTGACGGGCCGTTCGGCGATTTCTCCGACCCAGAAGGCTACATCGCCGGCGCCAGGCGCGCCGCCGCACTCGGCATCGAAGGCAAGTGGGCGATCCACCCCTCGCAGATCGCGCTCGCCAACGAGGTCTTCTCGCCGCCGGAAAAAGAGGTCACCCGCGCCAGGCGCATTCTTGAGGTGCTCAAGGAGGCCGAGGCGCAGGGCAAGGGGGCAGCGGCCCTCGACGGCAAGATGATCGACGCCGCATCGGAACGCATGGCGCGCAATGTTTTGGTGGTCAACGAGGCAATCGAACGGGCCAGTCACGCCCGCGTCGCCACGCACTGACCGTTCAGGGAGGACAAAATGGACATCCACGAATATCAGGCCAAGGAACTGCTCGCGCGCCACGGCGTGCACGTGCCGCGCGGCGGGCTGGCCTATAGCCCCGAGCAGGCAACGTATCGGGCACGCGAGATCGGCGGCGGCAAATGGGTGCTGAAGGCGCAGGTTCATTCCGGCGCCCGCGGCAAGGCCGGCGGCATAAAACTGTGCGCCAATGACGAGGAGATCTCGAGTGCTGCCGAAGCGATGCTCGGCCGCAAGCTGGTGACCCAGCAGACCGGCCCGCGCGGCAAGCTGATCTCCAGGCTCTATCTCGAGGAAGCCGTGGACATCGCGCAGGAGCTCTATGTCGGCTTCGTGCTCGACCGCAAGGAAGAGCGCGTCATGATCGTGGCGTCGGCCGCCGGTGGCATGGAAATCGAGGACATCGTCGAGAAGGCCCCCGATTCCATCCTGCGCACATCGGTCGACCCCGGCGTCGGCATGCAGCGTTTTCAGGCGCGCGAGATCGCCTTTGGGCTCGGCCTCGACCACAATCTGATCGGCAAGGCGACCGAGACCATCTTCAGCTGCTACCAAGTGTTCCGCGATTACGACGCCTCGATGCTGGAGATCAATCCGCTCGTGGTGACGCGCGACGGCAACCTGATCGCGCTCGACGCCAAGATGTCGTTCGACGAGAACGCGCTGTTTCGCCGGCCTGAAATCTCCGAGCTGCGCGACAAGAGCCAGGAAGACCCGCGCGAAACCTTCGCCAGCGACCGCGGCCTCTCCTATGTCGGCTTGGACGGCAATATCGGCTGCATCATCAACGGCGCCGGGCTGGCCATGGCGACCATGGACATGATCAAGATCGCCGGCGGCGAGCCGGCCAATTTCCTCGACATCGGCGGCGGCGCCTCGCCCGAGCGGGTGGCGAAATCCTTTCGCGCCGTGCTTGGCGACAAGAATGTCGAGACCATCCTGGTCAACATCTTCGCCGGCATCAACCGCTGCGACTGGGTCGCCGAGGGCGTCATCAAGGCGATACGCGAGGTCGGCGTCAACGTACCGCTGGTGGTGCGGCTCTCCGGCACCAAGGCCGAGGAAGGTCGCCGCATCCTGGCCGATTCCGGCGAGGCGGTGATCGTCGCCGACACGCTGGCCGAAGCAGCCGAAAAAGCCGTCGCCGCCTGGCGCGCGGCCACCAAGAAAAAAGCAGCCTGAGGGAGGTCGAGAAAATGGCAATCCTGCTCAACCGCAGCACCCGCGTCATCGTCCAGGGTTTTACCGGCAAGATCGGCAGCTTCCATGCCGAGGACATGAAACGCTACGGCACCAAGCTGGTCGGCGGCGTCACCCCCGGCAAGGGCGGCCAGACGCATCTCGGCCTGCCGGTCTTCAACACGGTCAAGGGCGCGGTGCGCGAGACCCGCGCCGAAGCCAGCATCGTCTTCGTACCGCCGCCCTTCGCCGCCGATTCGATCATGGAGGCGGCGGACGCCGGGATAAAGCTCTGCGTCTGCATCACCGACGGTATCCCGTCGCAGGACATGATGCAGGTCAAGCGCTACATGCTGCGCTACCGCTACGAAGACCGCATGCGGCTGATAGGCCCGAACTGCGCCGGCGTCATCACGCCGGGACAGGCGCTGATGGGCATCATGCCGGGCAGCATCTATCTCCCTGGCCGCGTCGGCATTGTCGGCCGCTCCGGCACGCTGGGCTACGAGGCGGCATCACAGATGAAGTCGCTCGGCATCGGCGTGTCGACCAGCGTCGGCATCGGCGGCGATCCGATCAACGGCTCGTCCTTCAAGGACATGCTGAAGCTGTTCGAGCACGACGACGACACCGACGCCGTGGTGATGATCGGCGAGATCGGCGGACCGCAGGAAGCCGAAGCCGCGATCTGGGCCCGCGACAACATGCGCAAGCCGCTGATCGCCTACATTGCCGGCCTCTCCGCCCCGAAAGGCCGCCGCATGGGCCACGCCGGCGCCATCATCTCGGCCTTCGGCGAGTCGGCGCAGGAAAAGGTCGAAATCCTGAAAGAGGCCGGGGTGATCATCGTGCCGACGCCGTCGTCGTTTGGTGAGGTGGTTGCCGATACGTTGTCGCGGATGAAGAAGGCGGCGTAACCTTCACGAACAGGCGGCCTGAGGGCCGTTGCCAACCACGAGGCGGCGCAATCTGAATGCGCCGCCCAGCGGTCTCTTCCAAATAGTCGAGCAGCCCACGCCACGATAGAAGTCCGCCAGCTTTCGATGGCCTGGCAGAAGCCGGTTCGGCCCAGCCCTTAGGTCGGGCAACCGGAGCTAGGGCAAGCTACCGCCGTTACGGCGGACAGCTTCTCGCGCCTTGCGAACACCGGCTTCACATAAATCTTCTTCATGGTATCTCCCCTTCGCCAAAACCCTCAAGGCGACCCTTGCCGTAGCCTTGATCGCATTGTCAAGCGAGCTGCGAGCAACCACAAATAACAAAACAGTGACGGCCTCAGCTCGGCTGAGGAGACGGCCAGCCATCGATGAACTTTAGTTGGTCGAAAAGAACGCCCGCCATCTTCTCGGCAGCGATTCTTGTTCGCGAGCAGCGGACTGCGGCTGCCTTTCACATTGGATTCTGGTAGCCTGAGCGGATGGGGAATCTAATAGAATTCGCTCACGAGATGTCGCAGCCAGCACTAGACATGGACTGGCGGATCTTAGCGTTGGGTAGCCTTGCCGTACTGGTGGGCATGGCCGCAATATTCTGGTCAGGGCGCAAATCCTGAAGCTACCAAGGTTCCCAATTTGACGCTCCCGCGGTTTCGGCGCGCCCGCACAGGCGACAAGATCAGACCAAGATTGCGCAACAAAACTTAACATCACTTCACGCATGCAGCCACTTTCACCTGAAATAGTCCGAGCATCAGGGGCTCTTACTGCCTCGCTGCTCTGGAGCATGCATGTTCAAAATGATTTCTGGAATGGTCGCCGGCAGGGCCTCCCTCGCGGCGATGGCAATCCTGTTTTCAACGCATTCGGGGATCGTGCTGGCAGCGGACGCCATTGCCGTCGACACCGATGCCGTCGAAAATGGGGATTTGACCCCGCCGCCCGAGCCTTCCCGTTTCGGGCGCTTCGAACAGAAACTGGGCGACTGGCATGTCGTCCTTGGCGGTGGCGCCATCATCGCCCCCAAATACGAAGGCAGCAACGAGTTCAAGGTCATACCGGTGCCTTTCGTATCGGCGACATTCCTCGACACGGTGACGATCGATCCGACAGGCGCCAACATCGCCCTCTATGAACAAGGGCCGTTCGAATTCAGTGCGCGGCTTGGCTATGACATGGGCCGCAAGGAAGACGATTCCGATCATCTGCGCGGCCTGGGGGATGTCGACATGGGCGCGGTCGTCGGCGCCAAGGCGGCAGTGAAGTTCGGCCCGGCGGAAATCTTCGCACAACTGGACAAGACCATCGGCGGCAGCGATGGCCTGCAGGGCACGATTGGCATCGAGGTGAACCAGCCGCTGTCCCAATCGTTGATGGTCGGCGCCAGCGCATCGGTCGTCTTCGCCGACGAAAATTACATGCAGGCCTATTTTGGCGTCACGCCCGAACAAGCGGCTCGCTCGGGGTTGGCGCGCTATGATGCCGGCGCCGGGTTGAAGCGCACCGATTTTTCGATCTCCGCCACATATATGCTCAATCAGAACTGGATGGTGCGTGGCCAGGCGGGGGTCGGCATTCTTGTGGGGGACGCCGCCGACAGCCCTGTTGTCGTCGACAAAGTCCAGCCCTCGGGGATGCTCCTTGTCGGATATCGGTTTTAATGCCCACACATTCAGCAATGCAGGCAGCGGCAGACTCCAGCCGGATCGATTTGAACGCTGAGTTCAAATCGCCGAGGCAAGGGTCGCGTATCCTCATTGTCGAAGACGATATCGAGATCGCGCGCATGCTGGGCGAGACGCTCACGGAAAACGGCATGATCGTGGAAGTCGCCGGCAACGGCACCCGCATGAACGCCGCGCTTCGCACCCAGAAATTCGATCTGATTGTGCTCGATATCATGCTGCCGGGTGAAAACGGCCTCAGCATCTGCCGAAGGCTTCGCGCGCAAACGAACGTTCCGATCCTGATGCTGACCGCCCTTGGCGAGGAGATCGACCGCATCTTCGGACTGGAGATCGGCGCCGACGACTACGTGACAAAACCGTTCAGCGCGCGCGAACTGACGGCAAGGATACGGGCGCTGCTGCGGCGCACGGCTTACGCCCCCGACGAGCGGGACCGGACAAAGGTGCTTTGCTTCAACGGCTGGCGCCTCGATCCCGTTCGCCGGCAATTGCACGATCCGAGCAACGCGCGGGTTGCGACCACGACGCATGAATTCGATCTGTTGCTGGCGTTTTGCCGCAATGCCGGCCGGGTTCTGTCACGCGAGGAACTTCTCAGCGTCACCCATGCCGGGCTTGCCGGCCCGATCGAGCGAAGCGTGGATGTCCATGTCAGCCGGATCCGCCAGAAGATCGAAAAGGATGCGCGCGATCCGGTGCTTCTCAGGACCGTTCGGCTGGGCGGCTACATCTTCACCGCGACGGTGGAGGAAGCGTGACGGGTTTGGTCCGCCGTTTCCTGCCCCAGTCGGTGCGCGGGCAGTTCGCGGCAATGATTTTCATCGCGGTGATCGCGATCATGTCCGTAGGATCGGTCGTCGAAGGTTTGATAGAGAATGTCGACCTTCCCGTTGTGGAAGACAGCGCCAGGCGAGCCGCCATTGTCGCTGCCTTGTTGCGCGAAACACCGACCGAAGCGCGCAGTGCAACTCTCGCTTCGGCGACGCGTGCCGGCTTTGATTTCAAGATCCTGCCCAGGCAACAGATCAGCGCAATCCCATATTCCTATCTGCAATGGCGGAGCATCGAATGGCTCCTTCGAATGGACAGGGGGGCCGTTGATGGACGCTGGATGAGGATCGGCGATCAAGACGCGTTTGTCGTCGATCTGGACCAGCAGAGCGTCCTGGCTGATTTCGGCATGCCCGATTCCTGGCTCACGTCAGGCTTCGTGCGTGCCTCGTTCTACAGGTTCATGGCTTTCGTCGCCTTGCCCATCCTGATCTGGCTGTTTGCGGTATGGGCCGTGACGGATCCGTTGAAGCGCATCTCGGCGGCGGTGGGAGAGGCCGAGATCGAGAATGGCAACGAGCTTTTCGCCGAACACGGCTCCATCGAAATGGTTGGCCTGACGCGCGCGCTGAACAGGATGCGGGCGCGTATCCGCACGATGATCGAAAACCGCACCCGCATGTTGCGCAGCGTCAGCCATGATCTGCGCACGCCGTTGACGCGGCTGCGGCTTCGCGCCGAGCGCATGGAGGATGGCCCCGTTCGAACCGCCCTGCTGTCCGATGTCCAGCACATCGAAGATCTGATCGACGAGACGCTGACCTATCTGCGCAACGATGTCTCGACCGAGAAGCTGCAGCGGGCCGACATTGCCAGCGTGCTGCAAACCGTCTGTGCCGAATTCTCCGATGTCGGGTTTTCGGTTTCCTATTCCGGACCGGACAGGCTTCTGGGCTGGTGCAAACCCAATGCGCTGGCGCGTGCGATCACCAACCTGTGCGACAATGGGGTCAAATTCGCCGGCAATGTAACCGTTGCATTGACGCAGACCGACACGGCGGCGCGCATCGCGGTCGGCGATGATGGGCCGGGCATTTCGATGACGGCGCGCTCCCGCGTTTTCGAACCCTTCTTCAAGGAGGACATGTCACGCGGCGTTGCCTCGAAGCACGGCTTCGGCCTTGGCCTTTCGATCGTAGCCGACATCATCCAGGGCCACGGCGGCAAGATCGAGCTGCACGACAACCAGCCAACCGGCCTCGTCGTTACCGTCGAACTGCCGAACGGACCAACGGTCCAGCCATTGTAGGATGGCAGGCGCCGTGCTCGGTCTGATTATCGCCAGATTGCCGGAGGTGGTTTCAAGGCGTCCGAAGGCTTGCTTCAGGAGATATTGGTGCGGTCGAGAAGACTCGAACTTCCACGGGTTGCCCCACAGCGACCTCAACGCTGCGCGTCTACCAATTCCGCCACGACCGCACGTGGTAGGAGCCGGAACCAACCGGCTCGCGGCGTGTAGCAAATCGTTTCCGGCGAAACAAGTGCGCGACACGCAATAATCGCCAGTCATTTTGGCATAACGGTCGAGACGCTTGAAACGCCCCTCGAACTGGACGTTTTGGCCGATTGCCGCCATATGAAGGGTTAGGCATGTCGTTCAAGGGCACCGAGTGGTTTCGGGACTACGACATGAAAGACAAACACCCAGGGCGTATCGCGCATTTGACATGACGCGCCGCGGTCGAGAGCCGTGATGACAGAACGCAGCCAGATTGCCACGTCGTTCCTGCCCCTGCCCGGCTCAGCACCGGTCGAGTGGCGCACCCAGCCTGGCCTTACCGCCTATCCCCAGGCGCTGGCCTTCATGGAGGCGCGTGCCGAGGCGATCCGCAGCGGGGCCGCCGGCGAAATGGTCTGGCTGGTCGAACATCCCCCGCTCTACACCGCCGGCACCAGCGCCCGCATCGAGGACCTGATCGATCCCGACCGCTTTCCGGTCTTTTCGGCCGGACGCGGCGGTGAATACACCTATCATGGGCCCGGCCAGCGGGTCGCCTATGTCATGCTCGACCTGAAGCGGCGGCGCGAAGACGTGCGCGCTTTCGTCGCCGCACTCGAACAGTGGATCATCGGCACGCTCGCCGCCTTCAACGTGCACGGCGAGCGCCGCGAGGACCGTGTCGGCGTGTGGGTGGTGCGGCCTGATCGCCCTGCCCTGCCGGACGGCTCGCCGGCGGAGGACAAAATCGCGGCGATCGGCATCCGGCTCCGGCGCTGGGTGAGTTTTCACGGCATCGCCATCAATGTCGAACCGGACCTCTCCCATTTCGGAGGCATCGTGCCGTGCGGCGTGCAGGACCACGGCGTCACCAGCCTCGTCGACCTTGGTCTTCCCTTGGGGATGGCCGACCTCGATCTGGCGCTGAAATCAGCCTTCGAGGATGTCTTTGGCCCAGCAATTGCCTTGACTGCCGAAGCGGCCCGCAAGGCCGGTTGACCGTTTCGGGTTCAAAGCAGTTGCGCCGAGGCCCACAACACGCCGCAGCCATGAATGGTGAACACCGCCAGCAGCGCGCCGGCGATGGCTAAGCGATCAACGGTGCGGATCGGCTCCAACTCGTGGCGCGGCTTCACGCCGCTGCCGACAGTGAGCAGGCTGAGGATCGAAAAGACCGCTCCCGCCACAATTAGAAAGCCGGACGAGAAGCCTGCCTGTCGGCCGAGTGCCAGGAAGACGGAAAGCAGGAAGAACGAGGCCAGCGCCAGTGCGATCGGCCCAGGGCAGATCTGGCGCAGCACCTGGCCGCCGTCGAATTTCCACACCGGCACCAGATTGGCGATGTTGAACAGGGCCGCACAGCCGGCCAGCGCCGCCAGCAGCGCGGCCGCGGCCTTGTGCCCCTCGCCGCCCGCAAACGCACTGGCGGCGATGATGATAGGCACCAGGAACGCGGAGAACCCCGCCCCCATCAGCGCCACGAAGGCCACCTCGAAACGGCTGTTATAGGGCCGGCCACCAATGGCGATGCCGCCGAGCAGCGGAATGAAGATCATCCGCGCCTTGCGGTGACCCATCAGCCGGAACGCCGCCATATGGCCGAGCTCGTGCAAGGCCACGACCGACGTCAGGATAGCGGCCAGCGCCAGCCCGCCAAGGTGGAGGCCGAAGAACGGCCACAGGATCAACGCCGACAGCACGGCAAAGCCGACCTGGCTCAGCGGATGCTCGAACCAGCCGCCTTTGCGATACTGCCCGGTTACCGCCCAACGCTGCAGCTTGGACAGTTCGCGGCGTATGGCGAAGTACCGAAACACCAGGAAGGCAGCGCCGCGGTAACGATCCGTCTGGCTGAGCGTCACCCGCGTGCCGCTGCCTTCGGGGACGAGCTCGGCGGTTTCGCGATAGTCTTTCCAGAACGAGACATCGAGCGCGGTATCCTCGAGGACGCGCATGGCGAAGCGGCTGCCCTCGACGACGTCTTCAAATCGCGCCCTGCGTTCGATCGGCTTGCCGTCGCGGCCTTCCCACGACAGCATGATGCGGGACACGCCCTCCCCGTCCAGCGGCTGCGCCGACAGGATCTCGCCGGACCAGCCGGCGTCGCTGCCAAGCGGCCACAGCGCCTGCCAGAGGCGCTGGCGGTCCATCGCCACCACGCGGCTGACCCTGACCGTGCGCAAACCAAGCGGCACGGTCATCAAGAGAAAGATCAGCCCGAGATTGCTGGCCACCAGAATGGCCGTGACGATGGGAGACACCTGGACGTTGCTCCTGCCTTGGAGACGCACCCTAGCGCCGCGGCGGCAAGAAAGACTTAACGGCGAAGCGGGTTCAACCGCTGGGAACGACGGCGGCAAGAGCCGCCAAATCACATGGCGCCGATCCAGATCGCCATGGAAACGAGAAACGCACTCATGCAAACCAGCGAGATGACATCCTGAACCAGATCGGTCATAACTCTCTCCTGTTGTTGATATGTTCGCAATTTGTTCTAATTTTGTTTCAATGTCAACGACCCCAATCCCGGGCATTTCCGGAATCGCCGGCGATCAATTCCGCAGGGTTAAGGAAAGGTTGACGCGGCGAATGCCCGGTCATCAAGCGCCGACCAGGGCTCGTCGAGATTTAGGTCAGGCTGAGTCGAGAATGGTGGACTCCGAGAACCGGAACGAAGTGTACTTTCGGGTACACCGGAAGCGCAGGAGGCCGCCTTTCGCAGCCGGGCATCAACTGGGTATGCCGTGCCCTGCTAAAGCGGCACCACCTTGCCGTCGCCGCGAACCCGTCCGGCAGCAGTCGGCCGCGATGGCGCGGGGTTGGAAAGGACGGGCGGCATTCGCAAGCAAGCACGCGAACAAGTAAAGTTGAAGTTGAACCGATTTTCCACCGCGCGAAAAACGGGCATAGCCTGCGATGGAAGGCGGGTGTGCGACAATCCCGTTAGCTGCCATGAGGTTGTGATGTTAGCTGCCCACTCAGACAGTTTCGTCGCGTATCCGTCACGCTGGCGGTGCGCACTTCTTGCATTTGGTTCATTAGCTTTTGTTATCGTAGGGCTGTGGATGTTAGGCGCCTTTGGTGCTGTGCCTACCCCTACTATCCAATACTCTCATCGGAAAATACTTATTGCCGGCTGGATTGCTGTGATAGTGGGTCCGTTTGCCGCGATAAAATGGACTTCAAAATTGTTCGTGACGGCGGAGCAATTGCGTATCGACGCGGCGGGTATTCGCTATTCGCCTTGGTCCGATAAAACTATACCCTGGTCGGAGATAGCAGACGTAACGACCTGGTCACGAAACGCGCTGAAGCGAATCGTTTTACATCTACGCCATCCCAACAACTTCCCCGGCAAAGGATTAGCTGCTCGTTTGGTTAGTAAGCTTACCGGAGGTAATGTATCCATAACCATTTTACTGACCGGCACAGACCGTAGCTACGATGAGGCTATGTCAGCGATCGAGCGTTACAGGCAGCCGAGCCAACCCCCCGTTGCCCGCTTGGCCGCCTAATCAGTCGAGAAGCGGGCGGGCTAAAACCCACCAATCTCTGCCCTTCACGTTTATGGGTTACGGCCTGAATGAGGGATGCTGATTGACACTCGGAGAGATCAGACCCCGAACGCCAACCTATATTCGCGGAAATCTCGCTGGAGGTTGTCCAGGTTGGACCCACTCCGGCAGCGAACATCGACATGCCCTAAAGCGGCACGACCTTGCCGTCGGCCAGCGTAACGCGCCGATCCATGCGCGATGCCAGGTCGTGATTGTGGGTCGCGATCAGTGCCGCGAGGCCCGATTGCTTGACCAGTGCGCCCAGCGCGTCGAACACATAGGAGGCGGTGACCGGGTCGAGGTTGCCGGTCGGCTCGTCGGCTAGCAGCACCAGCGGCGCGTTGGCGACGGCGCGCGCTATGGCGACGCGCTGCTGCTCGCCGCCTGACAATTCGGCCGGCCGGTGCGAGGCACGCTTGCCGATCTGCATATAGTCGAGCAGCTGTGCGGCGCGCTCCGCCGCTTCCTTGCGCGACAGCCCCTTGATCAGCTGCGGCATCATGATGTTTTCCAGAGCGGAAAACTCCGGCAGCAGATGATGGAACTGGTAGACGAAGCCGACATCGTTGCGGCGAATCGACGTGCGTTCGTCGTCGGACAGCCGCCCGCAGGCCCGGCCGGACAGGATCACGTCGCCGGCGTCGGGGCGTTCCAGCAGGCCGGCTGTGTGCAGCAGCGTCGACTTGCCGGTACCCGACGGCGCCACCAGCGCCACCATCTCGCCGCGCTTCAGCGAGAAATCGGCGCCGTTCAGGATGGTGAGCTTGCGCGGCCCTTGCACATAGTGCCGCTCGACACTCTTCAGCTCGATAATGACCTCGGCCACTACTCGTACCTCAAGGCTTCGACGGGATCGAGGCGGGCCGCCCGCCATGCTGGAAACACCGTCGCCAGGAAAGACAGTCCAAGTGCCATGATGACGACATAGGTCGTCTCACGCGGATCCATCTTTGCCGGCAGCTGGCTGAGGAAATAGAGTTCCGGATTGAACAGCACCTTGCCGGTCATCCAGGAGAAGAATTGCCGGATCGATTCGATGTTGGTGCAGATGACGACGCCAAGCAACACGCCGGCGAGCGTTCCGGTGACGCCGATCGCCGCCCCCGTCATCAGGAAGATGCGCAAGATGGCACCGCGCGTCGCGCCCATGGTGCGCAGGATGGCGATGTCGTGCCCCTTGTCCTTCACCAGCATGATCAGTCCGGAAATGATGTTGAGCGCCGCCACCAGCACGATCAGCGTCAGGATCATGAACATGACGTTGCGTTCGACCTGCAGGGCCGAAAAGAAGGTCTCGTTGCGCTGGCGCCAGTCGACCATGTCGATAGGCCGCTGCGCCGCCTCTTCCACTTTCGGTTTCAGCGCGTCGACATCGTCGGGATTGTCGACATAGATCTCGATCGTCTGCGCGCGGCCATCCATGTTGAAATAGAGCTGCGCTTCGGAGAACGGCATGTAGACGATGGACGTGTCATATTCCGACATGCCGACTTCGAAGATCGCCGCGATCTTGTAGCCTTTCATGCGCGGTGTTGTGCCGATCGGCGTCACGTCGCCATCGGGTGAGATGAGCGTAATGGTATCGCCGAGCGTGAGGCCGAGATTCTCGGCCATGCGTTTGCCGATGGCGACGCCCTCGCCGCTATCGAAATCGGCGAGCGAGCCTTGTTTGATGTTGCTGGCGACGATGGCGATCTTGCCGAGATCTTCACCGCGTATGCCGCGCACCAGCGCACCGGTGCCGCCGCCGACATTGCCTTGCGCCAGCACCTGGCCGTCGATAAGCGGGATGGCGTATTTGACGCCGGGCACGCCGTTGATGCGGCCGGCGACCTGGGCGTAGTCCTCAAGCGGCGAATCGAGCGGCTGCACGATCAGATGCCCGTTGACGCCAAGGATGCGCGTCAAAAGCTCGGCGCGAAACCCGTTCATCACGGCCATGACGACGATCAGCGTCGCCACCCCCAGCATGATGCCAAGGAAGGAGATCGAGGCGATCACCGAGATCACCGTCTCCTTGCGCCGCGAGCGCAAATAGCGCCACGCCACCATGCGTTCGAAGATGGAGAACGGGCCGGCGCCCGCCGATCTTGCCGCCGCCGCCTCGCTCATGCGGCCGCACCGAAGCGTTTTTTCGCGTCAGCCAGCGGCAGTGTTTCGCGCTCGCCGGTCTTGCGATTCTTGATCTCGATCTCGCCGGCGGCCACGCCGCGCGGACCGACGATCACTTGCCAGGGCAGGCCGATCAGGTCGGCGGTGGCGAATTTGCCGCCCGGCCGCTGGTCGGTGTCGTCGTAAAGCACATCCTTGCCGCTGGCTGCGAAGGCGGCATAAAGCTCGTCGCAGACGCGGTCGCAGTCGGCGTCGCCCACCTTCATGTTGATCAAGCCGATGTCGAACGGCGCCACGGCGTCGGGCCAGATGATGCCGTTGTCGTCGTGGCTGGCTTCGATGATCGCCGCGACAAGCCGTGACGGGCCGATACCGTAGGAGCCGCCGGAGACGAAATGATCCTTGCCGTCGGGCCCGGTCACCTTGGCGCCCATGGGCTTCGAATATTTGTCGCCGAAATGGAAGATGTGGCCGACCTCGATGCCGCGCGCCGAGACCCGGTCCGCTTCGCCGAGCTTGTCCCACGCCGCCTCATCATGCATCTCGTCGGTGGCGGCGTAAGGCGTCGTCCACGTCTTGACGATGTCCGATATTTCGGCGTCATTGGCGAAGTCGGTGTTTTCGCCGGGCACCTGGAGCGACAGATAATCGCGATCGCAATAGACCTGGCTCTCGCCGGTGTCGGCCAGGATGATGAATTCGTGGCTGAGATCGCCGCCGATCGGTCCGGTATCGGCCCGCATCGGGATCGCCTGCAAGCCCATGCGCGTGAAGGTCCTGAGATAGGACACGAACATCCTGTTATAGGCAGCCCTTGCGCCTTCGAAATCGAGGTCGAAGGAATAGGCGTCCTTCATCAGGAATTCGCGTGAGCGCATGACGCCGAAGCGCGGCCGCACCTCGTCACGGAACTTCCATTGGATGTGGTAGAGATTGAGCGGCAGGTCCTTGTAGGACTTGACGTAGGCACGCACGATTTCGGTGACCACTTCCTCATTGGTCGGACCGTAGAGCATGTCGCGGTCCTGTCGATCCTTGATGCGCAGCATCTCCTTGCCGTAGTCGTCATAGCGGCCGCTTTCGCGCCACAGATCGGCCGACTGGATGGTCGGCATCAGGATTTCCTGCGCACCGGCGCGATTCTGCTCCTCGCGAATGATCTGGCAGACCTTGTCCAGCACCCGCTTGCCGAGTGGCAGCCAGGAAAAGCTGCCCTGCCCCTGCTGGCGGATCATGCCGGCACGCAGCATCAGCCGGTGCGAGACGATCTCGGCCTCGCGCGGATTTTCTTTGAGGATAGGCAGGAAATAGCGCGACAAACGCATGGACTGGTCCGTGAATGAGAACGGCCACGCCAGAATCGGCGCGACACAGGCTTGCTTGACCCGGCTTCATAGCCATTTCAAGGCACAATGGAAACCCGGCGAAGGCGGCACATTGACGCCCTCATGCCCGGAATCCCTCAGTTTCCGGCCCACATAGCGCCGGCTTGCTTGAGCCGAAAAGTCGTGGGACGCTGTCCACCGGGGTGGATTGGGGCATTGCGTTTTTTCCTGGCAGTCATCCTTGCGATCTTTTTCGTCTCGGCGGCGCACGCCGAGCGGCGGGTCGCGCTCATCATAGCGGCCGACGAGTACCGCAACGTGCGTCCCCTGAAGAATGCGGTGAACGACAGCCGCACGATCGAATCGGCGCTGCAAAAACTCGGCTTCGACGTCACCACAGAAGCCAACCGCGACTTGAAGCGTATGCGCCGCGCGATGGAGGACTTTCGCGACGATGCTGCCGGCGCGGATGTCGCGCTGATCTATTTCTCTGGCCATGGCGTCGAGATCGCCGGCGACAACCGTCTCCTGCCGGTCGATGCTGATCCGTCTTCGCTGGACCGGTTGAAGGCCACAACCCTTCCGCTTGAGGAGGTGCGTGAGACCGTGACTGCGGTCGGCAAGATCGGCCTCGTGGTGCTCGATGCTTGCCGCAACGATCCTTTCGGCCAATCGGGAGAACGCAACTCCGACGCAGGACGCGGCGTGGTGTCCATCGCGCCAGAGGTTAAAGCCGAGGCCAAGCCCGGGCTTGGACGCATGGGCCGGGCGGAAAACGTGCTGTTCGCCTTCTCCGCGGCACCCGGACAGACGGCGTCTGACGGCGCATCCGGCAATTCCGAGTTTTCCGCCGCATTGGCCAGGTTCCTGCCCACCGACGGGCTGGAAATACGCTCTGTGCTGACGCTGGTTCAGCAACAGGTTTACGATCTGTCGCGCGGCAAGCAGCTTCCCTATGTCGAGAGCGGCTTGCCGCGGCTTTTCTTCGCCGCGCAGGCCAGCAAGGATGCCCTGCCCGAGCGCGATCGTCTGCTGCTCGCCATGGCCGATGTCACGCCCGACTTGCGCGTCGAGGTCGAGGCGGTGGCGGCCCACGCCGACATGCCGCTGGCGCCGCTATACGCCGCACTTATCACCTCCGATGGCAAGGCGATGGCGCCAGGGCAGCGCCAGCAGAAACTCCAGGAAGCGGCCGACGCTTTCATCAAGGTGCGAGCCGATTTACGCAACTTCGCCTCCTCCGATCCGCAGGTGACGGCGCTGCGCCAACAGGCCGAAGCGCAATTGGCACTCGGCTCGTTCGACGAGGCACGTGCGCTGCTTGGCAAAGCGGCGGATATCGACGGCAAGTCGCGCGACGATCTGAAAAACCGCTTCATCGAGCGTACGCTGTCCGAGGCAACGACGCACTATTTAGCCGGCGGCGCTTCGCAGGCGCAGTTGCGTTACGACCTCGCCATTGAAGACTATCGCAAGGCCGTGGCGCTCTACGCTGATGTCGAAGGTTTCCAGATACCGGACGACGCGCGCTATCAGCAGACACTGTCCTGGGAACTGATCGGCACGCTGGAAACGACCGTCGGTCATCTGCAGGAAGCCGGCAAAGCCTATTATTCGATGGTCCGGTCCGCTGAGAAACGCGCGGCCGCCGAGCCCGACAAGATCGACCACCAGCGCGACCTTGCCGTGGCGCAGAACAAGGTCGCCGACGTCAAGAAGGCGATGGGCGACACCGCCGGCGCGATCGCGCTTTACCAGCAGGCTCTCGCCACGATGAAGGCGATTCTCGATAAAGAGCCTACGCTTGGCTATCTGCGCGACTACGCCGTCTGCTTCAACCGCATCGGCGACGCCATGCGGGTTTCGGGCGACGGACCCGGCGCGCTGGCGAACTACCGTTCGGCGCTCAAGGTGGCCGAATTCCTGGTCGAGAAGGCGCCTGATAATGACGGCTTTCGGCGCGACCTCTCCGTCAGCCATTCCAAGGTCGGGCTGGCGCTCAGGCTTACCAACGACCTCGAAGGCTCGATCGCCGAATATGAAGTGTCCTTGCAGATCACCGAGGCGCTGGCGAAGAAGATGCCTGATGACGCCGAACTGCAGCGCGACATCACCGTCAGCCTCACCGCTATCGGCGACCTGCAGCGGCTGACCGGGCACAACGACAGGGCTTTCGAACCCTACCAGCGCAGCGTCGATATCGCGCGGAAGCTGGTGGCTCGCGACCCCGGCAACACGCTATGGCGGCGTGACCTCGAGCTCGCGCTGGGCAAGATCGCCGACGCCCGCGCCGAGGCCGGCGACCTTGATGGATCGCTCGCCGACCGCCGTTCCGCGCAGGCCATTGCGGAATATTTGGCCGAACTCGACCCCGACAATGCCGAATGGCAGCGTGACCTCGCGGTTGGCCACAACCGGATCGGCGACGTGCTGATGGGCAAGGGCGACAAGACCGGCGCGGCTGCGGAATACCAGGCTGGCTTCGTCATCGCCGAGGCGCAGCTGCAAGCCGATCCGGGCAACGCACAGCGCACGGTCGATGCCGCCTTCAGCCGCTACAAGCTGGCAATCGCCGGCGTTGAACCCTCGGCAAATCTCAAGGCCGCGCTGGCCATGCTGACCGGACTGAAATCTGAAGGACGCCTGCCGGGTGCCAATGAAGGCTGGATCGGCATGGTCGAGAAAGCGATGGCTGAGGCCGGCGTCGCAAAATAGGGTCAGCCGACTGTACGGGAGAGCCCAACCTCTTGGGATTTGGCCGCCAATTCTTAGCGCGCGTCAACTGAGGACATGCCGCAAAGGCTCCGTGGTCGTTTCGAAAGCAAAGCATGCCATACTATTGTGCAGTGCAGCACGAGAATGCCTGTTTCGAGGCAAAATTCTTCGTGACATTTTCATTCGGCTTGGGCTAATGTCCCGCGATAACCGAGAGGGCGGAGAAAAATCTGCTCTCCTACGCGGTCAAAGTCTTGGGAGGATGCGATCTAGGCGCGGTTATTCGCTGCCGCCGGAAAACGGAAACAGATCGGACGCGTTTAATTGCAAGGCCTTGTGCCTTGCATTTTTTTTGTGCAATCATCTGGTTAGCGCGGCGAATTGCCAGGTTACATGACCTTGCGTCAGTTAGCGCCCGGCACAAAAATGGCGGCATCTCGATCCCCCTCCGCAGCGCTTCGATCTCGTCGGAGCCCCTCTCGCGGAAATCTATTTTGCCGGGGTCTGGCCGAAATCCGGCACGATGTGCGGGATGTCGTTGAGGCTGTATCCGAGCCCGTGCGTCAGGCCATAGAAAATGCCCATCAGGATCGCCGTAGCGATGGTGGTGCGGATCACCGCGCGCAACATGTGCGGCCCACGCGGCGCGCTTGGAACCGTGCCCAGCGTCACGTCGTGATCGTCATCCTGCGTGCGGACGCTGAACGGCAGCACGGCAAACAGCACCACCCACCAGGTCGCGAAAAACAGGGCGGTGAACGAAACCCAGCTCATGATTGCTCCAGTTCGATCAGCGTGCCGAAGAAATCCTTCGGATGCAGGAACAGCACCGGCTTGCCATGCGCGCCGATCCTGGGGTTGCCGTCGCCCAGCACGCGGGCGCCGGCGGCCTTGAGCTGATCCCGCGCGGCCAAGATGTCGTCGACCTCGTAGCAGAGATGATGCATGCCGCCGGACGGGTTCTTCGCCAGGAACGCGGCGATCGGCGAGCCCTCACCCAACGGCTCCAGCAATTCGATCTTGGTGTTGCCTACATTGACGAACACCACCGTGACACCATGCTCCGGCAACGCCTGCGGCTCCGTCACTTCGGCGCCCAGAGTGTTGCGGTAAGCGGCAATAGCAGCAGCCAGATCCGGCACGGCAAGCGCGACATGGTTCAGCCGTCCGAGCATGTGCGAGCTGTCTCTCTTCTGTCCAATGGCTCGCGTCATACGTCAAATCGGCTGAGATCAACAGCCATTCACCAGGCGCGCACTGTCGCACTTCGGCCTCAGCTTCCAAATCGCGATCCAGGCTATTCCAATCGGAAACCGCAAAGTACAAGCAGTAATGTCCGATATCCGCCCTGCCCGCGCCCGCGTTTTCACCTTCGATCTCGGGTCATTCAAGATTGCCGCCTTGCTCGACGCCGTCGATGTTCGCGACAACCTTGCATCGTCCTTCGCAGCCGGACAGTCGCCAGATTCGGTGCTCGAACTCGCGGTCTCGAACTTCATCGACCCGGATCGGTACGAACATTGTTTCATCCCGACACTGATCGACACCGGTTCCGAAAAGATCCTGTTCGACACCGGATGCGGAGATGAAGGCAGTTCACTTCTTGACTGTTTGCAAGACCTTGGGCTCGGGCCTGATGACATTGGCGTGGTGGTCATCACGCACGGCCATCCGGATCACATCGGCGGGCTTGTCAGAAATGGCGAACCGGTTTTCAGCCGGGCACGCTATGTATTCGGCGCGGCGGAATTCGCCTTCTGGACCGAGGGAACAGCGGTTCGCGAGGCCAGATTGGCCAACCGTGACCTGTTCAGGCAGATTTGCACCGGGCTGGCCGACCGGGCAACATTCATAGCGCCTGGAGATGAGGTGCTGCCGGGCATTACCGCCATCGATGCGTCAGGCCATTCCCCCGGCCTGCTGGCATTTCTCGTCGAAAGCGGCGGCCAGCAATTGCTGATCTGGTCGGACGCCTTCCTGCACTATGTCGTGTCCATCCAGCATCCCGAATGGCATGCGGACTTCGATGACGACAAAGAACAGGCCGTCGAGACCCGCAAGCGCCTGCTGAAGATGGCCGCGGAACAGCGCCTGCTGGTCGCCGGCCACCACATGCCATTTCCAGGCCTGGGCTACATCGAATCGGCGAACGGTTCTTTTCGCTGGCTTCCGGTCAGCTATCAGCTGAACGTGTAGCGAACCGCTGTCGTCCTCACCTGGTGACGAAAACCGTCACCAGTGGCTTCTTGCCCCAGGCTTCGTTGGCGGCGCCGCGCACCGCGCGACGCACCGCTTCCTGAACCAGGTCGAGGTCCTTTCGCCGCTGGCGGGGAATCGAATCGACCGCGCCGACGGCCGCATCGATCATCAAATCCTCAAGCGTCTCGCCGCTGGCATCGGCCTCGGCGACGCCGATGGCGACCAGATCGGGGTCGCCAGCCAGTTCATACTTGTCGTCGAGCACGACATTGACCGCGACATGGCCGGCAAAGGACAATTTGCGCCGATCGCGAATGCCCATCGCCTGGTCGGTACCGATCAGCCTGCCGTCCTTGTAGATGCGGCCGAACGGCACCTGGTCGATGATGGTGGCGGGACCGGGAGCAAGCCTCAGCATGTCGCCGTCGCGCACCTGCGCCACCTGGCCGATGCCGGAGGTCGACATCAGCGAGCCCTGCGCCACCAGATGCGCCGCCTCGCCATGCACGGGAACGCCGATCTGCGGGCGCACCCACTCATACATCTTGCGCAACTCGCTGCGGCGGGGATGGCCGGAGACATGCACCAGCGCATCGCCGTCCTCGATGATCTTGACGCCGAGATCGATGAGACGGTTCTTGATCTCGAGGATCGCCTTCTCATTGCCGGGAATGGTGCGCGAGGAAAACACCACCGTGTCACCCGCCGTCAGCGATACCGATTTCATCTCGTCACGCGATAGTTTCGCCAGTGCGGCCAGCGGCTCGCCCTGGCTGCCCGTGCAGATGATGACCAAGTTTTCGCGCGGGATGAAGCCGAAATCCTCCTCGGCGATGAACTCCGGCAGGCCGTCCATGTAGCCGAGCTCATCGGCCACATCGATGACCCGCTTCAGCGAGCGGCCAAGCACCAGGCACTGGCGGCCGGCATCGCGTGCCGCCCTGGCGATGGAGACGATACGCCCGACATTGGAGGAGAAGGTGGTGACGGCAACACGGCCGACAGCACTCTGAATGACGCCCTTCAGCCCCTCGCCAACCGCCACTTCCGAAGGCGATTCGCCTTCGCGCAGCGCATTGGTCGAATCGCAGATCAGCGCCAGAACGCCCTTGTCGCCATAGGCGCGGAACCGCGCCTCGTCGGTCTTGGGTCCGATCGTCGGTTCCGGATCGATCTTCCAGTCGCCGGTATGGATGACGGTGCCGGCCGGCGTGGTGATGGCCAGCGACATCGGCTCGGGGATCGAGTGCGCCACCGGAATGGCTTCGATCTCGAAGGGACCGACGGTGAATTTTTCGCCGGCCCGGTAGATCGTCACCGGGATCTTCGGTGCCCCCTGCTCGCCCTGCCGCTTGGCGTCCAGCAAGCCGGCGCTGAACGGCGTCATCCAGACCGGTGCTTTCAGCTTCGGCCAGGTGTCGAGCAACGCGCCATAATGGTCTTCATGCGCGTGGGTGATGATGATGCCGCGCAGATTGGCGAGGTTTTCCTCGATGAAGCGCGTATCGGGCAGCACCAGATCGACGCCGGGCAGGCTGGCATCTGGAAAGGTGACGCCGACATCGATGACGATCCATTCGCGTGCGCTCGGCGGGCCGTAGCCGTAGAGGGCGAAGTTCATGCCGATCTCGCCCACGCCGCCAAGCGGCACGAAGACGAGTTCAGCGTTTTCGGCTTTCGCCATGATTTTTCCCTTCCTGGCCCTCAGGCCAAGCCGTTGAAGCAACTCCAGGAAAAGCGTGTACCGGCTTTCCCACAGGAATTGCGCAGAAACAAACAGTTATAGCCGTCATTGTTCATATCGAACAATGAACCGCCCTAAACCCGAGCCGACGCCACCGCGCCGAAATGCACGTCGCCGGCTGCGATCGTCACAACAGACCCCTCATCGTCGCGGATCACGAAACGACAGTCTTCGTCAATGGTCTCGAACACCCCACGCACCACATTACCGTCAATTCTGACAGCAACCTCGCCGCCAAGCCCCGCCGCGCGCGCCAGCCAGCGCCGCCTGACGGCGGCCAAACCGCGCCCTTCGTCCCACAGGCGGGCATTCTCGCTCCAGGCATCCGAGAGCGCAAGGAACAGCGTTTCCGCGTCGCATGTCGCTCCCAGAGCTTGCAGCGATGTCGCGGGATACGGCAAATCCGGTGGATGCGCCACCACATTGACGCCGATGCCGACGGCGACCGCGAAGCGGCCACCATCCAGTATCGCCGACTCCAGCAGGATGCCGGCGAGCTTCGCACCGGACGCAAGCACGTCGTTCGGCCATTTCAGCTCGAAGCGGTTATGCCCCTGGCTGGCGCCATCGAGGCCGATTGATATCCGGCCCTTCGGCACCACGGCGTCGAGCGCGTCGGCAAGCGACAGGCCGGCAACGAAACCGAGCGTCGCGGCAAGGCGAAGCTCGCCGCCGGTGATGACGAGCAAGGTCGCCGCCAGATTGCCTTCCGGCGATACCCAGGCACGGCCACGCCGGCCACGCCCGCTTTCCTGCTTCTTGGAAACGACCCACAGCCTGCCCGGGTCGCCTGCCCTTGCGTGGTCCAGCGCCACCGTGTTGGTGGAGCCGACGCTGTCATGGGCCTCGAGCCGGAACCCTTCCGACGCCGAGGTTGGGGCCAGCCGAAATGCCATCCCGTCTAGAAAAATGTCTTGGCGGCGGCTTCGGCATAGGTGCCGATCGGTCCGCCGATCAGCACATAGAACAGCACGAAGGCGCCGCTGACGCCGAGCACGACACGCAGTTCGCTGGCCATCGGCACGAAGCCGCCGACCGGTTCGTCGAACCACATGATCTTGATGATGCGCAGATAATAATACGCGCCCACCACGGAGGCCAGCACGCCGATGATCGCCAGCGCATAGAGATGCGCGTTGATGGCGGCGAGGAAGACGTACCACTTCCCCCAGAAGCCGGCGAGCGGCGGAATGCCGGCCAGCGAGAACATCAGGATGGTCAGGATCGTCGCCATGATCGGATTGGTCGAGGACAGCCCGGCCAGATCGCTGATCTGCTCGACATTGCCTTCCTTGCGCCGCATGGCGAGGATGAACGCGAAGGTGCCGAGCGTCATCACCAGATAGATCAGCATGTAGATGGCGACACCACGCACGCCGGCCTGGCTGTTTGCGGCAAGTCCGACCAGCGCGTAGCCCATATGGCCGATCGAGGAATAGGCCATCAGGCGCTTGATGTTGGTCTGGCCGATCGCGGCGAAGGCGCCGAGCGCCATCGAGGCGATCGAGATGAAGACGATGATCTGCTGCCAGTCGGCGGCGATCGGCTTGAAAGCGCCCATGGTGACGCGCACGATCAGCGCCATCGCCGCCATCTTGGGGGCTGCCGCCAGGAAGGCGGTTACCGGCGTCGGGGCGCCTTCATAAACGTCGGGCGTCCACATGTGGAATGGCACCGCCGAGATCTTGAAGGCAAGTCCGGCCAGCACGAAGACGAGGCCGAAAACCAGCCCGAGCTGACGCTCGCCGCTGCCGAGTGCCGAGGCGATCTCCTGGAAGCCGGTGTTGCCGGTGTAACCGTATACCAGGCTGATGCCATACAGCAGCATGCCCGACGACAGCGCGCCGAGGACGAAGTATTTCAGGCCTGCTTCGGTCGAACGCAGATTGTCGCGGTTGATCGCGCAAAGCACATAGATCGCCAGCGACTGCAGTTCGAGGCCGAGATAGAGCCCGATCATGCTGTTGGCCGAGATCATCAGCATCATGCCCAGCGTGCACAGCAGGATCAGCACCGGATATTCGAATTTGTCGAAACGCTCCGCCTTGGCAAAGCGCATCGACATGACCAGCGTCACCGCCGAGCCGACCAACGCCAGCACTTTCATGAAGTGGGAGAAGGAATCCTGGATGAAGGCGTTGCCATAGGCACTGCCCTGCCCGGTCTGGAAGATCAGCCAGAAGCCGGCGACCACCAGCACGGCCACCGCAAGGCCCGTAACGAAGTTGGCGGTGTTGGCGCGCGAATAGGCGCCGACCATCAGCAGCGCGAGCGCGCCGATGGCAAGGATCAGCTCGGGCGTCGAGAGCGACAGGCTGGAGAGAAGGTCCGGCGTCATGGTTCGCAAAACCTCTGGTCAGTTCGCCGCCGCGGTCTGCGCGGCGCCGATGGATGCGGTGACATTGGTGACGAGCGACTTGACCGATTGGGCCGTCGCGTCGAAGACGGGAGCGGGATAGACGCCGAAGAAGATGACCAGCACGACCAGCGGGTAGATGATCACCTTCTCGCGCGTCGACAGATCGAGCAGCCCCTTCAGGCTGTCCTTGGTCAGCGCGCCGAAGATAACCCGGCGGTAGAGCCAGAGCGCATAGGCCGCCGAGAGGATGACGCCGGTGGCGGCGAAGAACGCCACCCAGGTGTTGACCCGGAACACGCCGAGCATGGTCAGGAACTCGCCGATGAAGCCGGATGTGCCCGGCAGGCCGACATTGGCCATGGTGAAGATCAGGAACACGGTGGCGTATTTCGGCATGTTGTTGACCAGGCCGCCATAGGCATCGATTTCACGCGTGTGCATGCGGTCGTAGATGACGCCGACGCACAGGAACAGCGCGCCCGAGACAAGGCCGTGGCTGAGCATCTGGAAGATCGCGCCCTGCACGCCTTCCTGGTTCATGGCGAAGATACCCATGGTGACGAAACCCATATGGGCGACCGACGAATAGGCGATCAGCTTCTTCATGTCCTCCTGCATCAGCGCCACCAGCGAGGTGTAGATGATGGCGACGACGGAAAGGGTGAACACCAGCGGCGCGAACATCTCGGATGCCAGCGGGAACATCGGCAAGGAGAACCGCAGGAAGCCGTATCCGCCCATCTTCAAGAGGATGCCTGCCAGGATCACCGAGCCCGCCGTCGGCGCCTCGACGTGCGCGTCGGGCAGCCAGGTGTGCACCGGCCACATCGGCATCTTCACCGCGAAGGAGGCGAAGAAGGCCAGCCATAGCCATGTCTGCATGTTGGCCGGGAATTGGTGGGTCAGCAGCGTCGGGATGTCGGTCGTGCCGGACTGGTAGAACATCGCCATGATGGCGAGCAGCATCAGCACCGAGCCGGCGAGCGTGTAGAGGAAGAACTTGAACGAGGCGTAGACACGACGCTTGCCGCCCCACACGCCGATGATGATGAACATCGGGATCAGGCCGGCTTCGAAGAAGACGTAGAACAGCACGATATCCAGCGCGCAGAACACGCCGATCATCAGCGTCTCGAGCAGCAGGAAGGCGATCATGTAGGCCTTGACGCGCTTCTCGATCGATTCCCACGACGCCAGGATGCACAGCGGCATCAGGAACGTCGTCAGGATGACGAACAGCATGGAAATGCCGTCGACACCCATATGATAGGAGATGCCGGAGTCGAGCCAGGCGAATTTCTCGACGAACTGGAAGCCGGCCTGCGAATTGTCGAAGCCTGTCCAGATGAACAGCGAGATGATGAAGGTGAACGTCGTCGTCAACAGCGCGATGGCGCGGATGTTGCGGCGCGCATTTTCGCTGTCATCCCTGATGAACAGAATCAGCAGCACACCAACCAGCGGCAGGAAGGTGACCAGCGAGAGGATTGGCCAGGCGGTCATCAGAGCATCATCCAGGTGACGAGTGCGGCAACGCCGATCAGCATGGCGAAGGCATAGTGGTAGAGGTAGCCGGTCTGCAGCTTGACGACGCGGTTGGTGACATCGACGACACGCGCCGAAATGCCATCCGGGCCAAGACCGTCGATGATGGTGCCGTCACCGGTCTTCCACAGGAAATGACCGAGGCGCTTGGCGGGCCGCACGAACAGGAAGTCGTAGAGTTCGTCGAAATACCACTTGTTGAGCAGGAAGGCGTAGAGCCCGCGATTCTGCTTGGCAAGGTTCACCGGCATTTCCGGCGAGCGGATGTAGAATTTCCAGGCCAGCGCGAAGCCGATCAGCATGGCGATGAAGGGCGACAGCTCGACCCACAGCGGCAGTTCATGGATCTCGTGCAGGATGTGGTTGTCCGGCAGCGTGAACAGCGACGCCTTCCAGAACGCTTCGTAGCCTTCGCCGATGAACGAGTTGTGGAAGATGATGCCGGCAAACAGCGCGCCGGCGGCCAGGATGAACAGCGGCACCAGCATCACCGGTGGCGATTCATGCACGTGGTGCATCACCTCATGGCTCGCCCGCGGCTTGCCGTGGAAGGTCATGAAGATCAGCCGCCAGGAATAGAAGGAGGTGAAGCAGGCAGCAATGACCAGCAGCACGAAGGCCAAGCCGGCAACCGAATTGTGGCTGGCAAAGGCGCTCTCGATGATGGCGTCCTTGGAGAAGAAGCCGGCGGTGCCGATGACGGTCACCGGAATGCCTACGCCGGTCAGCGCCAGCGTGCCGATCACCATCATCCAGTAGGTGGTCGGGATCAGCTTCCGCAGGCCGCCCATCTTGCGCATGTCCTGCTCGTCGGAGACGGCATGGATGACCGAGCCCGAGCCGAGGAACAGCAGCGCCTTGAAGAAGGCATGCGTGAACAGGTGGAAGATCGCCGCGCCATAGGCGCCGACGCCGAGCGCCACGAACATGTAGCCAAGCTGCGAGCAGGTCGAATAGGCGATGACGCGCTTGATGTCGTTCTGGACGAGACCAACGGTCGCCGCAAAGAAGGCGGTGAAAGCGCCGATGAAGGTAACCACCGTCAGCGCCGAATGCGACAGCTCGAACAGCGGCGACAGCCGTGCCAGCATGAACACGCCGGCCGTCACCATGGTGGCGGCATGAATGAGCGCCGAGACCGGCGTCGGGCCTTCCATGGCGTCCGGCAGCCAGGTGTGCAGCGGCACCTGCGCCGACTTACCCATGGCGCCCATGAACAAGAGCAGGCAAACGACGGTCATCGCCGACTGCTTGTCCAGCGCATGGCCGAGGAAAGTCAGGACTGCCGCACCTTGCGGCGCGCCTTCAGCCGGAATGAACGTTGCCGCATTGGCGAAGATGGTGCCGAGATTGACCGAACCGAACAGCACGAACAGGCCGAAAATGCCGAGCGCGAAGCCGAAATCGCCGACGCGGTTGACGACGAAGGCCTTGATTGCCGCGGCATTGGCCGACGGCTTCTTGTACCAGAAGCCGATCAGCAGGTAGGACGCGAGACCCACCCCTTCCCAGCCGAAGAACATCTGCACCAGATTGTCGGCGGTCACCAGCATCAGCATGGCGAAGGTGAACAGCGACAGATAGGCGAAGAAGCGCGGCCGGTTCGGATCGTGGTGCATGTAGCCGATCGAATAGATGTGAACCAGCGCCGACACGGTGTTGACCACCACCAGCATCACCACCGTCAGCGTGTCGATGCGCAGCGCCCAGGACACGTCCAGTCCGCCGGACTGGATCCAGTGCAGCACCGGCACGACGAACACCTCGCCATGGCCGAAGCCGACGCTGAAGAAGGCAACCCACGACAGCACCGCCGAAATCACCAGGAAACCGGAGGTGATGTATTCTGACGCCTTGGCTCCGAGCGAATTGCCGAACAGGCCGACGATCAGGAAGCCGAGCAGTGGAAGGAAGACGATGGCCTGATACATGGTGGTTCCGTCAACCCTTCATCATGTTCACGTCTTCGACCGCGATCGAGCCGCGGTTGCGGAAGAAGACGACGAGAATGGCAAGTCCGATGGCGGCTTCAGCCGCCGCGACCGTCAGCACGAACAGCGCGAACACCTGGCCGACCAGATCGCCAAGTGCGGCCGAAAAGGCGACGAAATTGATGTTGACCGCAAGCAGGATCAACTCGACCGACATCAGGATGACGATGACGTTCTTGCGGTTCAGGAAGATGCCGAACACGCCGAGCGTGAACAGGATCGCCGATACGGTCAGATAATGTGCGATGCCGACGACCATCTCAGACTCCTTCGCCCGACTTGACCTTGCGGATTTCCATGCCGGTGGCCGGCGTGCGGCCGACCTGGGCTGCGATCGACTGCCGCTTGACCCCTTCCTTGTGGCGCAGCGTCAAAACGATGGCGCCGATCATGGCAACCAGCAGGATGAGGCCCGAAATCTGGAAGTAGTAGAGGTAGTCGGTATAGAGGATGTCGCCGAGTGCCGCCGTGTTCGAGCGCGCGGCGAGATCGGGGATTGGCTTCGAGACCGTCGCGGCCAGCCTCGGCGCGAAAGTATAGCCGCCGAGCACGACGATCAGCTCCGCCGCCAGGATCAGCCCGACCAGCGCACCGATCGGCGCATATTGCAGCGCGCCGCTCTTGAGCTCGGCGAAATCGACGTCGAGCATCATGACGACGAACAGGAACAGCACCATGACCGCACCGACATAGACGACGAGCAGGATCATCGCCAGGAACTCGGCACCGGTCAGCATGAACAGGCCGGCGGCGTTGAAGAAGGTCAGGATCAGGAACAGCACCGAATGCACGGGGTTGCGCGACGAAATGACCATGAACGCCGACGCCACGGCGACAAAGGCGAAGAGGTAGAAAAAGGCCGCCTCTAGTCCACTCAGCATTGGGGTTCCCCCGGGTTCCTGTTCGAACATGGCGCTCTGCGCCGGGTTCGATTGTTTGCGACCGCCTCCGGTCGGCAAGTTGCGTTGTCCTTAGACGAGGCCCCTCGCCCCGTCCATGCGTCAAATATCAGCGGTAGGGCGAGTCCAGCGAGATGTTGCGCGCCAGTTCGCGCTCCCACCGGTCGCCATTCGCCAACAGCTTGTCCTTGTCGTAGTAGAGTTCCTCGCGCGTCTCCGTCGCGAACTCGAAATTCGGCCCTTCGACGATGGCGTCGACCGGACAGGCTTCCTGGCAGAAGCCGCAATAGATGCACTTCACCATGTCGATGTCATAACGCACCGTGCGGCGCGTGCCGTCATTGCGGCGTGGGCCGGCCTCGATGGTGATGGCCTGCGCCGGGCAGATCGCCTCGCACAATTTGCAGGCGATGCAGCGTTCCTCGCCATTGGGATAGCGGCGCAATGCGTGCTCGCCACGGAAGCGCGGGCTGGTCGGCCCCTTCTCGTGCGGATAGTTGATCGTCTCCTTCGGCGCGAAGAACTGGCGCATCGACAGGAAGAAGGCGCTGACGAAATCCTGCAGCAGCAGCGATTTTGCGGCCTGTGAAAGAGCGGACATCACGCAAACCCCGTGATCTTGAGGAAGGCTGCGGTGGCGACCACCATGAACAGCGAGATCGGCAGGAACACTTTCCAGCCCAGCCGCATCAGCTGGTCGTAGCGGTAGCGCGGCACGAAGGCTTTCACCATGGAAATGCCGAAGAACACGAAGCAGACCTTCAGCACGAACCAGATGACGCCCGGCACCCAGGTGAAGGGTGCGAAGTCGAAGGGCGGCAGCCAGCCGCCGAGGAACAGGATGGTGGCGAGCGCGCACATTAGCACGATCGCGACATACTCGCCGAGGAAGAACAGCAGGAACGGCGTCGACGAATATTCGACCATGTGGCCGGCGACCAGCTCCGATTCGGCTTCGACCAGATCGAAAGGCGGACGGTTCGTCTCGGCCAGCGCCGAGATGAAGAAGATGATGAACATCGGGAACAGCGCCAGCCAGTTCCAGTCGAGGAAGGTGTTGGGCAGGCCAAGCCGCGTACCAATTCCATCATGCTGCGACAGCACGATATCGGTCAAATTGAGCGAACCGGCGGTGAGCAGCACGGTGACGATGACGAAGCCGATCGAGACTTCGTAGGACACCATCTGGGCAGCCGAACGCAGCGCGCCGAGGAACGGATATTTCGAGTTGGATGCCCAGCCGCCCATGATCACGCCATAGACCTCGAGCGAGGAGATGGCGAAGACATAGAGGATGCCGACATTGACGTTGGCGATGGCCCAGCCCTGGTTGACCGGAATGACCGCCCAGGCCGAGATCGCCAGCACCGCCGACACCAGCGGCGCCAGCAGGAACACGCCCTTGTTGGCGCCTGACGGGATGACCGGTTCCTTGAAGACGAATTTCAGCAGATCGGCGAAGGCCTGCAGCGTACCCCAGGGGCCGACGACGTTCGGGCCACGGCGCAACTGCACCGCCGCCCAGATCTTGCGGTCGGCGTAGAGGATGTAGGCGACGAAGACCAGCAGGATAACGATCAGCACGACCGACTTCAGCAGGATGATCAGCGCCGGCAGCACGTAGAAGGAGAAGAAGGTGTCCATGCTTATTCCGCCGCCTGCTTGAAGCCGCTCTTGGCCAGTGCCGAGCATTCCGCCATCACGGCTGACGCCCGCGCGATCGGGTTGGTCAGGTAGAAATCCTTGACCGGAGAGGTGAAGGTGCCCTTGTTCAGCCGCCCACCGAGCTTTGCCACCTTGGCGATATCCTCGGCATTGCCGGCCGCGACCTGATCGATGCGGGCCAGATGCGGGTATTCGCCATAGAGTTTCGCACGCAGCTGCGGCAGCGAATCGAACGGCAGTTTCTTGCCCAGCACGTCCGACAGCGCTCTCAGGATCGCCCAATCCTCGCGGGCATCGCCCGGCGCGAAGCCGGCGCGGTTGGTCTGCTGCACGCGCCCTTCGGTGTTGACATAAGTGGCCGACTTTTCGGTGTAGGCGGCCGCCGGCAGGATGACATTGGCGCGGTGTGCGCCTTGATCGCCATGGGTGCCGATGTAGACGACGAAGGCGCCGCCGGTCTTGCCCATGTCGATCTCGTCGGCGCCGAGCAGGAACAGCACGTCCGTCTCGCCCAGCATGCCGGCGACATCCTTGCCGCCCTCACCCGGCACGAAGCCGAGATCGAGGCCGCCGACACGTCCGGCCGCGTTGTGCAGCACGGCAAAGCCGTTCCAGTCCGCCCGCGCTGCGTTGACCGCCGCAGCGAGCTTGGCCGCCTGGCCGAGCACCGCCGCACCATCGGCACGCGACAGCGCGCCCTGACCGACGATGATCAGCGGATGCGTCGCCTTCTTCAGCGTCTGGAAGAACTTGCCATTGCCGTCGGCCAGATCCTTCAGCGAATCCGGGCCGGCGCCCAGCAGTTCGTATTCGTAGCGCGTGTCGCCGACATCGCCGATGACGCCGACCGGTAGATTGCCGACCCGCCAGCGCTTGCGGATGCGGGCGTTGAGCACCGAGGCTTCATAGCGCGGGTTGGCGCCGATGATCAGCACCGCGTCGGCCTGCTCGATGCCTTCGATGGTCGAATTGAAGATGTAGCTGGCGCGGCCGAGCGCCGGATCGAGTGCGGCGCCATCCTGGCGGCAGTCGGTGTTCTTCGAACCGAGCGAAGCCATCAGTTGCTTCAGCGCGTAGATTTCCTCGACCGCCGCGAGATCGCCGGCAATAGCACCGATCTTCTCGGGCGCGGCCTTCGACACCGCGTCCTTGATCGCCGCAAAAGCCTCGGCCCAGCTTGCAGGAACCAGCTTGCCATCCTTGCGCACATAGGGGCGGTCGAGGCGCTGCGTGCGCAATCCATCCCAGATGAAGCGGGTCTTGTCGGAAATCCACTCCTCATTCACCTGCTCGTTGACGCGCGGCAGGATGCGCATCACTTCGCGGCCACGGCTATCGACGCGGATCGCCGAGCCGACGGCATCCATCACGTCGATGGATTCGGTCTTGGTCAGTTCCCAAGGCCGCGCCTGGAAGGCGAAGGGCTTTGAGGTCAGCGCGCCGACCGGGCAAAGGTCAATGACGTTGCCCTGCAGCTCCGAGGTCATGGCGCTTTCGAGATAGGTGGTGATCTCGGCGTCCTCGCCACGGCCGATCAGGCCAAGTTCGGAAATGCCGGCGACTTCGGTGGTGAAGCGGACGCAGCGCGTGCAGTGGATGCAGCGGTTCATCACCGTCTTGACCAGCGGGCCGATATACTTGTCTTCGACCGCGCGCTTGTTCTCGTGATAGCGCGAGGAATCGACGCCGAAGGCCATTGCCTGGTCCTGCAGGTCGCACTCGCCACCCTGGTCGCAGATCGGGCAATCCAGCGGATGGTTGATCAGCAGGAACTCCATCACGCCTTCCCGGGCCTTCTTGACCATCGGCGTGTTGGTGAAGATTTCCGGCGGTTCGCCATTCGGGCCGGGGCGCAAATCGCGCACGCCCATGGCGCAGGAAGCCTGCGGCTTGGGCGGCCCACCCTTCACCTCGATCAGGCACATGCGGCAATTGCCGGCGATCGACAGCCGCTCATGGAAGCAGAAGCGCGGCACTTCCGCGCCCGCGTCTTCCGCCGCCTGCAGCAGCGTGTAGTGGTCGGGTACAGTGATCTCTTTCCCGTCGACCTTGAGCTTTGCCATTTCGCTTCAAACCCCTGCGGATTTCCCGCAATCTCATTTCCCGGGCGCGGCAAACGCAGCACCCGGCATTTCATTCACTTCTTCGCGGCCAGCACCGCGGCCTGGGCAGTCCAGTCGTCGCGGCCGATGCGGCCGTTGAACGACAGATAATCGTCAACCCAGGCGATCTCCTGCGGCGACCAGCCGGCGATCTGGGCATATGTCCAGATACCGAGCCCGTTCAGCACCTTTTCCAGCTTCGGACCGATACCCGATATCGCCTTCAGGTCCGACGGTTTCGCCGGCTTGTCGATAGCCTTGGGCTGCCTGAAATCCTCGGGCAGCAGCGCGTCGGCGGCCTCACTCGTTGCCGGAGCGACATTCACCGCCGGCGCCGTGGTGGCGGCTTCCTTCGCGGCAATGTCGGTGACTTCCTGCGCAAAGGACTGCGCCTCGGCAATCATGGTCTTCGCCGTCGCCCGCGCCTTGGTGGACGACGAGTTCGCGTCCTCGAACTGCTCGACGCGCGCCTCGAAATCCTCGATCAGCGGCTGCATCAGCCGCTGCGATGCCTCGGCGGCACCCGAAAGCGCGCCCAGCCAAACGCCGAAGGCATGGTTCGCGAGCCCAAAGCCAAGCGCCGACATCGCCGCCGCACCCGCGACAGGGTGCACGAAAAGGTTGACGGCGCTGGCCATCTCCTTCGGCATCATCCTGGTCAGGTCCTGGTTCATCTTCTCGAGCTGGTCCAAATTGGGCATCATTGGGTAGGGTGTCGAATACGGCGCCATAGAGTTCTCCTGGTCGTTCTTCGTTCGCCCCGCCCCGCTAGTCTCGCTTCGGGCTTTCGCCCGCAGTCACAAATTCGTCTATTCCGCCGCCACCATCACCGGCTCGGCCCGGTGCGCGTTTCGCGAAAACTCGTCGATACGCCGCTCAACCTCGCCGCGGAAATGCCGCATCAGGCCCTGGATCGGCCACGCCGCCGCATCGCCCAGCGCGCAGATCGTGTGGCCTTCGATCTGCTTGGTGACGTCGAGCAGCATGTCGATCTCGCGCTTCTGCGCCTCGCCGCGCACCAGCCGCTCCATCACCCGCCACATCCAGCCGGTGCCTTCGCGGCACGGCGTGCACTGGCCGCAGCTCTCATGCTTGTAGAAGTAGGACAACCGGGCAATCGCCTTCACGACATCGGTCGACTTGTCCATGACGATGACGGCGGCCGTGCCGAGGCCGGACTTCAAGTCGCGCAAAGCGTCGAAATCCATCGGTGTGTCGATGATCTGCTCGGCCGGCACCAGCGGCACCGAAGCGCCGCCCGGAATGACCGCGAGCAGATTGTCCCAGCCGCCGCGAATGCCGCCGCAATGCGTTTCGATCAGCTCGCGGAACGGGATCGACATCGCCTCTTCGACGGTGCACGGATTGTTGACGTGGCCGGAGATGCAGAACAGCTTGGTGCCGACATTGTTGGGCCGGCCGAAGGACGAGAACCAGGCCGCGCCGCGACGCAGGATGGTCGGCGCCACCGCGATCGACTCGACATTGTTGACCGTTGTCGGACAACCGTACAAGCCGACATTGGCCGGGAATGGCGGCTTCAGTCTCGGCTGACCCTTCTTGCCTTCGAGGCTTTCAAGCAGCGCCGTCTCTTCGCCGCAGATATAGGCGCCGGCGCCGTGATGCATGTAGATGTCGAAATCATAGCCGGAGGTGTTGTTCTTGCCGATCAGCTTGGCCTCGTAGGCCTCCTCGATGGCACGCTGCAGCGCCTCGCGCTCGCGGATGAACTCGCCGCGCACATAGATGTAGGCCGCGATCGCGCCCATGGCGAAGCCGGCGAGCAACGCGCCCTCGACCAGCGTGTGCGGGTCATTGCGCAGGATGTCGCGGTCCTTGCAGGTGCCGGGCTCGGATTCGTCGGCATTGATGACCAGGTAGCTCGGCCGGCCGTCGCTCTGCTTGGGCATGAACGACCATTTGAGACCGGTCGGGAAGCCGGCGCCACCGCGGCCGCGCAGGCCTGATGCCTTCATCTCGTTGACGATCCAGTCGCGCCCCTTGGCGACGAGGCCGGGCGTGTTGTCCCAGGCGCCGCGCGCCATCGCGCCGGCCAGCGACTTGTCGAAGAGGCCGTAGATGTTGGTGAAGATGCGGTCTTTGTCCTGAAGCATTTTTCTTACCCTCAGACCGGCTTCTTGCCGAAAACGCGGATGTATTCGGCGACGCCGCCCTTGGCGAGCGCCTTGGCCTGCTTGACCCAGTCGTCGCGGTCGATGCGGCCGTGGAAGGAGAGATAGCCGTCCACCCACTCGCGCTCGGCCTTCTTCCAGGAAGCGACCTGCGCGAAGGTGAAAATACCAAGCGTATGCAGGATGCCCTCGATCTTCGGGCCGACGCCGGAGATCAGCTTGAGATCGTCGACCGCGGCCGGCCTGTCGATACCGGCCGGACGGTTCTTGTCCTCCAGCGACGGCTTTACCGGCTTTGCCGCCGGCGCCTTGGTTTCCGGCGCCTTGAAGGCAGCGGCCGGCTCGGCCTTGGCCGTCGGCCCATTGCGCTGCTTGGCGACCTGCTCGACTTCCGGCGCTGCCGTGTTGGCGTTGGCGGCCGAATGCGGCGGTGCCGAAACGCTCGCCGCCTTCTCCGCCGCCGGCGCCACCTTGGTCGCCGAAGGCGTCTTCAAGGCCGGGCTGGTCTCCGGCGCGTCGGTCTTCGGCTTGCCGGCATTGGACGGCGCCACTGGTGCGGCAGCCGGCACTTGCGCCGCAGGCGCAGCCGGCGTGGCTGCGGCCGGAGCGGCGGCAGCGGTCGGCGCCGCATTCTGGGCGGCCTTGGTCGCCGCCTTGGCTTCCTTGTCACGGGTCGACTTGAGGATCGCCTTTTCGCTCTTCAGCGTCGTCAGGCCGGAGGCCGGCTCCGAGCTGGTGCGGCCGTTCTGCGGCCCCGGCGCAACCGAGGCGCCCTTGCCCGCATCATAGAGATCGATGATTTCGGCCAGCCGTTCCGGCGTCAGATCCTCGAACGTGTCCTTGAAGACCATGACCATCGGTGCGTTGACGCAGGCGCCAAGGCACTCGACCTCTTCCCACGACAAGGTGCCCTTGTCGTTGGTGTGGAACTGGTCGTGATGGATTTTCGAGCGGCAAACATCCATCAGCGCTTCCGAGCCGCGCAGCATGCAAGGCGTGGTGCCGCAGACCTGGATGTGCGCGCGGGTGCCAACGGGATTCAACTGATACTGCGTGTAGAAGGTCGCGACCTCGAGCCCGCGGATACGCGGCATGCCGAGCATGTCGGAAATCGTCTCGATCGCCGCCTTGGTGACCCAGCCTTCCTGCTCCTGCGCGATCATCAGCAAGGGAATGATCGCCGACTGCTCACGGCCCTTCGGGTACTTCTTGATCCATTGCTTCGCCGCTGCCGCGTTCGCCCGGTTGAAGGCGAAGGAGGCTGGCTGGACGCTGGCATCTGCTAGACGGCGGACTGACATTAGTTTTGAACTCTGTTGTAGCAGTCGAAATAGAAACGAGGGTCGGACCTCGCCAAGACGGCGGTGCTCTCATCGTTTCCGATTTTTTTCCAGGTAGTGTCGACATAGTCGCGATATTCTCGGTACCGATCCGAGCAATCGCCGCCAAGCGCCAGCTTCCAGTCCGGATATTGCGTATCCGCGCTGAGATACCAACCCGAATCCAAACTCCAAAGCCTGCCCATCTCGGTGATCCTGCACTTGACATTTGTCTTCAAGCCCTCAAGTGCGCAGGACACCCAATAGGCTTGCGGCGAGCTGCCCCACGCGGCAACCGCACCCATGCCGGTAACACCGGCGGCAAAGCCGACAGTAACCAACAGGGCGCCTCGCGTGCTCACCGATCGACCTCACCAAACACGATGTCGAGGGAGCCGAGAACGGCGGTGACGTCGGCCAGCATGTGGCCGCGGCAGAGGAAATCCATGGCTTGCAGATGCGCAAACCCAGGGGCGCGCAGCTTGCAGCGGTACGGCTTGTTCGAGCCGTCGGAGACGAGATAGACGCCGAATTCGCCCTTCGGCGCCTCGACCGCCGCATAGACCTCGCCGGCCGGCACACGGTAGCCCTCGGTGTAGAGCTTGAAGTGATGGATCAGCGCTTCCATCGAGCGCTTCATCGCCTGGCGCTTTGGCGGCACGACCTTGCCGTCGAGGTTCGACACCGGACCGGTGCTTTCCTTGCCGAGCAAGAGATCGACGCACTGGCGCATGATCCGCGCCGACTGGCGCATCTCTTCCATGCGCACGAGATAACGGTCGTAGCAGTCGCCGTTCTTGCCGATCGGAATGTCGAAATCCATTTCCGAATAGCATTCATAGGGCTGCGACTTGCGCAGATCCCAGGGCGCGCCCGAACCGCGCACCATGACGCCGGAAAAACCCCAGGCCCAGGCATCGGCCAGCGAAACAATGCCGATATCGACATTGCGCTGCTTGAAGATGCGGTTGCCGGTCAGCAGACGATCGAGATCATCGATCGACTTCAGGAACGGGTCGATCCACTTGCCGATATCCTCGACCAGCTGACGTGGCAGGTCCTGGTGAACGCCGCCGGGCCGGAAATAGGCGGCATGCATGCGCGAGCCGGAGGCGCGCTCATAGAACACCATCAGCTTTTCGCGTTCGACGAAGCCCCACAGCGGCGGCGTCAGCGCGCCGACGTCCATCGCCTGCGTCGTCACATTGAGGATATGCGACATGATGCGGCCGATTTCGCAATAAAGCACGCGGATCAGCTGGCCGCGCCTCGGCACCTCGATGCCGAGCAGACGCTCGACGGCAAGCGCGAAGGCATGCTCCTGGTTCATCGGCGCGCAATAATCGAGCCGGTCGAGATAAGGCACAGCCTGCAGATAGGTTTTTGCCTCGATCAGCTTTTCCGTGCCGCGATGCAAAAGTCCGATATGCGGATCGACGCGGTCGACGACTTCGCCGTCGAGTTCCAGCACAAGGCGCAAAACGCCATGCGCCGCAGGGTGCTGCGGCCCGAAATTGATGTTGAAATTGCGGACGGAGGTTTCAGCCATTCTGGCGCCTCTGACGATGAGTCAGTAGTGAGTAGTGAGTAGTGATCATCAATCTCAATGCCTGCTTCATTCCGCCTGCTTGGCCTGCACCGTTCGGATAAGAGATCTCATCATTTTTCCAATCTCTTCGCATCGCAGGAGCAGTTCAATCTCATTGTCTTTTCGTAGCAAGCCTACCCGGCATGCCAGCAGTATGTGCGTTTCCAGTTCCTTCAACGAGCCTTGCGACATGCGCAAAAATTGAACGAACGACCCTCTGTTTTCCCGACCGTATCCCTCTGCGATATTCGCCGCGATCGAAACCGCCGATCGCCGTATCTGAGAGGTCATGCCGTAAATCTCATCCCTCGGAAATTCTTTGGTGAAGCGATAACAATCTTCAGCGAGCGTCATCGCCGATTGCCACACCTTCAAGTCACGATAAGATTCGATCCGTTGCTCCAACTCTTTCCCTACTGACTACTGACTACTTCCCTACTCACTGTTTCGCTTTTTCGTCCCCGGGCAGCACGTAGTCGGTGCCTTCCCAAGGGGAAAGAAAATCAAAATTGCGAAATTCCTGCTTGAGCTCGACCGGCTCGTAGATGACGCGCTTGGCTTCGTCGTCGTAGCGCACTTCGACAAAGCCGGTCAGCGGGAAATCCTTGCGCAGTGGATGGCCTTCGAAACCGTAATCGGTCAGCAGACGGCGCAGATCGGGATGGCCCGAGAACAGCACGCCATAGAGATCGTAGGTCTCGCGCTCGAACCAGTCGGCACCTGGGAAAACGCCGGTGATCGACGGCACCATTGTCTCCTCGTCGGCCAGAACCTTGACGCGGATGCGCACATTCTGTTTCGGCGACAGCAGATGGTAGACGACGTCGAAGCGCTTGGTCCGCGACGGATAGTCGGCGCCGCAGACATCGATGATCGAGATGAACTGGCAGCGCGCATCGTCGCGCAAGAAGGTCATCACCTCGATGAGATCGCCCGGCTCGACATGGATGGTGAGCTCGCCATAGGCGATATCAGCGCCATTGACGCGACCAATCAGCTTTTCGCCGAGATAGGTCGACAGTTCGCTAAGGGATGCGGCCATGGATTTACCGTTCGATCGTGCCGGTGCGGCGGATTTTCTTCTGCAGGAGAAGAATGCCGTAGAGCAGGGCTTCAGCGCTCGGCGGGCAGCCGGGCACATAGATGTCGACCGGCACGACGCGATCGCAGCCGCGCACCACCGAATAGGAATAGTGGTAGTAGCCGCCGCCATTGGCGCACGAGCCCATCGAGATGACGTAGCGCGGCTCCGGCATCTGGTCGTAGACCTTGCGCAGCGCCGGCGCCATTTTGTTGGTCAGCGTGCCGGCGACGATCATGATGTCGGACTGGCGCGGCGACGCGCGCGGGGCGACGCCGAAGCGCTCCGAGTCATAGCGCGGCATCGAGGTGTGGATCATCTCGACCGCGCAGCACGCCAGACCAAAGGTCATGAACATCAGCGAGCCGCTGCGCGCCCAGGTGATCAGCGCCTCGGTCGAGGTGACCAGAAAACCCTTGTCGGCAAGCTCGTTGTTGATTTCGAGGAAGAAGGGATCGTCCTCCCCCACCGGCTTGCCGGTGTTGGGATCGATGATGCCCTTCGGCTTCGGCGCGACGAGGGTGCCTGAACTGTCGTTCAATCCCATTCCAGCGCTCCTTTTTTCCATTCATAGGCAAAGCCGATGGTCAGCACTGCCAAAAACACCATCATCGACCAGAAGCCGAGCATGCCGATCTTCGAGAAGGATACCGCCCAGGGAAACAGAAAGGCCACTTCCAGGTCGAAGATGATGAACAGGATCGACACCAGGTAGAAACGGATGTCGAATTTCATGCGGGCGTCGTCGAACGAGTTGAAACCGCACTCGTACGCGGAAAGCTTTTCGGGATCGGGATTGCGGTAAGCCACCAGGAACGGTGCGGCCAGCAGCGCCAGGCCGACGACCAGTGCCACGCCGATGAACAGGACGATGGGCAGGTACGAACTGAGGAGTGCGTTCATGCAGCGGTTTCCGTTGGCGCCAATCCACTTTGATTACAGCACCGGACCTTAATGCGGAAGCGTGACAGTTTAACCGCTGAACCGTTTTAAGGGGCCTATGCTGCAACGCGGCGAGGGTTAGCGCAGCACTTCCAGCGAAGCAAGTCAAACCTTGTTCAAAACGCAGTGCTGGACGGCATATCCGAAGAAACTGGTCCGATCCGCTCTTGTTTGATTTCCTTCACTTTTTACTCCACTTTTCTCTCCTGACAGGGTTGCCGCCAAAACCCTGCTAGCATGAGCTGGAATCACCCGTCAGAACCTCGGTTCAACAAGCCCTCAGAGTCCGCCGAATGAAGGAAAAGATCTCGCTCGCCACCGCCCGGCGCATCGCGCTCGCCGCTCAAGGGTTTCTTGATCCGCGCCCAAATGGCACACCCGACCGCCGCCACTTCGCCCGTGTGCTCTCCCGCACCGGCCTGCTGCAGATCGATTCCGTCAGCGCGGTGGTGCGCGCGCATTATATGCCGCTCTATTCGCGCCTTGGCCCCTACCCGCTCGCTCTGCTCGACAATGCTGCGGTGACGCGCAAGCGCACGGTCTTCGAATACTGGGCGCATGAGGCGTCGTTCCTGCCGGTCGAGACCTATCCGCTGATGCGTTGGCGCATGCAGCGCGCCGAGCAAGGCGACGAAATGTATCTGGGATTGGCCAAATGGGGCCGCGAGCACGCCGCCTATATAGAAGAGATCTACCGCGCGGTCGCCGAGCGCGGCCCGATCGCTGCTTCAGCACTCGAAGGTCAGAAGGGCTCGGGCGGCTGGTGGGGCTGGAGCCATGCCAAGCACGCCTTCGAATGGCTGTTCTGGGCCGGGCGCATTACGACGGCGCACCGCCGTGGCTTCGAACGCTTCTACGACCTGCCGGAGCGCGTGCTGCCGCAGGCGATCCTCGATCTGCCGGTGCCGGCCGCCGAGGACGCGCATCGCGAATTGCTGCGCATTTCCGCCCGCGCCCACGGCATCGCGACATCAAGCGACCTGCGCGACTATTTCCGGCTGTCGCCAGCCGACATGAAGGGGCGGCTGGAGGAACTGGTCGAGACCGGCGAGTTGGTGCCGGTGCGTGTCGAAGGCTGGGACAAGCCGGCTTACCTTCACAGGGACGCCCGTTTGCCCCGAAAAATCGAGGCCCGCGCCTTGCTGGCGCCGTTCGATCCTGTTGTCTTCGAGCGGTCGCGCTCGGAGCGGCTGTTCGATTTCCACTACCGCATCGAGATCTACACACCGGCCGAAAAGCGGCAATACGGCTACTACGTCCTGCCCTTCCTGCTCGGCGACCGGATCGTGGCACGCGTCGACCTCAAGGCAGACCGGCCGGCCAGCGTCCTGCGCGTCCATGCCGCCTACTCCGAGCCCGGCGCACCGCCTGAAACAGCGGCAGAACTCTTCGAGGAACTGAAGCAGATGCAGGGCTGGCTCGGGCTCGAGCGCATGGAAGTGACGCCGGCCGGCGATTTGGGGCCGGCGCTGGCCGACATGGCGGTGTCGTAAGCTCGCGTTGACACCGCTACCCGCAAAAGCCTAAATCCGGTTCAGACGGTCCCTTGCCCGCAACGGCAAGGGCTAAGAGGGAATGCGGTGCGGGATTTCGATCTCAAATCCGCGGCTGTCCCCGCAACTGTAAGCGAAGAGCCAAGGCCGAAAGCCACTGGGAGGTTCCCGGGAAGGCGGCTACCGAAGGCGATGACTCGCGAGCCAGGAGACCTGCCGTCTGCGACAGAAGAATCCGATCGCCCGGCGGGTTTCCGGGCAAGGAGCCCGGTTTTTGGACCAGAACAGCAGTTTTTCGGCTGGCACAGCGGATATTCCGTCCGCCAACAGTGATGCTTTGGCCGGCGTCACCATCATTGTCTGCGCCTCCTGCCGCGATGAGACCGGCTCGGATGCCCATCCGCGTGCCGGCGAACTTTTGGCTGAGGACACGCGCCGTGCAGCGTCTGACGACCATATCCGCGTGCGCACGGTCGAATGCCTCGGCAATTGCAAGCGTCGGCTCAGCGCCGCCATCCTGCGCGACGGCTGCTGGAGCTATGTGTTTGGCGACCTGACCCTGACCAGTGGCGCCGACCTCGTCACCGGCGCAAAGCTCTTCGCCACGTCAACGGACGGCCTCATCCCATGGCGCGGCCGGCCCGATTCGCTCAAGCGCGGCCTCGTGGCCCGCATTCCACCCCTCGACATGCTGAAGGACTAACCATGACCGCTTCCGTCTCCCGTGTTCCCTGCACTGTCGTCACCGGCTTCCTTGGCGCCGGCAAGACGACGCTGGTCCGCCATCTCCTGGAAAACGCCGGCGGCAAGCGCATCGCCATCATCGTCAACGAGTTCGGCGATATCGGTATCGACGGCGAGATTTTGAAAGGCTGCGGCATCGACACGTGCCCGGAAGAAAACATCGTCGAACTGGCCAATGGCTGCATCTGCTGCACCGTCGCCGACGATTTCGTGCCGGCGCTCGACAAGATCCTGTCGCTGACGCCGAAGGTCGACCATATCCTGATCGAGACCTCGGGCCTCGCTCTGCCCAAGCCGCTGGTCCAGGCTTTCCAGTGGCCGACGGTGAAGAGCCGTGTGACCGTCGACGGCGTCATTGCGGTTGTCGATGGCCCGGCGCTTGCCGAAGGCCGCGTCGCCAACGACATGGACGCCTTGCAGGCGCAGCGCGCCGGGGATGACAGCCTCGACCATGACGACCCGGTCGAGGAGGTGTTCGAGGACCAGATCGCCTGCGCCGACCTGATCATCCTGTCGAAGAGCGACCTGATGGACGCCGCCGGCTCGGCCCGCGCCAATGCCATCATTGGCGAACACTCCGCCCGAGCCGTGAAGATCGTGCCGACGTCGTATGGCAAGGTCGACCCCTCGGTGCTGCTCGGCCTCGGGCTCGCCGTCGAGGACGACATCGAAAACCGCAAGTCCCATCATGACGGCGCGTTCGACCACGAGCATGACGACTTCGACACCTTCATCGTCGACATTGCCTCGATCGCCAATCCGGACGAGCTGGCCAAGCGCGTCGCCACCGCCGCCGAACAGGAAAACGTGCTGCGCGTGAAAGGCTTCGTCGAGGTCGGCGGCAAACCGATGCGGCTTTTGCTGCAGGCCGTCGGCCCGCGCGTCAATCATTACTACGACCGCGCTTGGACCGCTGAGGATGACCGCCGCTCGCGCCTCGTCGTCATCGGCCTCAAGGGGCTGAACCGCCCGGCAATCGAGCGTATACTCGCCGGCTGATCTCGGACACGGGCCGCGATGCACATCCTCACCACGACCTCCGCCTCGCTCGACGATCTCGCCGAGCCGGTCGATCTGCGGCAGACGCCGGCGGATATCGTGGCCCTGTCCTTCACCGACAGCGACCTTGCCGGCCTTGCGGCAGCGTGGAAAGCGGATGCCGACCGCCTGCCCTCGATGCGGCTGGCCGCACTTCGCGACCTGCGCCATCCCATGTCCGTTGACCTCTGGGTCGACAGCGTCGCCCGCCACGCCAAGATCATCCTGGTGCGCATCCTCGGCGGCTACGACTGGTGGCGCTATGGCTGCGACCAGCTTGCCGCGACCGCCCGCGAACACGGGATTAAACTCGCGCTGCTTCCAGGTGAAAGCCACGACGAGGATATCAGGCTGATCGAAGCCTCGACGCTGCCACGCGAGGAATTGGATAGCCTGCTCGGCTATTTCCGCGAGGGCGGCCCGGCCAATATGAGCGCACTGGTGCAGCGGCTGGCGGGGCTGGCGGGACGGGAAGCAGCTGTCACCGAGCCGGTCAGCGTGCCGAAAGCGGGCTACTACGAGCCGAACCGCGGCGTCGTCCCCCTCCCCCTCCAAGGGGAGGAAAATGCCGCTCCCGTCATTCCCATCCTGTTCTACCGCTCGATGCTGCTCGCCGCCGATGTCGAGCCCGTCGACGCCCTTTTTGAAGCGCTCCGCCAACGCGGTATCGCGCCGGTCCCAATCTTCGTCTCCAGCCTGAAAGACCCGACCTCGCTGGCGTTCGTGGAAACCGCGCTGGCCGCCCTGAACCCCGCCGCCATCATCACCGCGACCGCCTTCGCCTCCGGCGCCGAACCCAGCGTCGAAACCCTGTTCGACCGTGCCGGCGTGCCCGTCTTCCAGGTCATCGTCGCCACCACCCGCCGCGACGTCTGGGAGAACAACCAGCGCGGCCTGGCGCCCGCCGACCTTGCCATGCATGTCGTGCTGCCGGAGCTGGACGGCCGCATCCTCGCCGGCGCCATTTCCTTCAAGGGCGAGAGCGATGTCGATCCAGCACTTGGCCACCGCGCCTTTGCCAACCGGCCGGAACCGGATCGCGTGGCGCAGGTCGCGGACCGTGTGGCAGCGTTCATCAAGTTGCAGGAGACTCCGCGCGCAGAGCGCAAGCTGGCTATTCTGATCCCGGATTATCCAAGCGCGCCTGGGCGCACCGGCTATGCTGTCGGCCTTGACGTGCCTTCCAGTGTGCTGGCGATGCTGCATGACCTGAGCGAACAGGGCTATGTGGTTGAGGGGATTCCGCAAACGCCGCGTGAATTGCTGGATTTGCTGGAGCGGGGCAATGATGGGCCGGGGTTGGAAGATTATCTGACCTTCTCGAAGGAATTGCCGGTTGAGGCAATGACCGCCGTCGAGGCGGCGTGGGGGGAAGCAGAAGACGAGACAGGTTTGTGCGAAGCACCCCCCTCTGTCCTGCCGGACATCTCCCCCGCAAGGGGGGAGATCGGCAGCTTCACCGCTTCGTACATCCCGGCAACGTTGGAGATTGGCGAAACCAGCAACGAGAGTTCGATCTCCCCCCTTGCGGGGGAGATGTCCGGCAGGACAGAGGGGGGTGTTCAAGCGCCAACCTCAGCAAGCTTCCCCTTCCGCGCCGCCACCTTCGGCAACATAACCGTGGCGCTGGCCCCCGATCGCGGCCGCTCCGCCGATCGCCGCGCCGATTACCACGACCCGACTCTCCCGCCGCGCCACGCCCTCCTCGCCTTCGGCCTGTGGTTACGCAAATCACTCGGCGTCCATGCCCTGATCCATGTCGGGGCCCACGGCACGCTGGAATGGCTGCCCGGCAAGACGGTCGCGCTGTCGCAAACCTGTTTTCCCGAGATCGTCACTGGACCCCTGCCCGTCATCTATCCCTTCATCGTCTCCAATCCCGGCGAGGCGGCACAGGCCAAGCGGCGTATTGCCGCCGTCACGCTTGGCCATCTGCCGCCGCCGCTCACCGGCGCCGGTTTGGACGAAAACCAGCACAAGCTCGAGCGGTTGGTCGACGAATACGCCCAGGCCGACGGTCTCGATCGCCGTCGCCGCGATCGTCTCGCCAAACTGATCGTCGACACCGCGCAAAAGACCGGCCTCGCCTCGGAAGCCGGTGTCGGCAGGACCGACGCCCCCGACGAGGCGCTGCGCCGCATCGACGCCTGGCTCTGCGACCTCAAGGATTTCGCCATCAAGGACGGCCTGCACATCTATGGCCGCGCGCCTGAGGACGAACCCGACGCCATGCGCCGGCAAAGTGCCGAGGCTGAAAAGGCGGCGCTGCTTGCCGCGCTTGATGGCCACCACATCAAGGCCGGTCCAGCCGGCGCGCCGGCGCGGGGGCGCTCCGACGTTTTGCCCACGGGCCGCAATCTGTTCACATCCGATCCGCGCACCATGCCGACGCCGACGGCCTATGATCTGGGCAAGGTGGCAGCGGAAGAAGTCGTGCGTGGCTACATGCAGTCGCATGGCGACTGGCCGCGCTCGCTGGTCATCGATCTCTGGGGCTCGGCCTCGCTGCGCACCGGCGGCGAGGAGATTGCGCAAGGCCTGGCGCTGATGGGTTGCCGGCCGCAATGGGATGCCGCCACCGGCCGCATCACCGGCATCGAGGTGCTTCCGCCGGCAGCACTCGGCCGGCCGCGCGTCGACGTCACCTGGCGCATATCGGGCCTGTTCCGCGACATGTTCCCGACCCAGATCGCGCTGATCGATGCCGCAGCAAACGCCGTCGCCGCGCGCGACGAGGACGATTCGGAAAACCCCCTCGCGGCGCGAACCCGCGCCGATGGCAAGATCAGCCCACGCATTTTCGGCACCTCGCCCGGCACCTATGGCGCGGGTGTCGAGGATCTTTTGTCCCGTGGCGACTGGGCCGTGCGTGAAGAGATCGGCCGCGCCTATCTCGATGCCACCTCGCATGCCTATGGTGGCGCCGGTGGCGAAGGCATCTCGGCGCCCGGCGCCTTCGAGGGCCGCATCGCCGAGGCTGACCTTCTGGTCCACACCGGCGACGACCCCGGCCGCGACATTCTTGAGGGCTCCGCCGATGTCGCTTTCATCGGCGGCTTTTCGGCCGCCCTTGCCGCGCTGGGCAGAAATGCCGACGTCATCGTGCTCGACACGACAGACCCGCAGAAGCCGAAGCCGCGCTCGGTCAGCGAGGCCGTCTCACGCGTCGTGCGCGCCCGCGCCGTCAATCCACGCTTCATATCAGGCCAGATGCGCCACGGCCCGCGCGGCGCCTCCGAATTCGCCGAGACGGTCGACCGGCTGGTCGGCTTCGCCGAAACCACCCACGCCATTTCAGGTGCGCTGATCGAGGCCGTGCACGATGCCTATGTCGGCGATCCCGACGTTCGCGCCTTCATCCTGCGCGAAAACCCCGCCGCCGCGAAGGTCATCGCCGAGCGCTTCCTGTCGGCGCGCCGGCGTGGCCTCTGGCATCCCCTGCGCAATTCCATCGACGACGACCTCGCCGCGCTGATTGCCGAAGCAGAAGCGCTCGGGGTTGCGGCATGAACGCCTTCTCACGACGTGGCGCCTGTCCGGCTTTGTCAGCGCCGATGCAGACCGGCGATGGACTGCTGGTGCGGCTCAACCCGGTCGCCGGAGGCCCATCTTCCGGAGGCTTGTCGCCGAAGCTGTTGATCGGGTTGGCAGAATCCGCGCTGCGACATGGCAACGGCATCATGGAAGTCACCGCGCGCGGCAGTTTGCAGATACGCGGTCTGACAACAGGAAGTGCTACGCTGCTGGCAGCGGAGGTGGATGCACTGGGCATTGCGGTGCGCACCGGCGTGCCGGTTGAGACCGGGCCGCTGGCGGGCATCGATCCGCAGGAGATCGCCGATCCGCGGCCACTGGCTGAGCGGATCAGGGCGGCGGTCGAGGACGCTGGGCTGACGCCAAGACTGGGACCAAAGGTGTCTGTTGTCGTCGACGGCGGCGGACAACTGACGATGGATGCGGTGACGGCCGATGTGCGGCTTAAGGCGGTGCGAGCCGACAACGACATCGTTTGGAGCGTATCGGTTGCCGGCGACGGCCGAAACGCGAAGGTATTGGCAAAGGTCGATGCGGATGACGCGAGAGACATAGCCGTCGCTGCGCTGAAGATGATTGCCGAAAAAGGCCGCGAAGCGCATGCGAGGGATTTGTCGGAGAGGCAGCTTGCCTCTCTCGCAAGCTGGCATTCTGTGGCGCCCCCCTCTGTCCTGCCGGACATCTCCCCCACGAGGGGGGAGATTGCTCATGCGCGCTCGCCTTCGCCAATTTCCAACGCCGAAACGGCTGAGCAACCCTCCGCCTTCGCAAGAACGGCGCAGCCGGCCGAGCTGCCAATCTCCCCACCTGTGGGGGAGATGTCCGGCAGGACAGAGGGGGGCGCCTCGCGCAAACCTATCGGCCTTTTCCCCTTAACCGGCAACACTTTCACCCTCGGCATCGCTCTCCCCTACGGCAGCATGCCAGCAGATAAAATCATTGCCCTCGCGCAAAGCGCCCTCGCCTTCGGCACCACCGAAATCCGCCTCGCCCCAGGCCGCGCCCTCCTCTTCCTCGGTCAACCGGCAACCGCAAACGAACTCTTCCAGCACACCGCCGCCACCCTCGGCTTCGTCACCTCCCCCACCGACCCGCGTACCCGTATCGCCGCCTGCCCCGGCACGCCGGCCTGTGCTTCCGGGCGCATCGCCACGCGCGACATCGCGGAGACGATTGCCGCAGAAAACGCCGACATCCTCGACTTCACCCTGCACATTTCCGGCTGCGCCAAGGGCTGCGCGCATCCCGGCCCGGCGGCACTCACAATCGTCGGCGGCGAAAATGGAGCCGGACTTGTCGTGAACGCGACGGCAAAGGCCCTTCCTGCCGGCTACAGGCCGGGCTATGACGCCGCGCGCGGCATCAGCCGCGTCGCGGCAATGATCCGCAGCGCACGATTTCAGGGCGAGACCGCCGCCGACTGCCTGACAAGGCTCGGGCCGGCAGCAATCGCCGAGGCTTACCGACAGGCCCAAACTAAAAAACGGAAATGAGCATGGCCGCCTACGACTACATCCACGACGGCACGGCGATCTACGAGCGCTCCTTCGCCATCATCCGCGCCGAGGCTGACCTGTCGCGCTTCACAGAAGCCGAGGCCGATGTCGCCATCCGCATGATCCATGCCTGCGGCCAGGTCGAAGCATCAAGTCATTTCGTTTTCTCGCCAGACTTCGTCACTGCAGCGCGCAAGGCGCTCGCCGCCGGTGCGCCGATCTTCTGCGACGCGGAGATGGTCTCGCATGGCGTCACCCGCGCCAGGCTGCCGGCCGGCAACGAGGTGATCTGCACGCTGCGCGACCCGCGCACGCACGACATCGCCAAAGCGATCGGTAACACCCGTTCGGCCGCGGCGATCGACTTGTGGGGCGAGCGCATGGCAGGCTCCGTCGTCGCCATCGGCAATGCGCCGACAGCACTGTTCTATCTCCTGGAAAAGCTGCGCGACGGCGCGCCGAAGCCGGCGGCCATCATCGGCATGCCGGTCGGCTTCGTCGGCGCTGCCGAATCCAAGGATGCGCTGGCAGAGAATTCCTATGGCGTGCCCTACGCCATCGTGCGCGGCCGTCTGGGCGGCAGCGCCATGACCGCAGCCGCGCTCAATTCGCTGGCGAGGCCGGGCCTGTGAACGCGCTTTCAAAAGGCCGTCTCGTCGGAGTCGGCACCGGTCCCGGCGACCCCGAACTGTTGACGCTGAAGGCCGCGCGGGCCTTGGCCGAAGCCGATGTCGTCGCCTATTTCGCCAAGCGCGGCAACAACAGCAACGCCCGCGCCATCGTCGAAACGCGCTTCCGGCCTGATATGCTGGAGTTGCCGCTGCTCTATCCCGTCACCACCGAAATCGACAAGGATCACGACGACTACCGCTCGCAGATCACCGGCTTCTACGAGGAATCTGCCGAGAAGGTCGCCGAGCACCTCGACGCCGGCAGGATGGTTGCCGTCCTGTCCGAAGGCGACCCGCTGTTCTACGGCTCCTACATGCATCTGCATGTCCGCCTTGCGCATCGTTTCCCCACAGAAGTCATTCCCGGCGTCACCGCCATGTCAGGCTGCTGGTCGCAAACCGGTGTGCCGATCGTCCAGGGCGACGACGTGCTGACGGTTTTGCCCGGCACGATGAGCGAGTTCGAGCTGACGCGACGGCTGGCCGACACCGATGCTGCCGTCATCATGAAGGTCGGCCGCAACCTGCCCAAGATCAGGCGCGCGCTGGAAGCCACCGGCAAGTTGACGCGCGCCGTCTATGTCGAGCGCGGCACCATGGCCGGCAGCGTCTCGATGAAGCTTGCCGACAAGCAGGACGACAAGGCGCCCTACTTCGCCATCGTATTGGTCGCCGGCTGGTCCGGCCGCCCCGGCGCGCTGGGAGCGCAGGCATGAGCGGCCGTATCACCGTCATTGGCCTCGGGCCCGGCAATGCCGACCAGGTCACGCCCGAAGCCAGCCGCGCCGTCGCGGAAGCAAAATTCTTCTATGGCTACAAGCCCTATCTTGACCGGCTGGAACTGCGCCCGGATCAGACCCGCGTCGCTTCCGACAACCGCGAGGAACTCGCCCGCTCCAAGGACGCCTTGACCAAGGCCGCCGAGGGCCATGAGGTCGCCGTGGTTTCGGGTGGCGATCCCGGCGTCTTCGCCATGGCGGCGGCCGTCTGCGAGGCGATCGAGGCCGGCCCGGCCGAATGGCGGGCCGTCGATGTCGCCGTCGTGCCGGGCATCACCGCCATGCTCGCCGTCGCCGCCCGTATCGGCGCGCCGCTCGGCCATGATTTCTGCGCCATCTCGCTGTCCGACAATCTGAAGCCGTGGGATCTGATCGAACTGCGTCTCCTGGCGGCGGCCGGCGCCGGCTTCGTCATCGCGCTCTACAACCCGATCAGCAAGGCCCGCCCCTGGCAGCTAGGCCGCGCCTTCGAGTGCCTGACCGCAATCCTGCCCGGCACAACGCCGGTCATCTTCGGCCGCGCCGCCGGCCGTCCCGACGAGCGCATCGAGGTGTTCCTGCTGGCCGACGTCGACGCGCAAAAGGCCGACATGGCGACCTGCATCATCATCGGCTCGCCGGAAACCCGGATCATCAAGCGTGGCGACAGACCGGCGCTGGTCTACACGCCGCGTTCGGCAGCGGGCTCGACAAAATGATCGACCATCGCGGCCAGCGCTTCGACGGTTTCAGCCGAAGGCACATCGGGCAACGCCGGCCTGCGGACCATGATCACCTCGATGCCAAGCGCCCTTGCGGCGGCAATCTTGCCGTAGGTCGCCGCGCCGCCGCTGTTCTTGGACACGACGACATCAATGCGATGGTTTCCGAGCAAGACGCGTTCGTCCGTCTCGCGAAACGGGCCGCGCGCCAGCAGATAGTCAGCGTCGGGAACGGCCAGCTTCGGTTCGACCGGATCAACGCTGCGGATGAGATAATGGTGTTGGGGCGCCGCCTCGAACGCGGCGACCTCTTGCCGTCCCAACGCCAGGAAGACCCGGCGCGGCTTGGCGCCGAGCGCTTGCACAGCATCACCTGTTGTATCGACTTCAGTCCAGAGATCGCCCTCGACAGGCTCCCAACCGGGACGGCGCAGAGCGAAGATCGGCGCGCCGGCCATGCGTGCCGCTTGCGCGGCATTGGCGGAGATTCGCGCCGCATAGGGATGCGTGGCATCGATCAGCAGGTCGATCCGCATGTCATTGAGATAGGCCGCCAGCCCGCCAGCACCACCAAAGCCACCGACCCTTGTCGGCACGTTCTGTGCGATCGGGTGCTCGGTGCGGCCGGCCAGCGACAGCGTGACCGAGAAATCCGTGCGGACAGCCAGTCTTCCGGCCAGTTGCCGGGCTTCCGTGGTGCCGCCGAGTATCAGAATACGGTGGGTCATCATGCCTGCTGAGGGTCCGCGCAGCGCCAAGCTCAACTCTCGATGGCTGACGGTCATTGGCATCGGCGAGGACGGTTTAGCCGGTCTCGGCGACGAGGCCAAGCAGCGGATCGCCGAAGCGGAATTCATCTTCGGCGGCAAGCGGCATCTGGCGCTTGTCGCGTCCTTCGCCAAAGGCAAGCCCTGCCCCTGGCCGGTCCCTTTCGATGCGGGAATGAGCGACGTGCTGGCGCTTGCTGGCAGGCGCGTCTGCGTGCTCGCCTCCGGCGATCCCTTTTTCCACGGGGTCGGCGCCACTCTCGCCCGCAAAGTGAAGCCGCAGGCGATGCATGTCATCCCCGCGCCGTCAGCCGTTTCGCTGGCGGCCGCTCGCCTGGGCTGGGCACTGCAGGACATCGAGACGATCTCGCTGCATGGCCGTCCGCTCGACCTGATCCGGCCGCTGCTGCAGCCAAACGCGCGCATCCTGGCATTGACGTCGGATGCCGAAGCGCCAGCGGCAATTGCCCGCCTGCTCACCGAACTCGATTTCGGCGCCTCGCGGCTGACGGTCCTGGAGGCACTTGGCGGGCCAAAGGAAACGCAGCGCACGGCTCGCGCCGATGCCTTCGCCCTCGAAAACATCAATCCGCTCAACGTGCTGGCGGTCGAAATTGAATCCGGCCCGGATGCACGTATTCTGCCATTGGCGTTCGGCCTTGCCGATCATCTCTTCGACCATGACGGCCAGATCACCAAGCGCGAAATCCGCGCCATCACCCTTTCGGCGCTGGCGCCGAGGCGTGGCGAATTGCTGTGGGATATCGGTGCCGGCTCCGGTTCGATCGGCATCGAATGGATGCTGGCCAATCCCCTGATGCGCACTATCGCCATCGAGGCCGACCCGACCCGCGCCGCCCGCATCCACCGCAACGCCGCCGCCTGCGGCGTTCCCGGCCTTGTCGTGGTGGAAGGCAGCGCCCCCAAGGCGCTTGCAGGGCTGGACACGCCGGACGCGATCTTTGTCGGCGGCGGCGGCAGCGACACCGGCGTGTTGAAGGCCGCCATCAAGGCGCTGCGCCCTGGCGGCCGTCTGGTCGCCAATGCGGTGACGCTGGAGATGGAAGCCCTGCTTCTCGCCCAGCACACGAAACTCGGTGGCGATCTCACCAGGATAAACATTTCGCGCGCCTCGCCCGTTGGCTCGATGCAGGCATGGCGGCCGGCGATGCCGGTCACCCAGTGGAGCTGGGTGAAGCCATGATAGTCGCGGGCATCGGCAGCCGAAAAGGCGTGAGCGTTGAAGACGTGCTTGCCGCGATAGAAACTACCCTCGAAGCACATGGGCTGGCGATGACTGCGCTGTCCGCTTTGGCGACAACCGAGTTCAAACGCCGCGAAGAGGCCATTTTCGCCGCCGGCCGTGAACTCAATCTCCCTGTCATAGTGGTGGATGTCGCGGGATCCGAACCGTCGCTCCCCCTCACCCAGCCTCCGCTTCGCTCGGCTGACCTCTCCCCGAGGGGAGAGGAGACTACCAGCGCCGGCGCCAGTCTCTTCTCCCCAACGGGGAGAAGGTGGCCCGAAGGGCCGGATGAGGGGGCCGCCTCGCGCAGCCTCTCGCAAGATCTGGCCGGCACGCCGTCGGTTTCCGAAGCGTCAGCCCTCGCCGTTGCCGGCGTCGGGGCAAAACTGCTTGGCCCCCGCACCGTGTTCGGCCCGGTCACCTGCGCCATCGCCATCAGCGGAGATGCTGAATGACCGTCCATTTTATCGGCGCCGGTCCGGGCGCCGCCGATCTCATCACGCTGCGCGGCGCCAGGCTTCTGGCAAGCTGCCCGGTCTGCCTCCACGCCGGTTCGATCGTCGCTCCCGAATTGCTGCAGCATTGCGCACCGGGAACGAAACTGATCGACACCGCACCGATGTCGCTCGACGAGATCGAGGCCGCCTATCTCGACGCACATAACGCCGGCCATGATGTCGCCCGCCTGCATTCCGGCGACCTCTCGGTGTGGAGTGCCGTTGCCGAGCAGATCCGCCGGCTGGAAAAGCACGGCATCCCTTACACGCTGACGCCGGGCGTTCCTTCCTTCGCCGCTGCCGCTGCCGCGCTGCGCCGCGAGCTGACCATTCCCGAGATCGCGCAAAGCCTGGTGCTGACCCGCGTTTCCGGCCGCGCCTCAAAGATGCCGCCCGGCGAAACGCTGGCCGGTTTCGGCCGCACCGGCGCTACGCTTGCCATTCATCTGGCCATCCACGCCATCGATCGCGTCGTCACCGAGCTGACGCCGCATTATGGCGGCGATTGCCCGGTGGCGATCGTCTTCCGCGCCTCCTGGCCGGATGAGCGCGTGCTGACCGGCACGCTGGCGACCATCGAGGCACAGCTTGCCGCCGATCCGATGGAGCGCACTGCGATCATCTTCGTCAGCCGCTCGCTGGCGGCGGAAGGCTTTGGCGAGAGTTCATTGTACGACGCCCATTATCAGCGGCGCTTTCGCGGACGGGACGGATTGTGAGCGGCAGCACCAAAGACAACGGCGAAAACGCCACGCTCGAACAGGCGCTCGCCCGGCTGAACTTCAAGCCGCGCCGGCTCGAGCCTGGCCATGTCTGGCTGGCCGGCGCCGGTCCTGGTGACCCCGGCTGCCTGACCCTGGAAGTGCTGGCAGCGCTGACCGAGGCGGATGCGCTGGTCTACGACGCGCTCGTCTCGCCGGATGTCGTCGCGGTGGCCGCAAACGCCGAGCTGTTCTTTGCCGGCAAGCGCGGCGGAAAACCGTCGATGAAGCAGGACGACATCACCGCTTTGCTGGTGCGGCTGGCGCGCGAAGGCCGCCGCGTCGTCAGGCTGAAGGGCGGCGATCCCTATATTTTCGGCCGCGGCGGCGAAGAGGCGCTGGCACTCGCGCGCGAAAACATCCCGTTCCGCGTGCTGCCCGGCCTGACCTCGGGCCTCAGCGCGCTGGCGGCCACCGGCATTCCGGCCACCATGCGCGGCATCAACAAGGCGGTGATCCTGGCGACCGGCCACGCCGCCGGCACCGATGACGACATCGACTGGGCAGCAATCGCCCGCACCGGCCAGCCTGTCGTCGTCTATATGGGCATGGCCAATCTGCCGCTGATCGCAGCCGCCCTGCTCGACGGCGGGCTGGCGCCATCGACGCCGGCGGCGGTGATCGTCGCCGCGACGACGCCGCAGGAACGAACCGTCGTCGCCACGCTCGCCACCATCGCCGAGGAAGCCGCCGCCGCAGGCCTTGCCTCGCCGGCACTGATCGTCGTCGGCGGCATCGTCGCCATGCGCGCGGCATTGATGGGGCAAGCATGACCGCCCGCGCCATCATCATCGGCGCGCCGCGTTCCGGCTCGGGCAAGACCAGCGTCACCATCGGCATCCTGCGCGCACTCACCCGTCGTGGACTGAAAGTGCGTGGCGCCAAATCCGGGCCTGATTATATCGACCCCGGTTTTCATACCGCGGCCACGGGGCTGTCCGGCGTCAATCTCGACAGCTGGGCGATGCCGCCATCGCTGCTCAATGCGCTCGCCGCGCAACAGGCCGACGACACCGATTTCGTCATCCTCGAAAGCGCCATGGGCCTATTCGACGGCATTCCGGCCGCGCCGGGGCGCACCGGCTCTGCCGCCGACCTCGCCCGGCTCTACGGCCTGCCGGTGCTGCTGGTGCTCGACGTGTCCGGCCAATCGACCACGGCGGCGGCCGTCGCCAAGGGGTTTGCCACCTACGACCCGGATGTGCGCATGGCCGGCGTCGTGCTTAACCGGCTGGGCAGCGAGCGCCACCGCCGGCTGTCCGGCGACGCCATCGAGGCGATCGGTCTGCCCGTCGTCGGCGCCATCCTGCGCGATCCCACGCTCAATTTGCCCGAACGCCATCTCGGCCTCGTCCAGGCCGGCGAGTATGATGATCTGATGGCGCATCTCGACCGACTGGCAGACATGGCGGAGAAATCGCTCGATCTCGACGCGATCATGGCGCTGGCAACGCCCCTCACCCCGGCAGTTGGTGACTTCGACGGCGCGCTGCAGCCGCCCGGCCAACGCATCGCACTGGCCGAGGATGCCGCCTTCACCTTCCTCTACCCGCATGTCGCCGCCTACTGGCGCAAGGCCGGCGTGGAGATCGTTCCGTTCTCGCCGCTCGCCGACGAAGCGCCCGACCACGAGTGCGATGTCTGCTGGCTGCCCGGCGGCTATCCCGAGCTTCATGCCGGCAAGCTCGCAGCGGCGGAGACGTTCAAAACCGGCATGGCAGGATTTGCCGCAACGAAGCCCATTCACGGCGAGTGCGGTGGCTTCATGGTGCTTGGCGAAGCGCTGGAGGATCCAACCGGCGAAACGCATCGCATGCTCGGCCTGCTCGGCCACTCCACCAGCTTCGCCAAGAGAAAAATGAACCTCGGCTATCGCGAGGCGCGGCTGCGCGCCGACTGCCCGCTTGGCTCACAGGGCGCGCTGATCCGTGGCCACGAATTCCACTATGCGCAGATGACAGCCACCGGCAATGATGAACCTTTGGCCGACCTCGCCGACGGCCAGGGCAATCCGATCGGCGCTTCCGGCTACCGGCGCGGTCATGTCAGCGGCACCTTCTTCCACGCCATTGCGAGGGGCTAGAACAAGATGCCGAAAAATGGCGACCGGTTTTCGGAAAAGATCAGGCTCATGGTCCGGAACATCATCGTTTCGCCCCGGCAGATCCTCGATGACATCGCGCACTGCCTGGTGTTTTTCACCAGACTGCCGCTCCCCGTCTTCGATTTTCGCGGCCGCAGCCTTGCCGCCGCGATCTGGGCCGCCCCCATCGCCGGCCTTGTCGTCGGCCTGATCGGCGCCATCGTCTTTGCCACGGCGGAACGGTTTGGCCTTGCCATGGGTCCGTCGGCAGCCCTTGCCCTTGTCGCAACGGTGATCACCACCGGCTGCCTGCACGAGGACGGGCTTTCCGACGTCGCCGACGGCTTTGGTGGCGGCAAATCGCGCGGACGCAAACTGGAGATCATGCGCGACAGCCGCATCGGCGCTTATGGCGCCATGGCGCTGGCTCTATCACTGCTCATCCGCTGGAGCGCGTTGTCGCAATTGGTCGACCCAACGCAGGCTCTCTTTGCCCTTGTTGCCGCGCACGCGGCCTCGCGTGGCATGCTGGGCGCCTTCATGCATCTCTTGCCCCCGGCGCGCGACGACGGCCTCTCGGCCGGCGCCGGCACCGTCTCGCTTGAAATAGCGATTACTGCTGCCGTGCTTGGCGCCATCCCGCTCGTGCTGCTTGGGCTCGGCGGCGCCATCGCCGCGCTGATCCTGCTTGGCCTGCTGTTCGCCGCCTTCCATGCGCTCTGCCTCAACCAAATCGGTGGCCAGACCGGCGACACGATCGGCGCCTTGCAGCAAGTGAGCGAAATCGCGGTGCTGCTCGTCGCTTCCGTAGCCCTCTCTTGATTCCCTTTGGCCTGATTCCCCTTGATTCCCTTCCGGAGACCTTGCCCCCATGCCCTTCAAATCCCTCGATGAACTGCGCGCCGCTTGCCTCGATCTGCCCGCCGGAAGCGATACGGCCGCAAAGGCCGTTGCCAGCCGCCAGGACACGCTGACCAAGCCGCAAGGCAGCCTCGGCCGGCTGGAGACCATCGCCGCATGGCTGGCGCGCTGGCAGGGCCGCGACATGCCCAGACTGGACCGGGTGAAGGTGTTCGTCTTCGCCGGCAATCACGGCGTCACCGCGCAAGGCGTGTCGGCTTTCCCCTCCGAGGTGACCGTGCAGATGGTGGCGAATTTCGCCGGCGGCGGTGCTGCCATCAACCAGCTCGCCCGTATCGCCGGCGCCGAACTCGACGTCATCCCGCTCGATCTCGATCATCCGACCGGCGATTTCACGCAAGTGCCGGCAATGGATGAGAAGTCCTTTCTCGCCGCCGTCTCAGCTGGCTATGACGCAGTGACGAAAGACCTCGACCTCGTCTGCTTCGGTGAAATGGGCATCGGCAACACCACGCCGGCGGCTGCCATTTCGGCGGCGCTATTTGGCGGCGGCGCGGAAAAATGGACCGGGCGCGGCACCGGCGTCGACGATGCCGGCCTGAAGCGCAAGGTGGTCGCCATCGAAGCCGGTCTCAAGCGCCACGCCGCTGCCCTCGCCGATCCGCTGGGCATTGCGGCTGCACTCGGCGGCCGCGAACTCGCCGCCATCTTCGGCGCCACGCTGGCCGCCCGTCATCTCGGCATACCCGTGCTGCTCGACGGCTTCGTCTGCACCGCAGCCGCAGCCCCGCTGGCAAAGCTGCACCCGACCGGCCTCGCCCACACCATCGCGGCCCATGTCTCCGCCGAATCCGGCCATCGCGGCCTTCTGGAAGCACTTAGCCTGCCGCCGCTGCTCGATCTCCGCATGCGTCTTGGCGAAGGCTCCGGCGCCTGCCTCGCGGTCAACATCGTCCGCTCGGCGCTCGAGTGCCATGCAAGGATGGCAAGCTTTGCCGAGGCGGGGGTCTCGGAGAAGTAGATTCGCAACGCCCGGATCACACCCGATGAATGAGCCCTCGCAGATATTCGGAGACCCCAAACAGGGTCTTCGGGATATTCTTGCTCGGATTATCCGGGATTTCGACAGCAAGAGCGGAGCGTTTACCGGGCTGACGTACAATTCGCCGTGGATACTGGCAACGCAGGATTGGGCAGAGCGATCAGGCCATACGGTCGAAGAGCTGTGCGAGATGATTTCTCAGTGGCGGATTTCGATCTTTTCTGGCGAGCAGACCGGCCCGAGAATCGTTCAGGTTTTTTGAAGACCTCCACAGCGCGGCAGAAGAGTGGAGAACCGAGACAAATTACGTCGATCCACCCCTGCCTTATGATCCTGAAAAGGCAAAATTCCCCAATCGCAAAGAACTGAAAGCCCATACTCTGAAGGCATGGAGTTCTCTGGGATTAGCGACGCAATGGCATAGCTACGACGCCAGAGACCTTAATTTTAGCGGAATTTTTGAAGACAGATTCGGTCACGAAATCAGATTCTCGATGACTTTCAAGCTCGCATATGGCGGCCCCATAAGATTGTGGTTCCAATTTCCTTACTATTCGGAAGGTGATCCGACGCACCTAAACCTCTTGATTCTTTCGGGCTGGTTTGTGTGTCAGGACCTCCGTTTGCCCGAAGAACCCGATCTTAAATGGATCGTCGGTAAAAGCAGGACAAACTTCGACGCCGTCGACGGCGTCTTGGCCATAGTGCGGGCAATCCTCAGCTATTTGCGGCCCACGCTTCAGTAGCCAGCCTGCCACCGCTGCTCGACCCTCGGCAGGCTCGCGCCGCCATCGACACATGCTTAAGACGCGCCAAACGCGTCTCGCTTTCAGGGTCTTTCCACCAATTTTTGAAGAATTTGGTGGGTGCGCACAGGATTGAACTGTGGACCCGCTGATTAAGAGTCAGCTGCTCTACCAACTGAGCTACGCACCCACTCGGCCGGCAAAAACCGGCGTTGGCGGGCATATAGCCGCCACCATCGGTCATGTCTAGCCCTGCCGGAATCATTTCCCGACAAATCGCTGAAGTGCCGCACGTCTCAGACGAACAGTCTGCCTTCCGCCACCTTCACCGCATGGCCGCCAATGCGCGCCGAGGCCAGTTTTCCGGCCTGCACGGTCAGTTCGAGGCGGATGCGCGACGGCCGGCCCATCTCCAGGCCCTGCTCGATCCACAGCTGTGAAATGCCATCGGTCGGGCCGTCGAAATGCATGATGGCACCGGCAAAGGCGGCCGCTGCCGAACCCGTCGCCGGATCTTCGTACGAAGGTGTGCCGGGCACGATCATGCGCACATGGAAGGCGCTTTCGTGGTTCACCGTCTCGCGGCAATAGACATAGGGGCTGGCGAAGGCCCAGTCGCTCTTGCGCGGCGCCAGTTCCGACCACGCCTGGTTGTCCAGCTTGACCCGTCCGGCCGCTTCGAGGTTGGCGACCGGAATGGTCACATAGGGCACACCCGCCGACCAGAAGGCGACGCGGTGATTCTCGAAGCCGATTTCATGCGGCGCCAGGCCAAGGGCGGCACCGATCGCCTGCGGATCGGCCTCCAGCTTCAGTGGCTCCGGCAATTTCGCCAGGTCGAACTCGGCAAAGGTCGCGCCATCATGCGTGCTGACGGCGCAGCGCACCGGGCCGATGTTTTCTTCCAGCACGAAGATGCCGGCCCCACCCTCGCCGGAGAGTTCCGCAAGCGCGATTGCCGACCCCACCGTCGGATGGCCGGCGAACGGCATTTCATAGTCGGGCGTAAAGATGCGGATGCGGTTTTTATGCTTGGGATTGTCCGGCGGCAGCACAAAGACCGACTCGGACAGATTGAATTCGCGCGCGATGGCCTGCATCGCTGCCGTGTCCAGACCTTTGCAATCCAACACCACCGCCAGCGGATTTCCGGCCAGTCGCTCGGTCGTGAACACATCGTAAAGCAAGTAATTCCGGGTTTGCATTCCTGCCTCAATCCCAACATGGGCGAAATTTAATTTGATATTTGAACCAGTAAGCCTGATCTGTGCACAGATAGGGACGTTACGCATCATAGGGGTCCGACGTGGACCAAATTGTCAATCTGCCAAAGACGGAATCGGATTCCGCCATCGAGACGGCGCTCGGCCTCGATAAAAACGGGCGGAGCAAGTCGCGCCGGCGTGGCTGGCTCTATGCGTTGCTGACCCTGATCGTGCTTGCCGCCGGCCTTGGCCTCTACCAGTGGTATGCGGGCACGCCGGCAAGGATTGATTACACCACAACCCCCGCCGCCAAGGCCGACCTCACCGTCCAGGTGTCGGCGACGGGCACGCTGCAGCCGCTCACCCAGGTCGACATTTCAAGCGAATTGTCCGGCATCATCCGCTCGGTCTCCGCCGAGGAGAACCAGCAGGTCAAGAAGGGCGACGTCCTGGCGACACTCGATACGGTGAAACTCGAGGTCCAGATCGAACGCGCCGAGGCATCCGCCAAGGGCGCCGCTGCCAATGTCGAAGACGCCACGGTGACGCTGGCCGAGAACGAAAGCGCGCTGGTACGCGCGGCGGCCTTGACAAAACGCGGCATGGCGACCGACCAGTCGCTCGAGGCGGCAACCGCGACGCGCGACCGCGCCAAGGCGGCGCTCGACAGTGCGCAAGCCAATCTCGCCATCGCCCAGGCCGACCTCAAGGCGCAGCAGACCGACCTTGCCAAGAGCACGATCTACGCGCCGATCGACGGCATCGTGCTGACGCGTTCGGTCGACCCCGGCCAGACCGTTGCCTCCTCGCTGCAGGCGCCGGTGCTGTTCATCATCGCCGCTGATTTGCGGAACATGGAACTGGTGGCGGCGGTCGACGAAGCCGACATCGGCGCCGTCAAGTCCGGTCAGCACGCGCGTTTCACGGTCGATGCCTTCCCGGACCGGCCGTTCGATGCCGAGATCCGCGACATCTCCTATGCCTCGGTCACGACAGATGGCGTTGTCACCTACAATGCGCGGCTCGAGGTCGACAACAACGAGCTGTTGCTGCGCCCCGGCATGACAGCCACCGTTTCGGTCGTCACGAGGGAAGCCAAGGGCGTGCTCACCGTGCCCGCCACGGCCTTCCGCTACCGCCCGGTGCAGCAGGCGGCCCGTGGCTGGAGCCTGAGCGACCTGTTCACCGGCCGTATGGGTCGTCCCGGCGGCAATCGCCAGCGCCAGGCCGCGACCGCCCCCACCGATGGCTCGCGCACGCTCTATGTGCTGGAGAACGGCCGGCCGCATGCGGTCAACGTCAAGGTCGGCTCGACCGATGGCGAACTGACCGAGATCACGTCCGGCCTGGAAGAAGGCGCCCAGGTCATCACCGCCTCGCAGCCGCGGAGCTGACCCGTGGCCGCGGGTGGTGCCCTCATCACCTTTGACAAGGTCTGGAAAAGCTACGGCCAGGGCGAGGCCCGGGTGCATGCGCTGGCGGGCGTCGACCTTGCCATCAGGCGCGGCGAGTTCGTCGCCATCATGGGCCCGTCCGGTTCCGGCAAGTCGACGGCAATGAACATCATCGGCTGCCTCGACACACCGACGGCCGGCACCTACTCCTTCATGGGTGTCGATGCCGGCCGGCTCGATCGCAACCGCCGCGCCATGCTGCGCAACCTCTATGTCGGCTTCGTCTTCCAGGGCTACAATCTGCTGGCGCGCACCACGGCGGCCGAAAACGTTGAACTGCCGCTGATCTATCGTGGCGTGGCTAGCCGCGAGCGCCGCGACCTTGCCATGCAAGCGCTGGCCCAGGTCGGGCTTGTCGGCCGCGAGCATCACACGCCAGCCGAACTCTCCGGCGGCCAGCAGCAGCGCGTGGCGATCGCGCGCGCCATCGTCACCCGACCGACGCTGCTCGTTGCCGACGAGCCGACCGGCAATCTCGACACCGCCCGCACCCACGAGATCATGGAGCTGCTGACCCAGCTTAATACCGAGCTTGGCCTGACCATCGCCATGGTCACGCATGAGGCCGACGTCGCCGGTTACGCCGAGCGCACCATCCGCTTCCTCGATGGCCACGTCGCCTCCGACACCATGAAGGTAGAGCTGGCATGATCTGGGAAACCGTCCGCCTTTCGCTGCGCTCCATCCGCCGCAACGTGCTGCGCTCGTTCCTGACGCTGCTCGGCATCGTCATCGGCGTTGCCGCGGTCATTGCCATGCTCACCATCGGCTCGGGCACCACCGAAAAGGTCAAGGCCGACATTTCCAAGCTGGGCAGCAACCTGCTGGTCGTCCGTTCCGGCCGCCCGGCCGGCCCCGGCGGCCCGGGCGGGCTCGACCAGGTGGTGCGGCCGCTGGCCGAAAAGGACCTCGAAGCACTGGTCGCGCATTTGACGGGCGCGCGCGCCATTTCGCCGGCCTCGCAAAAGCAGGTTCGTGTCATCTTCGGCACCGAGAGCCTGACTTCGGGCGTGACCGGCACCGACAGCGCCTATCTCGACGCACGCGACTGGAAGCTGGTTTCGGGCCGCCCGTTCAGCGATTCCGAAACCCGTTCGGGCACCGGCGTCTGCCTGATCGGCGAGACGGTGCGCCAGCAATTCTTCGGTGCCGGCGACCCCGAGGGCGAGATCATCCGCGTCAACCGCACCTCCTGCAAGATCATCGGCCTGCTCGAACCCAAGGGCTATACCGGCTTCGGCCAGGACCAGGACAATGTCGTCTTGATGCCGCTGCATGCCTATCAACGCCGCATCGCCGGCAACCGCGACATCGACAACATCTACATCGCCGCCGACGACCGCACGCCAACCAGCGAGCTGCAGCCGCGCGTCGAGGACATTTTGCGCGATGCGCGCCGTATCACGCCGGACCGCGAGAGCGATTTCGGCATCCGCGACATGACCCAGATCGCCGACGCCATGGCCAGCGCCACCACCACCATGACCGGCATGCTGGGCGCGGTCGCCGGCGTCAGCCTGCTGGTCGGCGGTATCGGCATCATGAACATCATGCTGGTCTCGGTCACCGAGCGCACGCGCGAGATCGGCATCAGGCTGGCCATCGGCGCGCATGAAAAACACATCCTCATCCAGTTCCTGGTCGAGGCGACGGTGCTGTCGCTGCTCGGCGGCATCATCGGCATCCTGATCGGCCTGGCGCTGGCCGGCCTCGCCGCGGTGACGCTGACGATACCCTTTGCGCCCAGTCCGGCAGTCATCCTGCTCGCCGTCGGTTTTTCCGCCCTGATCGGCATGGTTTTCGGCTTCTTCCCGGCGCTGCGCGGCGCCAGGCTCGATCCGATCGACGCGCTGCGGCACGAATAGAGCGGCCGAACGAGCCACGGGATGCCATCCTCGCCAAAGAGCAACGGTCAGGATTCTTGCGGCGGCGCGATCTTGCGCGTTGAAACGGGACCGAACCGCCAGCCCAGATTCACCGCAAGGCCGGCGAGCAGGATCAGCACCAGCCCGGCGCCTTGCATGGCCGTCAGTGAGCGGCCGAAGACGAGGAAATCGGACAACAGGGCAGCAACCGGATTGAGGAAAGATCCCGCCGCGATGACTGTGATAGGCAGCTTGGGATAGGACGAATAGAGCAGGATATAGACGATCCCGGTGTGGATGACGCCAAGGCCGACAAGCCAGCCCCACATGCCATTGCCACCGGTTTGAAGTGCGGCCAGATCGACGAACGGCGCGAAAACGATGACGCCGATGAGGCAATGAATGGCGCTGAGAACGCTCGGCTTCACCGATTTGACGGCTCGCGTGGTCAAGGTGGTGGCGGCATAGAATAGCGACGCGACAAGCGCCAGGCCGACGCCGACAAGCCAGTCATGATCCGCCCTGATAACGCCGAGTTTCGGTACGATCGTCAGGACGAGGCCGAGAAAGGCGACGCAGATCCATCCCAGTTTGTGCCGCGACAGCCCTTCCTTGAGCAGCAATGCCCCCGCCAGCACGATCCAGAACGGTTGCAGATGATAGATGATCGTCGCAAAACCGATCGATGTCAGCTTGAAGGCCTGGAACAAAGCCACCCAGTTCAGCACCAGGCAAATGCCGCTGACGAGCACGAGCGGCCACAGTGTCCTGTCCGTGATGAGGAGGCTCTTCCATCCCTCTCGCAGGACGCTCCATCCAACAAGCGCTATCGCGCCGAAGACACAGCGAAAAAAGATGACGTTGAGCGTCGGCTGGCCGGCCTCGATGGAAAACAGACCCGCCGTGCCTGAAATGGCCATCCCGGCGGAAAGCATGATCGTGGCTCGTGCCAGCGCCGGTTTGACGTCCATTGTTGTTCCTTTTGCGGGGATCCATTCCGACACCCTGCCGGCACATCAATTCCGGGGCAGCCGAACTCCGGAAGAGCCACTCGCAAAATGCCACTCGACCAGCGGCGTGATATCAGCGATGAGGCTGGATCGGTTCCGTTATGGCTGAAGCAAGGACAGAGAAATGAGCCGTAAAGCGCGCGTATTGATCGTGCTCGCGATAATCGAGGCGGCCCTCGCAGGCATCTGGTGGTATCTCGCCCGTTACGGCATGGCCAATCCCGACCGCGTCACATCGGATTTCCAGGCGGTCGTCGGCCAGACCATGGGGATGGCCATGGGTGGGTTGCTGGGCATCGGCTTTATCTTGTTCTTCGTCGCCGCCCGCAATGATCGCAAGGCGGCGCAAGACAAGACGGGTCGCTAATCCTTGCCGGCGAAATGCCATTCGATCAGCGGCTTCATATGCGGCGATAGCCCCTCCGGCAGATCGGTGGCATGGCGGATGATCACCGGCCCCACGATCTCCGGATCGGTTTCGCTGGCGGCAAAGGCTGAGATTCGGCGCGCAATCTCATCGGCCGGCTCATCGACATGATAGCGACGGAAAATGACCGTGCCGCTCACGATCGACAAAGCGTGCCAGCGCGAGCCGCGTCTGGCGGCCGACAGGTCGAGGCCGGTCTCCTCGCGCACCTCGCGGATCATGTTGAAATCGACATCGACCAGACCGTCGCGGAAATCGATCGGCTCGAACGAGCCGGCGGCAAAGTAGACGCTGCCGGCTCCCACTGTTTGCGGGCCCATGCGGATCGCTACCAGCGCATTGTCGCCGGCCACCAGCATGGCATGGGCATAGGCGTGCTCGGCGCCGGAATTCTCACGCCGCTTCCGCCAGAGCATGAAGGTGGAGTAGTTGACCGCATGGCAGCGGCCGACAAGGCGATTGTCGCGCCAGGCAAGCTGCGAGAGCAGCACCACCATGCCGTCGAACAGCGCCGGATTGGCAGCTATCTCGCGCTGCCAGTTCTCGATGATCGCCTCCTCGTTGTCACGGGCGAACGGATGCGGTCCTGGGTCGAGCCGGACGTCGATGGCATCGACCGGCAGGATGACATTGCGCGGCAGGTCGAAACTCATGCGGTTCAAGCCATATCGAGCGTGATCGCCACCGGGCAATGGTCCGATGCTTTCGGCCGGTCCCAGCCGGCGCGCGGGAAGCGCTCGACCTCCTGGCCCGCCGGAAAGATCGTGCGCCAGGGCTGGCCGTTGCGGATGATGTCGGGAACGGCGGTGGCGTTCTTCGCCGCCAGCCCCCTGGACAGCAGGATATAGTCGAGCTGGCAGAGATGCCGCTCCGCAGGCCCGCGTGTGTGATAGAAGGTCCAGCGGTTCATCTCCGGCCGCCGCTCGACGACGTTTTCGCAGAAGCCGCCCGCTGTCAGCACGTTGATGCAGGATAGGGCCTCGTCGACCACCTCGAAACGATAGCCGTCGACATCGTCGCCGGCGATCTTCACGCGCTGGCGGTAATCGTTCATGTCGCCGCAGATCGCCCAGCGCTTGTCGGCGGCATGATCCCCGCCGAAGCGCTCCTCGATAATGCGGCGCACGGCCAGCGCCTCGGCGACGCGCACCGGCATTGTCGCCTCGCGTCCGTCGAGCCCGTTGCGCGGCGAGCCCATCGACTTGAAGTGCACCAGATAAAGCGTCAGCGGCACGCCGCCGACGGTGATGTCGACCTCCAGGCAATCACGGCGGAAGATGCGTTCATTGGCCTGGTTGCCGAGCGCCAAGAGTTCCGGCGTGTGCAGCCCGAACTGTTCGTAGGTGACGTAGGCGTGGCTGGTCATGCGCACGAATTCGATCGGCTGTCCCTGCGCGGTCTCGTTGCGCATCATCACGGCGACATCGATGCCGCGCGAATCATTGCCTGACGTGGTGTATTTCTGGCGGTAACCCTGCCCCACCATCTTGAACAGATAGCCATATTCGAAGGCCTTCAGCGCCTCGATGTTGTCGACCTCCTGCATGCAGATGATGTCGGCGCGGGTGGCGGCGATCGCCAGCGCCGACAACTGGCGCGTGTCGTCGGACTGGGCGATGGCGCGGGCCTGCTCCAGCATCTTGTATTCGGCCTCGCTCTGGATATCGAACAGCGCCAGCGTCCGATCCTCGTTGAGCTGGTTGCGATAGCCGGAAAAATCGAACCTGTTCATCAGGTTCTCGACATTGAAGGTGGCAAGGCGCAGCGACATATCCTGACCTTTGCCTGCAAGTGGTGGAGAAGACAAGATCGCAGGACCACAAGCAGGGATCGATTGGTCCTGGTGGCATTCGCGCCATGGTTGACGGAACCTTTCCGTTCATCCGCCGTTCAGACGCAAACATCCACAGTGGCCCCATTCCCAGGGTAGGCGTGGGGCCTGTATCTCTTGGAGAGTGCAATGAATTCGCTCTTTTCTTCCACAGTAAAATCCGGGCTGATTGCGCTCGGCATTGTCTCCGGCATTACGGCTCCGTCGGCCGCCGGACCGATCCTGCAGCCGGACCTGTCGATTCCCGCCAGCACCGCGGCACCTACGGTCACGCCGGTTCGTGATGGCTGGGCGGGCGGCAACAACGACTGGAGATGGCGCCGGTCGGGCAACTGGAATGGAAACCGGCATTGGAACGGCGGCAACTGGAACGGCGGCGGTGACGATTGGCGCTGGCGCCATGGCCGCCGCCACTATCACGGCGGCTACGATGACGGCGCCGCCGCGATCCTGGGCCTTGGTCTGGGGCTTGGCCTCGGCAGCATGTACAACAACTACAACAACTACGATAACTATGCGCCGCCGCCACGCCGCTACTACCGAGCCGGACGGCTTTCCAACGCCCATGTCCAGTGGTGCTACAACAGGTACCGGTCATATCGTTCCTGGGACAACAGCTTCCAGCCCTATAACGGCCCGCGCCAGCAGTGCTGGTCGCCCTATAGCTGAGCAGCATCTGACTGACGAATAGCCATGCAACGGCGCCGCGCATCGCGGCGCCGTTTGTCTGCGGGCCTCGCTGGCGACGGCTCAACGCAACCGCGAGCACAGTGACGTGCAGCGCGCCGCCGCAATCGTTCGGCTACTGGCCTGGATCTTTGGCGTAATCCTCCTGCGCCCTCTCGGACAGCTGCTTCAACACGCCGAGGAAGTCGTTGAAGCGCTGCTCACCGATCTCCTGCGACCATTCCGCGTGCAACCGCCGCAGGCAGGTGAAAATCGTCTCGACAAGCTGCCACCCGCGCGCGCTCAGGTAGATGAGGCGCCGGTCGCTGCCCTCGGGAGAGCGCCGCTCGATATAGCCGAGCTCCTCGAGCTGGATGAGGAGGTAGTTGACCGCCTGCCTCGACATTCGCTTCTGGCGAGCCAGTTCCGACGGCCTTACGCCATCCGGAAGGGGATAGGAGAAGACGGCGAAGTGAGCGTCCTGAAAATCGGTGAAGCCGGCGTCATGAATGGCCCTGTGCATCTGGTTGCGAACGTGCTGCCAGGTGATGCGCAGGAGGGCCCCGAAGAACGGCGGGCCTAGCTCTCTGTCAGGTTCCGACGGTTCTGTCGTCTGACCGGCTGTTGACATTATTGTAAAGTCCTTTTACAAATTTCGTAAAGCCACTTTACAACAAGGAACATGTCGATGGAAGCGAGTACACAGAACGTCTTGAAGATCGGTGAGCTGGAATTGCGCTTCCTGGTCTCCGACAAGGGTGCAACCGTGTTTGAATTCGTTGTCCCCTCCCGCGCCCGCGTACCCGCGCCCCACTACCATCAGGAGGCGGACGAAACGCTGTATGGGCTGGAAGGCATTTTGACGATCACCGTTGATGGCCGGAAGCAGGAACTCGGCACCGGCGATGCCATCTTCATTCCGCGCGGAAGTGTCCACCACCACGAGAACCTGCACGACGGTGTGTCGCGGACTTTGGCCGTGTTGACGCCGGGGGCCATCGGGCGCCGTTATTTCGAGGAGATTGCCGAGGTGATCAATGTCCCCGGCAGGCCCGACCTGGCCAAGGCGAACGAGGTCATGCTGCGCCACGGGCTCGTGCCCGCGTAGATCCCAGCCGAGGCGGCCCCAAGCAGTGCTGGTCGCCCTTAGCTGACCGACCGTAAAGAACATGCCGAACGGCACCGCTTCGCGGCGCCGTTCTGATCTTGGGACTGCCCACGAAAGGCTTTCCCTGTCCTATCGTTTGCAGAAACTGGCGGCGCCCTTAACTTTTCTTGCCACTCCAACTATTATCACCCCGCAAGACTTTGCGGCTTGAGGGGGTAGGCTGAAATGTCCGAAGCGCCCGTCGTGATCCTCATTCATGGCATCAGGACCGCCGCATGGTGGCAGAACCGGATCGCCTCGGTCATCGAGAGCGAAACGTCCGCCACCGTCATTCCGATCAAATACGGCTATTTCGACCTGCTGCGGTTCTGGTGTCCGTTCGGCATCTGCCGGGCCGGTCCGATCGAGAAGCTGCGCCAGCAGATCGAGGGGGTCAGCAAGCACTATGGCGACCGGCCGCTGATCGTCTTTGCGCACAGCTATGGCACCTATGCGCTGACCCGGGTGATCCTGCAGAACCCCTATTTCCGGTTCGACAGGGTCATCCTGTGCGGCTCGGTGGTTCCGGGAGACTTCGACTGGCGCGCTGTCGAAGACCAGATACGCGGCCCGGAGAAGCGCAACGCCATCATCAATGAATGCGGAACGCGCGACATCTGGCCGGTGCTGGCGCAGTCCGGCACCTGGGGTTACGGCGCCACCGGAACCTACGGTTTCGGAACGTTCAATGTCCGCGACCGCTTCCACGACATCACGCACAGCGAGTACTTCACCAACGAATTCGTCAAAGCCAACTGGATCCCCCTGGTTCGCGGCGAGAAGGTGACGTTCTCCGATGTGGATATGCAAGGGGGCGGAACCCCGGCATGGTTCAACCTGCTGCGGCTGCCGCTGAAGTGGATCCCCTTTGTCGCGGCCGCCGGGGTGGCGGCGGCGCTTGCCTTGAATCCGGTCTGGATACTCGGTGGCTGTGCCAGCGGCACGAAGCCTTACAAGGACCAATGCGTGACCGAAGATTGGCTGGCAGGCCGCAAGGATCTGAAAAAGCAACTGGGCGATGTCATTGCGGAGGTCAACAAGACGCTCGACCTCAAGGGCGGCCGGCTGTTTCCCCTGATGGACGAATATGAAGCCGATCCGACGCCAGAAAAATGGGCCGAGATCGTCCAGGTCGCCGACTTGTTGCTGAAGCAGATCGATGACGGCGTAGCCAAGGCGCTCGACTATGATTCCAGGCTGTTCGGCGTCGGCAACAACATCACCCTCATCACGTCGACAGGCAAGCAAACCATCGACAAGAAATACAGCAACCCCTTCGTGACGGTCGAAAAGCAATGGAACGGCCGCCAGTTCGTCGTCAATCAGATCATCAAGGTGAAGGAGATGCCGACCGTCGAGCAGGCGCGGCAGTGGCATCAGCAACTGTCCGAAATGCACCAGCAACTGACCGTGGAAATGCAGAAACTGATGGATTTGCTGGATGACGACGGCGAGCCGGGCGGATCGAGCGCTTAAGCAAGATCCCGGCGACCAGAAATGAACAAGGGCGGCTCTCGCCGCCCTTTTTCATGTAGGGAAAGGTCCGCGAACTGCGCTCAGTTCTTCGCCTTGTCGACCAGCTTGTTCTTGGAAATCCACGGCATCATCGCGCGCAGCTTGGCGCCGACTTCCTCGATCTGGTGGCTGTCATTGTTACGGCGGATGCCCTTGAAGCGCGACATGCCGGCGCGGTATTCCTGCATCCATTCCGAGGTGAATTTTCCGGTCTGGATGTCCTTCAGCACGCGCTTCATCTCGGCCTTGGTCTCGGCGGTGATGATGCGCGGACCCGAGACATACTCGCCCCATTCGGCGGTGTTCGAGATCGAGTAGTTCATGTTGGCGATGCCGCCTTCATAGATCAGGTCGACGATCAGCTTGACCTCGTGCAGGCACTCGAAATAGGCCATTTCCGGCGCGTAGCCGGCTTCCACCAGCGTTTCGAAGCCGGCGCGGATCAGTTCGACAAGGCCGCCGCACAGCACGACCTGCTCGCCGAACAGATCGGTCTCGCATTCCTCGCGGAAATTGGTCTCGATGATGCCCGAACGGCCGCCGCCGACGCCGCAGGCGTAGGAGAGCGCGAGATCAAGCGCATTGCCAGAAGCGTCCTGGTTGACCGCGACCAGGCACGGCACGCCGCCGCCCTTCTGGTATTCGCCGCGCACCGTGTGGCCCGGGCCCTTCGGCGCGATCATGACGACGTCGACGGTCGACTTCGGCTCGATCAGGCCGAAATGCACGTTGAGGCCGTGCGCGAAGGCGATCGCCGCACCATCGCGGATGTTCGGCGCGATCTCGTTCTTGTAGATGTCGGCCTGCAACTCGTCGGGCGTCGCCATCATCATCAGGTCGGCCCATTTGGCGGCGTCGGCCACGCTCATCACCTTGAGCCCGTCGGCCTCGACCTTCTTGGCGGTCGCCGAGCCGGCCTTGAGGCCGATGGCGATCTCCTTGGCGCCGGAATCCTTGAGGTTGAGCGCATGCGCCCGGCCCTGGCTGCCATAGCCGATGATGGCGACCTTCTTGCCCTTGATCAGGTTGAGATCGGCATCACGATCGTAATAGACGCGCATTTTTTCTTCCTTCCCGTTTCTAAGATCAGAGGCCCTGCGGCCCGGTTTTTGCTCCGAAAAGAGCGAGAAACTGCTGCGTCGCGCGGACGGCATCGCCGCCGATCGTCACCTCAGTCAATTCCAGCCGGTCGCCCAACAGCAGACGGATCTGCACGTCGCGGGCAACCAGCCCGAAAAAGCTACGGAACGCCGTCTCGGCATCCGCAAATTCCAGGAGCCCTGCCTGACGGCCTGCTTCCAGCACCGGCTTCAGCCGCTTGGCTAGCGCGAAGCGGCCATTCTCCAGCACGACGGCGCCAAGATTATCCTTGCCCGAGCCGGCATGGCCGACCGCCACCCGGTTGAGCGCGATCGAGGTATCGCTCGAAATCACCTTCAGCCAGTCGGAAGCAAAACGCTCGAGGCTTGCCGTCAGCGAGGCAAGGTCGAGCCCTTTGCCGTCGACGGATGCCACCCGCACCTTGGAGGCCTGCCACTGCACGGTTGCCGTCAACAGCCCGTCGCGGTCGCCAAACCATTTGTAGAGCGTCTCCTTGGAACAGCTGGCCCGCCTGGCCACGGCGGTCATGGTCAGCTGATCGCCCTCCTCGACCAGCAGCCGCAAAGCCGCATCCAGAACGGCTTTCTGCCGCTCCGTCAGCGCTTGGCTGTTGTCGATGTCGGCGTTTGCCAGCAACACGCTCAGTTCCCGCTCTATGGTCAGGGCCGCAGATCATCCAGCGAGCCGTACCGTACGTTACGGTTCGGCATATTGCGCAATCCGGTAATCGGCGCAAGGGGGGAAAGTAGAAATATTCGGCTGAAAACCGCGATGGTGCGCAACAGCCGCTCGAGCCAGCCTCAATCGCCGGCAGGCGGATGGCGCAGCCGGCCAAGCAGCGCCGACACCGTGTTCAGTTCATCCGGCGAGAGCCTGGCGCCAACCAGTTCGGCGATAGACCGTCCGTAGACAGCCCACATCCGCCGGCGCGTCTCTCGCCCCTTGGCCGTGATGCGGATGGTCTGGCCGCGGCCGTCGTCTGCCACCGGCAGTTTCTCGACCAGCCCGTCTCCTTCGAGCCGGGCCAGCAGCCGCGAGATGTTGTACTGCGCAAACAGCGTGCGCTCGATCAACTGAAACGGCCGCAAGCCGCCCTCGCCGGCCTCGGCAAGTTCGTGCAGCACGTCGTACCAGGCAAGCGGCGGCAGGCCGCCCTCCTTCAACGCGTCTTCGGCACTTTCCACCAGCTGGCGCGAAACGCGCATCAGGCGAGCCCAGGCCTTGATGGCTTCCGGCGAAGGCATGGCTTTCTCGGTCATGGCTTACTCTAGGGGATAGATGCAGATGCATCAAGCTTGACGATCAATGCACGCGCATCTACATAGATGCAATTGCATCAACATCGAAAGGCAAATCATGACCGACAAGCTCATCCTCGTCAGCCATCCTCTCTGCCCCTATGTCCAGCGCGCGGCGATCTCGCTGACCGAGAAAGGCGTGCCGTTCGAGCGCGCCGACATCGACCTCGCCGACAAGCCGAACTGGTTCAAGGCGATCTCGCCGCTCGGCAAGGTGCCACTGCTGCGCGTGCGGCGAAATGGCGAGGAAACAACAATCTTCGAATCCGCCGTCATCCTCGAATTCCTCGAGGAGACACGGGCCAATCCCCTCCACCCGGCCGACCCCTATGCCCGTGCCCGGCACCGTGCCTGGATAGAGTTCGGCTCGGCCACCCTCAACGCCATCGGCCGGTTCTATTCAGCACCGACCGAGGCCGGCTTCCTTGCCGAATCCGGCGCGCTGTCGGCCATGTTTGATCGCCTTGAGGCCGAACTGGCTGACGACACCGATCGGAATGGCCCATGGTTCGCTGGCGACCGCTTCTCGCTCGTCGATGCCGTCTACGGCCCGGTTTTCCGATATCTCGACGCTTTCGACCAGATCGGCGATTTCGGCATCCTGGATGGCAAGCCGCGCGTCCAGGCCTGGCGGCAGGCGCTGCGTGATCGTCCGTCGATCAGGCACGCCGTGGCGCCGGACTATCCGCAGCGCCTGCATGCCTTCCTGCACGCCAAGGGATCATTTTTGTCCAGCGTCATCCGCCGGAGCGATCCGGCCAGACCATTTGCGTTGGCACGACGACTTGAACGCTCAGATCAGGAACAAGCAGTCGCTTTGAGCCGTGTCAGTTCTCGAACATGACAAAGGCGGCCCAGACCCGCGGGTCCTGGGCGCCCGATATCTTGCCGTCGCGGGCATCGCGGCGGGTCTGGCGCAGCGCTTCCGGATAGGTCTGTCCGGCGGTAAGATGCTTGTAGAACCCGACCATGAAACCGGCAGTTCCCGCATCATCCACCGGCCACAGCGCCAACAGCGACCGCTTCGCGCCGGCAATGCTGATCGCGGTCGGCAGGCCGCGCAAACCGCCGACGAACGTCTCCTGCCCACGGGCCGTCTCGCAAGCTGACAGAACAAGCAGGTCAAGGCCCGACAGATCCCAGTCCATCAGTTCCATGCCATAGAGCCGGCCATCATCATCGTCGCGCTTCATCGATTGCCGGTCTCCCGACTGCGACAGCACAACCTGGCTCTGCCAAAGCGCATTCACGGCGCTCACACCGCCCTCTTTGTCGTCACGATAGGCGCCATGTGTGGCCAGATGCGCAACCGTCGCCTGCTCCATATCCTTGCGCAATGCCCGCTCGCCGGCCGCCGTTCCGGTGAGCATGTCGACCGAATACTGGTCGCCGCGCAGGATCGAAGCGATTGCATCGACTTCCTTCCTGGTGCCCGGCAATGGCTCGGCGCCCTTCTCCGCGCCACGCGTATAGTCGAGGCCGCCGGCGAGCAGGGCCTTGCCGTTCCTTGGAAAGCTCTGATCGACACCTGCGTTCAACAAGGATTCCGGCCGCGTCAGCATGCGCACCACAAAGCGGTCATCCAGCGTCACACCCTTGGCGTCCTGAAGCAACGGAAACGGTACCGAAAACAATTTGCCGTCGGGCACCACGAAAAGTGTATCCGCACCTGCGAGCGACGATTCCAGAGGCGCCAGCAGCCCGGCGTAAAGCCCGGTGAACGTAGCGTCGCGATCGACCAGCGGCACGGCGCCGCGCTCCTGCGCGGAACGGCTGGATCGGAGGTTCGCCATGCGGGTTTCCTGCGCGGCCGGAATGATCCGGCGCGAATCGCCGAGATCATAGAGGCGCGGCGGCTGGTCATTGCGCGTGACGATCGCATAGAGACGCTCGTCTTCCAGCGGATCGTCGCTCTCGCGGTCGGCCCGCCACTTGCGGGTGATGAAGTAGTCGACCAGCGCCTCATTGGGCTTCAGCGATGTCTCAGCCGTCGGCAGAGGCTTCTGCATTGCCTTCTCGTCGAAGCCGTACTTCGCCGAGAGCCTGGTGTTGAGCGTGTCGTCCATCGACTGAAGCTGCCCCATCAGCAACGCCCCCGTATGCTCAATATCGTCGCCGCTGGACACAACCTCCTGATAGGCGAAGGACAGCCGCATCGCGGTCTGGATCAGACGTCGCGTCTCCGTATCGTTCGGATCGATCATTCGCAAAAGCCTGCGCAGCCTATCCCGCTTGCCGTTCTCGAGCGTCGGCCAGCGGCGCACGGCATCGGCGAATGCCGGCACCGCCGATGCGTTGTTTTGCGCTAAGCGCGCGTAGTCGTAGAGCATGTCGTCGGCCAGCGCGCGGCTGGCTTCAGCGACGATGGGATTGCCGGCCGAGCTCACCTGCATCGAATTCCACCGCAGCATGTCATTGTCGAGACCGGCGAAATCGGCCGCCGAAGCCGCGGGATCCGTCTTCGCCTTGAGATTGGCAATCGCCTGTCGTGCGGCAAACTCCAGCGGAGGCGGCAAGTCGAATTTTGACCCGGCGATGCGATAAGCTTGGTCGAGTTGCCGCATGCTGCTTTCCAAATCCCCCGTGGCGTCGAAATGCACGGCCAGCAGATTGGCGATCTTGATTGCCAGTATCTCGGGATAGCCCTGGTCGGGGGTCAGCGACTGCAGATGTGCGATTGTCGGCTCGTCGAGCGGCTGCGCGCCGGAGAGCGCCCTGGTGTAGAGCAGCCATGCATCGGCCTGCTCGACCAGATTGCCTTGCTGGTTGAGAGCGACGGCGATGTCCCGCTGCTGCTGGAGATAGCGCAAGGCCTCGTCATACTTGCCGAGGTTGAGATAGTCCTGTGCCGTGTTGCTGGCGCTGGCCAGAACAAAGAAATGATTTGCGCCGTAATAAGCGGTGCGTTTCTCGATCACCACCAGGTCATATTGCAAGGCACGTGTCGGTGCGCCCATCTGGCGCAGCAGGTCCGCGAGATTGTTCTGCAGTGTCCAGGTGAGCGGGTCGTCATTGCCAAGCGCGCGCTCGGCTGCCTCCACATTGCCCTGCTCGATGTTGATGGCGGAAGCGATGTTGCCGACTGCCGCAACGGCCGTCGTCATCTGATCGGTGGCGAAGATGAGCTCCCTGGAGTCCTTGCCATAATAGTGCTCGTAGAGGCCAATCGCATTGGCGAACATGGAAACGGCGCTCCGATGGTCTTTCTCGGCCTGCTTCAGCATCGCGTAGTTGAGATAGAAATCGGCGCGCTTCGCGACATCCTGCTGCATCGCCCTGGTCTTCAGGCCTTCGGTAAAAATCGCTTCGGACTCTTCGAGAAACTGGCCGTTCAGGAAAGTCGCGCCGGCGTTCGAGTAGCTGACGACCGTAAACTCATTGAGGTCGCCTCTCGCGGCATCGAGCAGCGCTGACCGCAACAGTGCATAGCCTTCGTCGAAATGTCCGACTTCCGTCATCAGCTTGTAGGCCGCGTCGATGCGGGCTTTCAGCGCCTCCTCACTGTCAGCCACCACCTGCTGACTGGCCTGACCTGGCGTCTGGGCTTGCGCCCGAGGTAAAGGCAACGCCACGATCAGCGTCAACAAGAACGATGCAACGATGCGCATCAGATGTTGCGATTGTCGCGCTCTGAACATGGCGTGCATGCGAACCGGCCCGAGCGAAAACTATTATGCGTTCGTATTATGACCTGGATCTTGTCCGAAATCCCATCGCGCTTCCGTCAGCCCTGCCCGCCTGAACGGATCGATCACCGTGCCGGCGACCATCGAGGCCAGAAGCTGCGGCGCCGGCGGGATCTTTGCGATGGTCGCCACCAACCTGTCGCGGATGAAGGGCAGTGCCACGGAATCCGACTGGTAGAACGGCGTGAACGCCAGCGACAGCGCCTGGAAGACACGCACATGCCAGCGCCGCGCCTTGGCATAAGTTTCGAGCGCTGCCTCGACGCTCTGCGTGCGCGCCAGCGCATGGCTGAGCGCCGCCGCGTCGAGCAGCGCCATATTGGCCCCTTGTCCGAGCTGCGGGCTGGTCGAATGCGCGGCGTCGCCGATGACGGCCAAGCTGCGGCCAACCGGAAGCTTCATCGTGTGGTGGCCGTAGCGGGCCAGCGTCAGCTGATCGAAACTGTCGATCTGGCTGGTATACGCCTCGCTCTGCGGCCACAGCCGCACCACTCGGTCCTTCCAGGCATCGATACCAAGACCTCGTACCGCGTCGGCATTGGCTGGCTTCAGGCTCCAGAAGAACGCCGCCATCTTCTCGGCGCCCGGTTCCGGCCGGCCGATCGGCAGTACGCCGATCATTACGCTGGCCCTGTCGTAGCGCTGCAAGAGCGCGTGCTCGTCAAAGCCCTCGCCGCGCCAATCAAGCGATGCCCAGAACGCACCATAGGTGAGTGGCCGTGGCGCGGCTGCATTGCCCACGCTCTGCCGCAGTTTCGAGCGCGAACCGCTGGCGTCGACGACCAGATCGAACGGCCCTGCCCTTCGTCCATTGCCACAGATCAGCGTCGACCGTTCGCCGGCCTCCACGGTCTCGATCTCGACGCCGGTCTCGATGGCGATCGCCTCACGCCGGGCTGAGCGAAACAGCACGCCGAACAGGGCCGCGCGGTGCACCGCCAGGCCGAAACGGCGGCCGCGCTGGGCGTCGTAGCGGACATCGAGCACGGTGCGGCCGGTCGAGGCATCGGCGCCATGCAGCCGGTCGATGCGGGCGCCGAGCGCCAGTATGTCGTCGAGCAGGCCGAGATCGGCCAGAACCGTCAGGCCGGTCGGCTGCAGGATCAGCCCGGAGCCGACCGGCTTCGGCTCCTCGAAGCGCTCGAAGATGGTGACCCTGTGCCCGGCACGCTTGAGATAGAGCGCCATGGCCAGCCCCGCCGGACCGGCGCCTGCAATTGCGATGTCGTAGGAAATGCCGATGCCCCCAAGCCGAACTGGCCGGGACAATCCTTCAGCCGCCGGATGAAATCAAGTCGCGGCGCCGAACGCCGTCGTGCTGCTCAAGCCTGCGTTGCGTCGAAGCCGGCACGCGCCTCGCGCACCGCATCATGGTTGAGCTCCGCCCACTGGATCAACTGATGCAGGGCGGAAAACATCGAGCGCCCGAGGTCGGTCAGGCTGTATTCGACACTCGGTGGCTTGGTCGGGAACACTTCGCGATGCACATAGCCGTCGCGCTGCAGATCGTAGAGCGTCTGGGTCAGCATGCGCTGCGAGATGTCGGGCACCAGTCGCCGCAATTCACCAAAGCGATAGGGCTGCTCGGCCAGCGCCGCCATCAACAGCGAGCTCCATTTACCATTGAGCCCCTGGATGACGTCGCGGACTGGGCAATCGGCGATGCTTCCGCCCTCGGTCATCGCTTTGTAGATCTCAAGTTTGGATCTCAGTTTGATGGTCGTGCCGTCCATGGCTGGTTCCCTGGCTGTGCCTACCTCCCGAAAAACTGCCTTCTTTACGGCACCAGGTCAATTCCTATTTTAGTGCTGGTCTCTTTTTGAGACCAGCACCCGAACCGCCATTCCGGCGCAACTTCAGGATCCCCCATGACCGCAACTCTTCTCGTCACCGGCGCGTCCGGCCAGCTCGGCCGCAGCGTCATCAACCACTTGCTGGAGACCTTCAAGGTTCCGGCGACGCAGATCATCGCAACGACCCGCACGCCGGCCAATCTCGCCGATCTGTCAGCGCGCGGTGTTGTCGTGCGGGCCGCCGACTTCAACGATCCGGCATCGCTTGCCAATTCCTTCGCGGGCGCCGACCGCGTGCTCGTGATCTCGACCAACGAACTCGAGGTGCAGGGAAAGCGCCGTGAGCAGCAACTCGCGGCCGTCACTGCCGCCAGCAAGGCAGGCGTCGCCCACTTGCTCTACACCTCGATGCCCAACCCGGAGCCGGGGTCCCCCGTCCATTTCGCACCCGACCACTACGACACCGAGCAGGCGATCAAGGCGAGCGGCATTCCCTACACGATCTTCCGCAACGGCTGGTATGACGAGAACCTGTTCATGGCGACGCCGCAGATCCTGGCGTCGGGCCAATGGTATACATCGGCGGGTGAAGGCCGCATTTCCTATGGCACGCGCGACGATCTTGCGGCAGCGATTGCAGCAGGGCTCGCCTCCGGCACCAACGAGAGCACGACCTACACGCTGACAGGTCCCAAAGCCTATACGGCCGCGGAGGTCGCCGCACTGGTCACTGAAGTTACCGGCAAGCCCATCCAGGTCGTGCAGCTTTCCGACGAGGCCCTGACCGAGGGTATGAAGGCAGCCGGCCTGCCCGAGAACTTCGCCAAGCTTCTGGTATCCTTCGACGCCACCACGCGAGGCGGCGGCCTTGGCATGGTGACGGACTCCGTGGAGAAACTCTCCGGTCGCAAGTCCGTATCGCTGAAGCAGTTCCTAGAAGCCAACAAAGCTGCTCTGGCTGGTTGAAGCCCGCGCGGTGGGAGGTCTTCCTCCCGCCGCGCTACTTCTTGAGCAGGCCGAGCCGGATCAGGCTTTCGCCTGTGGCGGCCAGCGCGTCCTCGCGAGAGCGCGGCGCCCAGCCAAGCAGGCGCACCGCCTTGGCGCTGGTGGCATTCTTGACCTTGCCAAGCTCCGTTACGAGCTGCGCGGCTTCCGGGTTGAACAATCCGACGATCCGCACCAGCCAATCGGGAAGCTGCCTGGTCGAAACGCGTGCCGCCGCAGCGCCGAGCCGCGTTTTCAAGGTCTGCGCGATCTCCCGCACGGTCATGAAATCGCCTGATACCGCCAGGAAGCGCTCGCCCTTCGCCGCCGGATTGGTCATGGCGCGCACATGCAGGTCGGCCACGTCGCGTGCATCGACGACGCCGAAGGACAGGCGCGGCAGCCCCGGCATGGCGCCGTTCATCATGCGCTGGACAAATTCGGTGGAGGTCGAGTGGTCGGACCCGAGCACCGGCCCGAAAATGCCGACCGGATTGACGACCGCCAGTTCCAGCCTGCCGCCCTCGGCGCCGATGAAATCCCAGGCCGCGCGCTCGGCAAGCGTCTTCGACTTCACATAGGCGCTGACCTTGGCCGTGGGATCGGTCCAGCTCTCTTCGGTGAACGGCCCGGCCGGCATCTTGCCGTAGCCGATCGCTGCGAAGGACGAGGTCAGCACGACGCGTTTGACACCAGCGTCCCGCGCCGCCCGCAGCACTCGCAATGCCCCCTCGCGAGCCGGAATGATCAGGTCATCCTCGTGCTTCGGCACGCCGGGCGGAAATGGCGAGGCGACGTGCAGGACATAGTCACAGCCGGCGACCGCTTGCGGCCATCCTGCGTCGCTCATGAGGTCGGCGATGGCAAAGGACAGCCGGTCGCCCGGCTCGGCGCCGCCTGCCCCGAGCATGGCCAGCACATCGGCTTGCCGCTTGGCGGAGCGCACGGTCGTGCGCACGCGATAGCCCGCCTTCAAGAGTTCAAGGATACAGTGGGCGCCGAGGAAGCCCGATCCGCCGGTGACAAGCACCAATTCGCCGCTCATGCCCGCCTCCTGTTAGGCCGAGGCGATCAAGCCGATCAGATCGCCACCTGCGTGCCGATTTCTACCACACGTCCGGTCGGGATCTGGAAATATTCGGTCGCATCCGATGCGGTGCGCGCCAGGCCGATGAACAGCTTGTCCTGCCACACAGGCATGCCGGAATTGGGCGATGCCTTGAGTGAGCGGCGCGACAGGAAGAACGATGTCGTCATGATGTCGAACTTCCAGCCCTGCTTGCGGCAGATCGCCAGCGCGCGCGGGATGTTGGGCTGTTCCATGTAGCCGAAGGTCAGTGTCACCCGCATGAATAGCTCGTTGACCGTCTCCATCTTGACCCGTTCGCTGTCCGGCACGACGGGCTGCGGCGCGGTCACCACGGAGAGGATGACGTTCTGCTCATGCAGCACCTTGTAGTGCTTCAGGCTGTGCATCAGCGCGGTCGGCGCGCTCAAGGGATCGCTGGTCAGGAACACCGCGGTGCCGGACACCAGCTGCGGCTTCTTCTTCAACAGATTGGCGGCGAGGAAATCGAGCGGGATCTCGTTGCGCCGGGTCTTGTCAAAGAGGTAGCGGCTGCCGCGTACCCAGGTCCACATGCCGAGCACAATGGTGAAGGCCACCGCCAGCGACGCCCAGCCACCTTCGAACACTTTGACGATGTTGGAGGCGAAGAAGCCGATATCGATGAAAGTGAATAGCGCGGTCAGCGGGATCGCCACCGACAGCTTCCATTTCCAGATGCGGGTCATGACGACATAGAGCAGCACCGTCGTCACCAGCATGTTGCCGGTCACCGAGATGCCATAGGCCGAGGCGAGCTTGCTGGATTCGCCGAAGCCGACCACCAGCATCATCACCACCAATGCCAGCAGAAGGTTGACGCGCGGCATGTAGATCTGGCCGGACTGCCTTTCGGACGTATGCAGGATTTCCAGCCGCGGCAGCATGTTGAGCTGCACCGCCTGCCTGGTCAGCGAGAAGGCACCCGAAATCACCGCCTGGCTGGCGATGACCGTTGCAGCGGTCGCCAGCACGACCATGGGAATCAGCGCCCAACCCTCGTTCATCTCGAAGAACGGATGGCCGACGACGCCATTCTTGGCCAGCACGAAGGCGCCCTGCCCGGCATAGTTCAAAAGCAGACAGGGAAACACGATCGACAGCCAGGCCAGCACGATCGGCTTGCGGCCGAAATGGCCGAGATCGGCATAGAGCGCCTCTGCACCGGTGACGGCCAGGAAGATGGCGCCGATCGTCACGAAGGCGACGTCGGGCGAATGGATCAGGAAGGCGACGATGTAGTGCGGGCTAATCGCCCAAAGGATTTCCGGATCGGCGATGATATGCTTGAGGCCGGACAGGCCGATTGCCAGGAACCAGATCGCGGTCACCGGACCGAAGACCAGCCCCACCCCGCCCGTGCCAAAGCGCTGCACCGCGAACACCATGGCGAGGATGACCAGTGTCAGCGGCACGACATAGGGCTGGAAGGCAGGGGTGACGACATTCATGCCCTCGACCGCCGACAACACCGAAATCGCCGGCGTGATGACCGCATCGCCGAAAAACAGCGAAGCGCCGACGATGCCGACGCCCAGGATGATCGCCGAGCGCTTCGGGAAACTGCCGCGCGCCAGCGCCATCAGTGACAGCACGCCGCCCTCGCCGCGGTTGTCGGCGCGCAGCACGAACATGATGTATTTGATGGTGACGATGATCGTCAGCGACCAGATGATCAGCGACAACACGCCGAGGATATCTGCGCGATCGGCGACGGTGCCATGGGACGACGCCACCAGCGCCTCGCGAAAGGCGTAGATCGGGCTGGTGCCGATATCGCCATAGACCACACCCAGCGCGCCCAGCATCAGCACCTTGGTGCTATGCTGTTCGATTTCCGGGTGGCTCGACTGTTCGACGGGTTCTGCCTCACTACCAGCATTGGCAAGGGCCATGGACGACACTCCGATAAGCGCGCGGTGCTCTACGCTTGCTGCAATGCAATATCAAGTGCCGTCGCGTGATGGCTCCCATGCCGGCAACGCTAGGCTCCTTGGGAAATCGCCTGTAAATCCAATGGTTGCGGGCTGAATTCGCGGCTGCGGGGGCATGACGGGTGCCCAATAATACCTGCCCTATCTGCTTTAGATAGCGACTTGTGTGCCGATTTCCACGACACGCCCGGTCGGGATCTGGAAATATTCGGTCGCATCGGCCGCCGTGCGCGCCAAGCCGATGAACAGCCGATCCTGCCACACCGGCATGCCGGAATTGGGCGATGCCTTGAGCGAGCGCCGCGACAAGAAGAACGACGTCGTCATGATGTCGAACTTCCAACCCTGCTTGCGGCAGATCGCCAGCGCACGCGGAATGTTGGGCTGTTCCATGTAGCCGAAGGTCAGCGTCACCCGCATGAACAGCTCGTTGACCGTTTCCATCTTGACCCGGTCGCTGTCGGGCACCACCGGCTGCGGCGCCGTCACCACCGAAAGGATGACGTTCTGCTCATGCAGCACCTTGTAGTGCTTCAGGCTGTGCATCAGCGCTGTTGGCGCGCTGAGCGGATCGCTGGTCAGGAACACCGCGGTGCCCGAGACCAAATGCGGCTTCTTCTTCAAGAGATTGCCGGCGAGGAAATCGAGCGGGATCTCGTTGCGGCGGGTCTTGTCGAAGAGATAGCGGGTGCCGCGTATCCAGGTCCCCATGATCAGTCCCATCAGGCAGGCAACCGTGATCGATACCCAGCCGCCTTCGAAGATCTTCACGATGTTTGCCAGGAAGAAGCCGCTGTCGATGACACCGAACAGCAAGGTCAGCGGCAGGGCGACCGCCAGTGTCCATTTCCACAGCTTGCGCATGACAACGAACAGCAGGATCGTCGTCATCAGCATTTCGCCGGTCACCGAGATGCCATAGGCGGAAGCCAGCGAACTCGAGCTGCCGAAACCGACGACCAGCAGCATCACCCCGAGCGCGATGAGCAGGTTGACGCGAGGCATGTAGATCTGGCCGAGTTGCATTTCGGACGTATGCTGCACCTCGATGCGTGGCAGAAGGTTGAGCTGCACCGCCTGGCGGGTCAGCGAAAAAGCACCTGATATGACTGCCTGGCTGGCGATGACGGTCGCGGCCGTCGCCAGTCCCACCATCGGCATCAGCGCCCAGTCAGGCAGCATCTGGAAGAATGGATTGGTCGGCCTGCCGCCATTGGCCAGCACAAAGGCCCCCTGCCCGAAATAATTGAGCAGCAGGCAAGGGAAAACCACGGAAAACCACGCCAGCACGATGGGCTTGCGTCCAAAATGGCCGAGATCGACATAGAGCGCTTCGGCTCCGGTGACGGCCAGGAACACCGCGCCGACAGTGACAAAGGCGGCCGTGGGTGTGCTGACGAGATAGGCGACCGCGTAATACGGATTGATGGCCAGCAGGATCGATGGATCGTCCATCAGGTGATAGAGCCCCGCGACGCCGATGGCCAGGAACCACAGCGCGGTCACCGGCCCGAACACCGCCGCCACCTTTCCCGTGCCGAAGCGTTGCACCGAAAACAGGATGGCCAGGATGACCAGCGTGATCGGCACGACGTAAGCGTCCAATGTCGGTGTCACCACCCTGAGGCCTTCGACCGCCGACAGCACGGAGATGGCCGGCGTTATGATCGAATCGCCGAAAAACAACGCCGCGCCGCAAAGGCCGATGGCCAGGATGAGCCGCGCGCCTTTGGGATAGGCGGTGCGCGCCAGCGACATCAGCGACAACGTGCCGCCTTCGCCCTTGTTGTCGGCCCGAAGCACGAAGGCGACATATTTTATGGTCACGATGATCGTCAGCGCCCAGACGATCAGCGACAGCACGCCAAGCACGTGAACGCGCGGATCGACACCGGGCGAAGCGTGAAGCGCCTCACGGAAGGCATAGATCGGACTGGTGCCGATATCGCCATAGACAACACCGAGCGCACCCAGCATCAGAACCTTGGTGCTTTGCTGTTCGGCCCCGGAATGGCCCGATTGCTCGACGGTTTCGGCCTCGCTACCGCGACTGGCAAGGTCCATGGACCACTCCCCGACAAGCGCGCGGTGCTTCACGCATGCTGCGATGCGATGTCAATTGCACGCCATGGCTGCCATACCTGCAAGGCGAAGCTCTACCCCTACCAGCCACAGGCTCTGAGAAACCGACCGACCGTGCCGGCCATGCCATACTCCAACGCGTCGGCTGTCAACCCATGTCCGATCGACACTTCGGCCAATGCCGGGATGCGCTTCGCCAGTGCGGGCAAATTGTCCACCGTCAGATCGTGGCCGGCATTGACCTGGAGGCCCGCAGCGAACGCTGCATCGGCCGTTTTCCCCAATCTTTCCAGCTCTTTGGTCGCTTTTGCGGAATCGGAATGGTAGCTGCCATAAGGGCCTGTATAGAGCTCGATCCGGTCCGCGCCCGTATCGCGCGCGGCCGTCATGCCGGCAGCATCGGCGTCTGAAAACAGCGATACCCTGAAACCACCCTTCTTCAGGCGCGTGACGATCGGCGTCAGGAATGCCGCGTCAGTGACGAAATTCCAGCCATGGTCGGAGGTTGCCTGTGCCGGATCATCGGGCACCAGCGTCACCTGTTCGGGCTGATGCTTTTCCACCAACGCCAGGAAATCCTCGCTCGGGTAGCCCTCGATGTTGAATTCGGCCTGAGGGAACTCGTCGTCGATCAGCGCCCTGATCTCGGGCACGTCGGAATGCCGTGTGTGACGCTCATCGGGACGCGGGTGGACGGTCAATCCATGCGCTCCGGCGGCAAGGGCAAGGCGGCCGACACCGATCACGCTGGGCCACGGCAGGTCGCGGCGGTTGCGCAGCATGGCGATGGCGTTGAGGTTGACGGAAAGCTTTGCGGGCATGGCTGACGTCCGTGAAATCAGGCGGTTGAGGCGCGCCACTGTTCGGCCGCGGCGCGGTTGAGACCGGGCATCTATAGCGCCTTTGACGGGAACAGATAGGGCTTTCGGGTGTTCCAGAAGACCACGCCATTTCGCAAAAAGGAGGCACCAACCGTGAATTTCCTGCAATCCGTGCCGGCGATCCGTCGCATAGACACCGGTCGCGACGACCTGTTCGCCATCGATGTGGTCGGGCATGTCTCGGCGGCCGACGCCGAGAATCTGTTCGGCCTGCTGGAGGCGGCCTACGCGCTCCACCAGCGAATCGACGTGGCCGTGCGCATGGTCGATCACGATGGCGTCGACTGGACCGACATCTCCGACGAAACCCTCAAACAGGGTGCTGTCCACGCACTGGAGCATATAGGCCGTTGCGCGGCGATCGGCACGCCGGACTGGACGCCGGACGCACGGCACGCTTTGCCCAGGTCGTCGCCGATCGAATTCAGGCATTTCAGGGCCGAGGATGAGGCCGAGGCCTGGAAATGGCTCGGTGTCCAGCCGCTCAGCGCGCCATGACGACTCTGGCCGCCATGTCTTATCTGACGATCGTCAGCCGCTCGGCGGCCCGCGTGATCGCGGTGTAAAGCCAGCGCTGGCGGGTTTCCTTGAAGGCCCAGCTTTCGTCGAACAGCACGATCTCGTTCCACTGCGAACCCTGCGCCTTGTGCACGGTCAGCGCATAGCCATAGTCGAAATCGTCAAAGCGCTTCTTCTGCTGCCAGGGGATGTCGGCGTCCGGATCCTCGAACGCCGCCTTGAGCAGCTTGATCTTGGCAACGCCGCGATCCGGGTCGTCCTCTTCCGGCGACACCAGCAGATTGATGCCTGGTTTCACCGTCTCGCGCGACGAGGTCATCACCTTCCACAGCGAGCCGTTGAGCAGCCCCTTGGCCGGATCGTTGCGCAGGCAGACCAGTTTGTCGCCGGCCTGCGGATAGTCGGCATTGAAGCCTTTGAGCTCACGCAGGCGCTGATTGTAGCGGCGGCGCGTGCGGTTGGTGCCGACCAGCACCTGGTCGGCCTTCAGCACCAGTTCCTGGGTGACGTCTTCCTTGCCGATAACCTGCGCCGTGCCATAGTCGCCGCGCATGAACTCGCGGCCTTCGCGCACATCGAGCGCCAGCCGCAGGATGGGATTGTCACGCGCCTGCCGGTGAATTTCGGTGAGCAGGAAATCCGGTTCGTGATCGGTGAAGAAGCCGCCGCCGGAAATCGGCGGCAACTGGCCGGGATCGCCCAGCACCAGGATCGGCGTGCCGAAGCTCATCAGGTCGCGGCCAAGCTGCTCGTCGACCATCGAGCATTCGTCGATGACGACCAGTTTCGCACGGGAAATCGGGCTCTGCCGGTTGAGCGAAAAGGTCGGCGACATCGAGGTCTTGCCGGTCACCTCGTTTTCAACCGATTCCTCGCCCTTGGGCCGGTAGATCAGCGAATGGATGGTGCGTGCATTGACCGCGCCCTTGGAGCGCAGCACTTGTGCCGCCTTGCCGGTGAAGGCGGCGAACTGCACCTGACCGTCGACATGGTCGGCAAAATAGCGCGCCAGCGTCGTCTTGCCGGTGCCGGCATAGCCGAACAGCCGGAACAGCTGCGGCTGGCCGACCTGCAACCAGCGGGCGACCGCTTGCAGCGCCTCGTCCTGTTGGGGAGAGAATTCCATCAGTGCGACAGACCGGATTCGCAAGCGAAAGACAAGACAGTCGCCTGTCGACTGCCATCAGTGACGCACCAAGCGCCGCCGACGGTTCAGGCTATCAGGCACATAGAAGAACGTAAAGAGAACAGACGCAGGCGCCCGGTTGATTGCTGCTGTCAGCCGAGCGCAATCAAAGCCGTGCCGGCGAAGGCGAGCACTGCCCCGGCCCAGGCCGGTGCCGACGGCCTGTAGCCGCTGCGCAGCCACACCATCGGCAACACCAATACTGGCGACAGCGACGACAATGTCGAGACGATGCCGACCTTTCCGCCGGCCAGCGCGGCCATGATGAGCGACATGCCCATGCCCGTGCCAATCAACGCGCCGCAAATGCCGATGCCCAGCGTTCGCGCCGACGGCCGGGGGCGCTTGGCAACGCTGCGCAGGGGAACCAGCACCAGCAGCAGGAACAACACGGCCGACACCCCGGTCCGAATCGCCATCGCCGTGAACGGGTTGACGCCCGATGCCATGACGGGACGCGCCACCAGGGCGCCAGACGCCTGCCCCAGTGCCGCTACCAGTCCAAAGGCGAGACCGACAGGCAAGGTCATCTGCTTTGCCGGCAGCACCGCCGTCTCGATCGGTGGCGTCGGGAAAATGCCTTCCGGCTGAACCTTGGCCGGGCGCCCGAACAGGATGGCGAGCACAATGCCGGCGATGACCAGCGCCACGCCGGCCAGTTTGAGCGGACCGACCGTCTCGCCGAGGAAAACATAACCCATGATCAGGGCAAAGGGCGACGTCAGCGAGAACACCAGCAGCGCCAGACGCGGCCCGAGCGCGAATATCGACGAGATATAGGCTGTCGAAGCGATGAAGATCCCGAACACGCCGGAGGCGGCAAGATAAGCCATCTGCCATGGCAGCAGCCCGGCCCAGCCGCCCAGCGCTGTTGCCGCGATGGCAGTGGCGACAGTCACCGCAAGCGTCTGCAGGCGGGTCAGGGTCAACGCATCGATGCGGCCGACGAGTTCACCGGCCAGCATGCCGCTTGTGGCTATGCATAGGGCCGCGCCGATCGAGAGAATTTCCGGCAGGTACATTCATTCTCTCTTGGGTAGAGGGCGGCTTTTCGCGAGGGATGGTTGCCATCGTCTTGGCAGGTGTGAGGATTTGGACGGTCCGAAAGATATCCGCCTGATCAGGCAGATTGGAACTCCGGATCGTTTTCCAGCAGGATCGGCTTGCCGTGTGGGGTGGCATGCGCGGCGCGTTCCCAGGCCTGCGCCACCGCATCGACATCGAGCTTGGCGGCCAGTCCCTTGGAGGCAAGCAGACTTTCCAGTGCCGCCAGCCAATGCTCGTAATAGTCATGACCGTCGGCCGCCGCACCCGGCTTCTTCACCTCTTCCGACAAGGCATCCGCCCATTCGCCCCACGAAAACAGGCCCTTGTCGTGCAGCGCCACCGTCATGGCGAACGCCTCGGCCTGCCACGGCTCGGCAAACACCGCCTCGGCGAATACCGGCGCGTCGAGGCTCGCGGGCAAATCGGCGGCGGTCCCGTCAGGCCGGCTCAAGATAGCTCTCCCAGGCGTCGATCGACACGGTCAGCGTCGGATCGGCGCCCTCGCCCCAGATCTCCGTGCCGTCGAAAACCACCGTGTAGACCCATTGCGGGTTCTCGCCTTGGCCATGCGCGTTGCTGTCGGGAAAGACAAAGCCGTCACGCACCGCCTCGATTGTGCCCCGCTTGCCGCGCGCGTAGCGCGGCAGCCTGGTGTGGCCGGTCGGATTGAAGTTTTTGGTCCGCACGGCGTCACCGGCCTTAAAGCGCGCCGGTTGCGCCATCGGCCGGTCGCAAGGGCCGCCCTTGGCCAGCACGGCAGGCACATTCTCCGCCTTCAGGACGCGTTTCGGGGTCGCTGCCGCATCGATCGCCTCGCCCGCCTCGAGATCGCGTTCGCTGACGAAACCATGGCGCTTGAGCAGGGTCTCCAGCGCCTTGATCCAGATTTGGTAGTAGCTGGAAGAGTAATAGTCGGCCGGATGCAGCGATTCCCGCGCGTGCCGGCTCTCATCGATGTTCCAGGCGCCCATGCCGCCGGCGCAGAGCGTCACGCCGAGCGCCCGCCTTTCCCAGGGAGCATGGAAATAGGGTTCGTCCTGTTCGGGCGCGACCGGGCCGAACCCCATCTGCCCGCCGAGATCCTGCGGCCCGTTCATGCCGGCTCCCCTGCCGGTTCTTGGGCCAGCGCAGTGCCGATCATGGCATCGCGGCTCACCAGCTCGGCCAGCCGATCCTCGCTCCAGCCTTCCGTGCCCTCCGGCCGCATCGGCACCACGAGATAGCGCAGCTCCGCCGTCGAATCCCAAACCCGTATCTTTGTTGCGGCCGGCAGCGTCAGCCCGAATTCCTCGAGCACGCCGCGCGGATCGATCACCGCGCGCGACCGATAGGGCGGCGCCTTGTACCAGACCGGCGGCAGGCCAAGCACCGACCATGGATAGCAGGAGCACAGCGTGCAGACGACGAGGTTGTGCGTATCCCCGGTGTTGAACACCGCCTGCATGTGCTCGCCCTGGCGGCCGGTATAGCTCAGCGATTCGATCGCCGCCGTCGCGTCGCGCTTGAGCCAGTCCGCATAGGCAGGATCGCTCCAGGCCTTGGCCACCACCCTGGCGCCGTTGCGCGGGCCGATCTTGGTCTCGTAAGTATCGACGATAACGTCGATCGCCGCCGGATCGATCAGTCCCTTGCGGGTCAGGATGGTTTCCAGCGCCCGCACGCGGGCGGCAAACGGATCGAGTTCGTTGTCGTGGTCATGATCATGGGACATGGCCACAAATTACGGCTCTGCTCTGCCAGCCGCAAGCACGACAGCTTGGGCCAGCTTCTGTCCTTGCCATGTCAGCCTGTCATTCAGCCGCTGTCTTTTGCGCGTCTGCCGGGATGTCGTCATTGGTGCCGAACAGCGAAGGCTGGTCGCCACTCTCTTTGACCACCTGCGGTTTGGCCTTGCCTCTCGACCACAGCCCGACCAGCCAGCCCGAGAAATTCTCCATGTAGACGTAGATCACCGGCGTCACGAACAGGGTCAGCGCCTGCGAGGCCAGCAGGCCGCCGACAACGGCAACCCCCAGCGGCTGGCGGAGTTCCGCGCTGGCGCCGGTGCCGAGAGCGATCGGGAACGTGCCCATCAGTGCGGCCAGCGTCGTCATCATGATCGGCCTGAACCGCATCAGGCACGCCTTGTGGATGGAGTCCTTGGCCGACATGCCGTCTCGTCGGAGCTCCAGCGCGACATCGACCATCATGATGCCGTTCTTCTTGACGATGCCGATCAGCATCAGGATGCCGATCACCGCGATGACCGACAGATCCATGCCGGCGAAGCGCAAGGCGACAACGGCGCCCAGCACCGCCGACGGCAGGCCGGTGAGAATGGTGAGCGGGTGGATGAAGCTCTCATAGAGAATGCCGAGCACGATATAGATGGTCAGGATCGCGCCGCCGACCAGCAGCCCCTGGTTGGCCAGCGAATCCTGGAAGGTCTTGGCCGTGCCGGCAAAGCTGGTCGAGATCGCCGTCGGCATGCCGATCTGCTCTTTGAGCGCGTTGATGCGCGTCACGCTGTCGCCGAGCGCCACGCCTTGCGGCAGGTTGTAGGAGATGGTCACGGCCGGAAGCTGGCCGAGCTGGTTGACCGTCAGAGCGCCGGCCGTGCGGTCGACCCGGGCGAAAGCGCCAAGCGGAACCAGACTGCCGCTCGCCGTCCTCATCTGGATGGCGAGCATGCGCTCGGGCGACCACTCGATCTTGGGGTCAAGCTCGGTGATGACCTCGTAGCTGTCGGCCGAACCGAAGATCGTCGAGACCTGGTCGGTGCCGAACCCGCCATAGAGGGCGGAGCGCAGCGTGTCGGTATCGATGCCGAGTTGGGCGGCCTTGTCGCGATCGATGACCAGCGATGCTTGCAGGGCATTGTTCTGCAAGTCGCTGGTGACGTCGGTGAAGGTCGTATGGTCGGCCGCCATCGCGTCATTCAGTTTCTGCGCCCATTGATCGGTCAGACCGGTATCGAGGCCCTGCACCACGAGCTGGTAGGCACTGGCCGATGAGCGCGAACCGAGCCGCAGGTTCTGCACCGGCTGCATGTAGGTCTCGATGCCCGCCACGCCAGCCAGCTGCTTGCGCAGATCCGCCTGCACCTTCTCGATGTCGGGTCGCTGGGTCTTGTCCTTCAGCTGCACATAGAGCTGGCCCTGGTTCAGTGCATTGTTACCGCTGCCTGCCGACCATGCCACATGCGAAACATAGGGCGAATGCGAAAAGACGCTTGCCACCTGCCCCTGCAGCTTCACCATGGCGTCAAAAGAAATGTCCTGGCGCGCGATGGTCGTCACCGAGATCTGGCTGATATCCTCCTGCGGAAAGAAGCCCTTCGGCGAGATTTCGATCAGCCACACCGACGCGGCCGCGGTGCCGACAAAGACCAGGAACACCAGGAAGGTGTGCCGCAGGCAGAATGTCAGAACCCGGTCGTAGCTGCGTGTGACGAGGTCCAGCTTGTGGCCGGAGCCATGCTTGTCGCGATCGGCCTTGGTCACCGACAGCAATCGTGAACACAGCATTGGCGTCAGCGTCAGCGACACGAACATCGACGCCAGGATGGCGACCGTCACCACGACGGCGAACTCGTTGAAGATGCGCCCGATGACGCCGCCCATCAGCAGCACCGGGATGAACACGGCCACCAGCGAAATCGAGATCGAGATGATGGTGAAGCCGATTTCGCGCGCGCCCTTCAGCGATGCATCGAAGGCCGATAACCCGTCCTCCTCCATATGGCGGAAGATGTTTTCGAGCATCACGATGGCGTCGTCGACGACGAGGCCGACCGCAAGCGTCAGGCCCATCAGCGATATGTTGTCGATGGAAAAGCCGAACAGGAACATCGCGCCGAGCGTGGCGATCAGCGAGATCGGCACCGCCACGGCCGGGATGATGGTCGCCGTCACCCGGCGCAGGAACACGAAGATCACCAGGATCACCAGGGCAATGGTGAGCAGCAGCGTGAACTGCACGTCGCTGACGGCCTGGCGGATCGAGCTCGAACGGTCATTGAGCAGCTTGATCTGGGCGGCGGCCGGCATCTGGTCCTGGAAGGACGGCAGCATCGCCTTGACCTTGTCGACGACGTCGACGGTGTTGGCGTCAGGCTGGCGCTGCACGGCCATGATGATGGCGCGGGTGCCGTCATACCAACTTGCGGTCGTGGTCGTCTGCACCGAATCGACGACGCGGGTCACCTCGCCCAGCCGCACCGGGTGGCCGTTTTTGGTGGCGATGATGATGTTGGAGAAGCCGGCGGCGTCGGTCAGCTGCGTGTTGGCGGTGATGGTCAACTGCTGCTTGTTGTTCTGCAGCACGCCGAGCGGCGTGTTGCTGTTGGCCGAGGCGACCGCCGCCTGCAGCTGATCGATCGAGATGCCGCGCGCGGCAAGCGCTGTCGGATCGATCTGGATGCGCACGGCATATTTCTGCTGGCCGAAGATCGAAACCTGAGCCACCCCATCGATCGTCGACAGCGATGGCGAGATGACGTTTTCCGCGAAAGCATCAAGATCGGTCAGCGGAACCGTGTCGCTGACCAGCGACATCAACAGGATCGGCGCGTCGGCCGGATTGACCTTGCGATAACTCGGCGGCGCCGTCATTTGCGGCGGCAGCGATTTCTGCGTGCGCGCGATCGCCGCCTGCACGTCCGCGGCCGCGGCATCGATGTCGCGGTTGAGCACGAACTGGATGGCGATCGAGGTCTGGCCGAGCGAGTTCGTGGTCGAAATGGAATCGATGCCGGCGATGGTCGCGAACTGCTTGATCAGTGGCGTCGCCACCGATGTCGCCATCGTTTCCGGCGAGGCGCCGGGCAGCGAGGCAGAAACGTTGACGACCGGGAATTCGGCGCTGGGCAGTGCCGCCACCGGCAGGAACTTGTAGGCAAACAGTCCGCCCAGCACGAGGGCGAACGACATCAGGAGGGTGGCGACGGGCCTGCGAATGCAGAATTCGGAGATCATTGGGCCGCCTCGCCCGTGTTGGTCGCCTGAGCCACCTTGGGTGCTGCCGCGGCGCCTTCATGCACGGCGGCGCCGTCCTTCAGTCTTGTCTGGCCTTCGGTGACGACCTTCTCGCCGCTTTTCAGCCCCTGGCTGATGGCGCTGTTCTCACCTTCGGTCAGCGCCACCTGCACCGGCCGCATCTCGACCGTGTTGTCCGGCTTGACCACATAGACGAACGGTCCCTTCTGGCTGGGCTGGACCGCGACAGTCGGAACAGACGTCATCTGCGGCATGATGCCGGCATCAAGGATGACATTCACATACTGGCCGGGCCACAGCGAGAGATCAGAGTTTGGTATGCTGGCTCTTGTCGCGATGGTACCGGAAGCGGTGTCGACGCTGGAATCGACGAAATCGAGCGTGCCCTTGCCGATCGGCGTTGGGTCGCCATCCTTGGTCAAGGTCACGGCGCCTTGCTGCGGATTGGCAAGCGCCTTGTGCAGCAGCGCCAGGTTGCTTTCCGGCAGATTGAAGTTGACCTGCAACGGATCCATCTGGGTGATCGTCACCAGCGGGGTCGCCGTGCTGCTGTTGCCATTGCTGACGGTGACGAGGTCACCCATGGCAACACTGACGGCGCCAAGCCTGCCGGCAATCGGCGCGGTGATTTTGGCAAAGCCAAGCTGGACATTGTCGGCATCGATCGTCGCCTTGTCGGCATCGACGGTCGCCGCCGCCGCCTTCTGCGCGGCTACGGCCTGGTCATAGGTCTGCTGCGTGCCGGCCTGCTTGGCGACAAGATCCTTGGCGCGCTGAAGATCGGAATTCGAGCTGGCAAGCATCGCCTGGTCCTTGGCGAGCGTCGCCTGATCCTTGGCGAGCTGCGCCTTCAGCGCGCGGTCATCGAGCGAGAACAGGGTGTCGCCGGCCTTCACCATCTGGCCGTCCTTGACGTCGATCGACACGATCTGACTGGAGACCCGCGCGTTGATGTTGACCACTGCCGGAGAGGAGACGAAGCCGATGGCATAACGCCGGACCGGGAAGTCCGCCGTCGTTGCCGTCGCGGAAAGAATCGAGGCCGAGCGGGCGCCATTGCCGCCCCCTTGCTTGCCTCCGGCCGCCTGCCCCCCGGCTGCCTGCTTATCACCAGCCGGTTTGTCCGTCGCCGCGACCTGCTTCATGCCGACGAGCTGCTGAGCCTTGCCCAGCGTCTCCGGCGAAAGGTAGAGCCAGGCCGCGCCCGCACAGGCGACGGCAAGCAATGAAAGAATGACTTTTCCACGCATCGACAAAGGCCTCTCCGTCCGACACGCCATAGAAAGGTGGTCGTATTCTAGCGCAACTCACGGCTGATTGCCGCGATTTCGCCGAATAGATAGGACACGCGTTTGTTGGAAAAGGGCCAAAACACGGCATTACGAAGATTTAATGTGCACTGCACAATGGTTGTGCAGCCGGCTATGGCCGCCGGTCGAAGCCCGTCATGGGCTCCAAAGGCTGGGCTTTAAGCCTTGCCCAGATGCTTCGGCCAGAACTCCTGATGGACTTCGGCGGCTTCGTCTTCGAGGTTCGGGCCAACCACAGTGACGATGCGCGCGCCGGTTTGCAGCACCGCCCGGCTCGGCACGTTCAACCCGATCCCGGCGATCTCGCCAAGCCGCGCTTCGGAGCACGCAAACACCATACGCCCGATGCCCGACCAGTAAATCGCCCCGGAGCACATCGCGCACGGCTCCGTGCTGGTATAGAGCGTGCAGTCAGCGAGAAAAGCAGTGTCGTAGTGTTGCGCCGCCAGTTTGACCAGGTTCATCTCGGCGTGGTTCGTCATATCGTGGCCGGTGAAGACGCTGTTTTCGGCGCGCAGGATGACGTCGCCGTCCTTGACCAGCACCGAGCCAAACGGTTCGTCGCCGCGTTCCATTGAGGATTTCGAGAGCGCAATCGCCTCGCGTAAAAACGGCTCGTGGCTTTCCATCGGACTATCCCCAAAGAGGCTAAGCGGGATGATCTTGTCTCGAAGCGGAGGGATTTCCAAGGGGCTTCAAATCAGATTCAAGTCCGCCTACCGCAGCATCGGCCAAAGCGTCGCCGCCAGCAGCACGCCCATGGCGATGTTGAACCATTTGAGCCGCACCGGATCCGACAGGAATCCCCGCAGCGCCGTACCGAATCCCGCCCATACCGAAACACTCGGCAGGTTGACGATGGTGAAGGCGATCGAGATCAACACCACCGACAGGAACGGGTGCTCGGCATTGGCATAGACGGCCATAGCGGTGATCGCCATCACCCAGGCCTTGGGATTGACCCACTGGAATGCCGCCGCGTCGATGAAGCGCATCGGCCGCGCTTCCGCCTCGCCCTTGCCGCTCAATGAGCGAGACATGGCGATCTTCCAGGCGAGATAGAGCAGATAGGCGGCACCGGCGATCTTGAGGGCGTTGTGCAGCGCCGGAAATGCCGTCAACACCGCGCCAAGCCCGAAACCGACGGCCAGCAACAGGACAAGAAAGCCGATGCTGATGCCCAGCATGTGCGGCACCGTCCTGGCGATGCCGAAATTGACGCCGGAGGCCAACAGCATGAGGTTGTTCGGCCCCGGCGTGATCGAGGTCACGAAGGCATAGACGAGCAGTGCGAGGAATGCGTCGAGTGACATGGTATCCTCCCAGATACGTCAGCATTATTGTCTCTTTTCGGCTGACGCACAAAGGCCAGCGCCGGCCCATGACGGAGCCAGGCTCTCATCCTTGCAGGGCTGTCTGAAACGCGATGGGAGCTACATCGCCTGCGGGCCGCGGTTCAAAGCGGCCACGCCGGTGCGGCAGATTTCGACCAGACCGAGCGGCTTCATGATGGCGATGAACTGGTCGATCTTGGTGCCCTTGCCGGTGATCTCGAAGATGAAATGCTCGGTGTTGGCGTCGATGACGCTGGCGCGGAACGCGTCGGCCAGCCGCAGCGCCTCGACGCGGGCTTCGCCGGTGCCGGCAACCTTGACCAGCGCCAGTTCCCGCTCCAACGGCCGCTCTTGGCCGGATTCATGCGAGCGCACGGTCAAATCGACCACGCGGTGCACCGGCACGATGCGCTCGAGCTGATGCTTGATCTGCTCCAGCACATGCGGCGTGCCGCGCGTCACGATGGTGATGCGCGACAGATGCTTTTCATGCTCGGTCTCGGAAACGGTCAGGCTCTCGATGTTGTAGCCGCGCCCGGAAAACAGGCCGATGACCCGGGCAAGCACGCCCGGTTCGTTGTCGACCAGCACGGAGAGCGTGTGGTTCTCCGGCTTCTCGGTTTCCTTGGCGATGAAATAGGCCGAACCGGTCGGCTGTAGCTGTGCGTTCATGACATGAATCTCGATTTCAAACTCTTGATCTAACTATCTGTTTGCGCACGGCTTCTCACGACAGCCCTGCCTCGGCTTGTCGGCTACACCAGTTCCCTGCCCTTGGCGTCGATGGCGTTCGCCACCGCCTCGTCGGTCGCCTCGTCGGGCAACAGCATCTCGTTATGCGCCTTGCCCGACGGGATCATCGGGAAGCAGTTGGCGAGGTTCGCCACGCGGCAATCGAACAGCACCGGCTTCCTGACCGAGATCATCTCCTTGATGGCGTCGTCCAGCTCGTCCGGCTTCTCGCAGCGTATGCCATGGCCGCCATAGGCCTCGGCCAGCTTGACGAAGTCCGGCATCGCTTCGGTGTAGGAGTGCGACAGCCGGTTGCCGTGCAGCAGCTGCTGCCACTGCCGCACCATGCCCATATACTGGTTGTTGAGGATGAAGATCTTGATCGGCGCATTGTGCTGCACCGCGGCACTCATCTCCTGCATCGTCATCTGCACCGAGGCGTCACCGGCGATGTCGATGACCAGCGCGTCGGGATGCGCGATCTGCACGCCGAGTGCCGCCGGCAGGCCGTAGCCCATCGTGCCGAGCCCGCCCGATGTCATCCAGCGGTTCGGTTTCTCGAAATGATAGTGCTGCGCCGCCCACATCTGGTGCTGGCCGACCTCGGTGGTGATGTAGGTGTCCATTCCCTTGGTCAGCTCGTAGAGCCGCTGGATGGCATATTGCGGCATGATCACGTCGTGGTTCATCTTGTAGGCGAGTGAATCGCGACCGCGCCACTTGGCGATCTGCTCCCACCAGGGGTAGAGCGCCTTCTTGTCTGCCTTGGCGCTCGCGCGCCACAGCCGCACCATGTCCTCCAGCACGCGGCCGACATCGCCAATGATCGGCACCTCGGTGTGCACGTTCTTGTTGATCGATGACGGATCGATATCGATGTGGATCTTGCGCGAGTTCGGCGAGAACGCTGTGAGCCGCCCGGTGATGCGATCGTCAAAGCGCGCGCCGATGCAGATCATCACGTCGCAATCATGCATGGCCATGTTGGCTTCGTAGGTGCCGTGCATGCCCAGCATGCCCATCCAGTTCTTGCCGGACGCCGGATAGGCACCGAGGCCCATCAGGGTCGAAGTGATCGGGAAACCGGTGAGGTCGACCAGTTCGCGCAGCAGATGGCTCGCTTCCGGGCCGGAATTGATGACGCCGCCGCCCGAATAGATGATCGGCTTCTTGGCGCCGGCCATCAGCTCGACGGCTGCCTTGATCTTCTCCAGGTCGCCCTGGACCTTGGGCTGGTAGCTGGTGCGCGGCGCAATCTGCGGCGGGACATAAAACCCCTTGGCGAACTGCACGTCCTTGGGGATATCGACCACCACCGGACCGGGACGGCCGGTCGTGGCGACATGGAAGGCTTCGTGGATGGTCGCCGCGAGCTCGTTCACGTCCTTCACCAGCCAGTTGTGCTTGGTGCAGGGGCGCGTAATGCCGACCGTGTCGCATTCCTGGAAGGCATCGGAGCCGATCAGCGAGGTCGGCACCTGCCCGGTCAGGCAGACCAGCGGGATCGAATCCATCAGCGCGTCCTGCAGCGGCGTCACCGCATTGGTGGCGCCGGGCCCGGAGGTCACCAGCATGACGCCGGCCTTGCCGGTCGAGCGCGCATAGCCCTCGGCCGCATGGCCCGCGCCCTGCTCGTGGCGCACCAGAATGTGCTCGACCTCATCCTGCTGGAAGATCTCGTCGTAGATCGGAAGGACGGCGCCGCCCGGATAGCCGAAGACATGCTTGACGCCATTGTCCTTCAGCGCCTGCACCACCATTTCGGCGCCCGTCATTTCGCGCCGCTCACTCTGTCCGTTGCTCATCGGTCTGGTCCCGTACTGTCGCCGCTTGGGCGTTGCCATTTGGGTGTAATTGGTCGTTTAGTCGTGTTTCAGGCAATAAAAAAGGCCCCCGAGGGAGCCTGTGTGTTGCGCATGGGAGGTTTTCGCCCGGCGGTTACACCGCCTTGCCCACGCGCCTTCCTACGAGAATGAGTGCCTTTTTCATGGTCGCGGACACTAAGGGCGGGCAAGGCAGCCTGTCAACGGCAAAAATCGCGTCGGCGATGAAGCTGTTTCGCAATTCGACAGATGGCCGTCACGATTTCGCGACCGACGCCACATCGTGCCGACATCGCGCAAGCCGCAACGTCCCTTCCATCGCCCTCGGCAAGGCGCTCCCGGACCAGTTAGGCCGCAGCGTTTTCCGCATAAGCCCTTGAAGCCACGCGAAACTATGGTGGGGCGTGACGAAGGCCGTGCTCTCTGCCGATACTTCATCGCCCGGCTCGGGAGGAGCCATCATGACGGCCTGGATTTCACGGAGGAAGACTTATGCTCGACAAGGCCCCAAACAAGAAACTGTCCGACCTGCTCGACCAATTCGGCGCCGCGCTCGCCGCCAATGACATCGACAAGGCCGTCGGTTGTTTCCAGGACGACTGCTACTGGCGCGACCTCGTCACCTTCACCTGGAACATCAAGACCATGGAAGGCAAGGACCAGGTCCGCGACATGCTGAAGAGCCAGTTGTCGACGACCAGGCCGTCACACTTTGCCATCGCCAAGGGCGAGGACGCGACCGAAAGCGGCGGGCTGATCGAGGGCTGGATCAGTTTTGAGACCGAACTGGCGCGTGGCTTTGGCCATGTCAGGCTGAAGAACGGCAAGATCTGGACGCTGCTGACCACCATGGTCGAATTGAAAGGCCACGAGGAACCGGCGGGCTTCGCGCGGCCGATGGGCGCCAAGCATGGCTCGGGCAAGAACCGTCCGACATGGAAGGAGGAGCGCGAGAAGGAAGCCGCCGAACTCGGCTTCAAGACGCAACCCTACACGCTCATTATCGGCGGCGGCCAAGGTGGCATCGCGCTCGGCGCAAGGCTGCGGCAGCTCGGTGTGCCGACCATCATCATCGAGAAGAACGAGCGGGCCGGCGACAGCTGGCGCAAGCGCTACAAGTCGCTCTGCCTGCACGATCCGGTCTGGTACGACCATCTCCCCTATATCGATTTCCCGAAGAACTGGCCGGTCTTCTCACCCAAGGACAAGATCGGCGACTGGCTGGAAATGTACACCAAGGTGATGGAGCTGAACTACTGGTCCTCGACCGAGGCCAAGAGCGCCTCCTATGACGACAAGAAGAAGGAGTGGACCGTCGTCGTCCACCGCGACGGCAAGGACATCACGCTGAAGCCGAAGCAATTGGTGCTGGCGACCGGACAGTCCGGCAAGGCCAATCTGCCGAAATTCAAGGGCATGGAAAACTTCAAGGGTGACCAACATCACTCCTCGAAGCACCCCGGCCCCGACGCCTATGCCGGCAAAAAGGCCGTTATCATCGGCTCCAACAATTCCGCTCACGACATCGCCGCCGCACTTTGGGAAGCCGGCGCCGACGTTACCATGGTGCAGCGCTCGAGCACCCATATCTCCAGATCCGACACGTTGATGGAAATCGGGCTGGGCTCGCTCTATTCGGAGCAGGCGCTGCAGAATGGCATCACCACGGCCAAGGCCGATCTCATCTTTGCGTCCCTGCCCTACAAGATCTTGCACGAGTTCCAGATCCCGGCCTATGCCGAGATGAAGAAACGCGACGCGGCGTTCTACAAGGGACTGGAAAAGGCCGGTTTCATGCTCGACTGGGGCGACGATGAGTCCGGCCTGTTCATGAAGTACCTCAGGCGCGGCTCCGGCTATTATATCGACGTCGGCGCCTCCCAATTGATCATCGATGGTTCGATCAAGCTGAAGAGCGGTGTCGATGTCGAAGAGATCAAGCAGCATTCGGTTCTGCTCAGCGACGGGTCGGAACTTCCCGCGGACCTTATCGTCTACGCCACCGGCTATGGCTCGATGAACGGCTGGGCCGCCGATCTGATCTCTCGCGAAACCGCCGACAAGGTTGGCAAATGCTGGGGCCTCGGCTCCAACACCACCAAGGATCCCGGCCCCTGGGAAGGCGAGTTGCGCAACATGTGGAAGCCGACGCAGCAGGAGGCGCTGTGGTTCCATGGCGGCAACCTGCACCAGTCGCGCCATTATTCGCAGTTCCTGGCGCTGCAATTGAAGGCCAGGCAGGCCGGTCTGCCGACGCCGGTCTACGGGCTGCAGAAGGCGCACCACAAGGGATAGCGCGCCCGGGTAGCCCGCCTATGGGCACCAAGGAGGTGCGGCGAACGCCGCGCCTCCAGAATGCATCGCTACGCGCGGGGAAGGCGCATGGCTTCGATCGGTTCGGACGTGCCGGCCGCATCGAGACGGCCCGGCTTTCCGACAGGGGCGCTGAGCTGCACCGGAGAAGCGCCTTCGGCACGTCCGCGCTCCCGGCAGCGCTCAGGCCGGTATGCGGTCACCGCATTGTCGCCGTCGAAGCAGAAACACATGGGCCGTCTCCTCCCAGTGATTGGTTGCGTCAGGCGCGGTAGCTGAAATCGCGCACGACGCGCTGCAGCAACGGCACGTAGTCGCGAAACGTCCGCGTCTTCATGTTGGCGATCTTGCCGGCTTCGTCCCACATGCGCACCCGCACCGCTTCCTCATGGAAAGGATTTTTGCGGAACTCGGCCACCTCCTCGGCGCTCATCGGCCCGCCCTGCAGCGACAGCGTATGGACAGAAGCCTGCGAAAGCCTGCCGAAATAGGTTGGGTCGGTGGCGCAGAGATAGCGCTTGGCCGCGACATGCAGCCTGACGCATTCGACGATGACTGGCGGAAAGAACGGCGCCAGCACCTCGCCGCCGGCCTCGTCATGATGCTTGTCCTCGACATCCTCGGGCGAATAGGTGCCGAATTCGCTGGTGTAGTGGCCGATGTCATGCAGCAGTGCCGCCGCCACCAGCGCTTCCGGCGCGCCATCCTGCTCGGCAAACCAGGCGCCCTGCAGCATGTGCTCCGACATGGTGACCGGCTCGCCGAGATAGGATTCGGCACCCCGGCGCTCAAAGATGTCGGCGATGAACTCGACGATATTGTCTGCGTTCAGATCCTGGCCGCTCATTCCGCGGCCTCCTTGAACTCGTGTTCGATCGCGGAAAGCGTCGACAGCAGGCCGTCCTTGTCGGCGTAGCAGCCCTGCAGCCAGCGCTTGCCGGTACCGGAAAACGCCTTGCGGGCATGCATGACGCGGGTGTTGTCGACGATGAAAGCCTGGCCGGCTTCGAGCTTGAACGTCACTTCGAAGGACGGATCCTCGATCAGTTCGGCGAACCGGCGATAGGCGGCGTAGTAGGCGGCCATCTCGGCGAAGGGCACGTCGACCGTCGGCGCCAGCGAGCGGTTGTTGAAGCGGATGGAGATGAGCTCGCCATCAGGCCCAAGCTCGATCATCGGCCGCTTGGCCTGCAATCGCACCCCCGAGGAGCCGGCATATTCGAAACGCGCCGGGTAAGAACTCAACAGCCGGAAGCCTTCCGGGTTCTCGGCCTGCAAGGCTGCCGCGACGGCAAAACCGTCGACGACGCTGGATTCGCCGCCGTCCACCGTGTTTTCGATGCAGGACAGAATCTGCAGCGTCGGCACCGGATCGCGATAGGGATTATCGGTGTGCGCCTGAAGACCAAGATTGGTGTAGGCGAGATTGGTCGGATTGACCTCGGCACGGACTTCGAACCAGCGGCCGTAATTGGTCTCCCTGATATAGCCGAACAGATCGGACACTTTGCAAAGCGCCCCGGATTCTGTCGGCAGGTCGTCCATCACGGCGAAGCCATAGGTTTTCACCGCCGACAGCCATTGCCGCAAGACGGTGCGGTCACGGCTGGCCGCGACATAGCCGGCGCGTGGCACCGAATCCTGCATGGTGGCCTTGGTCCATCGAACGGTGTCCTTACCGGTCCATCCAGCCTGGCCAGCGGTGTCGCGGTCATAGGCATTGGCGTTCAGCCATAGCGCGGGAAAGCTGACAGTCTTTCCTTCCGGCACAAAGGTCAGCTCAAGCGCATCGCCCTTGATCGAGGCCGCGCCGATCCTCGTCTCGGCCGGAATGTCGAGGATGGTGATGAGCCGCTGGCCATTGCCTGCGCTGCGTGTCTTGTCGTCGAGCGCGTTGTCACGCAGCCACATGGCGTGAAAGCGGGTGCGCGTCCCGTCCTGCCAGCCAAGTTCGATTGTTCTGCCTTCGTCGCCAACCAGCGCGTGGGTGAGCATGGGAGATGCCGTTCCTGTCCGTTGCACCCCACGGCCCGATCCGCAGGGTTTCGATTGCATGTTGGCCGCGCGAAAGGCATAACTCAAATTATCATTTTTTGGCCAATGGCATCAAATAACTAATGGCTCAAAGAACCATCCCGGCCTTGCCTCCGCTCGACTGGCTGCGCAGTTTCGAGGCGGCGGCGCGACTGTCGAATTTCACCGCAGCAGCAGCCGAACTCGGCCTGACACAGGCCGCCGTCAGCCAGCACATCCGGCTGCTCGAGGACCGGTTGAAGACGCGTCTGTTCTCGCGATTGGCGCGTGGCGTCGCGCTGTCACCCGAGGGTGCCGCCTACCTGCCCCACATCCAGTCGGCCTTCGCCACCATCGGCAGCAGCACAGCTGAACTATTCGAGCCGCGCGCCGTCCAGACCGTCTCGATCCGGGTGCCGATCTCCTTCGCCCTGCTGGTCCTGGTCCCGGCGCTGCCCGATCTTGCCGAGGCACTGCCGCGCATCCAGCTCGATTTGGTGACGATCCATCGCCCGACCGACTACGACCTGCCTGGCTCTGCGCTCGACATCCGTTTCGGCAACGGATCCTTCCCCGGACGCGAGGCCGACAGGCTGACCGCCGAGCGGCTTGTGCCGGTGGCAAGTCCGGGCCTGGCCGGTGCCGCCGATTGGACATCACTGCCGCTGCTTCTGGTCGCCGGCGCACGCGAGATGTGGGCGGAATGGTTCGCGGCGGCCGGACTGGCCGGCCACCCCCAGCGGTCGCATCGTTTCGACAGTTTCGTCGCGGCGATGCAAGCAGCAAGCGCCGGGGCCGGCGTGCTTCTGGGGTCGCGTCCTCTGGTCGACGCCGCGCTCAACAGCGGGAGCCTGCTGACGCTTTCCGATTTCGAACTCTCCAGCACCTCGGGCCACTTCCTGACCAGGGCGTCGACCGCGCGCCTGACCAGTGCCGAGCAGGATTTCAGCCAGTGGCTGCTGAGGCACCTCGCCAGAGAGACCTCCGCCTGACCGGCGGCTATCGCGATGTGGCGCCGATACGCTTCCAGTAGATCAGTGTGCCGGTCAGCCCGCCATGCGGCTTCAGCGCAAAGTCCGGTATTTCGCCGGCCAAGGTGAAACCGAGTTTTTCGTAGAGGCCCGAAGCGCCCTCTTCCTTCGCCGTATCCAGGACCAGCAGAGTGCGCCCCTTCTCGGCGGCGAGACGCTCCGCGGCCCGCATCAGGCGCGTTCCGACACCCCTGCCGCGGTATTGGACTGATGTCATCAGCTTGGCGATCTCGGCCCGGTGCGGCTGGTTGACTGGGAAGTCGAGCAGCAGCGTGACGGTGCCGACAAGGACCTTGCCGTCCCATGCACCGAGCACCACGCGTTCCCCTCTCGCCGCTGCTGTCAGCGACCTCTCCCAGAATGCGCTTGCCGCTTCCAGCGCCAGCGGATGCATGAAGCTGACGGAGCCGCCGGCGGCAACCGTTTCGACCAGCAGATCAGCCAGCATTGCCAGCGTTTCCGCACTGGCACTCAGAGCTCGGATTTCGATGGAATTCATGACTGTTCCCTGGAAACGATGAATGAGTTCGATGCCGGCGTCAGTCGAGATTGCGCACGCGCCGCCGCTTGCGCGCTGCCTTGATGGCGCTGATGCGCTCGGTGTCTTCTTCCCTGAGGTGCCGTCCGCGCTCGAGGATCTCGAGTGTGTATTCCTCATAGGTCAGGCCCAGCCGCTCGGCTTTTTCCATGCGCATCAGCATGATTTCGCGGCTCGGCGCCTTCCATGCCTTGGCGTGCGCGGCCTGCCAGGCCAGGAAGATGTAAGGGTCGCCCTTGCCCCAGGGTGGTCCCTTGTACTCATCGAGAGGCGGCCCCCCATTGTGGGAGCGTTTTGGCCGTCTCGCCATGATCTCAGCCCCTGACCAGCGCGACGAGATAGTCGGCGCCCGCCTCCGGGGCGTGAAAGGTGCAGTCAGACGGCGCGCCGAGCGCCAGGCAGTCGCCAGGTCCCAACCTGTGCACCACATCGCCCTCGGTGAAGTCGAGCCGTCCGGAAATCAGCCAGACCTGCTGCTTGATGAAGGCATAGGAGGCCGCCGGAAACCTGACCCTGGCGCCTGCCGGCAGGTGCACCTTGATCAGTTCGAGCGGCATGTCGCTGGCCGGTGACAAATGCCGCCTGACATAGCCTGTATCGGGATCGCGCCACGCCGGCTGGTCGGCCTCGCGCAGCAGCCCGCCACCTTGCAATTCCGCCCGCGCGATGAGGGTCGACAGCGTCATGCCGAAGGCCACCGCGATGCGCACCAGAAGGGTCGCCGTCGGGCTGGTCATGCCGCGCTCGATCGTGCTCAGCATCGCCTTGGAAACGCCGGACCGCTCAGCGAGCTCGGCCAGCGACCAGTCCCGCATGACCCTTTCGGCGTGGATTCGCCTGCCGATAGTCGAGGAAATATCGTTCGCTATATCATCCATTCGTCCATTATAGCGAAAGACCGGTTCTGGAGAAGAGCCCTTTTGCGACAATTTTCGCCGGGAGCTTAATCCTCTCTACACCATCCGACCTCATCCGACCTTAACCCCATTCCGGTAGGGTCCGATCTCAAGGGAAATGGGATTGGTCTGTCCATGTATGTCGAACGCGAAGCTTCCGTCGGCGAACCGACATCGCAGGAGCGCCGCAACGCAGAGCAGAACGACCGGCGCATCCTGGGCAATGTCGTGCAATGCGACGGCGCGCGCGCCACCATCGCCGCCTATGCCGATGACATTGACGGGTCTGTGACCGGCCTGTGGACGGTCGGCAAGATGATCTCGATCAATCTGGGCACGACGCGAACCGTGGGTCTCGTTTACGCGATCGGCAAGTCGAACCGCGCCTGGAGCAATGAGGGCCAGAACCCGATAGAGGTCAGCATAGAGCTGATCGGTGAGGTGCGCGACGGCGCTGAGCCAGGCGCCAAGCCGATCTTCGATCGCGGCATTACCACCTATCCGCATATCGGTGCTGTTGCGCACCGCATCCGCACCCGCGACCTGCAGGCGGTCTATGATCTCGCCGGCCGCCATTCCATTACCATCGGCTCGCTGGCGCAGGACGAGACAATCGCCGCCAACATCGCTATCGACGACACGCTGGCGCGCCATTTCGCCGTTGTCGGCACCACCGGCGTCGGCAAATCCACGGCCGTTTCGCTGCTGCTGCGCAAGTCGATCGAGGCACGCCCCGATTTGCGCATCCTGATCCTCGACCCGCACAATGAATTTGCGAGTTCGTTGCCCGAATATTGCGTCAAGGTCGATTCCAAAACGCTCGACCTGCCGTTCTGGATGTTCAAGCTCGAGGAATTCGCCGAGGTGCTGTTTCGCGGTCGTGAGACCGACCCGGAAGAGATCGACGCTCTGCGCGACCTCATTCCGCTCGCCAAAAACCTCTACCGCAATCCGAATTCGGGCGCCTATCTCAGGCGCGGCACCGATGCGCTGACCGCCGATACGCCCGTTCCTTACCGCATCGCCGACCTGCTCAAGCAGATCGACGAGCGCATGGGCATGCTCGAAAGCAAGAACGAGCGCCCGACGCTCAAATCGCTGAAGACGCGCATCGAGTCGGCCGCCGCCGATCCGCGCTACCGCTTCATGTTCAATTCGCGCCTGATCGAGGACACCATCCACGAAACGATCGGCAACATTTTTCGCGTGCCGCATCACGGTCGCCCGGTGACCTGCTTCGAAATGGCCGGCATGCCCTCCGAAGTGGTTAACTCCGTCTGTTCGGTGCTGGCGCGCCTGGCCTTCGACCTCGCTCTGTGGAGCGAGGGCAAGCTGCAGCTCCTGCTGCTGTGCGAGGAAGCGCATCGCTACATGCCGGCCGATCCGCGCCTCGGCTTCGCGCCGACAAGGCATGCGCTGTCGCGCATCGCCAAGGAAGGCCGCAAATATGGCTGCTATCTCGGCGTCGTCACCCAGCGTCCGGGCGAGCTTGACCCGACCATCCTGTCGCAGTGCTCGACCTTCTTTGCCATGCGGCTCGCCAACGAGCAGGACCAGGCGATCATCCGCTCGGCCATCGCCGACTCGTCCGCCTCCACGCTTGCCTTCCTGTCATCGATGGGCCAGCGCGAAGCCATTGCCTTCGGCGAAGGTGTGGCGACCACCATGCGGCTGAAGTTCGAAAAATTGCCCAGCCATCTGCTTCCCGGCACGTCCAAGGGCGAAGAGGCCATTTCGTCGAAAGGCGATGATGTCGACCTGGTGGCGATCGTCGAGCGGCTGCGCAACGTGCCGAAACCGACGCCGCAGGCAATGGCCTTCGCCGAAGTAGTCGATTCTAGCCGCCAGGCCGGCGACCCCGACTACCGCAAGCCGCCGGCCACCCGCGCGCCATCGGACGACGATTTCGACATGCGCTACGGCCTGAAGCCCGCCACCTTCGGCCTGCGCCCCCAGAACGACTGAGCCTCCAAACTCTCTGATGACCGACTGAGAAGCCGAACCAAGCTTCCGAGGGCTGTACATCGTCGAACCAGCTTGGGTAAATCCCGAAAGGGAATTCATCAGGCCGGATTGAATGGCGTGGGTTTCGAGAAGCCGGAGCGGAGCGGACATTCAGTCCGTGAGCACCGGAAGTCGAGAAAGCCGCGTCAGGCAACCGGCCTCATGAATTCTTCTTCGGGATTTTAGGCGCAGACGCGGTTGCGGCCTTGCCTCTTCGCCTCATAGAGCTGGCGGTCGGCGCGGCGATAGAATTCCTCGGCCGTTTCCTTGCGGTCCCAGACGGCAAGGCCGACGCTGGTGGTGATCTTGAGCCGAACATTGCCCGAAAGGATCGACATGTTGGCGATCGCCTTGCGGATGCGCTCGGCGAACTTGGCCAGCAGTTCCGCCTCCATGTTGGGCGTGACCACCGCGAACTCCTCGCCGCCCAACCGCGCCACCACATCGTGGAAACGTGTCATGTCCTTGAGGCAGCTGGCGACAGCCTTCAGCACCTCGTCGCCGACATCGTGGCCATGGGTGTCGTTGACCTGCTTGAAATGGTCGAGATCAAGGATCATCAGCCCGACCGGCTTTTCGATGCGCCGGAACTCCTCGAGATACTCCTTGAGTGCATCGTCGAAATAGCGCCGGTTCTGCATCCCGGTTAGCCCGTCGGTCAGCGCCGCGTGCTCGAATGTTTCGGAGCGGGCGCTGAGCGAAACCGTCATGGCGCGCAGCTTGCCTTCTTCCGTCGCCTGTTTGCGGATCAGCGGGTAGATGAAGAAGATGCCGAAAAACAGCGCGGTCGCCAGCAGCACCCCCGTCGCGAACAACAGCTTGTTGAGGTAGATGACCTTGTCCAGGCCCGATTGCGTATGGAGTTCCGTGGCGAAGGATTGCAAGAGCCCATAGGCGTGCAGCGTCACCAGGCCCGCGGCCAGGATCACGAAAATAAAGACGAAAAATGCGGATTCCGCCTTATGGAAACGCATCTGCTCCCCAATGGAAAAGTGCCCATCGACCTTATGGCACGGACCGCCTTACGGAGCGTTAATTCCGACAACCTCGACGGGAACCCTTCCCTCCAGGTCAACTTTTTAAGTTGCATTAGCAACAAGTGTTTGGATCGTGGTTTCGAGATTGTCACCAGGGCGCAATCTCTGCCATTCCGGCCCCAGCTGATGCCGAAACCAGGTCGCCTGCCGCTTGGCATATTGCCGGGTTGCGATCTTGGCCCGCTCGATCGCCTCGGGAAAGCTGGTTAGTCCGGCCATGGCGGCCTGCAGGTCGCGAACGCCGATCGCCTTCATCGCCGGCAGGTCCGGATCGAGGTTAAGAGCCGAAATTTGCCTGACTTCCTCCAGCGCACCCTTATGGAGCATGTTGTCGAAGCGCCTTTCGATGCGGTCAACCAGCGCGGCCCTATCCGGTTCGATGACCAGGAAACGCGCCGTCTGCCTGTCGATGAGCGGCCGGCCGCGCTCTGCCTGCCACTCCAGGATCGACCGGCCGGAGGCGTCGAGCACCTCGAGCGCCCGCACGACGCGCTGGCTGTCGGTTGGCTTCAGCTGCATGGCGGCTCTTGAATCCTCACGCAGCAGCAGGGCATGCAGCTTGACCGCGCCTTGCTCCTTCAACTCATAGCGCCAGCGGTCGCGGATGCGCGGCGGAATGTCGGGCATTTCCGAAATACCCTCGGCCAGCGCCCGAAAATAAAGGCCGGTGCCACCGACGAAGACCGGCCGCCGCGACAGTGTGCCGTCGTCGATGAGTTTCATCACATCGCGCAGCCACGCACCCGTCGAATAGGCAGTAGCAGGATGGACGTGGCCGTAGAGAAAATGCGGCACGCGTGCGAGGTCGGCCGCCTCCGGTCGGGCGGTCAGCACGTCGAGCACCGAATAGCCTTGCATGGAATCGGTGTTGACGATGACGCCGCCTGCGCGTTCGGCCAAGTCGAGCGCCAGTGCCGACTTGCCGCTGGCGGTCGGCCCGGCTATCAGGATCGCGTTCTTCACGCGGCCTTCGCCCGCATCCGTGCCGGAATTCTCCATGCCGCTCATTGCCACGCTTGTTTCCCGTCCCGCCGACCGCGCTCTGTCGCCGTCGCTTGCGAATATGGCCTCACGGTCAGTGGGCGCAAGCGCTGTCGTCTGGCTGGCCGAAGGCATTGCCTGCGATCTTGCCTTGCCGCAAGAGGCTGACGCCGCCGATATCATCGCCGCCTTGCGCGCCGCGCTGGCTGGGGAAGCGGTCGATGTGATCGTCCATCAGGCCGAAACGCGCCGCAAGAAGATCCTCATCGCCGACATGGATTCGACCATGATCGACCAGGAATGCATCGACGAGCTGGCCGACGAGATCGGCGTCAAAGATCGCGTTGCCACGATTACCGCGCGGTCGATGAATGGCGAGATCGCCTTCGAGCCGGCGCTGCGTGAGCGCGTCGCGCTGCTGAAGGGGCTCGATGCCGCCGTTGTCGACCGCATCGTCGCCAATCGGCTGACGCTGGCCTCGGGCGGCCGCGCGCTGGTCCAGACCATGCGCGCCAACGGCGCCTGGACGGCACTGGTCTCGGGCGGCTTCGAAGTGTTCACGACGCGCATCGCGGCCATGCTCGGCTTTCAGGAAAACCGCGCCAATCGCCTGCTCGAACAGGACGGACGCTTCACCGGCCTGGTCGGCGAGCCGATCCTCGGCCGCGCCGACAAGGCCGACGCCCTGCTCGAAATTTCGGCGCGCCTCGGCCTGACGCCGGCCGATGCCATCGCCGTCGGCGACGGCGCCAACGATCTCGACATGATCCGCCTCGCCGGCACCGGTGTCGCACTTCATGCCAAGCCGACAGTGGCGGCGCAGGCCAAGGTCCGCATCGACCATGGCGACCTCACCGCATTGCTCTATCTGCAAGGCTATCGCCAGGAAGAGTTTGTGCAATGAAGCCCATGCGCACCGAGCGCCTGATCCTGCGCAACTGGGAGGATCGCGACCGCGAGCTCTTCCATCGCATCAATTCCGATGAACGGGTCATGGAGTTCTTCCCGTTTCGCCGCGACCGCGCGGCAGCCGACGCCAAGATGGACGAATTTCGGGTCGACATCGAACGAGATGGTTACGGTTTCGCCGCGGCCGAGATCATCGCATCAGGCCAATGCGTCGGCTTTGTCGGCATCACCGCAACCGATGATCTGCCGTTCCTGCCGGCCGGCGCCATCGAGATCGGCTGGCGGCTGGCGCCCGAATTCTGGGGCATGGGCTATGTCACAGAGGCCGCCGAGGCATGGCTGGCCTACGGCTTCGACACGCTTGGGCTTGGCGAGATCGTCTGCCTGGCGGTCGCGAACAACCGCCGCTCCACCGCCGTCATGGAACGCCTCGGCATGACCACCGATCCGTCGGCCAATTTCGATCACCCAGACATTCCCGACAGCCACCCCACCCTCAAGCGGCATGTGTTCTACAGGCTCGCGGCAACGGATTGGCGCGCAAGAAAAAGGGCGGCTCGCTAGCCGCCCTTTTTATTTGATATCAGTAGGTTGCCGGACCTCAATCCATCCGGATCGTAACGAAGCGCAACTCACCGGTCTTCGACGCCAGCATCAACAGCGCGTTCTTGCGCCCCTGCTCCTTCAGCGCGCCGATCCGGTCCATGACGTCCTTTGGCGTGGCAACCGATTCCTGCGCGATCTCGGTGATCACTTCGCCGGGCTGGATGCCGCGCTCGGCGGCAGCCGAATCCTTGGCTACATCGGTGATGACGACGCCCGAGACATCGGCGGCGATGCTGAACTTCTTGCGCGTCTCGTCATTGAGTTCACCGACAGTCATGCCGAGCACCGAGGCGGTCGAAACGGCCGGAGCCTTGTCGCCCTTGTCCTGGTCGGTGTTGCCGTTCTCACCATTGGCGAGCTTCTCGCCATCCTCGAGCCGGCCGAGCGTCACCTTCACCGTCTGCTCGACTCCCTTGCGCACGATCAGCACGTCGACAGCCTTGCCGACGGGGCTTTCGGCGACGACGCGCGGCAGGTCGCGCATTTCATGGATGTCCTTGCCGTCGAACTTGATGATGACGTCGCCGGCCTGGATGGTGCCGTTGTCGACAGGACCACCCTTGATGACGCCGGCGACCAGCGCCCCCTTGGCGGTCGCCATGCCGAGGCTCTCGGCGATGTCGTCCGTCACCGGCTGGATGCGCACACCGAGCCAGCCGCGCCGCGTCTCGCCAAACTGGCGCAACTGGTCGACGACGCCCGACGCAAGCTGCGAGGGGATGGAGAAGCCGATGCCGATCGAGCCGCCGGACGGCGAGATGATCGCTGTGTTGATGCCGATGACCTCGCCCACACTGTTGAACAGCGGTCCGCCGGAATTGCCGCGGTTGATCGCGGCGTCGGTCTGGATGAAGTCGTCATAGGGGCCGGAATTGATGTCGCGGTTGCGGGCCGAGACGATGCCGACCGTGACCGTGCCACCGAGGCCGAACGGATTGCCGACCGCCATCACCCAGTCGCCGACACGCATCTTGGTGGAATCGCCGAACTTCACCGCGGTCAGCTTGTGGCCTTTCGGATCGACCTTGAGCACCGCGACATCGGTCTTGGTGTCGGTGCCGACCAGCGTCGCCTTCAGCGTGATGCCATCGGAGAAATTGACCTCGATGTCGTCGGCGTCCGCAATCACGTGGTTGTTGGTGACGACGATGCCTTGCTCGGCGTCGATGACGAAGCCGGAGCCCAACGACTGCACCTTCTGCGCGCCATTGTCCTTGTCGCCGCCGCGATTCTTGAAGAAGTCGTCGAAGAAGTCCTGGAACGGCGAGCCTTCGGGAAGCTGCGGCATCGGCACCGCGCCCGGCCCTTCCGTGCCCTTCACCGTCTGCGAGGTCGAGATGTTGACCACCGCGCCGAGCACGCCTTGCGCCAGGTCGGCCACCGAAGCAGGTCCGTCTGCCGCGAAGGTCGGCGTCACGAAGGACGGGACGGCGACGGTGCCGACAAGAAGCGCTGCCGTGCCGGCGATGAATGTCCGCCGTGCCGCGCGCAAAAGGAGTGTGGATGTCATCGAGAAGCCTCCCGGTCTTTCTGAAAGAGAAAGCGCAACGGCGAAAACACCGTGTTGCGCCATGTTGGCAAAAAATACGGCACGTTTGCGGCTACGACTACCGGCAGAGGATAAATCCTCCGTTATGCCGAAGACGAAAACCTGACGTTCTCATCCGCTCCGGACCAGCCAGACGATGCCGACACCGATGGCAATCGCGGCCAGCCCACCGATCCGCAATGCATTTTCCGGCATCGACAGCACCTCGCCCGCGAGCTTCTTCGCCAAGCTGGGAAAGCCGCCATAGACCAGGCCCTCTATCACGAGGACCAGGCCTATCGCCGCGAAGAAGTCCTGCACCGGCTATTGCTGGCCGGTGCTGGGTTGCGTGGCTGGCGCGGCGGGTGCCGTCGCCGGTGCGGCGGGAGCCGCCGGCGTCGGTTTCGCCGACCCTTCCTTGCCTTCCGGATCGCGGAAGAAGCGGAAGAACTCCGAATTCGGCGACAGCACCATGGTCGTCCCGGTGTTGTCCAGCGCCGTGCCATAGGCATTCATCGACCGGTAGAAATCGAAGAAGGCCGGATCACGCTGATAGGCTCCGGCGAAGGTGGCGCTGCGCTGGGCTTCTCCCTCGCCGCGCAGGATCTCGGACTCCTTCTGCGCTTCGGCAACGATCTCGACCACTTCGCGGTCGGCGCGTGCCGTGATGCGCTGTGCCGCTTCGTTGCCGCGTGCCCGCAGCCGAGCCGCCTCGGCCAGGCGTTCGGCCTTCATGCGATCGAACGTCTGCTGTGAAACCTCGGCCGTGAGGTCGGTGCGGCGGATGCGGACATCCTCGATCTGCAGGCCGAGCGAGGTGGCGTCGGGCCGGAGCTGATCGCGCACTTCGCGCATCATCACCGCACGCTCTTCGGAAAGCGCGGCCTCGAAGTCGCGCAGACCGTAGACGCGGCGCAAGGCAGCGTCGAGACGGGTTCTGAGCCGCGCTTCGGCCAGTTCGATCTGACCGGACACGGCGGCACGGAAGACGCGCGGATCCGAGATACGATAGGCGATGAAGGCGTCGACCTCATAGAACTTGCCGCCCGACACCTGGACGCGGATGTTGTCGAGGTCGAAGCGCAGCACCCTGTTTTCGATCAGTTGCACCGTATCGGCGTCGAAGAACGAGAACGGCGCCTTGAAGTAGATGCCGGGCTCGCTCTTGACGTCGACGATCTCGCCGAACCGCAGCACCAGCGCCTGCTGGCGGGCGTTGACCACGAAGACCGAGGAATAGATCAAGAACAGCATGACCGCCGCGACGACGACGAAGATGGGAAGACGGTTGGCCATCACTGGGTACCTCCCGTGTTCGCGGCAGGCGCGGCCGGAGCCGGCGGTTTGGGCTGCAATGCCGGCAGCGGCAGATAGGGCACGACACCTTGTCCGTTGCCCTGCTCGACGATGACCTTGCTCGAGTCCTTCAGAACCTTCTCCATGGTTTCCAGATAAAGCCGTTTGCGCGTGACATCGGGGGCTTTGACGTATTCGTCATAGACCGAGATGAAGCGCTGGGCCTCACCTTCGGCTTCCTGCACCACACGGTTCTTGTAGGCGGCGGCATCTTCGCGGACCTGTGCCGCCTCGCCGCGCGCCTGGCCGAGCTTCTGGTTGGAGTACTGGTTGGCCTGCTCGACGAACTTGTCCTCGTCCTGCTCGGCACGCTGCACCTCGTCGAACGCGTCGGCCACTTCACGTGGCGGTGCCGCATCCTCGATGGAGACGGCGTTGATGTTGAGGCCGGCCTTGTAGCCGTCCAGCGTCGTCTGGATGATCTCGCGCACAGAGGCCGCTATGCCCTGGCGGTCATCGCGAAAAATGTCCTGGGCCGGCCGACGGCCGACGGCTTCACGCATGGCGCTTTCGGCGACCTGCCGCAGCATGCCGTCCGGATCGGAGACATCGAACAGATAGGCGCGGGGATCGGAGACCTGATAAGCCACCGAAAACTGCACGTTGACGATGTTCTGGTCGCCCGACAGCATCAGGCCATTGCCGCTGGTGTTGCCGCCGCCAATATCGACGAGCTGCTCGGAAATCTTGGCAGTCTCGACGGTTTCGAGCGGCCACCAATGGAAATGCAGGCCAGGCTGGGAAAGTTCGGGCTTTGGCTTGCCGAAGCGCAGTTCGACCGCGACCTCGTCGGGCTGCACCGTATAGACCGCCTGGAACGCCCACAAAACGACCAGCACCGCGGCGATCAGGCCGAACACCGCCGGACTGGCGCCGCCACCGCCGGGCAGCGCGCGCCGCAGCCGGTCCTGGCCGCGGCGAATGATGTCCTCGAGATCGGGAGGCGAGCCCTGCGGCCCGCTCGGTCCCTTTGGTCCCTGCCCCCAGGGCCCCTGATTGTTGCCGCCGCCGCCGCCCCATGGGCCGCCGCCACCGCCGCTCTTGTCGTTCCAGGGCATGAATGTCCTTTCGCTTGGAATTCCCTCAAGCGCCGGTGTTACGGCGCAAAATCCAGTGTTGTTCTTCTATAGGGATGTGGCAGCACGCTTTCAACGCGATGCCCCGCCGACATCATCCGTTTTGGGCCTGTCGCGACCCTTTGTCGTCTTTCAATACCTTTTTTGTCTTTCAATGTATCTCGCGGCGGCGCTCGTAAACCGAATAGCGCGTTGCGTGACTGTCCTTTTCGCCGGCCGGAACCTCCAGAGAACTGACGACGCGCCATGTCTGAGGGTCGATCGGCGGGAAATGCGCATCGCCGTCGACGGCGGCCAGCACATGGGTAACGTGCAGCCGGTCGGCCAGCGGCAGCGCCTGGGCATAGATTTCGCCACCGCCGATGACGCAGACCTCGTCCACGCCAGCCATGCAGCGTCCGCGCACCGTTGCCAGCTGAATCGCGGCCTCCAGCGTATGGGCCACCTCGACGCCCTCGGCGCGCCAGGCCTTGTCGCGGGTGACGACGAGGTTCAGCCGGCCCGGCAGCGGACGGCCAATGCCTTCATAGGTCTTGCGGCCCATGATGATGGGCTTGCCCATCGTGTCGGCCTTGAAGCGCTTGAGGTCGGTGGAGAGCCGCCAGGGCAATCCGCCGTCCCGCCCGATCACACCGTTCTCGGCGATGGCGACATAGATCGCGACATGCATCAGTTCGCGTCTCCGCCATTGCTGTCCGACGGTTCGAGCAGCAGGATGTCGATATCATGCTCGGGATAGAAATCTTTCGCGGTCATCTCGAAACTCGTCGGCCCGACCTTTTTGACATTGTCGCCGCAGAACGAGACCATCGCTTTTGGATTACCCTTGTCGACGGTCAGCTTGAACTTGCCGATGGTGCCCGCCGCCCAGTTGCCGCCTGTTGTCAGTATATAGGCGATGCGGCTTTCGTAATATTTCGGGTAACCGTCCGGATTGTCCTTCGCCGCCTTGCGCACCGCGTTCTCGAATGTGCCGTCCATGCAGTAGCGTGTCTTGTATGTCGCATACTGCCCCTGAAACTGGCCATCGTAGAAGAAGCTGACCGAGGACGTGCCGCCGACGCTCGGCTTGTAGCGGTGCGAAACATGGACGTCCTTGTTGGCCGGAAAGGTCGAGCGCCACCAATAGGTCGAGCGCAGCTGCCACCATGGCGCATAGGACGGTGTGGCGCTTTGGTCGCTTTCGCCTTGCGGGTCCTCGATGATGATGCCGCGGTCGACCCAGTCGTCGGCCACCGCCTTTGGCAGCTTCGCCAGCGCCGCCTTGGCCGCGTCGCCGAACGGGTTGAACGGCACGTTCTGCGCCTTGAGGTCGGCGCTGATGTCGATGCCGAGCGCGAACACCTTCTGCTCGAGCTCAGGCTTTGCCGGCGCGCCGTCGATCGTCACCTCGAAGCCGAGGAAATTGTCACTCTGGTTTTCAGGGATCGCCGGCATCTCCTCGGGGTCGCCTGAAATGTCGGGCATCGGGAAGGCGACGATCGCGTCGACATCCCGATCGGTGTTGTTGTGGAAGACGTAGTCGACCGTCACCTTTTCAGGCGAAATGAAGAGATCCTCGCTTTGCATCGCGACGGCATCGCTGCGCGACAGGATCAGGCCGCCGGTGCCGAGCTCGGCAACCGAATCGTTGGCCAATGCGGGTGCTGCCGAAAGCGCCAGCGCCGCAGTCAGAACATATCGCAACATCGAAGCCCCCTCGGCTGGAATGCCTGGACGACCCTAGCCGTTTCAATGTGGCGTTTCAAAGCCCTTCCGTCTCACGGGACCGTCCGGACGGTCTGGACACGCCGGCAGCGGTCTGGACACGCGAGCGGTCTGGACACGCAAGCGGTCTGGACTAACAGGTTCCGATCGGGCAGGAGTTCGCCCCATGCGCAAGCTTCTCGTCATCGGCATCGGCGCCGGCAATCCCGACCATATGACAGTTCAGGCCATATCAGGCCTGAACCGCGCCGATGTGCTGTTCATCCCCGACAAGGGCGCGAAGAAGAACGACCTTGCCGAATTGCGGCGCGAGATCTGCGACCGCTTCGTCACCAACCCGAAATCGCGCCGCGTCGAATTCGACGTACCGGTGCGCGCCGAACCGACATCCTCCTACCGTTCGACTGTCGACGACTGGCACGAAGCCATCGCCGCCATCTACGAGAGCCTGATCCGCGACGAGATTGCGGAGAATGGCTGCGGCGCCTTCCTGATCTGGGGCGATCCTTCGCTGTACGACAGCGCACTGCGTATTCTCGAGCGGGTGCGCCTGAGAGACAATGTCGCCTTCGCGCTGGAGGTCATCCCCGGCATCACCGCAGTCCAGGCGCTTGCCGCCAGCCATAAAATGGCGCTGAACCGTATCGGCGATTCCATCCTGATCACCACCGGCCGCAGGCTGACTGAAGAGGGTCTTGCCGAAAATGTCGGCAGCACGGTCATCATGCTCGACGGCAAATGCGCCTTCAACACGCTGGCCGACCAGGATGTCGTCATCCATTGGGGCGCCTATCTCGGCACCCCGGACGAGATTCTTGTCTCGGGTCGCCTCGGCGATGTTGGCGAAGAGATCGAGAAAGTGCGTGAGGAAGCCCGCAAGAAGAAGGGCTGGATCATGGACACCTATCTGCTGCGCAAGCCTGGCGAGCCGAAAGAGAATTAGTCCCTTTGTGGCGCCAACGCTGAGATCGGCTCGAAACTCGTCCCGATGAGGTGAATAGCGTGAATTTCGAGAACCGCAGCGGAGCGGACATTAAAGTCCGTGAGCACCGGAAGCGCAGAAATTCGCGCTAGTCGCCCGTCGGGGTAGAGTTTCCAGTCGATCTCACCCGGCGTCGATCTCCGCCTGCAATGCATCCATATGCGTCGCTGCCGCGGCGGTGGCAGCGCGCTCGATGGCACGAAAACGGCTGACCACGGCCAGGCCGATGGCCGTCAATTGCGCGCCGCCGCCCTTGCGGCCTCCGGTCTGCGCCGCCACCAGCGGCTTGCCGAACACCCGGTTCATGTCCTCGACCAGATCCCAGGCATGCTTGTAGGACATCTCCATGCCGCGCGCGGCGGCCGAGATCGAGCCGAAGGTGGCGATGTGCTCCAGAAGCTCGATCTTGCCAGGACCGATCCGCCCGTCTGGATCGAGATTTATCCGCAAGCTCAGAGACGGCATTTTTGCTTCTCCGCGGTCATGTCCGCCTCCATGTTAGAGCTTCTTGCGCGATACCGCTATTCCAAAACGATATAGCGTCGATTGCCGAATGCATCAGCCATCGACCTCGAGCGGCAGGCCGGCGCCGGTGTTCGCCCGGTCGAAGCTCACTGTCTTGACCACCGCGAAAACCTTGCCGCCGAGCCGCAGCTTCAGCGCATGCCGCGACTGTTCAGTGATGCGGGCAAGCACCGTTGCGCCATTGCAGTCGATGCCAATCTCAACCGCCGGCCCCTCGCCCGGTCTGATCGCGACGATCGTGCCGGGCAGGATGTTGAGCGCGCTGAGACCCGTGGGTTTCTCCGTGGCGATCATCACATCGCGGGCGCGGATGCGGATACGCACGCGAGCCCCGGTCTTCATCGCAAGGCGCGGCACGCGGATCTCGCCGGCGGCCGAGTCGAGCACGGTCATGCCGAACACCTCGTCGTGACGCTGCACTTTCGTGTCCAGCACCGCGCCGCCCTCGCCGCGTTCTTCCGCCGGCAGCAGGTCGAGCCTTTGCATCACCGCCTCGGTCGGACCACTGGCGACGACCTTGCCTTGCGCCAGCATCACCACGTCGCTCGCCAGCCGCGCCACCTCGGCGATCGAATGGCTGACATAGACGATCGGGATCTTCGTCTCGTCGCGCAATCGTTCGATATAGGGCAGGATCTCGGCCTTGCGCGCCTCGTCCAGCGAGGCCAGCGGCTCGTCCATGAGCAGCAGTTTCGGGCTGGCCAGCAGCGCCCGGCCGATCGCGACGCGCTGCTTCTCGCCGCCCGACAGCTTTGCCGGCCGCCGGTTGAGCAGCGGGCCGATGCCGAGCAGGTCGACAACCGAATCCATCTCGGCGTAACGCTCCGCCGCCGGCGTGAACCAGCGGCCGTAGCGCAGATTGCTGGCCACGCTCATATGGGGAAACAGCCGCGCGTCCTGGAACACAATGCCGATGCGGCGTTTGTGCTTGGGCACGAAAATGCCGGCGCTTGTGTCGACCAGCACGCGACCGTCGACCTCGATGCGGCCCTTGTCGGGCCGGATCAGCCCGGCGATCATGTTGATCAGAGTCGTCTTGCCCGAGCCGGACGGCCCGAACAGCGCGGTGAGCCGCCCGGCGCTTTCGAAGCGGACGTCGATGGCGAAATCGCCAAGCCGATGGCTGATGTCGACGAGGACGCTCATTCGATGTCCATCCGCCGGCCGACGCGCCGCGCCAGCACTTCCGAGGCGACCAGTGCCGCCATCGAGATGACGATGGAAATCAGCGTCAGCCGCAGCGCACCTTCATCGCCGCCCGGCACCTGCGTAAAAGTGTAGATCGCCGAGGGCAGTGTCTGCGTCTCGTTGGGGATGTTGGAGACGAAGGTGATCGTCGCGCCAAACTCGCCCATCGCCTTGGCGAAGGCCAGGATTGCGCCGGCGATCAGCCCGGGCAGGATCAGCGGCAGCGTGATGGTGGCGAACACCCACAAAGGATTGGCGCCGAGCGTTGCCGCCGCCGCCTCCATCTTGCGGTCAACCGCCTCGATCGACAGCCGGATCGCCCGCACCATCAGGGGAAAGCCCATGACGCCGCAGGCAAGTGCCGCACCGGTCCAGCGAAACGAGAAGACGATGCCGAAATGCTCGGCCAGGAAAGCACCGGCCGGACCGCGCTTGCCGAAGGTCAGCAGCAGCAAATAACCGGTCACCACAGGCGGCAGGATCAGCGGCAGGTGCACCACGCCGTTGAGCAGCGTCTTGCCCCAGAATTGTCCGCGGGCGAGCAGCAGCGCGATCAGGATGCCTGGCGGCAGGCTGAAAAGCATCGCCACCGTCGCCACCTTGATGGACAGCCGGACCGCATTCCATTCGTCGGGAGTGAGGTCCAGCAGCCAGGTCATATTGCGATGTCAGACCCTGTTCAGTTGCTTGGCGTCAGCACGGTAAAGCCCTGGTCCTTGAAGAGCGCGCCGGCCTTGGCGGACTGCAGGCATTTTAGGAAAGCCGGCGTATCCTTGTCCTTTGAATCGGCGGTCTGGGCAACCGGATAGATGATCGGCGGGTGCGAATCTTCCGGGAAGGTGCCGATCACTTTGACGCCCTTTTCGGCATGCGCGTCAGTGGCATAGACGATGCCGAGAGCGGCCTCGCCTGTCGAAACCAGCTTGAGCGCCGCGCGGACGTTTTCCGCCTGCGCCACCTTGCCCTCGACCGAGGACCAGACGCCGAGCGATTCCAGTGCCGCCTTGCCATACTTGCCGGCCGGCACCGCCTTGAAGTCACCCATGGCGAGCTTGCCGTCACCGACCAGCTTGGCGAGATCAAAACCCTTTTCGATCTTGGTTTCAACCGTCGAACCCTTCGGCGCCACCAGCACGATCTCGTTGCCGAGCAGCTTCAGCTCGGTGTCGGGCTTGGTCAGCTTCTTGTCGGAGAGATATTTCATCCAGTCGAGGTCGGCCGAGATGAAGACGTCAGCCGGTGCGCCACCCTCGATCTGCTTGGCGAGTGCGGAACTCGCGGCATAGGAAACGGTCGCGGCTTCGCCGACATCGGCCTTGCAAGCCTTGTTCACCGCATCGAGCGCGTCCTTGAGGCTGGCCGCTGCGAACACCACGACCTTGTCTTCCGCATGAGCGGCCGGCACCGCCGCCATCAACGTCGCCGCAAAACCGCTAATGGCGATCGCCCTCAACCCGAAACCTTTGCGCGTCATCGAAAACTCTCCCTGGTTTGAAATCCGTGCGGCTCGAAGCCTGCCGATCGATATATCCGCATGGATATAACAAGGGAAGGCCCGGCAGCTTGCGAAAACGTCTTTGCCCCGTCGATTGTTCTGGTAAGACGAGCGGGAAACCCTGGAATGGAGAGCCCAATGAAGATCAGTGCCCGCAATGTCCTCAAGGGGACGATCACCGAGATCGTCAAGGGAGCCACGACTTCGCATGTCAGGATCGACATTGGCGACGGCGCCATCGTCACCGCCTCGATCACCAACGAGGCCGTCGCCGACCTCAAGCTCGAAAAGGGCAAGCAGGCCTATGCCGTGGTCAAGGCCTCGGACGTGATGATCGGCATCGACTGAAGCTTACTCAGACGGCGATGGGCGCCTTGATGCTGGCATCGGCGACGTAGTTTTCGAGCCGGAAATCCTCGAAGCGGAAGGCGAACAGGTCCTTCACCTCCGGGTTGATCCACATCGTCGGAAGCGCCCTCGGCGTACGCTGCAACTGCTCGCGCGCCTGTTCGAAATGGTTGGAGTAGAGATGCGCGTCGCCCAGCGTATGGACGAAATCGCCCGGCTTCAGCCCGGTCACCTGCGCCACCATCAGCGCCAGCAGCGCGTAGGACGCGATGTTGAAGGGCACGCCGAGGAAGATATCGGCCGAACGCTGGTAGAGCTGGCAGGACAGCCGGCCCTCGGACACGTAGAATTGGAACAGGCAGTGGCAAGGCGGCAGCGCCATGGCTTCCACCTCGGCCGGATTCCAGGCTGAAACGATCAGCCGCCGCGATTGAGGATTGCGGCGTATCTCCTTGAGAAGATTCGCGATCTGGTCGATCGAGCCGCCATGGCCATCCGGCCAGGAACGCCACTGCTTGCCGTAGACCGGGCCGAGGTCGCCATTCTCGTCGGCCCATTCGTCCCAGATCGAAACGCCGTGGTCGGTCAGGTACTTGGTGTTGGTGTCGCCTGCCAGGAACCACAGGAGTTCATGGATGATCGACTTCAGATGCAGCTTCTTGGTCGTGGTGACCGGAAAGCCCCGCGCCAGATCGAAGCGCATCTGGTAGCCGAAGACGGAGCGCGTGCCGGTGCCGGTGCGGTCGCCGCGATCGGCACCGTTGTCCAGCACATGCTGCAGGAGGTCGAGATACTGGCGCATCGGTTCCGGCTCGATTCGAGAGTGCAGGCATTATAGCTGCCGGGCGGGCAGCAGAATACAGCAAAACTGCGTAAGCGACGCTTGCCCCACCACTCTTTCCGGCGTTTGCGCCGCCCCTCATTGCCCTGCCGGGCATTTCTCCCCGTAAACGGGGAGAAAGAGGCTGGCTCGCCGCCGCTGCATTTCTTGCAAAAGGTGGCGATTGGCGAAATCGCCCAAAACAGCGTCCTTCTCCCCGTTCACGGGGAGAAGATGGCGGCAGCCAGATGAGGGGCAGCGCTGACGCGCGATGAAGTGAAAAACAGAGCTGAGGCGGCTATCCCGCCGCACCAGCCTTCGCAAACTGACGTGCGACCGTCAAAGCGAGCCGAGTTTGCCCAGATCCTTGGCCACCAGGTAATAGAAGGTCACCCGGCCCTTGCTGTGATCCGCGGCCATCGCCTTGCAGGTCTTCTCGATCGCGGCATCGGCTTTCGCCCCGTCGCTGACGCCGAGCTTCTTGGCCACCCAGCTCTCCTTGACGCGCTCGAGCTCCTTCGGGTCGGTGCAGGATACCAGTGAGGAATCGCGGTTTCTGAGCGCGATGCCCAGATGCTTGACGATCTTTTCGACCACGTCGGCACTTGCACCGGCGTCGTACTTCTTCACATCCGCAAGATAGTCGGCCATCAAAATTCCCCTCGTCGGCGCCACGGATCCGATCGATGAGGGCTGTGGCGCGCTTCGCAATCTGTGCGCTAGGTCGGTAACTCCTCACCGCTGGCAAAGCTTGAGTTGAGACCGCGCCCAAGTCAACCCTCGGCGTCGCAATTTGACCTGAGCGACAAAGCACCATTGCGGCCTTTCATTTCTCACGCCAGCCCCCTATATTCGTTTCGTCGGCTCGACCGACTATGGCGATAAATGGGCGATGTAATAAGCCGTTCGGACCCGGGGGCGGTACCCGGCGCCTCCACCAAAAGCCGCTGTTTAGAGCAGAGCGGTTTTTGATGGGGGCGAAATAGGATCGACGAAGGTGTAAAGATCGTACTTTTGCCCGGCATGGTACCACCGTCATCGGGCTAAACCTGTAGTTGCAAACGACAACTATGCGGAAGCACGTCTCGCTGCTTAATGCAGTGCGATAGCTTCAAATCAAGTCCTAGGGGTTCGCACTTCTAGGCGGGGTTCGGAGGTACCTGGCAACAGAAACCTCCACTTCTCCCCCTCATTCAATCTGCGTTATCCTGCGTTTCGTACTGGCCGAGGCGGGATTGGCTCGAAAGGCCGGATAGTCCGGCCCTTCCATCTGTGAGCAGCTGCCTATTGCACCGATGTTTCCGCGGCTCCCGCTCTGGGCGCATTTGCGCCTTGCGTCTGTATCCGATCGTCGACCAGATGCTGGCGGAAGAATGCGAGTACGTCTGCATCGAACGTCTTGTGGAAGGCGACCCGATCGAAACCGGGTCTATCGATGCAAAGGTCCGAGGCCTTGCCAGCGCCCTTGTGACATGACGCCAGGAACGAGAAATGCACGGCGTTCGGCACCACGTGAAAGTCCGGCGTCTGCGGCAGCAGTCCAGCCAGCAGCTTGACATCGGCAGGCGATACACCGTCGCCGCCGAACTGCGAACTCCAAATCTGGAGCGGCACCTTGACGTCCTTGGCACTGTCGGCGGTCTGGAAAACAACGCTCAAGGGATCCGCAACCACGATTGCGCGGACGCGGGGATCATGGGTCAGCGATTCCGGCGGCACTTGCTTGCGCACGGGCGGGCAATCGGTGGCGGTGGCATCCGAACAGCGCGGCGGCAGCTTGTTGAAATCCGGATTGGCGCCGCCGATGACAAGGCCGGTATAGCCGCCTTGCGAAAATCCGTAGAAGCCGACGCGCTGAGGATCGATTCTGGCCGAATCCGCCGAGCTGCCGAGCATGAAATCGATGGTGCGTTTGATATCGACCGGACGCTGCCTCAGCACGCCCAGGCCATTGGCCTGGCTCATATCGGCATGGTTCGCGTGCGGATGGTTGATGGCAACGACGACAAAACCGGCATCCGCGAGCGTCTCGGCCATATCGTGGAGATCAAGATACCAGCCGCCATAGCCATGTGAAATGACGACGAGCGGCAATCTCTCGCCGACGATGGGGCAGTCGAGCACAGCCGGAACGGTAGACTTCTTGACCTTGACCTCGCCGGGCGGGCTGGCGCAAGGCGACCACATGGCAGCATCGATTGCCGGCCCGGCGGCATCCGCCGGAATCTGGATGAATTTCAATCCAGCGGCATGAGCTGTCGTCACGGCCAGACTTGCCAGGGCGGCAAGCAGGAGCTTCTTCAAACGCATTTTCCTGTCTCCGATGTTCAAACAGATTCGTGTTTTCGGACTGCGGTCTGACCCACCTTCCGGCCGCATAGAGTGTGATGAGAAGTGTAATCGCTGGTGCGTGTGCGCGCCGGCCTTGCGGCCGTTCAGGGCACCGTCTCGACCCTGCCGCTGCCGCTGACGTGGGAATTGATCTTCGGGTTGCCGTGGACTTGCACGTTGCCGCTGCCCGACACGCGGATGTCGGCCTGGTCCTGCGGTGCGATGTCGGCATTGCCACTGCCGCTGATCTGGACACTGGCGGTCTTCGCCGTGAGCTTGGCAAAATCGCCTGAACCCGAGCCGGAGATGCGCAAGGAGAGATCCTGCACGCTGCCGCTGGCGCGCACATCGCCGCTGCCGCTGATGCGCAGATCGAGCCCCTCCTGGGCGAGAGCGGAAAGCTCGAGCTTGCCGCTGCCGCTCAACCGCCAGCTGGGGACAGCCGGACCGGTAAGCTGGACGCTGACCGGCAGGCCATCACAATCGAAATCATCGTCGAAGTCGAGCACATTGCCGGACAGGCGCACATGCGAAACCGCCTCGGGATCGCCGCTGACGACGGCCTGGGAAGGCGTGCCGGGCCGATAGGTGACCGTTGCCGGCAGCGCAATCTGAAACTCGCTGGAGACCGGTTCCCAGCCCAGCGTTACCGATCCGGGCTTGGTCGCATCGCCGGAGCTGCGGCAGCTGGAAGCAAAATTCCACCACCGGGCACCTCTCCAGTCATTGCCGGCGATCGAACTGGCCAGCGACAGACAAATCACGGCCACGCAGAGCGACAGCACGGCGGTCCAGGCAAGCGTCTTGTTCATGTTGCACCTGTTATTTCTGCGTGGCGGCGCGCCACGGGGTTGATTCAGGGTTGGCGTGGTTTGACCAGGCGGTAATGCAGGCGCGCATAATCCCCCAGCAGCTTGACCCCGACATTGAGGCCAAGCAGCAGCAGCGAGCCCAATCCGATGCTGGCGGCGGCAAGGCCGACAGCGGCCAGCAAGCGTGCGAACGCCGTGGCCCAGGATGCGAAATGCCAGAACGGCACGACGCTCAACAGCAGCCCGATGCTGGTGATGCCCAGCGCCAGGACCGCAACGCCGAGACCGAGCACGACGAAGCAGAAGACGATGAGAACCGGCAGCAGCAGCAGAATGTCGAAGGCGGCAAGCCCGGTCAGCGCGAGCAGCGCAGCAGCGACGCCGCCCGGGCCGCGATCATGCTCCCAGCGGCGGATTCCTGCCTCCGCCCGCAGCTCCCGTCCCAGCCGCGCCGGATCGCCAAGTGCCTTGGCAACATCCTCCTCGCTCCGTCCCGAGGCCCGTGCCTCGTCGAAATGGGCGGCGTAGTCGGCGACGATTTCGTCGATTTCGCCCGCGGACATTCCGGTCAGGCTGTTGCGCAGGGAAACCAAGAAAGCATCGCGGTTCATTCCATCTCTCCCAGGAAAAGGTCGACGGCATCGACAAAGCTTCGCCACTCTCTGCTGCGCGCCTCGTAGGCGGTCCTGCCCGCTGCGGTGAGCCGGTAGTATTTGCGGGACGGGCCGCTCGTCGATTCGACGAGCCATGTCTCGACGAGCCCATCGCTCTGCATGCGCCGCATCAGCGGATAGATTGTCCCTTCCCCCATGCCCACACGCTCGGCCAGCGTGCTGGCGATCTCATAGGCGTAGCTTTCGCGCCGGGCGAGCAAGGCAAGCACACACAGGTCGAGCGCCCCCTTTTTCAGCTGGACGTCATTTGGATCGGTCATCGTCCGTTCCCGGCAAGTTCAGTACACTCTATTGGAAGGTACCTGTCTATGCAAGATACCCACTTAAACGTGATACCTACGTGATGTACGAGGTGACGCCCAGGGCTGTTCAGACATTAAAAAAGGCCGGGAAAACCCGGCCTTTTCATGGACTGCAAGAGACGCCTACTCAGCTGGCGCTTCAACAGCTTCGCGCGAGCGACCGAGCGTGACCTTGGCCAGCGTGAACGAAATCACCGCGCAGAGCGTGATGCCGGCAACCATCGGCAGCGGCGTACCGTCGAAGAACACGCCGGCAACACCCATGGCGAGCGCGCCGATGGCGAAGTGCAGCGTGCCCATCAGCGCCGAGGCCGTGCCGGCGATTTCGCCATGTTCTTCCATGGCCAGCACCGAGGTTGTCGGGATGACCAGGCCGAGGAAGCCGTAGCCGACGAACAGCAACGCCGCCATCACGTCGAGCCGGTCGACGCCTGTCGCCATGATCGCCAACAGCACCACCATCGTCGAAGCATAGCCGGTCACCGCGACACGCACCACGCGCCGCAGCCCAAAACGCTCGGCCAGCAGCCCGGTCAGCTGCGACATGCCGATGAAGGCCACCGCATTGATCGAGAAGAACACGCTGTAGACCGAAGGCGACAGCCCGTAATGGTCGATCAGGATGAAGGACGAGCTCGACAGATAGACGAAGAAGCTCGCAATGCCGAAGCCGGCGATCGCCACCAGGCCGAGGAAGTTGCGGTCACCCATCAGCAAGCGGTAGCCGGCAAGTGCGGTGCCGAAGGAGGAACCGACGCGCTCTTCCGCCGGCCGTGTCTCCTTGAGCGAGGTCGCGAGCAGGATGGTGGCAAGGGCTGCCGCACCGGTCACCGTCCAGAATACGGCGCGCCATCCGAAATTCTCGATGATCTGGCTGCCGGTCAACGGCGCCAGGATCGGCGACACCGAAAACACCAGCATCAGCAAAGACATCAGCTTGGCGGCCTCATTGCCGGTGTGCAGGTCGCGCACGATGGCGCGCGGCACGGCCATGCCGGCGCTGGCGCCAAGTCCCTGCAGGAAGCGGAAGGCGATCAGCCACTCGATGGTCGGCGCCATTGCCGAACCGACGCCGCCAACCATGAACAGCGCAAGGCCGCCATAAAGAGGCAGCTTGCGGCCGACCATGTCGGAGATCGGTCCGACGACGATCTGGCCAAACCCCATCGACAGGAAGAAGATCAGCAGGCTCATCTGCACGGCCGCGGTGCCGGCGTGCAGATCCGCGCCGATCGACGGCAAAGCGGGCAGGTACATGTCGATTGCGAACGGGCCGATGGCGGACAACAGGCCGAGCACGACCGCGATGCGGAGGAATTTGGGACTCATGATATTGGCTTCTTTCGAAATCTGGTTGCCGCCGCCAGGCGACGTCTAACCCTAGGACGTTCCATCCCATGAGACACCGACACTCAGGAGCAAATTCTACTCGTCCCCAGTGCGAAATCTCTTTATCGTATGTCCACAAATTTAGACACTCTTGTCCAAATCGTCAATCACCTCTATATAGATTTTCATGAGAGCGAGCGTTTCTCCTGACATTTTCCCGCCACGCGGCCACGAGGCCAAGCGCCTGTCGATCGTCGACGCCGCCGCCGGCGTGTTCTGCCGCGAAGGCTTTGCCGGCGCCAATATCGATCTGATCGCCGCGGAGGCCGGCGTCTCGCGCCAGACCGTCTACAACCACCATGGCGACAAGGAAAAGCTCTTCATGGCTGTGGTGCGCGACCTTACCGAGCGCTGCAATGCCGGCATCTTCGCCACCATCGCCACCTTCCCTGACCAGCCTGGCGACCTCGAAGCGGATTTGATCGGCTTTGCCGTGCGCCTGAACCAGAACTGTATCTGCAACCGCGACGGAAAATTCCTGCGCAAGCTGATCCAGACCGAGGGCGAGCGCTATCCCGAATTGTTTGCCGAGTGGCTCGAACAGGGCCCGGGCAGGACATGGCCGGCGATCGCCGCCCGCTTCGCCCGCCTTGCCTATGGCGGCTACCTCACCATCGACGACCCAGACGTCGCGGCGCGCCAGTTTCTCGGCCTGGTCAATGCCGAACTGCAGACCACCTTCATGCTCGGCGGCACGCCGCGCGAGGATGAGGTGGTGCAGTCGGCGACGAATGGCGTGCGCACCTTCCTGCGCGCTTTCGGCAAGCGCCCTGCCCCGGGCAGCGCCAAAAAACACACTGCGCTGGCTAACGCATAACATTTGCGCTTGCGCCAAGCCGCCTTGCCGATCAAATCGTTGGCAATAGTCCTCGCTTCGACGCGGCGGTGGGCTATATCAGGTTTACGCCGCGCTCAAGCTTGATTACAGCTATGCGGACGATTCAACGGAACCCGACCACCACATGGCCGACGACCACATCCGCTACGACATTCTGGCCCAGGAGGCGTTGCGCGGCGTCATGCGCAAAGTCCTGGCCGAGGTCGCACGCACCGGCCTCCCCGGCAACCATCACTTCTTCATCACCTTCCTGACCGGCGCGCCCGGTGTGCGCGTGTCGTCGCGGCTGCGCGAGCGCTATCCCGAGCAGATGACCATCGTCATCCAGTTCCAGTATTGGGACCTGAAGGTGACCGACACCGGCTTCGAGGTCGGCCTGTCCTTCTCCGACGTGCCCGAGAAACTGGAAATCCCGTTCTCGGCCGTGCGCGGCTTCTATGATCCCTCGGTCAATTTCGAACTCGAGTTCGACGTCAAGACCGATGCGCAGCCCGACGAGGAACCGGCTCAACCTGCCCCTGAGCCGCTGACAATCGTTTCCGAAAAGAAGCCGAAAGCCGAGAAGAAGGCCGCGGCCGAAGCGGAGAAGAAACCCGCTGCCGCCACCGACGCCGCCACCAAGGGCGCCGAAGTGGTTTCGCTCGACGCCTTCCGCAAGAAATAAACCCACGGTTCGCGCCATGGCCGACATCGTCAACCTCCGTCAGGCTCGCAAGCAGCGGACGCGGGACAAGAAGCTACGCGTCGCTGAACAGAACCGGGCCCTACACGGCCGTTCCAAGGCGGAGAAGCAACGCGACCGGCTGATCGCCGACAAGGCCGACAAATTCGTCGCCGGCCATCGCCTCGATCCATCAGGCAAGGACGAGCAATGAGCTGTCGGCCGTGAGCGTCGTTGAAAAGCGCTCGGTGACCATTCGCGGCCATCGCACCAGCTATTCCCTCGAAAAGCCCTTCTACGACGACCTCATCGCAATCGCAGCGGCCAGAAAGCTGACGCTCGCCGCCCTCGTTGCCGAAGTCGACGAGACGCGGCCCCGCGACACCAACCTGTCCTCGGCGCTGCGGCTGCATGTGCTGGAGTGGGCGAAACGGGCCGAACGCCTGGATTAGACGCCCTCGACCGCATCCGTCTTTTTCCCACGCCTGGCGCCGAAGCCAAGCAAGGTCGAGCGGTCGCGCTCCTCTGCCTGCTTCCGCGACCGCACGCGCATCAGATCCTTCCAGCCGACATAGCCGACCAGTTGCAGGTTTTCGCGGGTGACGACCGGCAGATGCGAGACATTGGCCATCAACAGCTTGTCCGACAGGCCTTCGAGGTATTCGTCGGGAAAGGCCAGCGTCACCTTGCTTCCGGCAAGCAGTTCGCCGAGCAGCGTCGTCCTGTGCTTGCCGGCGCGGCGCCAGCGCAGGATCGCCGGTGGATCGATGAGGCCAAGCACCTGCCTGTTCTCGTCGATGACCGGAAAGCTCGGGTGCCGGGTTTCCGGCGCGGTCAGGAACGCCGCCGCGCCATGCAGCGTCATCGTCGCCGGGACGCTTTCGACCTGCGACGTCATCACCTCGCGCACCCTGGTCAGCGCGAACGGATCGACACGATATTCGCGCACCAAATGATGCCCTCGCCTGGCAACCTTTTCGGTCAGGATCGAGCGCTTCATCAAAAGCACGGTCACGGCATGCGCCGTGGCGCAAGCTGCAATCAAGGGAACAAGGACATGCGTGTTGCCGGTCAGTTCCACGGCGAAGAACGTCGCCGTCAGCGGCGCCCGCATCGTGCCGCCCATGGTCGCCGACATGGCCAGCAGTGCCCAGAAACCCGGATCCGCTGTTGGCAGGAATCCGCCGAGCACGGCGCCCATCGCGCCACCCATGATCAGCAGTGGCGCCAACACGCCGCCGGAAGTCCCTGAACCGAGCGCCACCGACCAGATGATAGCCTTGACCACCAACAGCATCAGCGCCGCAGTGGCAAGCGTGCGACCGTCCAGCATGTCGGCGATGTTGTCATAGCCGACGCCGAGCGCCCGCGGCTCGATCAAGCCGCCGATGCCGACCACCAGGCCGCCGATCATCGGCCACCACATCCAGTGGATGGGCAGTTTCTGGAAGGCATCCTCGCAGGCATAGACCATCTGGGTGAGCAGCCCCGACAGCAGGCCGGCGCAGATACCGACCAGAACCCAGCCGCCAAGCCCGACGAACGACACCGCCATGCCGCCCTGAAACGGGAAGATCGGCCCAGGCAGATGCAGCACGGTGCGCTCGACCTCGGCAATGATCGCGGCAACCGCCACGGGGATGAAGGAGCGCGGCGTCCATTCGAAGAGCAGCAGTTCGACCGCCAGCATGATGGCCGCGATCGGCGTGCCGAAGACGGTGGTCATGCCGGCCGCGGCACCCGCCACCAGCAGCGTCTTGCGTTCGTTGTCGCTGACCGGCAGCATCTGTGCGATCAGCGAGCCGATCGCGCCGCCGGTCATGATGATCGGCCCTTCGGCGCCGAACGGCCCGCCGGAGCCGATGGAGATCGCCGACGACAGCGGCTTCAGGATCGCCACCTTGGCGCCGAGTTTTGAACGCCCGAGCAGGATCGCCTCGATGGCTTCTGGAATGCCGTGGCCGCGGATCTTCTCGCTGCCGTAGCGTGCCATCAGGCCGATGATCAGCGCACCGATCACCGGCACCACCACCGCGGCAAGCCCAAGCGGCGTATCCTGCAATTTCAGATCGGCGAGCGTGAACTGGCCGAAATAGGCGATGTTGGTGGCAAGCCGGATCAGTTTCAACAGCACGATGCCGGCGAACAGCGCCGCCGTGGCGACCACCACGGCTATCGTGGCAATGGTCAATACGCGCGCGTCGGTGGTGAAATCCCTGAGATGGCCGTTTTCGGAATGATGGGGCTTCATGGCTGGCTTTCTGGCGGCGGCCGGATCTTGGATTTGCGGCACGGCGAAGACGCCGGCGGCTTTGACGGCTCGCTATGTATCGTAACACGATATAAATTCAAGCTGGTTTTGCATCAAAACCGTTTGAGCCTTTTGCCGGAATGGAACAAATGTCTGGAATGACGCAGCCCAAAAAATCACGCCCCGCCATCAAACAGGCCGACTACCAGCGGCTGTCCGAGTTCCGCTATCTGATCCGCCGCTTCCTCGAATTCAGCCAGATCCAGGCGGAAGACGCCGGGCTGACACCGCGCCAGCACCAGGCCCTGCTGGCGATCAAGGGTTTCCCAGGCGGCGGACCGGTGACGATCGGCGACCTGGCGGAGCGCCTGCGCATCCGCCACCACAGCGCCGTCGAACTGGTCAACCGCCTCGGCGAAGCAGGACTTGTCGTGCGGGATCAGGACAAGGACGATCATCGCCGCGTGCTGCTGCGCCTGACCGAGCGTGCAGACGATTGCCTGGCCGAACTCTCGGCGGCGCACCTCGACGAACTTTCTCGCATCGAACCGATGCTGAGGCGCCTGCTCGATCAGGGCCGCGAGTGACGCCCCGGCGTCTTGCGATAGATGACACTTGTCATTTTTTTGCGGCGCCCGAATCCTTTGGCCTTTCCGCAACGTCTAGGGGATGAACGCCTCGAGGGACGCACGCGCAATCAAAAGGAAGACCAGAGATGAAACGTCACCTGATACGCTACAAGATGAAGCCGGAACGGGCCGATGAGAACGAGCGGCTGATCAAGGCCGTTTTCCAGGAATTGCGCGACAAATCGCCGGACGGCGTTCGCTATATGACCTTGCGCGCCGGCGACGGGACATTCGTCCATCTGGTCGAGACGGAAACCGATGCGCATTCTGACCTCATCACCGAGATGGCGGCATTCCAGGCATTTCAAGACGGCTTCAGGGATCGCTGCAGCGAACCTCCGCAACGCGACGAGATGGCCGTGGTGGGCAGCTACCGGGTGCTGGACGAGTAATCGAGGCAAGTAAGATCGCAGAGCGGGAGCTTATGAACATTCCAATTCCCGGCGAGCAGCATGGACTTTTCGAGCGCCTGTTTGGGGAATTGCGCCCCAAGCTGCACCGTTATTGCGCCCGCATGACGGGCTCGGTCATCGACGGCGAGGACGTGCTGCAGGAGGCGCTGGCCAAGGCATTCGAGGCCTTGCCCAGTGCGGGCCCGATCGCCAATCCGGAAGGCTGGCTGTTTCGCATCGCGCACAATACGGCGCTCGATTTCCTGCGCCGCCGCGCCCGCGATAAGACCGCCGCCGATGAGGATCCGGACATGATCGTCGACCCGGTAAATGCCATCATCGATCGTCAGGCCGCTTCTGCCGGGCTGCATACCTTCATGCGTCTTCCCGTCGCACAGCGAAGCAGCGTCATCATGATGCACCTTCTCGGCTACTCCCTGCAGGAAATCAGCACCACGCTCGACACCACAATCCCGGCGGTCAAAGCTGCCTTGCATCGCGGCCGCGACCGGCTGCGCAAGATTGCCGACGAACCCGACGACCGCGCTCTCCCGCGACTGGGCGCCGCCGAGCGTTTGTTGCTCAACGCCTACATCGATCGCTTCAATGCCCGTGATTTCGACGCGGTGCGCGACATGCTGGCGCAAGAGGTACAGCTGGAACTGGTGGCCAGGACACGGCTCAACGGCCACAAGGAAGTCGGCACCTACTTCGGCAACTATTCCCAGGTGCAGGATTGGCACCTCGTGCCCGGCTTCGTCGAAAACCGGCCCGCTATTCTCGTCCGCGATCCCAACGATCCGACGACGCGGCCGACCTATTTCATCCTGCTGGCCTGGCAGGACGGCAAACTTGCCGCCATCCGCGATTTTCGCCACGCCCGCTATGTGGCCGACGGCGCCGAACTGTCCGTTCTTTGAAACGAACTGGGGCGGAGAGCCCTACTGCCCTACTGCAACGACTTCAACAAATTGTCGATCGTGAACGGATTGGCCTTCGGCTTGGCCGGCGGATTGTCGCTGGCTTCCGGCAGCGGCGCGCGCTCGACCTTCGGCTCGGCGGCCTTGCGCTCGGCCTCTAGTCGCGCCTTTTCCTGCGAAGCGATACGCTTCGCCTCTTCGGCCTTCTGCCGCTGGTCTTCATCGGCCTGCGCCTTGGCTGCCTCGTCGGCGGCCTGCTGCTCGGCCGCCGCCTTTGCATCGGCATCAGCCTTTGCTTTGGCCTCAGCATCCGCCTTGGCTTTCGCGTCCGCGTCGGCCTTCGCCTTCGCATCCGCTTCAGCCTGCGCCTGGGCATCCGCCTCCGCTTTGGCCTTGGCGTCCGCCTCGGCTTTCAGCCGCGCGGCCTCCTCCTGCTGACGCAGTTCCTCGGCGGCCTTGTCGCGTGCATCCTGCAGCGCTGCGTAATAGCGCACCTCACGCCGCAGCCGCTGCTTCTCCAGCAACGCCGCCTGCATCGCCTCGACGCGCTGCTGCTCCTTTTCCAGCGCGCGCTGGGTCAGGAACTGCGCCAGAGGCTCGCTGTCGAACTGCCGCTTCACGGCACCAAACGGCCCTTCGGCGGTGAAATTGACGGTCGGCTCGGAGCCGACAAGCGCCTCGTCGCCGGGCTTGTAGGTGATCGCGCCCTTGGCGGAAACCGTGCTTGTGTTGAGGTCGGCCGTGATATCGGCGGACAAGGTTGCCGCCGGGTTTTCGAGGCTGATCGGCGGCACCCTGAGCGTGCCGCCGGCAATCGTGAAAGCGATGTCGGCATCCCCGGCGGCAAAGCTGCCATCGGCGGCAATGTCAGGCGCAAAGCCCGCGGTCTTGGCCACGTCGATGTCGCGCCCGATCGCATCCGCCTTGGCCAGCAAAGTGCTGAACGCATCCGGATTGACGCCGGCGACCTTCAGCCCCTTCAGCGTCGCGGTGCCCGAGCCGGACAGTGCGGCGATCATCCCATCGACCGACTTGCCGCTGGTCGATAGCGTCGTCGAGAAATCGCTGACGCCGCCAATGCCGGCATCCGGCAACACGTTTGCCAGGTCGGCACCCGCCAGTTTCATCTGGCCGGTGAAAAGCCCGGTGCCGTCATTGTTCTTCAACTCGAACAGGCCGGTCAGTGCGCCACCGAGGAATTTTGCCTTGAGGTCCGAAACGCGGATACCCTCCTGGTCGAGCTTCAGCGCAAAGGACGCATCATAGGCGGTGGCGAACGGGCCGGCGGCCAGTGCCGCCGTCGTCAGGTCGAGGTCGGCGGTGAACGGCAGGCTGGATTTCTGGCTGAACGGTGCTGCCGGCCACGCGCCGCCCTTGTCGCTCGCGCTCTTGTCGGCCGCATTTTTGTCGGCCCCATTCTTGTCTGCAAGGAAAGCCGAATCGCCGAACAGCGCCACCGCCATCGGATCGAGGTCGAGTTCGTCGAGTGCCAGCGCGCCGGCCAGATGCGGCACGCCGTCCTTGGCGTCGACGTTGACGTCGCCCGACACGGCCGCCTCGTTGATGGCGCCGCTGACATTGTCCAGCACCAGCAGCCCGTTGCCATAGTCGCCTTGTGCCGAGAGCGAGGTCGACATGCCCGCTCCCATGCCCGGCAGGCCGATGCCCGATGTCATCAGCCAGGGTTCGATATCGGCGGCATCGAGGTTGATCTTGCCCTTGGCGGTAGGGCCTTGCGGCGTATCTGCGATCGTGCCTTCGAAGCCGGCCTTGAAGTCATTGCCGGCGAGGCTGAAACTCGTCGTCAGGCCACCGCCAAACGTACCCTTGGCCGAAATATCGGTCGTTGCCTCACCCAGCATGCCGAGCGGCAGCGCCGGCAGGCCGTAGAGCGCGAGCAGCGCCGTGGCATCGGGGTTTTTGGCGTTGAAGGTCAGTGTCACCGGCGCGTCGAGAAGCTTGTCCGGCGCTCCCTTCCCCGACAGCGAGGCGGAAAAGGCTGAGCCGCCGGCCTTGCCTTGTCCGCTCACCGCCAGGCCCGTCGTGCCGTCGCCATTGTCGGCGGCGCTCGCCACAAGGTCGACTCGTGCGTCCTGGAACAGGTCAGGATAGGCCGCTGCCCGGCTCGCCAGCCCTTTCAGCACGCCATTGTCCGGATAATGCTGTGCGGCAACGTCGATCAGCGGCTTCAGGTCGACAGCAACCACCGAGGCGTCGAGCTTACCCGTCGGGCTCGCCGGAAAATCCTTGATCCGGCCCGTGGCGCTGATCGAGGCGCCGGCCAGCCCGCCGACCGAGAGCCGATCGACTTCAAGCAAGCCGTCGCGCAGCCTCAGCGCCGTGTCGACCGTGTCGGCGGTGAGCCCGCCGGCGCTGACCGGCCCGGCCTTGATCTGGAAATCGAGATCGCTGTTGGCAAAACGGTTGGCGCCCTTGTCGCTGACGAAGATGGAGGCGAAGGCCGCCAGCCCGTCAACGTCGAGTTCACCGCCCTCGAGCCGCATCAGCACCGAGGGCTTTGCATCGTCGGGCTGGCTGGAATCGATACGGCCGGAAAATTTCGCCTTGCCGAGGATCAGCTCAAGGTCGCTGAAGGCCTGGTGGTTTTCCGAAAGGTCGACCTTGGCCTTGAAGCCGGCGGCAGGCAGACGGCGGATCGCCTCGTCGACATCCTTGGACAGCCACGCTGCAAAACCCGAAGGTTGCGCCACGGCCAGCAGCAACGAACCGGTGAAGCCGAAATGGCTCTGCACGTTGAGCACCAGCATGCCGCTTGCTTCCAGCGTGGTGCGGCCTGGCAGTGTCGCGGCGAGCGATTTCACCGACCACCCACCGTCGACCGGCTCAGCGGAAAGATGCACGTCGCGCACTGTGGTGTCGCCGGCCACCACAGCCGGCAGCTTGACCTCGACGGTACCGGGAATGGTCGGCTTCGGCAGATCGAGCAGTGCCTGCTCAAGCCCGGCAATGCGCTGATCCAGCGTCAGGCCGGCGCCGGGCTGAGCCCCCACCGCCTCGTCGAGTTTCACCTGCGCGCCATTGGCTTCGATGGCGAAGTTCGGCTTCAGCCCAAGATCGACAGAGGCCTTGCCGTCGGCTGTGTAGGGATTGTCCAGCGGTCCGGTCTCGAAACGGAATTCGTCGACGCCAAGCTTCTGGTGGTCGAGCGAGAACTTGCCGTTCAGGCGGAAGCCCGGATCGGGCTTGCCGGTGCTGACCTTAACCGTCTCGCCATCGGTGCCGCGAAGCTCGGCGCTGTTCTTGTCGGCACCGGAGATCTTGAACTGGCCGGAATAGATGGCGGCGCCGTTGACGATGCCGGCATTGCCGTCGGTCTCGATGACCAGCGGATACGCATCGGGATCGGCCTTCAGCCGAAGCCGCATCTGGCCGTTGCCTTCGGCCTTGCCGGTCGACGCCGTGACAGTGGTGCGCAACCCGTCCAGCCGCAGCGTGCCGTCCATGCGCCAGGGGCCGGCCAGCGATTTGGCCGAAATGGTCGAGTTGATTTCGGAAAAGATATGACTGCGTCCGCCGGCGGCATGGTGCAGTTCGACCTGCCCTTCCGTCACCGTCAGCTTCTCGATCGAGATCTGGTTGAGGTCGAAGGGCGAGGATGGCCGCATCGCCCAGTCGACGGTGCCGTCATTGGCAATGTCGATCGTCGCCTTCGGCCGCACCAGCCGCATGTCGAAGATCAGCACCTCGCCACGCAGGAAGGGCGCGAGTTCGGCATCCATCGAAAACGTCTCGACCGTCATCGCCGGCTGGCCGTTGGGACCACCGGCGACGGCAACGTTGGAAAAAGTCACCGAGGGGAACGGCAGCAGCCTTGCCGTGGCGTCGCCCTGCACGGTCACCTTGCGGCCGAGGATGGCGCTCGCCTCGCGCTCGAATTCGGCGCGGTAGCCGGTCCAGTCGACAAAATACGGCACCACCAGCGCCGCACACAGCACCAGCACAAACAGGCCACCAAAGATCACGAACAGGCGTGCGAGCATCAGCTCCGAACAGGTTGATTGAAATCTGCCGCACTCTACCCGCATCCGCGTGTCGATAAAGAGGCAATTCATCCAGTATTGCGTCATCCCGGACGATCTGAAACAAATCCGGGAAAAGCGGAGATTTCGGATGTCGGGCAAGAACTGGGACCGCGTGCCGATCGACGCGCAGAGCGTCGATGCGCCGCTTTCGCAGTCGGCGATTTTCCTTGTCGTCACCGTCGCCGGCGGCCAACCAGCCCTGGCCAAGGTTTGCTCCCTGCTCGGCGAACTCGACGATCTGGTCAAGACTGTCGGGTTCCGCGACCTTGGCGGCCACCTGTCGTGCATTGCCGGTATCGGCCGCGATCTCTGGGACCGGCTCAGTCCCGGCCGGCGGCCGCTGGAGTTGAAAGCGTTCGCACCGATCAAGGGAGCGGTCCATTCGGCGCCATCGACCCCGGGCGACCTTCTCTTCCACATCCGGGCCGAGCGGCCCGACATGTGCTTCGAGTTCGAACGTATCCTGCTCGACCGGCTCGGTCCTGATGTCACCGTCGTCGATGAAGTGACCGGCTTTCGCTATTTCGATGCCCGCGACCTGCTCGGTTTTGTCGACGGCACCGCCAACCCGACCGGCCTCGACCTGCCCGCCTCGGCGCTGGTCGGTGACGAGGATGCCGACTTTGCCGGCGGCTCCTATGTCGTCGTCCAGAAATATCTGCACGACATGCAGGCCTGGGCGCGCATTCCGACGCCCGAGCAGGAGGCGATCATCGGCCGCACCAAGATCGACAACATCGAAATCGACGATGACGACGCGCCGCGCAAATCGCACAAGTCGCTGGCCACGATCGAGGATGCCGACGGCAACGAGTACGATATATTGCGCGACAACATGCCGTTCGGCCGCCCCGGGCAAAATGAGTTCGGCACCTACTTCATCGGCTATTCCAGGTATCTCTGGGTCACCGAAAAGATGCTGCAGCGCATGTATGTCGGCGACCCGCCGGGCGCCTACGACCGGCTGCTCGATGTCTCGACGCCGCAGACCGGCACGACCTTCTTCGCGCCGACGCGCCCCTTGCTGCAGGCTCTTGTCGAGGGCGCGCAGCAGCAGCTTCCCGCCGCACGGTAAAGTGGAGGCCGACGGCTCTTTCCGCGAGGATCAGCGTGCGTCGCGCTTCGCTTGCGCCACCTTGCCCGCCTTGCGCTGCCGGCCGAGTTCCGCCGGCCGCACCAGCTTCGGCGCCCGCTCGTTGGCCACGGCCCGCATGCCTTTGTGAGCCGTCCGCGAATTGTACGCGGGACCGTCCGCCGGTGCATTTTGCTTCATGGCCAGTGCCTTGCGCGCATTCCCGACCAGCGAAATCCGAGCCGCCAGCTGGCGCCGACGCTCCGCCTCGCCATTCAGCCGCCGCATCGCCATGGCCAGCACCGCGAGCTTGACCTGCGAGCCGCCATCGGCCTTCGCGGGAGCGGCCCCCTTCGGCGCGCCCTTGCCGCGTATCTCGCGCCGGCGCCGATGCGCCTCGCTCTGAGCCTTGTCGCGCCGCTCGCGCAGCAGCTTGACCAGACCGGAAAGGTCGGCGTCGGAAAGCTCCTGCACCGCCGGATGGTGCGATTTCTCCACCAATTCCGTCTCATCGGCGCTCAGCGCGCGGGCTTCTTCCTTGCGTGAAATGGCCATGACAGTCCTCCTCAGCCGGCACGCCTGTCTTTTCAGGCCTGCCGTCTGGGGAGACTCGACCCGAATGGTGGCGCGGTCAAGACGAGCTATTGGTTGCGGCCTCAGCCGAAAAATTGTCTGCTGGCGATCCACGACAGTGGACTAGCTCGGTAGCGATCAAGTGACTGGGGGGATCGAAATTGGCGAAACGGCTGCCATATCGCGAGGGCTCGGTTTTTCGGATTCCCTTGTCCGATGGAGGCTTTGCGAGGGGAGTCGTGGCGAGAATGGCTCCGGGAGGACGAATACTTCTGGGCTATTTTTTCGGCCCGAGAATGTTTTCAGCGGATACCAATGCGAGCGATCTTCTGCCAACTGAAGCTATTGTCGTCGGGCGATTTGGCGATCTGCATCTCATAGACGGCAAGTGGGAGATCTTTGGAGAGATTGGAGGCTGGAACCGGGCCGATTGGCCTATCCCAGAATTCATCCATCACGACGCGCTACACATCTTGCCAGACACGATCGTCAGATATTCAGACGACGATATCGTCCGGGGAACCAGAGAACGGAGGCCTGTGATCCCAACAGGCCTCGCTGAAGATGGACTGATGGGTGCGGAGTTTGTCGAAATCAGTTTGAGCAGGCTACTGGCGGGAAGACCGTGAATGCGGGCAGTTGGCTTGCGCACCTGACATTCTTCGCGCCGACTCGCCCCATGCTGCAGGCGCTTGTAGAAGGCGCGCAGGAGAAGTAGGCGGCCGCTCGGGTGAGAGACCGAACCGATCAGCGCGCGGATCGGCCGCGCAGATAGGCGCAGACCAGTTCGATGAGCTCGGCCCGCAGCGCCGGCGAATCGAGTTCGCCATGCCGCGCCGCGCTGTGCACGACCCCTTCGACCGCGCCTGAAAGGACGCGTCCGGCAATCTCGTCCCGCTCGGGATTGGCCTTGCCCGCGGCCGATGCGATCACGGCCTGGTAGCGGCGCAGATATTCCGCCTCGAATGCATCCTGCGTCGAGCGCGCGGCAAGCGGCACCTCGTCGAGCAGGACGCGATGCAAATCCTGATCGACATTATGGGCGGCAACGACGCCATCGATCAGCTTCGCTGCACGCTGCTCGAGGGTCATCGCCGCGCCATGCTCTTCTGAACCGGAAATCGCCGTGAGCACCGCGTCGAGATGGCGTTTGCGGATCTCTTCCGCCAGCGCCAGCTTGTTGGGAAAATACTGATAGATCGAACCGACGCTGACACCGCCTATCGCCGCGGTTTCGTTGGTGGTGAAATCCGCCCAGCCGCGTTGCGCCAGAACGCGAGCCGCCGCCTCGACAATCGTGTCCACGGTCGCACGCGACCGCTGCTGCCGTGGCGCTTTGCGCACGCTTGCCTGCTCTGAGGGAACGCGAGTGGCCATATCAGGGCTTCCCAATCAAAATGCGACTGTCAGCTCACATTTATCCAAGCCCGCAACGCAAGCCAATGAGAGACCGTAATGAGCAGCAAAACACTGCTTCTGTCCCTGTTCCGTTACAAAAGCTGGGCCGACGACGAATTGCTCGCTCTGCTGGCCGAAATCGAGAGCGAACTCCCCGGGGAGCAGCTTGGCGCGATCCTCGAAACCATCAATCACGCTTATGTCGTCGACAGTATCTTTGCCTCGAATATCGAGAAGAAGAAGCACGCCTATCGGGACACCGGCACGAGCAGCACGCCGACACTCGCCGAACTGTCAGCGGCAATCACCGAAACGGATCGGTGGTACCTGCGCTATGTCGAAGAGTTGAAGCCCGAAGAGCTGGCCGAGACGATCCCCTTCACCTTTACGAGTGGCAGTCCCGGGCAAATGTCGCGCGAAGAGATGCTGGCTCACGTCATCACCCATGGCGGCTATCATCGTGGCGAGGTCGGCCGCATCGTCGCCCAATTGTCGAAGCCCACGTCTCCCGACACGTTCACCGGCTATCTCCACCAGGCTGAGCCGGGACGCCGCGCGCCTGTATGATCGGAGGTGCCGGACCCGCGCCGGCTCTGGACTGCGGCCGGATGTTCCCTACCCCACAGCCGGCAATATCTTGCCCGGATTCATGATGTTTTGCGGGTCGAGCGCCTGCTTGATGGTGCGCATGATATCGACGCCGTGGCCGAGTTCGCTGCGCAGGAAGCCGATCTTGCCCTGGCCGATGCCGTGCTCGCCGGTGCAGGTGCCGTCCATGGCGATCGCCCGCATGTTGAGCCGCGCGACGAACTTCTCCGACAGCGCGATCTCCTTGGGATCATTCACATCCATCAGCACCAGCACGTGGAAATTGCCATCGCCGGCATGACCGACGATCGGCGCGATCAAGCCCATTTCGGCGATATCGGCCTCTGTTTCCATGACGCATTCGGCAAAGCGCGAGATTGGCACGCAGACATCGGTCGACAGGCCCTTGGCGCCCGGCCGCAGTGTCAGTGAGGACCAATAGGCGTCGTGCCTGGCCTTCCACAGTTTGGTGCGCTCCTCGGCGACGCTGGTCCACAGGAACGGGCCACCGCCATTTTCCTCGGCGATCATGCCAAAAGTCTCTGCCTGTTCGGCAACGCCGGCATCGCTGCCGTGGAACTCGACGAACAGGCACGGGCTCTCGGGATAGTCGAGCTTGGAATAGTTCTTCATCGCCCGCATCTGCAGCGCGTTGACCAGTTCGATGCGCGCCACGGGAATGCCCATCTGGATCGTCGCGATGACGGCGTTGCAGGCCGCTTCGACACTCGGGAACGGACAGACGCCGCCTGAAATGGCCTGCGGAATGCCTTGCAGCTTCAGCGTCAGCGCGGTGATGATGCCAAGCGTTCCTTCCGATCCGACCAGCAGCCGGGTCAGATCGTAGCCAGCCGAACTCTTTTTCGCCCGCTTGCCAGTCGTCACCGTCTCGCCGTCGGCCATGACAGCGGTCAGCGACAGCACGTTCTCGCGCATCGTACCATAGCGCACGGCATTGGTGCCGGAGGCCCGCGTCGCCGCCATGCCGCCGAGCGAGGCATTGGCGCCGGGATCGATCGGAAAGAACAGGCCGGTGTCGCGCAGATGCCGGTTCAGATCCTCGCGCGTCACGCCGGGCTCGACCGTGCAGTCGAGATCCTGCGGATTGACCGCAAGGATGCGGTTCATGCGAGAGGTGTCGACCGAGATGCCGCCCCCCGGCGCGTTGGTGTGGCCTTCCAGCGACGAGCCTACGCCGAACGCAATCACCGGCACGCAGTGCGCCGCGCAAGCGCGTACGATGTTCTGCACCTCTTCAGTCGTTTCCGGGAAAGCCACGCCATCGGGCGCCTGCGTCGGGATATAGGTGGTGGTGTGCGCATGCTGCGATCGGATCGCTTCGCCGGTCTGGAAGCGCTCGCCCAGCTGCTGCTTGAGGATGCCAAGCACCGCGGCAATGCCTTCCTCGTTGCGTTCGACCGGATTGAGGTCGCTCAGAGCCATGAATTCCTCCGCGAATGGACCAGCGCCCACGCTTGTTATGGGGTTATGGATGCCTAAAGCAATTCCAGGAAAAGTGCGAAGCGGTTTTCCGTCCGGAATTGCGTCAGAACAAAAAAGTCTTACCCACCACGCCCTGTCCAGCGCCAGAACAAGGAAGTTTCGATGCCCATCCCCGCCCCCTTCGTCTCCAGGCCCATGGACATCGAGAAGGACTGGATCGATTACAACGGCCATCTCAACATGGCCTATTACAACGTGCTGTTCGATCGCTGCTCGGACGAGGCCTTCGAAGCGATGGGCATGGGGCTGGACTATGTCAGAGAGCGGCGGCTCACCATCTACACCGCCGAGGTCCATGTCTGCTACGTGCAGGAACTGCATCTCGACCACAAGGTCACGGTCTCCTTCCAGCTCATCGACCATGATGCGAAGCGGCTCAGGGCCTACCAGGAAATCCGCCATGTCGACGGCTGGCTCGCCGCCACGTCCGAGACGCTGTCGCTGCATGTCGATATGTCGGGGCCGAAGGTCGCGCCCTTCCCCGCTGATGTTCTGGCCAAGATCGAAGCCATGCGCGCCGCGCATTCGGCATTGCCCATGCCCGAACGTGCCGGCCGCTCAATCGGCATCAAACGCAAATAGACCGGACCTCAAAGCCACACTGGCGATCCAAAATCGCAGAACCCTCAAATCGGCTGGCACCAGTGCTTGAAGCGGCCTGGTGCCCGCGTTAACCTTACCGAGGTTTTAACGGGAACAAGCCAATTGAGCCGTTGAACGACTCAGCAGAGCGGTCGAAAACGTCCGCACTGGGTTGTTTTACGGGCGGCGGGGCGAAGCCGGTTCGAGGGACGTGCATGAAAACCGACATCAAGGTCGAGGTGGACAGGCTGGCCGCTGATCCGCGTATCACTGACTATGATTTCTGGCGTTCGCTCAAGAACGTCGACAACGAGATCTTTCACATCGCCAACAACAACGAGCCGATCCCGTTCGACATGATCCGCTGGCGCAGCATTTTGAAGCGCGCCCGCCTGAAGCGCGGCCACGCATAGCGCCGGTGAGGCTGCCTGGAAACATCGGGTAAACCAGTCAATCGTGCCGTTTCACGGCAACCGCTTCACCGCCGCCAGCGGCGAGCGCGCCACCACAGGCGATGACTGGATGATGGCCGTATTCGTCATCGCATAAGGAATAATCCGGTCGATCACCCGTTCGAGCTCGGTCACCGAGCCGACATGCGCCAAAGCGATAAAACAGTCCTCGCCGGTCACCCGGTCGCATTGCGCGATCTCCGGCAGTTCGCGGATGATCTCGGCCACGACGGCCAGTTGCCCCGGCACCGGCCGGATGCGCAGCCACGCCGACAGTTTCAGGCCAAGGGCCGCAGGATTGATCCTGACCGAATAGGCCTCGATCACACCATTCTCCTGCAGCCGCTTGATGCGCTCGGCGACGCTTGGCGCCGACAGGCCGACCGAGCGCGCCAGCTCCGCCGTGCTCGCGCGTGCATCCTTTTCCAGCAGACGCAGGATCTTCATGTCGGCCGCATCGAGATCGATATTTTCAGTTCGAAGGCGTTTCAATGAAAACTCCTTGCTTCCGCGAACGAAACAGCCTGATGGATCGGCCATTCCTTATATTAAGTGAAAAAATCACCTGCGATACTGATCCGATGAACGATCAGATGCAAGCACCCGCCGCCCGCCCTGCCCCCAGTGGTCCCAGACTCGACGGCCTGGCGACAAAACTGCCACCGCATGTCTGGTTCGGCGTCAGCGCCGTCTTCCACTATCTCGGGCCGGCCTTCGCCGTGCTGCTGTTCCCGCATGTCGGCGTGCTCGGCATGGCGTGGCTGCGCATCGCCACCGCCGCGCTGATCTTCGCGCCGCTGACCCGTCCGTGGCAAACCTTTGCCCGCGCTGATCGCTCGACCCGGCTCCTGCTCGTCGCTTTGGGCGCCTGCCTGGCGGTGATGAACTGTTCCTTCTATCTCGCGCTCGACCGCTTGCCGATCTCGCTGGTGGCGGCGATCGAATTCGTCGGCACCATCGGCATCGCTGTGATCGGTCTGAGAAGCCCACGCAATCTCGCCGCTCTTGCCGTGGCCGTCACCGGCACCTTGCTGCTCATCGATGTCAAATGGTCCAGCGATCCCATCGGGCTGTTCTGGGCCTTCCTCAATGGCGCCCTCTTTGTCGGCTACATCGTGCTCGGCCACCGCGTCGCCCGTGCCGGCGCCGGCGACGGCATCGCCGGCTTGGGTGCCGCCATGGCGGTTGCCTTCATCGTCGTGCTGCCGATCGGCTTCACCGATGCGCTGCCCGCCTTTTTCTCACCGCCGCTGCTCATCGCCGCCATCGGCGTCGGCATCTGCTCTTCGGTCATCCCGTATGTCTGCGACCAGCTTGCCATGTCGCGATTGCCGCGCTCCAGTTTCGCGCTGATGCTGTCGCTGCTGCCGGTCACTGCAACGCTGATCGGCGTCATCGTGTTGCGCCAGATTCCAAGTTTCGGCGATTGCCTGGGCATCGCGCTGGTGGTCGCAGGCGTTGCCTTCCACAAGCCTGCAACGGGCACGCTAGGCACCAAAAAACCTTTCTTATCAATTGGTTGTAAAACTATCGGGTCGGTTCCCGATCCCGCCAAACTGCGACAACACGTCCAGGATTGAACCAATTCCTCACTTGAGCCGTTGTCCCCCACGAAAACGGCTTGGAGTGACACAATGGACTGGAAACGGACCAGGGAGCCTGCCGACGCTTGGCACATGACGGACGACCTTCATGTCGAGCATGGCAAGGGCGACCCGTTCGCGGCGGCCATCCGCGCCACCCGCATGTCGATGATCATCACCGATCCCCGTCAGCCCGATAATCCGATCGTCTTTGCCAATGACGCGTTCCTGCGGCTGTCCGGCTATGGCCGCGACGAGGTCATTGGCAAGAACTGCCGCTTCCTGCAGGGGCCGAAGACCGACAAGGCTGCCATTGCGGAGATACGCTCGGCGATCGAGGACAAAAACGACGTCGCCGTTGACATCCTGAACTATCGCAAGGATGGGTCGACCTTCTGGAACGCGCTCTACCTCAGCCCCGTCTCCAACGACAAAGGCGAACTACAGTTCTTTTTCGCCTCGCAACTCGATGTCTCGGATCGCAAGCGATCGGAACATCGCATCACCGCCGACAAGGACCGCTTCGAGAAAGCGGTGAAGGAGCGCACCGCCGAACTGGAAGCAGCGCTGGAGGCGCAGACCACCTTGCTGCACGAGGTCGATCATCGGGTGAAAAACAATCTGCAGATGATCTCGTCCCTGATCATCATGCAGCGCCGGACCATACAGGACGAAGCGACCAGGCATTCGCTAACCACCATGCTGGAGCGTATCGAGGCGCTGAGCACCGTGCATCGCCGGCTCTACCAGTCGAAGGATGTCAGCCGTTTCGACGTCTCGGACTTCGCCAAGGACCTGGTGACCGATCTACTGACGGCGTCGGGGCGCTCCGGGATCAAGTCGAAACTCGAGCTCGAACCCATTGTGATTTCAGCGGAAAAGGCGACGCCTGTCGCGCTGATGGTCAATGAACTCGTCACCAATGCTTTGAAGCACGCCTTCAAGGAAGGACCCGACGGGACCACGGCCGGCCGCATCGGCATCAAGATGAGCCAGCCCGACGGCCACTTCAACATCGAGGTGTCAGACGACGGTGTCGGCATGACCGATGCAAGTGGCGATGCGTCTTTCGGCATGCGGCTGATCAAGTCGCTCGCCCGCCAGTTGCAAGCCGATATCGAATGGCGCGACGCCGGACCCGGAACCAAGGTCGTGATCTCGATGCCGAACGAACCGCAGCAAAAAGGGAATGTGTCATGATTGAACCGCTCAAGGTCCTGATCGTCGAGGACGAAGCGCTGCTGGCCATGGAACTGGAAAGCCTTGTCGAAGAGGCCGGCCATAAGGTCGTCGGCTGGGCGACATCCTCGTCGGAGGCAAAGAGCATGGTTGAGTCCACGGATGCCGACATCGCCTTTGTCGACATCCACCTCACCGATGGCCCGACGGGCGTCGAGGTGGCCGAATATATCGGCCAGAAGAAGAGCTCGATGGTGGTGTTCATGACCGCCAATCCGAAGCGCATTCCCGATCATTTCGCCGGTGCGATCGGCGTCATCGCCAAGCCTTACACGATGAACGGGCTGACATCGGCTTTGCAGTACCTTCAGGAGGGCATGCGCCGCCCGCCGCCCGTTTCCACGCGGCCTGCCGGCTTCACCCTGTCGCCGGCCTTCGAAACTGTCTGGGCGCCGTCGGTCGCCTGACCGGCTATTTCAGCTTTTCCTTCAGGAAGGCGATCGTCCTGCCCCAGGCGAGATCGGCCGCCTTCTTGTCGTAGCGCGCCGCCGATGTGTCGTTGTTGAAGGCATGGTTGGCGCCTTCATAGACATAGACCGTATATTCGACATGCGCGGCATCGAGTTCCTTCTTGAAGGCATCGATGCCGGCGTTGGTGCGATCGTCGAGCCCGGCATAGTGCAGCATCAGCGCGGCCTTGATCTTCGACGCGTCGGCGGCCTTCGGCTGCATGCCGTAATAGGCAACACTGGCGGCGAGGTCGGGCGCGTTGACGGCCAGCATGTTGGCCGTGCCGCCGCCCCAGCAGAAGCCGATGGCGCCGACCTTGCCGTTGCCATCCTTGTCGGCCTTGAGGAAAGCAACGGTCGCCACGGCGTTGGCGACCGTCTGCGCCGGGTCGAGTTTGGTGAACATGTCGCGCGCCTTGTCCTCGTCACCGGGCGTACCGCCAAGCGGCGACAGGAAATCCGGTGCAAGGGCCACGAACCCCTCCAGCGCCACGCGCCGGGCGACGTCGCGTATATGCGGGTTGAGCCCTCTGTTTTCATGGATGACGATGACGGTGCCGAGCTTGCCGGTCTGGTTTGCCGGTTTGACCAGATAGCCCTTCATCTCGCCGCTGCTGCCGGGATAGGTGATGTCCTCGCCCTTCACCCTGATATCGTTGTCGGCGACGATCGCCGCCTGGGCGGAGTTCGCCGCCAGCATCGGCGCAATGGCCGCGGCTGCCGCACCCGATCCGGCAAGCCTGGTCAATTGTTCCATGAAACGGCGGCGGTCGAGCGTCAGATGCGTGTATTCGTCATAGGCATCGATCATCGCCTGGGTGATCGCAGGCTTGGTGTTGACGTCGGTCATGGCGCGCTCCTTCGGTCTCGGGATATGCGCAAGATAGGGGCGCGCGTTGCCCCGTCCAGTCACGAATGACTGAGACATCGAAACCGCATTTTCATCGCGAGCGCATGAACCCGGTCGCCGCGTCGATGAACGCGCGCAGCTTCGGTTGCGCCTGGCTGCGGGTCGGGAAGTACAGAAACAGGCCGGGTTTGGTCGGCAGAAAGGGCTGGAGCACCGGCTCGAGCGCACCGGATGCCAGCTCGGTGGCGGCAACTCTGTCGGCGGAATAACAGAGGCCGACGCCTCTTGTGGCCAGTTCGATCATGCTGATGTGATCGTTGACCACGATGCCGCCGGGCGCATCGAGCGAGAATTCACGGCCGTCGCGCGCGAACTGCCAGCGGTAGATTGTTCGCGCGGTCGGAAAACGGTAGCGGATGCATTCGTGATGCATCAGGTCTTCGGGTGCTTGCGGCCGTCCACGCGTGGCGAAATAGGACGGTGCGCCAAGCACCGACCAGGCAAAGTCCGGCGTGATCCTGACGGCGATCATGTCTTGCTCGATAAATTCGCCGATGCGGATGCCGGCATCATAGCCACCCGCCATCAGGTCGACCGAGGCATCGTCGACGTCGATGTCCAGGGTGATGTCGGGAAATGCGTGGCGAAAGCCGGGCAGCAGCCGATAGAGCACCAGCTCCAGCGCAATGCGCGGCACCGAGAGCTTGAGGTTTCCCATCGGGCGCTGGCTGAGAACCGACAGCGCGTCGAAGGCGTCGCCGATCTCGTCGGAGGCCGGCTTCAGCCTCGCCAGAAAATCCCTCCCCGCTTCCGTCAGCGCCACGCGCCGTGTCGTGCGCTGGAACAGCGGCATGCCGGCGCGAGCCTCAAGCGTGCGGACCGCCTGGCTGACCGCCGCGGGCGTCACGCCAAGTTCGGCCGCCGCGACCCGGAAGCTTGCATGCGCGGCAACCGCGAGGAACTCGGACAGGCCGGTGAAAACGTCGGTACGAGCCATGCTGTTCTCTAGATTATATAGATGATGTTTATTGCCTATACCGATTTCACCAATTTTTCCAGCCAATTGATTCCAATAGCTTGCCTCCATAGACAGCGTTCGAAAAAGGAGACGACCGATGAAGACCATCGAGCAAATGGCGAGCCGCTATGTCGCCATGTGGCATGAAACCGACGCCGCCGTTCGGCGCCAGACGATCACCGAGCTGTGGGCTCCGGAAGGCGCGAACTATCTGACATCGGCCGCCTATCATGGTCATGCCGAAATCGAGGCGCGCGTAACTGCTTCACACGAGAAAAATGTCGTTCAGGGACGCAACCGGTTCCGCGCAAGACCGGGCATTCAGGTCGTGCAGAACGGCGTCCTGCTGACCTGGGAAATGCTGCCGCGGGACTCCGATACGGTGCTTGCTGTCGGCCATGAGTTCTTCGTCCTGGACGATGAGGGCCGCATCCTTTCCGACCACCAGTTCATCGTGTCGTAAATCACGCCATCAACAGACCCGGACAACAGGAAAACACCATGAAAACCTACCGTGCCAATCTCGGCGGCGGCATTGACGGCATCGTCATGCATGACGAGCCGATCCCCACGCCCGGCCCGCACCAGATACTGGTCGCCGTCCGCGCCGTCTCGCTCAACGCCCGCGAACTGTCTATCCTGCAAGGCTACTATCCGCTGCCGGTCAAGCCCGATCTGATCCCTGTTTCCGACGGCGCCGGCGAAGTCGTGGCGATCGGCGACGGCGTCACCCGCGTCAAGGTCGGCGACAGGATTGCCGCCGCCATCTTCCCGCGCTGGATCGATGGGCCGTTCGGCTGGGATTTCGCCGCACAACTCGGCGGCTCGCTCGACGGCATGCTGAGCGAATACGCGCTGTTGCCCGAGGATGCCGCCGTGCACATCCCGCCGCATCTGTCGTTCGAGGAGGCTGCCACCTTGCCCTGCGCCGCCGTCACCGCCTGGAACGCGATCTCGGGTGGCGCGCCGTTATTGCCCGGCCAGACCGTGCTGACTCAAGGGTCGGGCGGCGTGTCGCTGTTTGCGCTGCAACTGGCCAAATTCTTCGGCGCCCGCGTCATCGCCACCACATCCAGCGACAGCAAGGCAGAGCGCCTGCTGGAGCTTGGCGCCGACGCGGTGGTCGACTACCGCAAGACCCCGGACTGGCATGCCAAGGTGCGCGAACTGAACGGCGGCCGCGGCGTCGACGTGATCGTCGAGGTCGGCGGCGCCGGAACCATGGACCAATCCCTGAAGGCCGTGGCGTTCAGCGGCCAGGTCAGCCAGGTCGGCTGGCTGGACAAGAGCGCCTCGTCGATCAGCATCGCCGCCCTCGCCGCCACCGTCACCACCGTCAGGCGCATTGCCGTCGGCAGCCGCGCCCAGTTTCTCGCCATGAACAATGCCATCGCCATGCACGGGCTGAAGCCGGTCATTGACAGCGTCTTCCCGTTCGAAGATGCGTTGGCGGCTTTCCGCCACTACGCGCGTGGCAATGCGTTCGGCAAGATCGTCATTCGCCACGATTGAGAGGCTGGCCGGAGCCTCATCACATTCTTGTCATCGGCGACAAATCTTGATGGCGCGGCCACAATAGTAGGGGAAACTGATAATCCGGTCGCCCATCGCGCGGCCACGGTCCCGAAAGGCCCGATCTGACCCTAAAGGCCGATCTGAAAAGGAAAACGCCGATGACCATGCCCTCGCCGATCCTGGCAACCGCCTTCATGGTTGCCGCAACCGCCCTTCTGGCGATGCGCGCGACTGTTGTCGCGGCAAGCCGGAGGTCCATGGTCAAGGTCCGCGGCCGCCAGCGCCGTCCGGCAAACACGAAAACCCAAGGTTGAGGTGAAGTCATGGACGTACAGGATATCGTGAACACCGTCTCGCAGAAGGCCGGCCTTGATCAGGCAACGACCGAAAAAGTCGTCGGCACCATTTTCTCGGTGCTCGAGCACGAGGCGGAAGGCACCACCGCCTCAACCTTCTTCGCCAAGATCCCGGGCGCCGATGCGTTGGCGCAGAAATATGACGTCATGGCCGCGGCCCCTGCCGGCGGGGGTGGTGGCTTCCTGTCATCACTGCAGGGCGCGCTTGGCGGCGTTCTCGGCGAGAAGGCCGGCGCGCTGGTCAACGGCCTCGCCGCGCTCAAGGCATCCGGCCTCGACATTGCGCAGATCCAGAAGGCCGGCGAGACTCTGGTCCAGCAGGCTGAAGTCGCCGCCGGTCCCGATTTGACCAACCAGGTGCTGGGCTCTGTGCCCAGCCTGAAGAGCCATTTGGGGCTCGGCTAACGCCGAAACTGCTTTCGGCGAGCGCGACCCAGCTACTTCGGCAGCGCGTAAGCCATGACATAATCCCCCGGCTTGGTGCCGACCGAGCCATGGCCGCCAGCGACGATGACCACGAACTGGCGCCCGTCGGCGACCGTATAGGTCATCGGCGTCGATTGTCCGCCGGCCGGCAACCGTGCCTGCCAGAGCTGCTTGCCTGACGTCAAATCATAGGCGCGCAGATAGTCGTCGACCGCCGCACCCAGGAAGGCGACACCGCCGGCGGTGATCATCGGCCCGCCAATGCCGGGCACCCCGACCTTGAGCGGCAGCGGCAGCGGTGTCATGTCGTAGATGGTGCCGTTGCGGTGCTTGTAGGCGATCGCGCCGGTCCTCAGATCGACGCCGGCGACATAGCCCCAGGGCGGCGCCTGGCAGGGAATGCCGAGCGGCGACAGGAACGGTCCCATCACCACCGCATAGGGCGCGCCCTCATTGCGGTTCAGCCCCTGCTCGCTGCCGCGTCCTTCATCCGGCGGCGGCACCTGGTCGCGCGGGATGAGCTGCGACTTGAACGCCAGATAGGTCGGCATGCCAAACATCACCTGCCGCACCGGATCGACAGCGACGCCGCCCCAGTTGAAGGTGCCGAAATTGCCGGGATAGATGAGCGAGCCCTGTACGGAACGCGGCGTGTAGCGGCCCTCGTAGCGCAGGCCCTGGAATTCGATCCGGCAGGCCAGCTGGTCGAACATGGTAATGCCCCACATATCGGCGCCGGTGAGCGGCTTCGGCATGAAGGTAAGATCGGAGACCGGCTGCGTCGGCGACGTATGGTCGCCCTCGATGGCGCCGCCCGGCGCCGGCACTTCCTTAACGGCAATAAACGGCTCGCCGGTGCGCCGGTCGAGCACATAGAGGTCGCCCTGCTTGGTCGGTCCGACCAGCGCTAGCACGACCGAACCGTCGGCCTTGGTGATGTCGATCAGGCTCGGCTGCGCCGGCACGTCCATGTCCCAGAGGTCGTGGTGCACAGTCTGCCGTACCCATTTCAGCTGCCCGGTGTTGAGGTCGAGCGCGGTGATCGAGGAGGAGAATTTCTCGACATTGGCGCTACGGCCCATGCCGAGCTGGTCCGGCGTCTGGTTGCCAAGCGGCACATAGAGCAGGCCGAGCTTCTCGTCGGCGCTCGGCGTCGACCACATGTTGGGCGAGTTGGCGGTGTAGGTCTGGCCGGCCGGCAACGGCGTCGTCTGGTCCGGATTGCCGGAATCCCAGTTCCAGATCAGTTTGCCGGTGCTCGCATCATAGGCGCGGATGACGCCGGACGGCTCCTGCGTCGAATAATTGTCGTTCACCGCGCCGCCGACGATGATCTTGCCGCCTGATATCAGCGGTGCCGAGGTCGAGTAATAATAGCCCGACTTCGGGTAAGGCATGCCGGTCAAGAGGTTCAGCGTGCCGGCCTCGGCGAAAGCGGGGCAGACCTGACCGGTGGCCGCATCGAGCGCGATCAGCCGCGCATCGGACGTCGGCAGATAGACACGGGTCGCGCAGGGCTGGCCGGCGGCGCCGGCGGCATCGGCATAATAGGACACCCCGCGGCAGGTCTGGTGCTGGCGGTCCTTGTCGAGCTTGATCTTGGGATCGTAGCGCCACTTCTCCTTGCCGGTCGCAGCGTCTACCGCGATGGCGAAATTGTGCGGCGTGCAGATGTAGAGCGTGTCGCCGATTTTGAGCGGAGTCACCTGATAGGTGGTCTCGCCGATATCGTCCGGCCCCTTCACGTCGCCGGTGCGGTAGGTCCAGGCCGGCTGCAGATTGGCGACATTGTCCGGCGTGATCTGGTCGAGCGGCGAATAACGCTGGCCGAACTGCGTGCGGCCATAGAAGTGCCATTCGCCCGCCGGCACATCGTTGCCGAGATTGGCGTTGGGGATCACCTTGTCGGTGTCGAGCGCACCGCCAATGTCCTTCGGGTCCGTGGTCATCGAATAGCCGGCCACCGCCAGCGATGCCAGCACCGCCAGGATCAGTGGCGCACGCCCGTCAGGACCGGCAAGGCCGCGCCTCGCCCACGGCGTCAGAAGCCACAGCGCCACCAGCACGATGATGCCGCCGCGCGGGCCGAGTTCCCACCAGTCGAAGCCGGTTTCCCAGACCGCCCAGGCCAGCGTACCGAGCACGATTGCCGCGTAGAGCCACAGCGCCGTGGAGCGGCGCCGGTAGAGCAGCCAGGCGGCGATCAGGAACGCCAGGGCGACGACGATGTAGTACCAGCTGCCACCCAGCGAGGCCAACCAGATACCACCGGCGCCAAGGGCCAGGCCGATGAGGAAGAGGATGAGGGAGGTGATGGTGACAGCCAAGATGATACTCCTTCGACTGTTGCGCTTTGCGACGCCCCATGGACAGCCCGGTGCACCGTTCCTGCCCCTATTCGCAGCTTTCCCCCGCCTGCCTCGCCTGTCAAGTTGCCCCACACGCCAAGGTGGCAATTCATCTTGCCTGCATCAGGGTTTTCCATCAGTCTCCATGGATGATCTCTCCCGTGGAGTAAGCAAAATGCCGTCATTCGTTCCGCCCCTGACGCGCATTGCGTTTGTGCTCTACTGCCTCGTGCCACTCGTTGCCGGCACTGTGGCCGCCCCGGCGCAGACAGTCAGCGACATCAACAAGGTGAACGGCTTGCACGAGATGCTGATGGGTATCGGCCCGGGTTTCACCGCGGCCGTGAAATCGGCGCCGGGGATGCCGCCGCAAAAAGTCCAGGACGCCCTTGCCGCCGCCATGGAAGGTGCCTTTGACCCGGAGAAGATGGAGGCAGCCATCGAAGCCCGGATGGCGGACAGGCTGAGCGCCAAGGACCTGTCCGAACTGGCGTCGTTCTATGCTTCGCCCCTGGGCAAACAGGTCACCGCCTTGGAGATCCAGGCTTCGTCGCCGGAAGCAAAGGAGCGCAAGAAAATCGAGGGGCCCAAAATCCTCGGCGAGCTTCAATCCAGGGATCCGGCCCGGCTCGCATTGTACCGGAAGATGATGGACGATATCAGCGCCGTCGACACTGGCGAAGCCGTCGCCCTGAACATGGGCTATGCGATGCTCACCGAAATGCTGGGCGCGGCCGGAAAGCCCCTGCCCGACGACCAGGTCATGGCCCTGCTGCGCAAGCAAACGGAGGGCCTGCGCCGTGACATCGACAACGATGCCATGGAATCCGCAGCCTACATCTATCGGGATATGTCCATGGCCGACCTCAAGCTTTATGAGGCCTTCCTGGTGTCACCCGCCGGCAGCCGCTACTACGATCAGATGCAGGTTGCGCTGGGCGCCGTGATGACGGACGAAGCGCGCTCGTTCGGACATCGGTTCTTCGTCGCCCTGGGTTATCGCAAGGCCTGAACCGCGATATCAGGCACTTTACCGGGAACAAAACGTAGACAGTTCTGGTCTTTCCCCACCGAATCACTACATTCGGGGGAGATGTCCGGCTTTTCGGAAGACATGCCCTTTTTCGACGAACCCAATGCGCGGCCCACGGCCCCGTCGGGCATCGCCGCGCGCGCCATGGCTGCCCGCAGCGGCCAGAACAGTGCGCCCGACTATCTCAAGGGGCTCAATCCGGAACAAAGGCTGGCGGTGGAGACCACCGAAGGCCCGGTTCTGGTGCTGGCCGGCGCCGGCACCGGCAAGACCCGCGTACTGACCACCCGCATCGCCCACATCCTTGCCACCGGCAAGGCTTTCCCCTCGCAGATCCTGGCGGTAACTTTCACCAACAAGGCCGCGCGCGAGATGAAGCAGCGCATCGGCATCCTGATCGGCGAAGGCAATGTCGAAGGCATGCCGTGGCTCGGCACCTTCCACTCGATCGGGGTGAAGCTGCTGCGCAGGCACGCCGAACTCGCCGGCTTGCGTTCCGATTTCACCATCCTCGACACCGACGACGTCGTGCGGCTGATCAAGCAATTGATCCAGGCCGAGGGGCTGGACGACAAGCGCTGGCCGGCCAAGCAGTTCGCCCAGATGATCGACGGCTGGAAGAACAAGGGGCAAGGCCCAGTCGACATCGCCGAGGGTGACGCGCGCGCCTTCGCCAACGGCAAGGGCCGCGAACTCTACAAGGCCTATCAGGAGCGGTTGAAGACACTCAACGCCTGTGACTTCGGCGACCTGCTCTGCCACCCCATCCGCATCTTCCGCGCCAATCCGGATGTGTTGAAGGACTACCACAGGCGCTTCAAATACATCCTCGTCGACGAATACCAGGACACCAACACCGCCCAATACATGTGGCTGCGGCTTTTGGCGCAGCGGCCAGATGCCGGGCGTGCGTCAACGTCGACGGATCTGCGATCGGCCGAAGGCCGCAAGCCCGACCGGGCGTCCGAGCCGTTGCGAGGCCCGCGCGGAGGGCCCGCGCCGGCAGGCGCGGAACAGCCCGCGAGCGATAACAAAGTCAACATCTGCTGCGTCGGCGATGACGACCAGTCCATCTATGGCTGGCGCGGTGCCGAGGTCGACAACATCCTGCGCTTCGACAAGGATTTTCCCGGCGCCACCATCATCCGGCTGGAGCGCAACTACCGCTCCACCGCGCACATCCTTGGCGCCGCCTCCCATCTCATCGCCCACAATGAGGGCCGTTTCGGTAAGACGCTGTTCACCGACCGCGACGAGCCCGAGGATGGCAAGGTGCATGTCCACGCCGCCTGGGATTCCGAGGAGGAAGCTCGCGCCGTCGGCGAGACGATCGAGGCCTATCAGCGGCAAAAACACAAACTCAACGACATGGCGATCCTCGTCCGCGCCTCCTTCCAGATGCGCGAATTCGAGGACCGCTTCGTCACGCTCGGCCTCAACTACCGCGTCATCGGCGGCCCGCGCTTTTACGAGCGCATGGAAATCCGTGATGCGCTGGCTTTCTTCCGCGTCGTCGCGCAAGGCGCCGACGACCTCGCCTTCGAGCGCATCGTCAATGTGCCCAAGCGCGGCCTTGGCGAAACCACCATCCGCCAGATCCACGACACGGCGCGCGCGCTGCGCGTGCCGATGCTGGAAGCCGCCGCCAAGCTCGCCGAAAGCGACGAGTTGAAGCCGAAGCCACGCGCTGCCCTGCGCGAGGTGGCAGCCAATTTCGAGCGCTGGCAGAAGGCACTGGAAACCACGCCGCACACCGAACTCGCCGAGACCATTCTCGAAGAGAGCGGCTACACCGATATGTGGAAGAACGATCGCTCGGTCGAAGCGCCTGGCCGGCTGGAAAACCTGAAGGAGCTGATCCGCTCGATGGAGGAATACGAGTCGCTGCGCTCGTTCCTCGAACATGTCGCGCTGGTCATGGATGCCGAGCAGAATGCCACGCTCGACGCCGTCAACATCATGACGCTGCATTCGGCGAAAGGCCTCGAATTCGAGACCGTTTTTCTCCCTGGCTGGGAGGAAGGCCTGTTTCCGCATCAGCGCGCGCTCGATGAAGGCGGCCGCTCCGGGCTGGAGGAAGAGCGCCGTCTCGCCTATGTCGGCCTGACCCGCGCCAAGAAGAACCTGCATCTGTGGTTCGTCTCCAACCGCCGCATCCACGGCCTCTGGCAATCGACCATCCCGTCGCGCTTTCTTGAGGAACTGCCGGAAGCCCATGTCGAGGTCGCCGAAAGCGGCAATAGCTATGGCGGCTATGGCAATTCGTACGGCAGCGGCTCGTTCGCCTCCGGCCGTGGCGGCCAAGGGGCAGGAAGGCAGAACCCGTATGGCGCGTCGCGCTTCGACAATGTCGGCGCCGACACCGAAAAATCCGGCGCCTTCTCCAACACCTATGCGACGCCGGGCTGGCAGCGCGCGCAGGCCAATCGCACCGAAGCGACCGACCGCAACTGGGGCTCGCGCTCCGGCCATCAGGTCGAGCGCATCGGCTATGGCGAAACCGACTCAGGCTACGGCGCCGGCCGCACCTCGGTCAAAGGCCGGACCATCGACGGCGAACTGGTCGCCAAATCCGTCTCCGACACGCCATCCGCCTTCAGCGTTGGAGACCGCGTCTTCCACCAGAAGTTCGGCAACGGCAACATTTCCGCGATCGAAGGCAACAAGCTGACCATCGACTTCGACAAGGCCGGCCAGAAACGCGTGCTGGACGGGTTTGTCGCGGCGGTGTGAGCCGCGTTCAACTGCAGCTCACCCCCTCACCTGTACCTTGCCTGGTTCCACTTATGGCCGAGCAGCGACAGGATGATGATCAGCCCATTGAAGAACTGCACGTAGAAGCCGCTCAGGCCCGCCGCGACAACACCGGTCTGGATGAACGACACGGTGACCGCGCCGATCGCGCCACCCGCAACGGTGCCGATGCCGCCCCAGGTCGGCGTGCCGCCGACGAAGACCGAGGCCAGCACCGGCAGGAGGTAGCCGTCGCCCGCCGTCGGCCACCAGGTGAAGTTGATCATCACCGAGAAGGTGCCGGCGATCGCAGCCCCAATGCCGACGAAGACGAACACTTTCACCCGCACCCGCTTGACGTCGATGCCCATCTGCTGGGCGCTGTCGGGATTGTCGCCGACCACCTTCACCTGCGCGCCGAAGCGGTGCCTGTTGTAGAGCATCGCCGACAGCACGACGAAGGCTATGGCCCAGAAAATCTGCACCGGGATACCGTAAACCTGGCTGGAGAAGATCTTGTAAGCCCAGCTGTCGGCAAGGCCGGTCAGCGACATCGACTTGCCTTCGTTGATGATCTGGATCAGGCCGCGCAGCAAAAAATTCATGCCAAGCGTGGCAATCAGCGACGACAGCCCGCCATAGACGACCAGCGATCCGACGAGGAAGCCGAGCAGCATGCCGGTGACAAGTGCGGCCGCAATGCCGACGAACGGATCGTAGCCGGCCTGCACCACGAGCGAGAAGACCCAGGAGGCAAAACCCATCGTTGCCGGAAACGACAGGTCGATCTCGCCGCAGGTGACGACGAAGACCAGCGGCACGACCACGAACAGCGCCACAGGTAGCGTCGTCAGCACCGAACTGTAGAGATACCAGGTGGTGAACACGGTCGGGTTGGCGATCATGAACACCGCCATCATGACGATGAACACGGCGAGCGTGCCGAGCGAGGCGCGGTTGTCGAGGACGAAGCCGCGCAGCCAATGGTCGGATGGGTGTTTCCACTCTTTGCGGGCGGATCCGCCATGCGCGCCGAGAGGGCTTTGGAGATCGGGTTCCATGGTCTTGCTCATTGCGCTCGCTGCTCCGCTTCGCCGGCCTCGTGCAACCCAGGCAATCCGCCGGGGTGCGCGACGTCTTCCATGAAATTGATCAGCTCCTCCGCCGACTTGACCTGGCTCCGGTCGGCAGTCAGCGCCACCTTGCCACGGTCGAGCACCACGAAGCGGTCGGCGATATCGAAGACGTGATGGATGTTGTGGCCGATGAACAGGATCGAGCGTCCGCCCGCCCGCACCTGGCGCACGAAATGGAAGACCTTGGCGGTCTCGGTCAGCGACAGTGCCGTCGTCGGCTCGTCGAGGATGATCAGCTCGGCCTGCTTGTAGATGGCGCGCGCGATCGCCACGCCCTGGCGCTCGCCGCCGGAGAGCTGGCCGACGATCGAATGCGGCGTGAACACCTTTGAGGTGAAGCCGATCTCGCGCATCAGCCGGCTCGCCTCCTCGATCTCCTTGTTGACCTTCAGCCAGCCCATGAAGCCGGTCAGCTCACGGCCCATGAAGATGTTGCGCACGATGGTCTGCTGCACGGCGAGCGCCCGGTCCTGGAACACCGTCTCGATGCCGGCGTCGCGCGACCGCGCCGCGCTCCAGCCGGTCACCGGCTTGTCGCGCACGAGGATCTCGCCGCTGGTCGGCCTGACGACGCCGGACAGGATCTTGATCAGCGTCGACTTGCCGGCGCCATTGTCGCCGATCAGGCCGACCACTTCGCCGCGGTCGACGCTGAGATTGACGCCGCCCAGCGCATAGACCTGACCATAGGATTTCTTGATATCGCGCAGTTCGATGATGCGTTCGGCCATCGGATCCTCGCTTGTCATTGTCGCTTGCCGGACATCTTCGCCGGCGGTCCTGCCGGCCGGGCTCGACCCGGCCGGCAGCCTTGGGAGGTCAGCGCAGCGCCTGCTTGGCGAGCTCTGAGACGATCTCATAATTCTGCGGTGTGACGAAGCCCGCGCCTGTGTCGACATTCAGCGGCGCGAGACCCAGCACCACTTGCTGGCAGAGGCTGAGGATCGGCAGATAGCCCTGCAGGAATGGCTGCTGGTCGGCCGTCAACTGCACCCAGCCGCCCTTGAAGCCCTCGACGATCTGCGGGCTGGTGTCGAAGCCGAAGTTGAAGACATCGCCGGGCTTCCTCCCCGCGGCCTGCATGTAGGTCGGCACATTGCCGAGCATCTGCCCGCCGGGATAGCCGACCGCCTTGACGGTGGGATTGTTGAGCAGTGCCGCGGTGATCACCGGGATGGCCAGATTCGGATCGGCTGCCCACTCGGGTACAGAATTGATTTGTACGACATCGACGCCGGCCTCTTTCAATGCGGCCACCGTCCCGCGCTCGCGCGCGCCCCGGCTCTCATTGTCGAACGGGCCGATCATGATCGCCTTGTCGCCGGATTTCAGCCCGGCCAGTTTGAACGCCTCGGCGCCGAGCGCGCGGCCGTGCTGCTCCTGCTGCGCGCCGACATAGCCGCCGCCGAACGCCGCCGTCACCTTCGGCACCGGCACGTTCTGGTACATCATCTTGATGCCGTCCTTATGCGCCTGCTCGGCCAGCGGCATGATCGCGTCGTCGCCGGGATGGCCCATCATGGCGATACCGCCGGGCTTGACGGCGACCGCCTCGCGCAATTGCTGCACCATCTTTTCGACGTCCCAGCCGGAGAAGATGTAGTCGACCTTCGGCCCGAGATCGGCCGCCGCCTGCTTGGCGCCATTATAGACGATGGTGCCGAAAGCGTCGCCCTCGGCGCCGCCGACGAAGAACCTGATGTGGACATCCTTGCACCACTGCGCGTCGAGCGCCTGTGCCGGCAAGGTCGAGATGGCGGCGCAGAGCGCAGTGGCGGCGGCCACGACGGTCGTGCGCAGAAGTGTCGTTCTGATCGCGATGCTCATGCACTTGTCCTCCCATTGTTCCCTCGTCAGCCGAGGGGCTTTTGACGATTGCTTCGGCAGTAGCACTTGACGGCCGGCTCCTCCCGCTAGCCGCTTCTCACATCAAATTTGGCCTCACGTCGGATTTGGCAGGTAGCTGGCACCTCCCCGGCATTGCTTGAGATACTCCAGCCCCCGCACCTGCCCCGTGATTTCGAGGTCACCGCGATAGACCGGGTCGTGCCAACCCTCGATGTCGATGGCGCCCTTGTATCCAGCCAACCGCAATTCGCTGATCACCCGCGTCCAGTCGCTGTCGCCGAAACCCGGCGTGCGCATCTGCACGAAGGGCAGCCGGCCGAACACGCCGTGTTCGCGGATGACATCCCAGCGCACGGTGGCGTCCTTGCCATGGACATGAAAGATGCGCGGCGCCCATTTGCGGATCTGCGGCATCGGGTCGATCAGATAGACGAGCTGATGGCAGGGCTCCCATTCGAGACCCAGATTGTCGTCGGGCAATTCATTGAACATCAGCTCCCAGGCGTCCGGATTGTGGGCGATGTTCCAGTCGCCGGTGGCCCAGTTGCCGTCCATGGCGCAGTTCTCGAAGGCGATGCGCACGCCCTTGTCGGCGGCGCGCTTGGCCAGCGGGCCCCACACTTCGCGGAAGCGCGGCAGGCTGTCGGTCAGCGTCTTGCCGCGCAGGCGCCCGGTGAAGCCGCTGACCATCGAAGTGCCGAACAGATGCGCATTGTCGATGGCCGCTTCCCAAGCCGCAAGCACGCCGCGATCGACCTCGCCACCCTCCAGCGGATTGCCGAACACGCCTAGGGAAGACACGATGACATCGGCATCGCCGATCGCCTCGCGGATCTGGCCGGCCAGCCGTGGCAGGTCCTTGCCACCCAGCGTCTGCCAGAAGAAGGGCTGGATGCTCTCGAAGCCGAGCGGCAGGATTTGTTTGATGTATGCGGCCGGGTCGTCGAGATTGGCCCGCACCATGGTGCCGATCCTGATGTCGAGAAGCGGGTTTGGCATCATTTTTCTTCCTGTGCAGTGATCGCCACGCGGCGTCCGGTCTCGGCGCTCTCGATGGCACCGAAAACCATGGCCAGGCTCTTGATGTTGTCGGCGCCGCGCGTCTCCGGCTCGGTGCCGGTCTCGATGGCGTGCATGAAATCCCGGATGATGCCGAGATGGCCACCGATGCGATCGGCGGGATCGAGCGGCGGCACGTCGATCGCTTGAGTCTTGTCGATCAGGCCATCGCGGCCCGGCGCCACCACTTCTGCCTTCAGGCCGTCATGGCCGTCCCAAATGAGGCTGCCGCGCTCGGCGACGATGCGCCAGCTGCCTTCCCAGCTGGTGCGAAAACCGTCGGCGCACCAGGAGCCGGCATAGGTGAATGTCTTGCCGCCGCCGAGATCGAAGACGGCGCTGGCCGATGAACCCTGCCGGTACCAGGAATTGGCCGGCTCCCATTCCTGGCAATAGACGCCGGCCGGCTCACCACCGACCATGTAGCGGGCGGCGTCAAAAGTGTGGATCGCCATGTCGAGCAGCAGCACATGCGCCATCTCCTCGCGAAAGCCGCCGAAATGCGGCGCGACGAAGAAGTCGGCATGGATCGAGGTCGCCGCGCCAATGGCACCGGAGTCGAGAAACCGCCGGATGCGCCTGACATTGGCGACATAGCGGCGGTTCTGCACGACGGCATGGATACGCCTAGCCTGGCGGGCTGCCTCGATGATGGCACGGGCATTCTCAGGACTGTCGGCCAGCGGCTTCTCGGTCAGGAGATGGCAATTGTGGGCAAAGGCGGAGAGCGCCACCTCGCGGCGGGCGGCGGGAACCACGACATCGAACACCGCGTCGGGCCTGGTCTGGTCGAGCACGGCGTCGAGGCTGGTGCCGATGACGGCACTGGTGAGGTTGTATTCGGCCGCCCTCGCCTTCGCCCGCTCGGTGTCGAGGTCGACAAGGCCGACAATGGCAAGCCCGTCGATCTGCCTCGCGGCATCAAGCCACTGCCTGCTCATCGCTCCGCAGCCGACGAGGACGACATTCATCATCCGGCATTCCTCCCGTCCGGTCCCTCCAGACCGAATGTCACGGCATTCACGGCATCACCGTAAACGTTTTTCCGTAAACGTTTACGAGAACACACCCGATAGCGTAGAATGTCAATCGGCTGCCTGCGAAAATCATCCCGAAGCCTTGGCCTGAGCGGCAGCCGGTGCTAGCCAAGGGTCGGGGGAGAACTATCCTTGGCGTCCAGCATCCACGACCTTGCGCGTCACCTGAACATTTCGATCGGCACCGTGTCGCGGGCGCTGAATGGCCGCGCAGACGTCAATGCCGACACCCGCCAGCGCGTGCTCGACGCCGCCAAAAAGCTCAACTATTCGCCGAACCAATCCGGCCGCAGCCTGCGCCAGGGCGCCACGCGTTCGATCGCCTTCATGCTGCAGCCGCATCCCGGCGACCAGCAATATGGCGAACCGTTCTTCATCCCGTTCCTGACCGGTCTGCAGGCGCGGCTCGCCGACTATGACCTGGATCTGATGGTCGTCATGGGTGAGCCCGGCCAATATCAGCAGGAGAGGCTGCGCCGTGTGGTTGAGACGCGCCGAGCCGACGCGGTTGTGTTGGCCAACACACGGCGGGAAGACGATCGGATCGATTATCTCAGCAAGGCCGGCTTTCCTTTTGCAACGCTTGGCCGAAGTCAATCCGGCGGCGACACCTATCCTTCGCTCGATATCGATTTCGAGAGGGCGGGTGATGAAGCCGTCGACCGGCTGGTCGCGCGCGGCCATCGCCGCATCGCTGCCATCCGCCCTTCGCATGATCTCAACTTCGGCTACCTGTTCCTGGACGGCTATCGCAAGGCGCTGGAGCGGCACGGCATTGAAGTCGACCCCGGCCTGATCGCCGACGGCTTCATCAACGAGGCCGGCGGCTATCAGGTGACGGCGGACGTAATGCTCTCCAAGGATCGGCCCACCGCCATCATCTTCAACAACGACGCCATGGCGCTCGGCGGCTGCAAGGCGCTGGCCGAGATGGGCATCCGGCCCGGCCATGATATTGCAGTGATCGTCATCGTCGACACGCCGCTCTGCCGCTATTTCTCCCCGGCGCTGACCGCTTTCCGCCCGGCGCTGGAGCCGATGGGCCGGCGGCTGGCCGAAATGCTGCTGGCCTTGCTACCGGCCTTCGCCGGCCCCGAAGGCCCGCGCATCATCCGCGAAGTCTGGCCGCTGGAACTGATCGCGCGCGACAGCGATTGATGAGAGAGCCGGCTAAGGCGCTCAATCCACCTTCTTCTCGCCCCGCTCGCCGGCCTTGACGATGTCGCCCGTCGTGAACAGGATTTCCTTCAATTCCGCACGCCAGTCCTTCTTCTGGCGCAGCAGAAATTCCAGGTCCATGCCGAAATGCTTGAACTCCTCGCCCTGCGCGTTCTTCATGATCGCGCGCGCTTGCGGGTCCTTTTCCACCGAGATGCGCTGTTCGTACCAGCCGATGGCTTCCGCCTCCTCGATCAGCGAGGTGATCATGCGGGCAAAGGTCCGCACCTTCTGCGACAGTTCTTCAGGCGGTTCGTGATATTGGTCGAAACCCATGTCGTCCTCCGGTGGTTCATTCCCATGAATGCCTGGGAATGCCGCCGGTTCCGCATCATCGCTGCAATTCCGCCAATGCCCGCTCCAGCGGCGCTGGCGAAATCTGGATCGGGCCGGAGAACGGCACATCCATGTCGAGGATCAGGTAGATCGCCCCGGCGATCAATACGGCCGACACCATGAAGGTTGCGGCAGTGATCGCATTCTTCGGTGCCCTGAACCCGAAACTGGCAAAGATCAGCGCCAGCCATGTCACCAGCATCGCGATCAGCGGCCAGGGGATAGCGCCCTCCGACTGCTCGACCAGGGTCCAGCGCAGTTCCAACACTTTCTGCAGGCGTTGGCGTCCATCCTGCAGGAGGGAACCACGTACAGCGTCGGGCGGCGTCAGCGCATTCAGCCGTGAGCCGATCTCCGTCAGCAGATGTTCGGACAGCTGGTTGGCGGCGATAGTCGTTTCGCTGTTTTGTGACGAGGTGGTAACCACCCGCTGGACATAGGCGACCAGCGGCTGGCGCACCGCGTCGGTTTCCGGGCCATACAGGCGCAATGTCCTGTCGAGCAGGATCAGTTCCGTCGCATAGGCGTGCACATTGTGATCGATCGATTCGAAGGTGTTCTTGGCCGAATTGATCATCAGGCCGAGCATCAGCGAGGTCATGACCCCGAACAGATTGGCGGCGAGCCGCACCACATTGTTCGTGTCGTCATCACGATGTCTGGCCGGCAATCTCGGCCAGATCGCCATGCTGGCGAACGCCGACGCCGCCAGGCACAGGAAGATCACCATTGCGATGAAAGCTTCGAGCATCGCTCATCTCTGCACGGGACGCGCCAATTGCCAATGGCAAGGCAGCGTGCCTACAGCGAAAGTACGGGCGTACTCGCTGCTGCAATGCGATATGGCAGCTCCTTGCCGGGCCGAAAGGCGGCGCGGTAATGTCCTGCTGTCCGTCATGGCAGCTTGAGCAGCAAGGAGGCCGGCATTTCTGGAAGATCATCCTTGCCGCTCCTTGGGCCGCTCCTCGGGCGCCGGCCACTGCTGCCGGCCCTGCTTGTGCTGCTGGCGGCGGCGATCTTCCTTGCCGATACGATCACCAATCTGGAGATCGCGGTAGCGGTCTTCTATGTCGCAGTTGTCCTGATCGCGGTCCGCTATATCGACCGTCGCGGCGTGGCCATGGTGGCGGCGGCCTGCATGACGCTCACCGTGCTGAGTTTTTTCCTGACGCGGGCCGGCTCGATGCCTGCCGGATTGATCAACTGTGCCATCAGCCTGGTGGCGATCGCCGTCACCGCCTATCTGGCGCTGCGCACCGCCGCCGCCGAGGCGTCCGCCCGCGAGGCGCAGGCGCAGCTCGCCCACATTACGCGGGTGACGATGCTGGGCGAATTGACGGCCTCGATCGCCCATGAGCTCAACCAGCCGCTGGCGGCGATCGTGCTGAACGGCAACGCCGCCCGGCGCTGGCTGGCGGGCGGCAATCGCGATGAGGCCGGCAAGGCGGCCGAGCGCATCGTCAGGGATGCCGAACGCGCAAGCGAGCTGATCAAGCGGCTGCGCGGCCTGACCAGGAAAGCCGCCGGCAAGGCGGTCTGGATCGACGTCAACAAGACGGTCGTGGAAACGTTGCCCCTGGTCCAGAACGAGGCCAGCCGGAACCACGCCGCCTTGCGGACCGAACTGGCCAACGGCCTTCCCCAGATCCAGGTCGACCCGGTGCAGATCCAGCAGGTCATTCTCAACCTGATCCTCAATGCCCTGGAGGCGGTGAAGGATGAGAGCGTGCATGACGTAACGGTGCAGACCAGCCTCGGCAAACCGGGTGAAGTCGTGATTGCCGTCCGCGATTCCGGCCGTGGCCTGGACGGCGTGCAACTGGACCAGCTTTTCGATGCCTTCTACACCACCAAGCCGGACGGTATGGGCATGGGGCTTGCCATCAGCCGCTCGATCGTCGAGAGCCATGGCGGACGCATCTGGGCGGAGCCGGCAGTGCCGCACGGCGCCGCCTTCCGCTTCTCGCTGCCGGCCGGCAGGACAGGGTCGCGCGGATCAGACCGGTGAAGCCAATGAACGAGCCAGAACAGATCGTTTTCGTCATCGACGACGATCCCGCCATGCGCGAAGCGCTCGACAGCCTGCTGCGCTCGGTCGGGCTTGAGGTGCGTTGCTTCGGTTCGGTTGCCGAATTCCTTGGCGCACCGAGGCCTGACATCCCCTCTTGCCTGGTGCTCGACGTGCGCCTGCCCGGCAAGAGCGGCATGGATTTCCACAAGGAGCTCGCTCATTCTGATGCCCCGCTGCCGGTGATCATCATGACCGGCCATGGCGACATCGCCATGTCGGTGCAAGCGATGAAGACAGGCGCCGTCGATTTCCTGCCAAAACCGTTCCGCGAACAGGACCTGCTCGATGCCATCGCGGCTGCCCTCGACAAGGACCGGCAGCGGCGGACGCAATCGGCCGAACTCGCCATCCTGCACGAACGACTGGCAACGCTGAGCGAAGGCGAACGCAGTGTCGTGGCACTGGTGGTGCAAGGACGGCTCAACAAGCAGATCGCCGGCGACCTCGGCGTCAGCGAGATAACCGTCAAGGTCCGGCGCGCCCGAGCCATGCGCAAGATGCAGGCCGGGTCGTTGGCTGAGCTGATAAAAATGGCCGGAAAGCTCGGAATCTGACCGCTTCAAGGCAGAGAATAAATCTATATTTTTCAATGCATTGCCGGTGAATCCCTTGCCGCGTGGCCGGCCTCCTTATGCCTTGGTATCAGGCCATATACTTAAGATTCCGGTGCCCGCGTTGACACCTCGCGAGCAGCGGGCGTAAGGCGGCTTGGCTTCGGATGACCGAAGCATCAACTCGAGATCGAACAGGTTATGGACAGCTATCCCAGTCGCTGTCCGGATCAAGCCCCAGGCACGGTCCGGACACTGGCCCCGTCAACAGATTTGGTTTCCGGCATGTGGCGCCGGTCGGGCCTCGGCAGGGCATAACCCGCCTTCGGCTCGCCTTGCTGTCCCGCCGGACCGCAAGAGGTGAGCCATGAACACCAACATCATCCCCTTCCGCACGCGCTCCGCTTCAACCGCACGACCGTCCGTTGCAACAACGCGCGGCCTGGCGGGCAAAGCCGGCTTCACCATGCCGCCGACCCGGCTCGTCTGCGTCTGGCGACGCGGCCCAGTGAGTGGCCGCCTGGAATGCCGCTGGAAGCAGGAGCAAAAACCCGTTTCCGAAGAGGGCGTCAGTCGTCGAACGGCCCTGCCACGGCGCGCTGCCTGAGCCCCTCTTCGACCCGGCCCAAATCTCCGCACTGACGGCCGAGCCCTGGCGCCCGGCGCGACCGCCTCCCGGTCGCAGCCTTCCGCATGCCCGCAATCACCCTCTCTCAAGCCAAACTGCAATTGGCCCATCACGAGGCTCGCCATGATCTTCCTGCCCCACAACCGCAATTCCCTCGGCCAGGCCGCGGCCCTCGCCCGCGCACGCATCGCGCCCAACATCTACGACACCATCGCCTTCGCCATGCTGGTCACCTTGCTGGTGCTTCTGGCGCATGGCGCCGCCGGCATGCGCGCGCCGACGACGCTGCTCACCACCTCGCCGGTCACGCTCGATCTCGCCAATTTGCCGGAATACGCGCTGCGCACCACGCTGCGCATGTTCGCGGCCATCATCGTGTCGCTGATCTTCACCTTCACGGTGGCGACGCTGGCCGCTAAGAGCCGGCGCGCCGAAATGGTGATCATTCCCGCGCTCGACATCCTGCAGTCGGTGCCGGTGCTTGGTTTCCTGACCTTCACCGTGACCTTCTTCATGGGCCTGTTTCCCGGCAGCCAGCTCGGCGCCGAGTGTGCCGCGATCTTCGCCATCTTCACCAGCCAGGCCTGGAACATGGCGTTCTCGTTCTACCAGTCGCTGCGCACGGTGCCGGGTGATCTCGACGAGGTCAGCCGTGGCTTCGGTCTCTCGGCCTGGCAAAGGTTCTGGCGGCTCGAGGCGCCGTTCGCGGCACCCGGCCTGGTCTGGAACACCATGATGTCGATGTCCGGCGGCTGGTTCTTCGTCGTCGCCTCCGAGGCCATCACCGTCGGCAACACCACCGTGCAGCTGCCCGGCATCGGCTCCTGGCTGGCTCTGGCCATCGATCGTCAGGATTTCAGGGCCGTCGCCTGGGCCGTGCTGGCGATGGGCGTGCTCATCCTGCTCTACGACCAGCTGCTGTTCCGGCCCATCGTTGCCTGGGCCGACAAGTTCCGTTTCGAGCAGACCGCCGGCCAGGAAAAGCCCCGCTCCTGGGTCTACGACATGCTGCGCCGGGCCCGGCTGCTGCAGACCGTGGGGTTGCCGATCGCCTGGCTGTGGCAGCGCGCCATGCTGCTTCGCCTGGGCAAGCGGGCCATGCCGGCAGCGTCCACCGCCGCATCGCGCCGGCTATCGCGGTCGCTCGACATCGTCTGGCTGGGCCTGGTGCTGCTTGTGGTGCTCTGGGGCGTCGTCGAGACGGTGCTCTATCTCAGGCAGACCCTTGGCTTGAACGATGTCGTCGAAGCCTTCGAGGGCGGCCTTCTCACCTTGCTGCGCGTGATCGTGCTGATCGCGGTCGCCAGCGTGATCTGGGTGCCGATCGGCGTCTGGATCGGACTGCGGCCGGCGGTCGCCGAACGGGTTCAGCCGCTGGCGCAGTTCCTTGCCGCCTTCCCCGCCAACGTGCTGTTTCCGTTCGCGGTGATCGCCATCGTTGCCACCGGCGCCAGCCCCAGCATCTGGCTGTCGCCGCTGATGGTGCTCGGCACGCAATGGTACATCCTGTTCAATGTCATCGCCGGCGCCAGCGCCTTCCCTTCCGATCTCAAGGAGGCAGCCAAGGTCTTCAAGATACGGTCCTGGTCGTGGTGGAAGAACGTCATGCTGCCGGGGATTTTCCCCTACTACATCACCGGCGCGCTGACCGCCTCCGGCGGTTCGTGGAACGCCTCGATCGTCGCTGAACTGGCAAGCTGGGGCAACACCAGGCTCGAGGCCTTCGGCCTCGGCTCCTACATCGCCAAGGCGACCGAAGCTGGCGATTTCCCGCGCGTCATTCTCGGCATCGCCGTGATGTCGCTCTTCGTCACCCTCTTCAACCGCACCCTCTGGCGCCCGCTCTACGTCTTTGCCGAACGCCGCATGCGGCTCGACTGACCCCGTCCTTTCAGGAGACTGATCATGAACCAAGCTGTCATCACCAACACCCTTCCGCTCGTCGAAGTCCATGGCGTCTGCCAGACCTATGACAAGGGAAGTGCTGGCAAGCTCGTCGTCCTCGACCAGGTCGGCCTGACGCTCGTCTCTGGCGAGATCGTCGGCCTGCTCGGCCGCTCCGGATCCGGCAAGTCCACCTTGCTGCGCTCCATCGCTGGCCTGATCCGGCCGAGCGAAGGCGCCATCGCCTTCGAAGGCAAGGCCGTCTCCGGCACGCCGGACGGCATCGCCATGGTCTTCCAGAGCTTTGCGCTGTTTCCCTGGCTGACCGTGCTGCAGAATGTCGAGCTCGGACTCGAAGCACAGGGCGTCTTGCCGGCGGAGCGCCGCAAGCGCGCACTGTCGGCCATCGACCTGATCGGCCTCGACGGCTTCGAGAACGCCTATCCCAAGGAGCTGTCCGGCGGCATGCGGCAGCGCGTTGGGCTCGCCCGCGCCCTGGTGGTGCATCCCAAAGTGCTGCTGATGGACGAGCCGTTCTCGGCGCTCGACGTATTGACGGCCGAGACGCTGCGCACCGACCTGCTCGACCTCTGGTCGGAAGGCCGCATGCCGATAGAGTCGATCCTGATGGTGACGCACAACATCGAGGAAGCGGTGCTGATGTGCGACCGCGTGCTGATCTTTTCGTCCAATCCGGGCCGCGTCGTCGCCGAACTCAGGATCGATCTGCCGCAGCCGCGCAACCGGCTGGACCCGGCCTTCCGGGCGCTGGTCGAGGATATCTACGCCCGCATGACCGCCAGGAAGGAGCCGGGCACCCCTGCCCGCGACGGCGTCTTCCCGGGTTCGGGCATCGCCATGGTGCTGCCGCGCGTTTCGACCAACCTGCTCGCCGGCCTGATCGAGGCCGTCGCCGCCCCGCCTTACAACGGGCATGCCGACCTGCCGCCGCTGGCCGCCAGCCTGCAGCTCGAGATCGACGATCTGTTCCCGATCGCCGAAACGCTGCAGCTGCTGCGCTTTGCCGAATTTGCCGAAGGCGATATCCAGCTGACGCCGGCCGGCAAACGCTTCGCCGAGAGCGAGGTCGACGCGCGCAAGCAATTGTTCGTGCAGCAGCTCGCGACCTATGTGCCGCTGGCCGGCCATATCCGACATGTGCTCGACGAACGCGCCAACCACAAGGCGCCGGCCCGCCGCTTCCGCGACGAGCTGGAGGATCACATGTCCGAGGACTATGCCGACCAGACGGTGCGGGCCGTCATCAGCTGGGCCCGCTACGCCGAGTATTTTGCTTACGACGAGGAGAGCGATCTGTTCACGCTCGACAACCCGACATAGTCGGTTTGCCCGTTACGACACCGGCAGCGCTCCGCCCTCTTCGGTGCGCCGCGCGATGAATTCGTCGAGCACGCCTGATGTCGCGGCAGCCGAAGCGGGCGGCTCGAAATCGGCGACCGCGCGCCGCCATACGCCGGTGGCGCGTTCGCTCGCCGTCTTCGATCCGCTTTGCGTCCAGTTGCCGAAGTTCGACCAGTCGGCGACCAGCGGTTCGTAGAAGGCGGTGCGGTAGCGCGCCATGGTGTGGCCGGCCGAGAAGAAATGGCCGCCCGGCTGCACTTCGGCGATCGCCTCGAAGCCGATTGAATCGTCGTCACCGGGCGTCGCGGCGCAGAGTTCCGCCACCGTCTGCAGCGCCTCGATATCGGTGATCATCTTCTCGAAGGAGACGCTCAAGCCGCCTTCCAGCCAGCCGGCGGCGTGGATGCACATGGTCGCGCCGGCCAGCACCGAGCCCCACAGCGCGAATTGCGTTTCGTGTGCCGCCTGCGCGTCCGAGATGTTGGCCGCACTGCCGCCGCCCGACCGCCAGGGCAGTCCGGTGAAGCGCGCCAGTTGGCCGGCGCCCAGCGTCGCCTTGACATGCTCCGGCGTGCCGAAGGCCGGCGCTCCGGATTTCATGTCGACATTGGAGGAGAAGGAGCCGTAGACGACCGGCGCGCCAGGCCGCACGATCTGCGCCAGCGTCAGACCCGCCAGCGCCTCGGCATGCTGCAGCGCCAGTGCGCCGGCGACCGTGATCGGCGCCATCGCGCCGGCCAGGCAGAACGGCGTGATGACGGAGACCTGGCCAGCCCGCGCGAAATCGATGATGCCTTGCGCCATCGGAATGTCGAGCTGGCGCGGCGAGTTGGTGTTGATGACGGTGTAGCAATGGGCCTTCGCCAGGAATTCGTCCTGCGACAGCCCGCGGGCCAGCCGGATCATCTCGAATCCGTCCTCGACCTGCGGCGTGCCGCGCGCGAAAACGAACGGAAATTTGTCGGACAGCGTCAGCTGCGCACGGTTGACGGCATAGTGGCGAAAGCGGTTGTCGACATCCTGCGGCTCGATGCAGGGGCCGAGCATATGCAGCACGTCGAAATGCTGAACCAGCCGCAGCAGATCCTCGAAATCGGCCAGCGTGCCCGACCGGCGGCCGCGTTCGAGATCGGTGACGTTCGGCGCCCCGCAACCGGCCAGAAAGGTCATCGACCCGAGTTCCAGCGTCAGGTCGCGGGAACGGTCGCCGGCTTGCGCATGGATCGACTTCGGCGCCGAGGCCAACGCCACCACCACCATGTCGCGGCCGATGCGCACCATGTCGGTGTCCGGGTCGACCAGCGCGCCGGCGCTGGCGAAAAGCTCTCGTGCCTGCGGCAGCAGCACCTTGATGCCGAGCTCTTCCAGCACGCGCAGCGCCGTGTCGTGGATCGCGGCGACCTGATCATCCGAAAAGATCGGCTGCGGCAGGAACGGGTTCTTCAGCGACCGGTAATTGGGCCGGCGGCTGCTTTCGCTGCCGGCTTCGCCCGTGCGTCCACGCCGGCGTTCGCGCCTGCTGTCTCGTGCCGCGTCATCGACCATCGAAAATCCTCCTCATTGCCGCATCGCCTTGCCCGAGGGATCGTAGGGCGAGGCCGCGATGATCCGCGCCGGCCGCTCGACGCCGACAATGTGCACCGAAAGTGCCGTCCCCTCCTCGGCAAAATCGTCGTCCACCAACGCCAGCGCGACGCTCTTGCCGATCGTGTAGCCAAATCCGCCCGAAGTGACGAAGCCGACGCGCCGGCCGTCGTGCCAGACCGGCTCGAAGCCGCTGGCGTCGGCGTCATGCGCATCGATCTCCAGCGTCACCATCCGTTGCGACGTGCCGGCATTGCGCTCCTTCAGCGCCGCATCGCGGCCGATGAAATCGCCCTTGTCGAAGGCAATGAAGCGGTCGAGGCCGGTCTGGCGAGGCGTGTAGCCCTGCGTGAATTCGCGCGACCAGATGCCGAAGCTTTTCTCCAGCCTGAGCGCATTGAGCGCGTAGTAGCCAATCTCGGCCAGGCCGAGATCCTCGCCGGCGGCAAGCAATGTGTCGCGCAGTGTGGCATGCATGGTCGCGTGGCAGTTGATCTCAAAGCCGAGCTCGCCAGCGATAGACAGGCGGGCAACCCGCGCCTGAACCATGCCGATATCGAACGCGCCGCAGGCCATGAATGGCAGTGCCGGACCGGAGACGTCCTGATGCGTGGTCCGCTCGAGGATTTTCCGCGCGTTCGGCCCGGTCAGCAGGAAGCCGCTCATTGCATCGGAGAGATCGGCGACAGCAACACCTTCCGCCGCGTGGCTCTCGAACCAGCGCATGTGGAATTCCCTGAGATAGTAGGAGCCCATCAGCCAATAGTCACTGCTGCCCCAGTTGATCACGGTGAGGTCGCCCTTCAGCCGCCCGTCCGGCCCGAGCATCGGTGCCAGCCCCGCCTTTCCGGCCTTCGGCAGCTTGCAGGCAAGCAGTCGGTCTAGCCACGCCTCGGCGCCCGGTCCCGACACCGCATAGCGCGCATAGGCCGAGATATCGACGAGACCGGCGGCACGCCGGACCTGCAACGCCTCGTCGCCGACGATATCGAAGGCGTTGGAACGCTTGAGCGTGGTGTTCTCGCGAAAACCCATCGGCGCGAAATAGGCCGGGATTTCCAGCCCCCACGATGCCGTCCATTCGCAGCCCGCAGCACTCATGCCGTCATAGGCGCCAGGGCGTTTCAAAGGCCGGCCCGCAGGCAGCCGCTCATTGGGAAAGGTCATGACGAAGCGGCGCGAATAGAACTGGCGCGTTGTCTGCTTGAGGTATTCGCGGTTGGCGGCGAAGGCGCCGTAGCGGGCAATGTCCATGCCAAAGATGTCGGCCTGCGGCTCGCCGTAGATCATCCATTCAGCCAATGATTTTCCAACGCCCCCGCCCTGGCTGAAGCCGGCCATGACGCCACAGGCGACCCAGTAGTTTTTCAGGCCGCGCACCGGTCCGACGATCGGGTTGCCGTCGGGGGTAAAGGTGAAGGCTCCGTTGACCCATTTGCGGATGCCGGCCGTCGCCAGGCACGGAAAGCGCTCATGCGCCTTGGCGAGTTCCGGACTGATGCGGTCGATGTCTTCCGGGATCAGCTCGATGCCGTAGTCCCACGGCGCGCCATCCATGTTCCAGTGCTTCGGGTTCTGCTCGTAGACGCCGAGCAGCACGCCCTTGCGCTCTTGCCGCAGGTAGGAAAAACCGTCGAGGTCGACGGCGATGCCTATTTCCCGGTCGAGTGCCGCGATTTCCGGAATGTCCTCGGTGATGAAATAATGGTGCTCCATCGGCGTCACCGGCAGGTCGACACCGGCCATGCGGCCGAGCTGCTTTGCCCACAAGCCGCCGGCATTGACGACATGCTCGGCAACGATGGTGCCCTGCTCGGTGACGACGTCCCAATGGCCGTCCGCGCGCGCCTTCAGCTCGACCACCCGATTGCGCAGGATGATGTCGGCCCCGCGTTTCTTCGCGGCGCCCGCATAGGCATGTGTCGTGCCGTAGGGGTCGAGATGGCCTTCGTTGGAATCGTGCAGGCCGCCCAGCACACCGGCGACGTCGACGATCGGGCAGATCTGTTTGATCTCTTCCGGAGTCACCAGCCTGGCGGTCTCGATGCCGACCGACTGGAACACCGCCCACGCCGATTTCAGCCACTCCCAGCGCTGGGGATCGCTGGCGATGTTGACGCCGCCGGTCATGTGCAGGCCGATGTCTTGGCCGGATTCGGCCTCGATCTCGCGGTAGAGATTGATGGTGTAATCCTGCAGCGCCGCGACGTTGGGATCGGCGTTGAGCGCATGGAAACCCGCTGCCGCATGCCAGGTCGAACCGGCTGTCAGTTCGGCGCGCTCGATCAGCGCCACGTCAGACCAGCCGAACCGCGTCAGGTGGTAGAGCACCGAGGCGCCGACCACCCCACCCCCGATAACCACTGCGCGATAATGCGGCTTCAAGGCTTCCCTCCCGGTCTGTCCTAGGCGGGCACCATATACGCACTGGACATAAGTGTCTAGTGCTGTGCTTGGACACCCGAACGCATGTGCGAGGTACCATCAATTCCTTCGCTCGAGCGTGTGTTGTTATCGGCCGGTGAACAAGCCGGCAGGCGGGCATCCCGCACTGTCACGCAAGCATCATGTTCGCGCCTTAGACCGCTTTTTGGAGGGCGGCGCGCGGCATCATCGATGTGCCGCCTCTTTCAGATTTTCGATCTTCGGCCGCTCCGGCACATCCGTCTCAAGAGGATATCCATGAAACATCCGTACCGAACCGCCTCGCTCGGCGTCGCGCTGGCCTTGTTCACCGCCTTCACTCCCGCGCTTGCCGACAGCACCGCGACCGTCCTCGTCAACAAGGGTCTAGTCGGCGTCGGCCGCATCCCGGCCGCCCAGCGCGACAAGTTCGGCGAGACCTTCGGCTCGGGTTCCGGCATGGCGATCGACACATCAAGCTGGACGCATGATGCGGGCACCTACAAAGGGTCGCTCTGGCTGCTGCCGGATCGCGGCTACAATGTCGCCGGCACCACCGATTACCGGCCACGCCTCAACACCATCGGCATCGAGTTCACCCCGGCGGCACCAGGCACCGCCGGCCAGGAACAGACTGCAGTCAAGGCGACGCTTGCCGACACCATGCTTTTGACCGACGACAAGGGCGCTGATGCCACCGGCCTCGATCCGCTGTCGGATGTGCGTGGCGCCGCCGGCGACATGCCGATGCTGCCCGCCGCCACCAATGGCAAGCTCGCCCTCGACAACGAGGCGATCGTGCGGCTGCCCGACGGCTCGATGTTCATCTCCGACGAATATGGCCCCAACATCTACCGATTCTCCGCAGAGGGCCGCCTGCTGTCGGCGACCCAGCCGCCGGCAGCCCTGGTGCCGACGCGCAAGGGCGCGCCAAACTTCTCCTCGGACAATCCCGGTCCAGGTGCTGCCGAACCCGATCCGAAGGATCCCGAGACCGGCCGCCAGAACAACCAGGGTCTCGAAGGCATGGCGATGACGCCGGACGGCAAGTTCCTGATCGCCGTGTTGCAGTCGGCGACCAGGCAGGATGGCGGCGATTCCGCTTCGACCCGGCAGAACACGCGGGCGCTGGTCTATGACACCTCCGACCTCGCCCATCTCAAGCTGGCGCATGAATATGTCGTGCCGCTGCCGGTGTTCAAGGACGCCAAGGGCAAGACCAAGATCGCCGCGCAAAGCGAGATCGTGGCGCTGTCGGACACATCCTTCCTGATGCTGGCGCGCGACAGCGGCAACGGCCAGGGCCTGAAGGGCGACACCTCGCTGCTGCGCCAGATCTTCGTCGTCGACTTTTCAGCCGCGACCGACATTGCCGGCGGCGCCTTCGATGCCGCCGACAAGCCGGTCGCTCCCAAGGGCGTGCTCGATCCGTCGGTGACGCCGGCCAAGCTGACGCCGTTCATCGACATCAACGACAATGCGCAGCTTAATCGCTTCGGCCTGCACAATGGCGCGCCGAACGACCACAACAACCTGTCCGAGAAATGGGAAGCAATGTCGCTGGCCAGCGTGCTCGATCCGAAGCTGCCCGACGACTACTTCCTGTTCGTCGCCAATGACAACGACTTCCTGGCCCAGGACGGCTTCCAGGTCGGCGCGCCCTACAAGGCCGATGACGGCGCCAATGTCGACACCATGTTCCTGGTCTATCAGGTCACGCTGCCGGGTCTGGCCAAGAAGTAACCACCCCTATCCAGGCGGGCGCGCTTGACGCGTCCGCCTTCACGGCTCGTGCAGACTACTTCAAGAGCTCCGCGTCCTTCGGTACGCCCGCATCGATCGGTTCGGCCGTCCTGCTCGACACGGCCATGATCTTGCCGGCAGCCGACAAATTGGGACGCACGAAGACCTGGGCGGGGCCGTTGACGCGGCTGTAGAGGTCGATGATGTCCTGGTTCATGAAACGCACACAGCCCGACGATGCGTTCTTGCCGATGGAATCCCACTCCGGCGTGCCGTGCAGCCGGTACATCGTGTCCTTGCCGTCGCGGAAGAGATAGAGCGCGCGGGCGCCGAGCGGGCTCTGCGGACCGGGCGGCATGCCATCCCTGTATTTCGCCAGTTCCGGCCGGCGCTTGATCATTTCCGGCGGCGGCGTCCACACCGGCCATTTCTTCCTCGCCTGGATCACGGCGCTGCCGGTCCAGCCGAAACCGGCCTTCCCTAAGCTGACGCCGTAACGGATGGCCTTGCCGCCGTCGCGCACCAGATAGAGGAAATGCTCGGAGACATCGACGACGATCGTGCCTGGTTTTTCTCCGGTCGGGTCGGCCACGATCTGGCGTACGAACTTCGGATCGAGCTTGGCCACCGGGATGGCCGGCAGTTGAAAGCCCTCATCGGTGCGCGCGGTATACATTGTTGCGGTATCGCCGAGCGCAGGCTCGGGCGCCGCCGCTGCGACTGGCGGCGGCGTCACCACCTCCGTCGTGGTGCATCCTGAAACAGCCACGGCGGCCGCGCCCAAGGCGGACGCACCAAGAAACGCACGCCGGCTCAGGCGCTCGGAAAACAGCGGACTATCGGACATGAACCCCCCGGCTATTCATAAGATCTGGTAAGCAATGCGGGCCCCACGCCCCCGGGGGATCAATAGCCCATTCCGGGAGCTTTGAGAACATGATTAGATCGAGACACGCCTGCGGAATTTTCCGACGCCGCATCGACCTGTCTCGTTGAATCGGCAATCATCACGGACCGGACTCGAGACAGGCCTTCAGCCATGACCGAAAAAATGCCCACGCGCCGGCGCACCGGCGACCTGACCAGCGGCCCGATCCCGCGCACGCTGCTGCTGTTTGCCTTGCCGGTGCTGGGCTCCAACGTGCTGCAGTCGCTCAACGGGTCGATCAATGCCGTCTGGGTCGGCCGCTTTCTCGGCGAATCGGCGCTGACCGCGACCTCCAACGCCAACCTCGTGCTGTTCCTGATCCTGGGCACGGTGTTCGGCATCGGCATGGCGGCGACCATCCTGGTGGCGCAGTCGGTCGGCGCCCGCGACCTGCCCGAGGCGCGCCGCATCGTCGGCACCAGCGCCACCTTCTTCTTCCTCGTCTCCATTGTCTTCGCCGTCTGCGGCTGGATCTGGGTCGACGCCATCCTCAACACGCTCGGCACACCGGCGGACGCCTTGCCGCTGGCGCGTTCCTATCTGCGCATCATCTTCGTCGCCGTGCCGATGATGAACCTTCTGTCCTTCGTCATGACCGTGCTGCGCGGTGCCGGCGATTCGCGCACGCCCTTCTTCTTCATGGCGTTGGCTGTCGTCCTTGATATCGTGCTCAACCCACTGCTGATCCGCGGCATCGGGCCCTTCCCGGAACTCGGTATTGCCGGCTCCGCCACGTCGACGCTGATCGGCCAGACGGTGAGCGTCATCGCCATTCTTGTCGTGCTCTATGCACGCAAGCATCCGCTGCGGCTGGCGGGCGCCAATCTCGCTCTGCTGCGCCCCGATCCGGCTTTGCTGCGCATAATCGTCTTCAAGGGCGTGCCGATGGGCCTGCAGATGATCGTCATCTCGGCGGCGGCATTGACGGTGATGGGCATCGTCAATTCCTACGGTTCGCAGGTCGCCGCCGCCTACGGCATCGCCGCACAGCTATGGACCTACATCCAGATGCCGGCCCTGGCCATCGGAGCCGCGGTCTCCTCGATGGCGGCGCAGAATGTCGGTGCCGGCCGCTGGGACCGGATCGGCCGCATCGCCGCCTCCGGCGTCGGCTTCAACCTCGTCCTGACGGGTGCCCTGGTCGCCTTGCTGTGGCTCTTCGACCGCTCGATCCTCAGCCTGTTCCTGAGCAGCGACAGCGCCGCGATCGATATCGCCGCCCACATCAACTCTGCGGCGTCCTGGTCGTTCATCCTGTTCGGCATTACCATCGTGCTGTTCGCCACCGTGCGCGCCACCGGTGCGGTGATGCCGCCGCTGATCATCCTGGTGATTTCGGTGCTCTTCGTGCGCACCGGCTTTGCCTATTTCATGCGTGGCGTGATCGGCGAGGAAGCGCTGTGGTGGAGTTTCCCGGCCGGCTCGATCACTTCGCTGGTGCTGGCCGCGGCCTATTACCGCTTCGGCGGCTGGCGCACTTTGCACATGATCGAAAACAGGCCGGCCGCCGGCGAACCGCCGGATACCGGGCTTGGCGTGCCGCGTGGGCGCGCCAACATGGCGCCCGAGACGCCGAACGGCTGAACGATTTGGCACACCTCCGCGAGTCCCCTGGACAAGGTGCGGGCCATCCGCCGTTCGGCCAGCCACATGGCGGGTAGCCGCACGTCCAACCATCGCGTAGATTTTACCAGACAATCGGGGGATTCTATGGGCAAAGGCAGGGTCGAGGCATTCACCGATGGCGTGGTCGCCATCATCATCACCATCATGGTGCTTGAGCTGAAAGTCCCCCATGGCGAGGATTTCTCGGCCCTGGTGCCGCAATTGCCGATCTTCTTCTGTTACGTGCTTTCGTTCATCAATGTCGGCATCTACTGGAACAATCTGCACAACATGTTCCATGCCGTGCAGCGCGTCGACGGCCGCGTGCTGTGGGCAAACCTGCATCTGTTGTTCTGGCTGTCCTTGATACCGGTGACGACCGCCTTCATGGGCGAGAACCATTTCGCCACGGTTCCGGTTGCGGTCTACGGTTTCGATCTGGTGCTGTGCGCCATCGCCTATACGCTTCTGGCCGCCGCGCTGCATCGCCTGCATGGACAAGACACTGCCTTCGCCAAGGCAATCGGCAGCGACCGCAAGGGACGGATTTCGCTCACTGTCTACATACTGGCCATTGCGTTGACCTTCCTCAACCGGTGGATCGGTGTGGGGCTCTATGTTGCCGTGGCCCTGGTGTGGCTTGTGCCGGATACGCGTTTTTCGCGCGTTCTCGAAAAATAGTTGTAAAAACAGCTATTTACGCATCGCCTTCAGCATTTCCGCCACCGACGCGGCAAGGTCGGCGTAGAGCTCTTCCAACCGTTCGGCTGCCTTGATGATCGAGAAATCATGGCCGAATTTCTCCAGCGCCATGCGCAGTTTCTCGACGAACTCGGCCTGTTTTTCCAGCGCGGCGAACAGTGTCTTGACCTGGGCTTCGCTGATATCGGGGTTGGCCAGCATCTGCGGCACCTCGCGCCCCATCTGGTCGCCGGTGGCGGTCTGCTCCTTCAGAATTGCAACCCAGTCCGTCAATCGAAGATCTCCATTCTGCGGGGCAACATGCGCAGCCTCGACCGGACTGGTCAACCCGAACAGGTGCTGACGGAGGCTTGCACAACCCCGTTCCGGCGCTAAGTTCGGCGCCATCGAGAAAAGGATCCCGTTGCTCATGATCACAGACGCCGAAATCCAGACCGCCCTGCCCGCGCTTGGCAAAGGTAACACCGCCGTCATCACCGGCGCCGCCAGCGGCATCGGTCTGGCAGCCGCCAAGCGGTTTGCGCTCATGGGCATGAAGATCGTGCTCGCCGACATTGGCGGCACCCGCCTTGACGATGCCTCCCGCGCCATCTCGGCCATTGCCGGCGACGACGCCGTGCTTGCCGTTGTATCGGATGTGTCGAAGGCCGACGAGGTCGACCGTCTCGCCGACCGGGCATTCGGCGCCTTCGGCGAGGTCTCGCTGCTGATGAACAATGCCGGTGTCGGCGACAATCCGGGAAAACCCTGGGAAAACCGCGATGCCTGGAAACGGCTGCTCGATATTAATTTCTGGGGTGTCGTGCATGGCGTCGAGGCCTTCGCGCCGCGCATGCTGGCGTCGGCCAGGCCGGGCCTGATCATCAACACCGGTTCCAAGCAAGGCATCACCACGCCGCCCGGCAACCTCGCCTACAATGTCTCCAAGGCCGGCGTGAAGACATTCACCGAGGGCCTGGCGCATGCACTGCGCAACGAGCCCGGCGCCCGCCTGTCGGCGCATCTGCTGATCCCCGGCTTCACCTATACCGGCCTCACCGAAGGTGCGACGGAAAGGCCCGCCGGCGCCTGGACCGGCGAGCAGGTCGTTGATTTCATGCTGGAATCCCTGGTCGGGGGCGACTTCTACATCCTGTGCCCGGACAATGATGTGACACGGCCGCTGGACGAGAAGCGCATGGCCTGGGCGATCGGCGACGTCATCGAAAACCGCCCTGCTTTGTCGCGCTGGCATCCGGACCACAAGGATGCTTTCGCGGCCTTCATCAAGGGCTGATCTGCAAGCCCTCAAGCCGCGCGCTTTTTCGGAGCCCGTTTTTGCGTCACTGCCTTCTTTGCGGCCATGGTGGCGATCTTCTCGTCATGCCGCTTCGCTGCCCGCTCGCACTTGTTACGGATCTCCTCGACCTCGGATTCCGTCAGGTGCTCGATGCCGATGAAATGGTTGTGGCCCTCGCTGACCCGGATCAACTCATCGAGCTTGGCCTGGATTGCCGCGCCGTCGCGGTTCTGGGTGTTCTGGATCAGGAACACCATCAGGAATGTGATGATGGTCGTGCCGGTGTTGATCACCAATTGCCAGGTGTCGGAGAAACCGAAAAACGGCCCGCTCACCGCCCAGACGACGACGATCAAGCAGCAGGCGGCAAAAGTCAGCGGCAGGCCGGTTATGTGGGCGACCCAGTTGGCGATCCTGGTGAAAAGCTTTTCCATCTGTCGAAATCCCTGAATGGCTGGCGATGAGAAACATCCGGCAACCGTTCCAGGTTCCCGCCGGCAACAAATACACCAGGCGCAATTGAATACACGCAAAGCGAGCATGCAGGGGAAAACACACCTTATCGGTTCAATGTCATAGTAACCATGCAGGCAAGAGAGCCTGTTCCATCCGCTTCACGGCGGTTTACCTCCAGCCCCTTCCGCTGCGCCACCCCCGCATGGCGGAAGGGGTTTCAGTCCGGAGTGCGCGAAGCAGGGTTCCCCGAAAGCGCCGATCGGTCCAAGACGGTACACTTTTTCCTGGAATTGCCCTAAACGGCGTCGTTTTCCCAACGATCGAGGAAGGCCTCGATCGGCATGGACTGGATGTCGGGAACCGCCCTGGCGAGTTTCTCGACCGGCCAGTCCCACCAGGCGAGCGCTTCGATCCGCGCCGCTATGTTAGGGACAAAGCGCGGCCTGAGCGGCTTCGCCGGCACGCCGGCGACGATCGAGTAGGACGGCACGTCCTGCGTCACCACAGCGTTGGCGCCGATGACGGCGCCATTGCCGATGGTGATGCCAGGCATGATCACCGCGCCGTGGCCGACCCAGACGTCATGACCAATGGTCACGGCTTTCGCCTGCCGCCGCTCGCGGAACGCGGCATCGACACCCAGCCAGCGGAAATACTCGTTCGGCCGATAGCTGACCTTGTGCTGGGTCAACCTTTCGATCGGATGTTCCAGCGCATTGATGCGGCTGTTGGCGGCGACCGAGCAGAATTTGCCGATGCTTGTGTAGATGGCTTCCGAATGGCGTTCGAAATAGGAGAAATCGCCGACGCTCACCTCGCGCAGCACCACCCGCTCGCCGATCGAAGCGTAGCGGCCGAGCTTACACGCCTTCAACTCCGCGGTCGGATGGATGCGCGGCTCGGGATCTTTCAGGACAAGGTTTTCGGAACGGTCCATGCGGCGGCTTTACTTCAGGGCAATTGCTCCTGCAAGGCAGGGAGCAATTGTCCGTGGGGCCAATCAGCACAAAAGACGCCATACCCGCTTATTTCGGCTTGCCATTGCTCCACACCACGTTCTGGCCGTAGAGCGGCACCGTGGTGACCGACATCTTGGCCGAGCCGTTCTGCACCTGGCGCGAATGCGAGAGATAGATCAACGTCTCGTTGGCCTTGTCGTAGATGCGGTTCACCACCTGCTTCTTCCAGATCAGGCTGATGCCTTGCTTGAAAACCTCTTCGCCGCCCTCGCTCATGTCGATGTCGCCGATGGTAATCGGCCCAGTCTGACGGCACGAGATCGAGGAATCGGAGGGATCCTCGAACCAGTTGCCCTTGTGCAGGCGGTCGATGATGCCGCGATCGAAATAGGAAACGTGGCAGGTCACGCCCTCCACCTTCGGGTCCTTGATCGACTCGACGATGATGTCATTGCCGAGCCAGTCGACGCCGACCTTGCCGACTTCCTCGGCGACGGCACCACCGGCGGCCAGCACAACGCAAGCGGCCACGGCGCCGCCGATCAGTTTGCGCCTAATCCGTTGGCGTACAATCAATTCGAGCAAAGGACCCTCCTGCGGTTCGAGTTGCCGGTCTCAGGTGGGACGCGTTGTGCGGCTTTGCAAGCACAAGCGTCAACACCACCGCGGTTGCGGCAACGCGGCACTTTGCCTGCGCAGGGTCGAACCGCTAAGACTGTCGCACCGGCGCGGCATTGAGCCGGCGCGATGATTTCTGCAGACGGACTTTTCTGATGATGCGTTCTATCCTGGTCGGCATTCTCGTCCTGATGGCGGCCGGCATCGGCTGGCTAACCTTCGACTGGTATCGCGGCCATTATGGCGGCGAGCCGTTCGGCGCCCCCTTCACTTTGGTCGACCAGAAAGGCGCACCGATCACCGAAGCCGCCTTCCGTGGACAGCCCAGCGTCGTCTTCTTCGGCTTTACCCATTGCCCGGAAGTCTGCCCGACCACGCTGTTCGAACTCTCCGGCTGGCTGAAGACGCTCGGCGACGAAGGCAAGCCCCTGCATCCCTATTTCGTCTCGGTCGACCCGGAGCGTGACACGCCGGCGGTGATGAACGCCTATGTCAGCAACTTCTCCGACCGCATCACCGGCATTACGGGCGACCCGGACAAGGTCCATGCCATGGCCAAATCGTTCGGCATCTACTGGAAGAAGGTCGACACCGGCGACGGCGACTACACGATGGATCACACGGCCTCGGTGCTGCTGCTCAACGCCAAGGGCGACTTTGCCGGCACGATCGCCTACGGCGAAAGCGCCAGCACCGCGGTCGAAAAGCTGAAGCGCCTCGCGGCCAAGGGTTGATACAGACTCCATGACCCAGACGCGGCTTTTTTTCACCACCGGCAAGATTGAGGCTGAACGCGTCTTCGCGGCGCTCGAAATGGCCTTCGAGGATGAAGGCCTGCCGATCGCCGTGATCGAGGTCGACGAGGACCAGGATATCCACGAAGTCTCGCTTTATACCGACGGCAACGTCGATGCGGTCGAGGCGCGGATGAAGGACGTTCTCGCCGGCCTCGCTCTATCGAAGCCGATCGGGCGCGAGGCACTGCCCGACATCGACTGGGTCGTGCATTCGCTGGAAGGCCTGAAGCCGGTGCGCGCCGGCCGTTTCTTCGTCCATGGCGGGCATGATCGCACGAAGCGCCACAGCGGCGAACTCGCCATCGAGATCGAAGCGGGCCTCGCCTTCGGCACCGGCCATCACGGCACCACCGCCGGCTGCCTGGAAATGCTGGAGAAAGTTGTGCGGCGCGAGCACCCGCGCAATGCGCTCGACCTCGGCACCGGCAGCGCCGTGCTGGCGATTGCCGTCGCCAAGCTCGCGCATATTCCGGTGCTGGCCACCGACATCGACCCGGTGGCGGTGAAGGTCGCAGCCGCCAATGCACGGCTCAACCACGTCAAGGGGTTGATCGAAACAGTGACCGCGCCGGGCTTCCACCACCCGATCTTCGGCAAGCGCGGCCCCTTCGATCTCATCGTCGCCAATATCTTGGCGCGGCCGCTGATGCGGTTGGCGCCGCAAATGGCCGCGCATATCGCGCTTGGCGGCTCGATCGTGCTGTCAGGCATCCTCGAGCGTCAGCGCGACGCCGTCATCTCGGCCTATGTCGGCCAGAATTTCCGCCATGTGCGCACGCTGCATCGCGAGGGCTGGGTGACGATCCACCTCAAGCATTAGGCCGGCGGCAGTTGCCGGCCCTTAACGGTCCCAGCCTCAGAACTTGATGCCCAGATTGGCCTTGAACCCATTGTCGAAGGCATCCGCCCCGAACTGTCCGGCATAGGACAGGCCAAGCGTGGCGTTGTGCGCCAATTGCACGTCGAAGCCGGCTTCGACCAGCATCGCATCCCTGGTGATCGGCACACCGGCAATGGTGAAGCTGTCACCACCCGCGAAGGCGACGGTCGATAGTGGCGTCACACCGCCGAAGGCATGGCGCCAGCCGAGCATGCCGCGCGCGGTCGCCGCAACGCCGCCGATGGTGACATCGGTCGACGCCCTGACGCCGAGCGTGGTGAAGGTCGCATCGGTGGTTGAACTGCTGCTGCTCAGCGCCGCGGCGCCACCACTCTCCGCAAAACCATCGGTGTGCAGATTGACATAAGCGAGATTGGCGAAGGGCTCGAAGGCAAACGGCCCGGCGTCGGTCTTGTAGGCCAGTTCGCCGAAGGCCTGCGCGGTCGCGGCGTCATAGTCGGCCGACAGGCTGTCGGTGAAGCCCTGGAATGCGACGGAGCGCGACGTCGAGATCCGGTGCCAAGTGTAGGCTGCACCGGTGCGGAAGGCGATGGCGCCCCAGTTGGTGCCGCCATAGAGGCCGAGATGGTAATTGTTGCTGTCGCCGGAAGAGTTCCTGTCGTCGGCATCGAAGCTGGTGCGGCTGTAGCCGCCGACCGCGCCGATGCGCCAGTCGCCGGCCAGGCCGTCAGCGCCGACGAGCAGGCCGCCTGTCGAACGATCGAATCGGGCCGCATTGCCGTCGCTGTCGGTACTGCCCCAGGAGCCAAAACCCTGCGACCAGATGGCGAAGCGGTCGGTGTCGGCGGCAACGGGCTGAACGCCGTCTTCGCCATAGGCCATGACCGGCAGCGAGGCTGTCTTGCCGCTGTCGCCGAAGGCGGCGCGCAGGCGCGCCGTCACCGCGTCTTGCAGGAAGTGGCTGTCCTGCACCAGCATGCCCTTGGCCGAGGCATGGATTTCCCCGGAAAGCTGGTCGAAGGCGGCCTGTGCCGCCGCGTCGCTCGGCAAGGCAAGCACCGCGCTGACCAAGGCGCTGCTGGCCGCGCTGTCCAGCCCGTCACCCGTAGCGATCTGGTTCGGCGTCACGCCGGCCGAGCCGAAAGTCTGCGTTTGGGTGACGTCGACATAGGCCTGCGTCGCGATGGTGTGGGTGCTCAGACGGACGAAAGCGGAGACCTGCGGATCGCCCACGAGGGTAAAGGTTCCACTGATGCTGGCGGCTTGAAGCACTATGTAGTGGGAGCCCGCCACCAGGCCGTCCAGCCCGATATTGGTCACGCTCAAACCGGCGCCTGGGGCTATGGTTGCCGTGCCTACGGCAATAATCCGATCGGTAGCGCCGGCGGCATTCAGTTCCACCGCATAGGTCGAGCCGGATGCGAAACTGGCGTCGCCATAGACCGCCAGCGTGCCGATGCCATTCTTGCCGGGCGCAACCGTGCCGGAAACAGCGATCGAGCCAACCGAACCGCCGCCGGCGAGCGTGGCGCCGCTGTCGACTGTAACGGCCGAACCGATCAGAGAACCGGAGACCAGCAAGGTTCCGGCCTTCACCTCGGACCCGCCCGACAACGCGTTCGTGCCCGACAACTCGAAAGTTCCCGTCCCGTCCTTGATCAGCCCGTTGGTGCCTGTGATGATGCCCGAAAATACCGTTGAGCCGTTGTTGCCTCCGGTCGTCAGCTTGCCTGTCCCGGCATTGACCGCTCCGGCGCCGGCCAGCGAACCGATCGCCTGGTCGGAATTGTTGAGATCGAGCGTTGCACCGCTTTCGATCGTATAGGCGCTGTTGGCGCTGAAAATGTTGGCGGCGAACAGGCCCGCCTTGAGCGTGCCCTGGGCGACATCGGTGGCCGTGGCATAGTTGTTGTTGCCAGCGAAACCGTCCACCGTCAGCGTTCCGGCCCCCGTCTTGGTAAACGTCCCGCTCGGCGTGCTGTCGTCTCCCATGCTGGCGGTCGTGGTGACGTCGAAGCCATTTGTGTCGATGGTGCCGCCGGCGGCACCGAACAGGATCGAAACATTGGGGAGGGTGAGGTTTGCACCCGCCTGCAGCGTGCCACCGTCGAGCGTGATCGGACCCACACCCAACGCATGATCGGCCGTGACCCGGATCGTTCCCGCCTCGATCCGAGCGCCGGAGCTGAAACTGTTGTTGTTGGTGAGCACGAGCGTGCCGGCGCCGGTCTTGACGATCGCGGATGGATCGCTGAGGTCCGAAATCTGACCGGCATAGGTTCCGGTCGCCCCCGATCCGACGTTGATCGTCTGGCTGAGATCGATGGTCAGGTCGTTGTTGATCGTGACGCCATCCTGGATATCGATCACCGTTCCACTGAAGGCGGAAAGCAGGCCGGTTCCCAGCGCGTTGTTGTTGCCGAGGCTGAGCGTGCCGCCATAGAGGTTGGTGCCGCCGGTGTAGGTGTTTGCGCCATTCAAGGTCAGCAAGCCGTCACCGCTCTTGGTGAGGCTTGCGCCCGAGATCACTCCATCCGCCGTAAAATGAGCACCGGCATCGACCGTGACGACAGTGTCGGAGACCAAATTGAAACTGGCACTGGCGTCCAGATCGGGAATGAAATTGTTCGTCTGCACGTTGATCGCGGCCTGCCCGGAGGCCTGGAAATTCAAAACGCCGCTTGAAAACCGGTAACCGCCGGAGGTGCTCGTGGCATTCAAGTTCAGCGTGCCGACCGTATAGGGTCCGCCAGTCAGGAAAACGGTATAGCCGAGCCCCTGGTCCGGCGCATCATGGTTGAAGTTCGCGACCGCATCGACGCCGTTGGGAACTGTTGCGGGAGTCCAGTTCGCAGCCGTACCCCAATCGCCACTGTTGTGAGCGAAATCCTCGGCCGAGGCGACACCGGAGATGATCGGCGTTACAGCGGTCGCAATCAGCCCGGCAATCAGCAGAGCCGGGAGCGACGTGGACGACAGAAGCAAGCGCGCAGGCCGCTCGTTCACCTCGCCCTCGCCTTTGACACGCACTGTAGAAACGGAATGTCTCATGAAAATCCCCCGACCAGCCATCCCTTGGCTGAATCGACCCTTGAAGCCCATGGCGACGCTACGAAAACCGCCGCCGAGAGACAAGCGAATGTAGGCCGTAAAAATTACCGGAACCAAGCAACACAGAGCCTAGACAAGAAATCAGAGCAAATCCGTTGCGAATTTGCATCAATCAATAGTTGGCCGCACCAGATGTCTGACTGCGAACAAGCACCGTTTTTGCCCACTGACTGGCTCAGCGTATAGTCCTCTTTGTCCAACACCGATCCTGCAAGCGGCGCACTGCCAGCATCATGGCTTCAACAGCGTGCCGGAATTGGTTCCCCCGCACCAACCCTGACCGGAAGGCCCCACCCCTTGCGGTCAAACAAGAAAACCCGAACCAGATAACTTGCCGTGCGAAGTGACGCACGCTCAAAAAGCAGCCTTTGCTGACTTTTTCTGGTTGCAATTCCCGGGTGCTGGCGGCAGCGCGGCAATGCCGCGTCGTGTCGGGGATGAACAACGACAACCCAGCCTTCGTGCTGCTGGACCAGCCCCATTTGGTTGTCAGCCAGGCGGCGCTATAGCAGTTTGCGCCGGCCGGAAATCGATTCCGATTTCCGGGCCTATAGGCTACGGTCAGGCCAGCATCAGGAGGCCCATCATGTTCCAGACCTTCGATTCCGCGGGCGACCCTTCCGTCGGCAAGCCGCGCGTGGCGCTGCTGCGTCAGTGGCTGGCCGCAAATGGCCTCGACGGTTTCATCGTTCCGCGTGCGGACGAGCATCAAGGCGAATATGTCGCCGATCGTTCGGCACGGCTGAAATGGCTGACCGGCTTCAGCGGCTCGGCCGGTGTCGCCATCGTTTTGCGCGACCGCGCCTTCGTCTTTGTCGACGGACGCTACACACTGCAGGTGCGCAACGAGGTCGATCTCGACATCTTTTCGATCGAAAGCCTGGTCGACAACCCGCCCGCCGTCTGGCTCAAGGACAATATCGGCAAGGGCGCGCGGCTGGGCTTCGATCCATGGCTGCACACAATCGGCGAGGTCAAGGCGTTGCAGGCCTCGGCCGACAAGACCGGCGCCGTTCTGGTGCCCCTCGACAGGAACCCGATCGACATCATCTGGAAGGATCAGCCCGCCGCGCCGGTGGCCCCGGTCGAACTGCACCCGATCGGCTTTGCCGGCGAGCTCGCCAAGGACAAGCTGGCGCGGCTGGCGACGGCGATCGGCAAGGACGGCGCCACCCATGCGGTGCTGACCGACCCCTCCTCCATCGCCTGGGCCTTCAACATCCGTGGCGGTGACGTGCCGCACACGCCGCTGGCGCTCGGCTTCGCCATCCTCGCCGCCGACGGATCGCACCAGCTGTTCATGGACAAGCGCAAATTCCCGCGCCAGGTCGCGGCCTATCTCACCCAGCTCGCCGATCTGCATGAGCCCGGCGAATTCGAAGCGGCGATCGCAGCGTTTGCCAAGGGCGGCGCGAAGATCGCGCTCGACCCGGTGCTGGCGGCCGACCGGCTGCGCATGCTGGTCGAGGACAATGGCGGCACCGTGGTTGCCGGCCCCGACCCGGCTCGCATCCCGCGCGCCACCAAGAACCAGGCCGAGATCAACGGCTCGCGCGCCGCGCATCGCCGCGACGGTGCGGCGGTGGCGAAGCTTCTGTGCTGGCTGGAGCGGCAAAAGCCCGGCTCGCTCGACGAGATCGCGGTCGTCACCAGGCTAGAGGAGAGCCGCCGGCAGACCGGCGAGGAAACGCAGATGCCGCTGCGCGACGTCTCCTTCGACACCATTTCCGGCGCCGGTCCGAACGGCGCCATCATGCATTACCGCGTGTCGCGCGCCACCAGCCGCAAATTGCAGGCCGGCGAGCTGTTCCTGCTCGATTCCGGCGCGCAGTATCAGGATGGCACCACCGACATCACCCGCACCGTGCCGATCGGCCAGCCGACCGAAGAAATGCGCGAACGCTTCACGCTGGTGCTGAAAGGCATGATCGGCATTTCCAGGCTGCGCTTTCCTGCCGGCACGCGCGGCTCCGAGATCGACGCCGTCGCCCGCATGGCGCTGTGGAAGCATGGCTGCGACTTCGCCCATGGCACCGGCCATGGCGTCGGCTCGTATCTCGCCGTGCATGAGGGCCCGCAGCGCATTGCCCGCACCGGCACCGAAAAGCTGCTCGAAGGCATGATGCTGTCCAACGAGCCCGGCTACTACAAGGAAGGTTCTTACGGCATCCGCATCGAGAACCTGATCCTGGTGACGCCGGCCGAACAGATCGAGGGCGGCGACATCGCCATGCACGGTTTCGAGACGCTGACGCTGGCGCCGATCGACGTCAGGCTGGTGCGGTCAGACCTGCTGACGCGCGAGGAGCTGCATTGGCTCGACGGCTACCATGCCTGGGTGCTGGCCGAGATCGGACCGATGCTCGACGGCGAAACGCTGGCCTGGCTGGAGAAGGCGACAGCGCCTTTGCCGCACGACGCCAAGATTTGAGGTGAGCTTCTTTCTCCCCGTTTACGGGGGTGAGGCGTGGTCCGCGCAACGGACGAAAAGCCAACTGTTTGGCTTTTCGAACAACGAACGCCCGGAGCGACAGCGGAGGGCATGCCCGGCAGGGCAATGAGGGGCAGCGCCAACGTTCGAAAACGGTCGCGCCCGCAGGATTATCCGACGAACTGCCGCGCCAGGATCAGCATCGCCGCCCCCGCCAGAAACATCGACATCAGCCCGCCGCGCAGTGAAACCACGGCCGTGACGGCCAGTGCTGCCCATTCCGCCGGTCCGGCATTCAACAGCTCCGGCGCCACCAGCGTCGTCAGCACCGCCGCCGGCACGGCGTTGAGGCCGGCCTCGACGCGCGGATGGATGTTTTCGAAGCGGGAGATGACCAGATGTCCGCCGATGCGCGTCAGATAGGTGGCGACAGCGCCGGCGATGATGATCCAGAAAGTCGTGCTCATGGCCGTTCTCCCACGCCGCTATGATGCGGCGGCAGGATGACGGCGAGCAGCACTCCGGCAATGGCGCCGATCGAGACGTGCCAGGGCGAGCCGACCGTCTTGTAGGCGACGATCGAGGCACAGGCACTGGCGATGACCACCGGCAGCCACAGCGGCCGCTTGCGGAAGCCCATCACCAGGCCAAGAAAGTAGATCGGCAACAGGAAATCGATGCCCAGCGCGTGGGTGTCGGGGATGAGCTTGCCGAACACCGCGCCGAGCGCGCTTTCGATCACCCAGAACACATAGACCGGCAGGCCGAGCCCCAGATACCAGGCGAAGCCGACGGTCTGGCCGGATTGCGCCCTCGCCTCAGCCACCGCGAACTGCGGATCGGTGAGGATGAAGTAGCCGAGTGCCTGTTGGATGACCGGCCAGTGCGCGATGCGCCGGCCGATGCCGGCGGAGTAGAGCACATGACGGAAGTTGACCGCGAAGATCGACAGCACGATCAGCCACGGCGCGACATGCTGTCCAAACAACTGGATGCCGACCATCTGGCTGGCGCCGCCGAACACCAGCGCGCTCATCAGGAAAGCCTCGAACACCGAGAAGCCCTGATCGACGGCAAGCGCCCCGAACAGCACAGCGAACGGCGCCGACGCCACCACGACAGGCATGGAGAGCCGCACGCCTTGCCAGAAGTCGCTTCTGCCGCTGCTCTCTGAGATCACGTCCGTCGCCATCGGCCACTCCTGCTGCATGTCGCCCAAAAGTGCGTGGGATTTGGGATAACGACATGCACAACAACAAGGGAGTGGCGGTATGTAGGTGGCATACCTTGCCTTGTCACACGAATTCGCTTGAGCCAAACGATCAGCGGAAATGATCGTCGCCGCGCTTGAGTTGGGGCTTAGTCCTTCGCGATTTTGCCCTCGATGGCCCTGCCCCAGTCGAGCAGCGGCTTGGCGCGCAAGGCGAAATCGACGAGCTCCTCGACCAGTTCCGGCCCATGAATATCCGCCGGATCGATCGCATGCCGAACGGCAAAATGCCGGTTGCGGATAGCGGCGACAAGGTCCTCGTCGGTGACATGCTCGAAGCCGCGCGGCGTACGCTTCATGCGATCCTCGGCGTCGAGCTCGAGGCCGTTCTTCTTCAACGCCTTCACCATGGCGCGAAACCTGTCGGGCCACACCTCGATGGCCCGCCGCATCGCCAGCAGCAACGCTGCCTCCGGCTGCCACCAGGCGACGCCGGCAAAGCAGCCCTCGAGTCCGATATGGATGTAGAACACGCCCTGCACGGCCTTGCTGCCATCCGGCGACAGGATCGCCGAGACGTGCCGGTTGTACGGCCGTTTGTCCTTGGCGAATCGCACATCACGATTGATGCGGAACAGCGACTTCTTGCGGTCACCGCGCAGACCGAGCCCCGCCTCTGCAAAGCGCTGCGTCAGCGTGTCGACGAGATCGCCAAGGGGATCGCGCAATTCCTGTTCGAACAGGTCGCGGTTCTCCAAAAACCATTCCCGGCTCTGGTGGAAGTCCAGCGCCTTCAGGAATGGAATGGCTTTTGGGCCGAAGCCTTTGAATGCCATCACGCCTTGCCGACCCGCTGCAGCCAGGTGTCCTCGTCGATGACTTCGACGCCGAGTTCACTGGCAAGCTTGAGCTTGGAGCCGGCACCAGGTCCGGCCACCAGCAGGTCGGTCTTGGCCGAAACCGAACCGGCAACCTTGGCGCCGAGACGCTCGGCCATCGCCTTGGCTTCGGAGCGTGTCATCTTCTCCAGCGAGCCGGTGAAGACGATGGTTTTGCCGGCAACCTCGCTGTCAGCAGAGACGGTGACGATATAAGGCTTCGGCTTGACCTCTCCGAGTAGCTTGTCGAGCACGTCGTCATTGCGCTCATTGCCGAAGAAATCACGCAGCGCATCGATCACCGTGTCGCCAATGCCGTTGACCGATGGGAAGACGGTGTGCGGATCCTCGGCCGCCGCTGTCTCCTTGCCGACACGGATCAGCTCCTCGATGGTGGAAAAGGTTTTGGCAAGCACGGCGGCCGTCGTCTCGCCGATATGGCGGATGCCGAGTGCGAAGATGAAGCGATCGAGTTCCGGCTCGCGGCGCGAATCGATGGCGGCAAACAGCTTGTCGAGGCCCTCATAGTTGCGGTCCTCGACACTGCGCACATTCTTGCGCGTCTTGCCGGATGCCGCCTCGCGCTGTCTGGCCTGCTCCTCGCGCCGCTCGGCCAGCGCCTTGGTGACGGCGGGACGACGATCCCTGAGCGTGAAAATATCGGCGGCCGTCTTGATCAGCCCGGCATTGAAGAAGGTGTCGATGTTTTCGGCGCCCAGACCCTCGATATCGAGCGCCCCGCGCGAAACGAAATGGCGCAACCGTTCCACGGCCTGAGCGGCGCAGATCAGCTCGCCGGTGCAGCGCCGGCGGGAGTCTTCCTTGCCGGTCTTCTCATTGATTTCGCGCGTGGCCGGTGAACCGCAAACCGGACAGGTATGCGGGAATTCGTAAGGCACGGCATCGGCCGGACGCTTGTCGACGACGACGCTGACGATCTGCGGGATGACATCCCCTGCCCGCTGGATCACCACCGTATCGCCGATGCGCACGTCTATGCCGTCGCGGATCGGCAGGCCGTTGCTGTCGAAGCCCTTGATGTAGTCCTCATTGTGCAGCGTCACGTTCTCGACCACCACACCGCCGACGGTGACGGGCGCAAGCCGCGCGACCGGGGCCAGCGTGCCGGTGCGGCCGACCTGGATGTCGATCTTCTGCACGGTTGTCATTGCCTGTTCGGCCGGGAATTTGTGCGCAACCGCCCAGCGCGGCTCGCCGGTGACGAAACCCCAGCGGCGCTGCAGCTCCAGCTGGTCCACCTTGTAGACGACGCCGTCTATGTCATAGCCAAGCGAAGAGCGCTGCTCCTCGATCAGATGGTAGTGGGCGACCAGTTCCTCGGCCGACTTCGCCCGCACCATCAAAGGGCTGATCTTGAAGCCCCAATCGGCGAATTTTTGCACCGCACCGTACTGCGTCGGGGCAGGATCTGCTGTCGTGAAGCCCCAGGCATAGGCGAAGAATTTGAGGTTGCGGCTGGCGGTGACGGAGGCGTCCTTCTGGCGCAGCGATCCGGCAGCCGTGTTGCGCGGATTGACGTAATCCTGACCGCCGGCGGCGGCCGAGCGTGCTTTCAGCGCCTCGAATTCCGCGTAGGTCATGTAGACCTCGCCACGTATCTCGATGGTGTCGGGCCAGCCCGAGCCTTTCAGCTTCGCGGGGATGTCGGCGATGGTTCTCAGATTGGCGGTGATGTCCTCGCCGACAGCACCGTCGCCGCGCGTTGCGCCCTGCACGAACACACCGTTCTCATAGCGCAGCGATGCCGACAGCCCGTCTATCTTCGGCTCGGCGGTGAAGGCAATGTCGAGATCCTTGTCGCGGTCGAAGAAGCGCCGGCCGCGGTCGATGAAATCGGTGACGTCCTCGTCGGTATAGGCCTTGGCGAGGCTGAGCATCGGCACCGCGTGACGTACCTTGGTGAAGCCTTCCGCCGGTGCGGCACCCACCCTGAGCGAGGGCGAATCCTCGCGCACCAGGCCGGGAAAGCGCTCTTCGATGGCAAGGTTGCGCCGCCGCAGCGCATCGTACTCTGCGTCCGTGATCGTCGGCGCGTCCTCGGTATGGTAGCGCCGGTCGTGCCCGGCGATCTCCTCGGCCAGAAGCTGGAGTTCGACTTCAGCCTCGCTTTCGCTGAGCGAATCAACTGGTTTTTCGGACATGCGCTATTTCCTCAACGATGGTGCGCCACAATAGATCATGATTTCGAGAAAATCATTCCTGAACAGCGGGATGCAGCCATATGCTGACTCGTTGTCGGATGGCTGCGACCGCAGTGCGAAGCGCGATCGGACGTCTAGGGATTGGATGCAGGGACCGTGCATCTTTGGGGCGGGTCGCGCCGTAGCGTCCGAAGGCAAACCCAAAGATGCCATTGAGGACGCGGCGGCGCCATACACGCCGTAAGTCCGCACGCTTATTCCGTTTCAAGAGATCCCTGCAGGAACATCGTATCATAGTCACCATACAGGCTGACTGTTGTCCCGTTGAGTGCCACGGGCCAGCAATCGAACCGTGGATGAAATTTGTCCCAGCCACGGTAGAGTTTGGCGTTGTCGACCCACCATCTGCCAGAATAGGCCTGTTTGCGGTCGCTACCCTTTTGCAGGGATGCTGTACCGTCGGAATCAAAATGCATGAAGTATGGCCCGTCAGGGGCCGCATCGGCGTAGCGCAGCGTCTTTCCAGACAGCGTGGCTTTCAGGATTTCGCCCGAGGCCAGGCTACTCGCGGCAGCAGAGGTGTCGGGGCCTATGCCGTCGACCCCCGCTGCTGACAGTATGAGCCACAGCAAGCGCCCGATCTGAGCGTCGCTCACCCAGGGCCAACGCTCACGTTCCATGTCAACCGTATGCGCGATCACAATATCCTGGGCTGGAATAACGAAAAGGTACTGCGAGCCGAAACCCAGAGCATAGAACGTTCCTGTCGGTAAAGTGACCGTAGGAGCCCAGTCGCTAGCAAAGCCCGACCACCACGTATAACCATATCCGCGACCCGCAAAAATCTGATTGTGCGGCTTCGCCCACGGCTTGACGCTCTCCTGAACCCAACTCCTGGACACGATCTGCTGGTCGTTCCAACGGCCATGGCGCAGATAGAGCAGGCCCACACGCGCCAGGTCGCGCGCACTGAGACGAAAGCCGTAATGCCGATGATTTGAAACCTTGGTCTCGCCGTAGTAGCAGTCTTCCAGGCTGAAATCCTGCATGCCAATGCGATCGGCAATGCGTTGCTTGAACGCCATGAAGATGTCCGTTCCGGTCACCTTCTCGTAGATGGAGCCGGCGGCGTTGAAGCCCCAATTGTTATAGTACCAGAACTCGCCAGGTACGTGGCTGCCACGCAGTGGTCGTTGCGCAGCCACGGCCGGTGGCTCCAAGTCGATCGGGTGGTAAATTCCCGAGCGTGATGTCAGGAGATCGGCAAGCGTGGCCTGCATTTCGCGGGGCGTTAAGCCGGGCGCCTTGTCATCGATGCCAAGGTCGGCAAGCGTGTCGGAAAGCTTGACTTGTGCCTCTGCGATGGCAATCCCAAACAAAGCACTGAGCAAGCTCTTGCGTATCGATGCGACATCCAGCCTGCGGCGTGTGTCACCCCACTCAGCAACCACGTGTCCATGATGGACGATGATGACCGCGCTGGAACCGCTGCTCGCGGAGTAGTTCCGCGCCTTGTCGAGAAGATCAGTGGACCATCCTGCCACCTTTGGGTCGTGAAATTCCCACTGATCCGAGGGGTGCATGTGCTGGGTGACCTCAACTCCTGACCTGTCACGACGCCACAGCGCTGAACTAGGATGTCATCTATCCGGCGAGCCTCGTCCTATGCCGCGTTTGTATTTTCACGCAGCAGCCGCTCGGCGGCGGCGCGCGCCTCGTCAGTGATCGTCGCACCGGCCAGCATGCGGGCGATCTCTTCCTGCCGCGCCGTCCTGTCCATCTCGGCAATGCCGGTCGCCACGCGGTCGGTGCTGCCCGATTTGGAGATTAGGAAATGCGTCGCCGCGCGCGCCGCCACCTGCGGCGCATGGGTGACCGACAGCACCTGCACCCGCTTCGACAGCCGCGCCAGCCTCTGGCCGATGGCGTCCGCCACGGCGCCACCCACGCCAGTGTCGATTTCGTCGAAAACCAGTGTCGGCGCCGAGCCACGGTCGGCCAGCGCCACCTTCAGCGCCAGCAGGAAGCGTGACAGCTCGCCGCCGGACGCCACCTTCATCATCGGCCCAGGCCGCGTGCCGGGATTGGTGCGCACCCAGAACTCGATCTGGTCGATGCCCTCTTCCATGCGGGTCTCGGCCTCGCTCTTCATCTCGACGATGAAGGCGGCGCGTTCGAGCTTCAGCGCCGGCAATTCGGCCATCACGGCCTTGGTCAGGCCGACGGCCGCCGCGTGGCGAAGCGAGGAAAGCTGTGCGGCACCGGTATCATAGGCCTCGCGCGCAGCTGTGGCCTGCTTTTCCAATCCGTGCAGGCGCCCCTCGCCGGCGTCGAGATCGGCGAGATCGGCAACCATCGTGTCGCGCAATTGCGCCAGATCGTCGACGGCGACGCTGTGCTTGCGTGAGGCGGCGCGCAGCGAAAACAGCCGCTCTTCCGCTTTCTCCAGCCGCTGTGGATCATACTCTGTGGCGCGCAGTGCCGCCTCGACACCGGATTGCGCCGCGTCGAGCGACAACATCGCCTCGTCCAGCGACTTGACCACATCCTCGAGCAGGCCGGGCGCCTCAGTCGCCTTGCGCTGCAGCCGTCGCAGCAGACTGGCCAGTTGCGGCAAGGGCGACGACGGGCCGGACAGCACATCCTGCGCATCATGGATTTCGGAAGCGATCTTTTCGGCGCGCATCATATGGGCGCGCAGTTCGGCAAGTTCCGTTTCCTCGCCGGGCTGCGGATCGAGCTTGGTCAGTTCCGCCACCGCAGCCCGCAGATAGTCGGCCTCGCGCGCAGCGGCCGCCACTTTGGCGCGGTGGCGCGTAAGCTCCTGCTCGCAGCCGCGCCAGTGCCGCCAGGCCTCGCCGGTCGAGCGAACGGCGCCAAGATGGCCGCCAAAGGCGTCGAGCACGTCGCGGTGAGCGCCGGGATCGACCAAAGCGCGCTCGTCGTGCTGGCCGTGGATCTCGACCAGCGCACGGCCGACATCGCGCATCAGGGTGACGCTGGATGGCTGGTCGTTGACGAAGACACGGGTGCGGCCGTCCGCCGTCTGCACGCGGCGCAGGATGATGTCGCCATCATCCTCGATGGCATTTTCGACAAGCAGCGCTCGCACCGGATGGTTGCGTGGCACGTCGAACACGGCAATGACCTGGCCCTGTGCCGCGCCATGGCGCACCAAAGAGGCGTCGCCGCGCGCGCCGAGCGCCAGCGACAAGGCATCGAGCAGGATGGATTTGCCAGCGCCGGTCTCGCCGGTCAGCACGGAAAGGCCGGGCTGGAAGTCGATATCCAGCTTCTCGATCAGGACGATATCGCGGATCGACAGTCTGGAAAGCATCAGAACCCGGACCTCAGGCAATTCCAGGAAAAGTGCTTAGCGGTTTTCCACCGGAATTGCGTAGAACAAAAAGCCAGAGCAATTCCAGGAAAAGTGTGAACGGTTTTCCCACAGGAATTGCGTCAACAAGAGATAGAACGGTTCAGCGCTTCAATCAAACCACTGAACCGCTATGGAGCGGCACGCGACCAATCGGAGTCGCAGCGCCGCACTATCTTTTTGTTTCAGCGTCGGATCAATCCGAAAAAGCGCGTCGCTGCGACGCGCCTTAGGGGTCACGCACCGGTGATCAGCTTGCCAGCCTTGGATATCCACGATCCGGCATTTTCGCGCGGCGCCAGCCCGTTGCTCTGCAGGAGCTTGTAGGAATCCTTGTACCATGGGCTGTCGGGATAGTTGGTGCCGAGCACCGCGGCGGCCGTCTGGGCCTCAGAGGTCAGCCCCAGCGCGTAATAGCTTTCGGTGAGGCGGGCCAGAGCTTCCTCGACATGGCGCGTGTTGGAATAGTTCTCTACCACGTTGCGGAAACGCTTGACGGCGGCGATGTACTCGCGGCGCTCCAGATAATAGCGGCCGATCTGCATTTCCTTGCCGGCGAGCTGGTCGTTGGCGAAGCGGATCTTCTGCTTGGCGTCGTCGACATATTCCGACGTCGGCCAGCGCGTCACCAGATCCTGCATCGTCTGCAAGGTCTGGCGTGCTTCCTTCTGATCCTGCGTCACATCCTTGATCTGGCGATAGTAGCTCAGACCGATGATGTACTGCGCATAGGCGGCGTCATCCGTGGACGGGTAAAGCGCTAGATAGCGCTTGGCAGACGAGATCGCATCGTCGTAGCTGCCCTTTCGATAGTCGGCGAACGCGCCCATCACCATCGATTTACGGGCCCATTCCGAATAGGGATGCTGGCGGTCGACGGCGTCGAACTTTTTGCTCGCCTCGTCCAGGCGGCCAGCATTCAGATTGGCGAGGCCCTCATTGTAGAGAACGTCGGCCGGCTCGGTCTGGTCGACATATTTCGACAGGTCGATGTCTTTCTCCGGCGACGACATGCAAGCCGACAGAAAGAGCGATGGAACAACCAGCGAAAGCGCCAGGATAACAGACCGCTGGGGCGCCTTCGATTGACCGGCTCGCGTGAAGAACATGATTGGATTGCGCCCTTTCGGCGTTATTTTAATGCCTCTTGCATGCTGTTGTCCCAAAACTGGTCCCCACTTTTGAGCGACATGCACTAATCGACGGCAGCAGCCATAAACCATAACCGCCTTGCCCGGCAACGCTATGTCTAGCCAATCGCACATTTTTGTGGCGGTCGGACAGAGCCGGAGAATCCATGCAATTTCACTGGATGGTGGTGCATTGATGCCACACCTGCCATCCCGCATGGAATCCGAAAAACGTTAAGGAATCAGATCATCCAGGGCGCGTAGAGCGGCGCATTGACGGCGCTCATCTCTGCTGTCGCGGCGTGTCGTTTCGACGATCTCGAACGCCGTGCGGTCCGACAGCAGGCGCCGCAGCGCCGCGGCGTTCATCCTGTGGCCACCGCGATAGGAGCGGAAGCAGCCGATGAAACGGGCTCCGGCCAGCGCCAGGTCGCCCATGGCGTCCAGCGTCTTGTGGCGCACGAATTCGTTGGGATAGCGCAGGCCGCCCATGTTGATGACGCGATTGTCGTCCCCGATCACCAGCGAATTTTCCAGCGAGGATCCCAGCGCATAGCCGGCGGCCCACAGCCGCTCGACATCCTTCATGAAGCCGAAGGTGCGCGCCCGCGCGATGTCACGGCGGAAAATATCGGCATTGAGGTCGGACGCAAACAGCTGGCGGCCGATTGCCGGGCTTTCGAAATCGATCTCGATCTCGAAACGGGTACCGTCATAAGGCCTGAACTCCGCCCACGAGGCGCCGTTTTCGATACGGACCGGCTTGATGACCCTGATGTAGCGGCGCTTGACCGACAGCGTCTCGATGCCCGCCTGATCGATGGCTTCCACGAACGCCATGGCGCTGCCATCGAAGATCGGAACTTCGGAACCGTCGATCTCGATAAGGACATTGTCGATGCCGAGCCCGAACAGCGCGGCCATGATGTGTTCGACCGTGGCGATGTGCTCGCCTGCGGGATCGCCAAGCATGGTGCACAGATCGGTGGCGCCGACCTCGGCAACCAGGGCGCGGAACTCACGGCCTTGCCCTGCTCCGTTGACAAGCTGGAACACGATGCCGGTATCGGCATCCGCCGGCAGGAAACTGATGGAAACTTCTTTGCCGCTGTGAACGCCGGTGCCTGTAAGCGACGCGCGCGTCTTCACTGTCGTCTGATAGTCGTGCAAGACAATCCCCATAAGCCCGAAATGCCTAGGTCCGCTTCTCCAGCCCGAGGGCGCGGCTCTTGTTAAATCGGCAGGCAGGGTCACTTCCCCCGAAATCCCGGCACACCGACTATGGTAGGCAGCGAAGATAGTGTCCCGGCAGGGAGACTCCAAATCACGGTTTCTTACTCTCTGTAACCGCAAGCCGAAGCGAGCTCGATACTATAACCTTTTGATTTTGCTGCATTTAAAACATTAACAGGCAAGCAATTCCTTGCTTGCCTGTTAACAATTGTTACAGTCCGTTAACCGCTCAGTTGGCCTGGCGGCGCAGGAACGCCGGAATCTCCAGCTGATCGTCGTCCTGAGTCGCCCGGGTCTGCGGCGTCAGGCGACCCTGGTCATCCAGCTGGCCGCGGCGCGGCGCGTAGAGCTGGGCGTCCTGGCTGGCGAGACGGCGCACTTCAGGAGCGGCCTGGCGCAGTTTGGGCTCGCGCGGCTGCGCCGGCTGCAGCCGTGCAGGCTCCTCCTCGCGGCGGGTCAGGCCGTTGGTCAAGCGCTTCAACAGGCCCATCGGTCCGCTGTTGTTCTCATGGTCGACCGGACGGCTCTTGGCATCCACCTCGGCCTTAACGACCGGCGGAAAGTCCTCGACGCGCGGCATGCGCTGCGGCGCCATCGCCACCGGCTGCTGGATCTCACGCAGCATTTCGCGCGGCTGCGGGGCCGGCTGCATCATCTGCTGGACGACCGGCTGCGGCATGGGCTGCGGCTGTGCCGGGGGCGCCTGGAAGATCTTGCTCTGCGGGCGGAAGTCGTCCGCATGGGCGATCGGAGCCGGACGAGCCTGGGCCATGGCTGCCGCGTTTGCCTCCGCCAACTGGATGGCTTCGGCAACCGGATCTGCGGCGCGCGGCTCATACACAGGCTGCTGGACCGGTGCCGGGCGGCTTTCCACGGTGGCCACGGCCGGACGGCCGGCCGGCTTCGGCGGAGCGGTACGGATCGAGATCGGTGCGGCGGCGATTTCAGCCGCCGACTTGTCGATGCCGGTCGCAACCACCGAGACGCGGATGACGCCTTCGAGCTCCTCGTCGAAGGTGGCGCCGAGGATGATGTTGGCGTCCTGGTCGACTTCCTCGCGGATGCGGGTCGCCGCTTCGTCGACTTCGAACAGGGTCAGGTCGCGGCCGCCGGTGATCGAGATCAGCAGGCCCTTGGCGCCCTTCATCGAGGTCTCGTCGAGCAGCGGGTTGGCGATCGCTGCCTCGGCGGCAGCCATCGCGCGGCCCTCGCCCGAAGCTTCGCCGGTGCCCATCATCGCCTTGCCCATCTCGCGCATCACCGAACGCACGTCGGCGAAGTCGAGGTTGATCAGGCCTTCCTTGACCATCAGGTCGGTGATGCAGGCAACGCCGGAATAGAGCACCTGGTCGGCCATGGCGAAGGCATCGGCGAAGGTGGTCTTGTCATTGGCCAGCCGGAACAGGTTCTGGTTGGGGATCACAATCAGGGTATCGACGCATTTCTGCAGTTCCTCGATGCCAAAATCGGCCGTCTTCATGCGGCGCTGGCCTTCGAAGTGGAACGGCTTGGTGACGACGCCGACGGTGAGGATGCCCTTTTCGCGGGCAGCGCGGGCAACGACCGGAGCAGCACCCGTGCCGGTGCCGCCGCCCATGCCGGCGGTGACGAAGCACATATGGGTGTTGGTGAGATGATCGAGGATCTCGTCGATGCACTCTTCCGCCGCCGCACGGCCGACTTCCGGCTGCGATCCCGCACCGAGCCCCTCGGTGACATGCGCGCCAAGCTGGATCAGCCGGGAGGCCTTCGACATGGTCAGCGCCTGCGCGTCGGTGTTGGCCACCACGAACTCGACACCGCGCAGACCGGCGGTGATCATGTTGTTCACGGCATTGCCGCCGCCGCCGCCGACACCGAACACGGTGATGCGCGGCTTAAGCTCGGTGATGTCCGGCTTCTGCAGATTGATGGTCATTGTCTCCGTCCTTTGCCTTTCACGCCGCTTCGCCGCCGCGGCCGCCTATGGGGCTGTCCCCGTCAATTAGAAACTGTCTCTCAACCACTGACTCATGCGATGCAGTTTTCCACCCGTTCCGGTCATCTTGAGACCGGAAATGCCTTTCGCCGGATGGCTCTCGAAACTCGCCATCTGCGGATAGATCAGAAGCCCGACGGCGGCCGAGAAAGCCGGTCCCTTCGCCGCTTCGGGAAGGCCGGCCACGCCGAGCGGGCGGCCGATGCGCACATTGCGTCCCAGGATGCGGCGTGCCGCTTCCGGCAGGCCGGCCAGTTGGCTGGCGCCGCCGGTGAGCACGACACGCTTGCCGACCGCATTGCCGTAGCCGGACTTGTTCAGCCGGTCGCGCAGGAGTTCGAGTGTTTCGTCGATGCGGGCGCGCACGATGCGCGTCATCACCGAACGCGGAATCTGCAGCGGCACGTCACCGTCGTCGCCGATCGGCTGGATCGAGACCAGGTCGCGGTCATCGGCACTGCCCGGCAGTGCCGAGCCATGCATCACCTTGAGCCGCTCGGCGGCGTCGAGCGAAGTCGAGAGCCCCTTGGCCATATCCAACGTGACGTGATTGCCGCCAATGGCAATCGCGTCGCCATGAACGAACTTGCCTTCCGAAAACACCGAGATCGTCGTCGTGCCGCCGCCCATGTCGATGCAGGCTGCACCGAGCTCCAGCTCGTCGTCGACAAGCGCCGCCAGCCCGCTGGCATAGGGCGTCGCCACCATGCGCTCGACCGACAGATGCGAGCGGTTGATGGAAAGCTCCAGGTTGCGCATGGGTGCTGCGTCACCGGTCAGCACATGCATGTCGACGCCAAGTGCGTCGCCAACCATGCCGCGCGGATCGCGCACGCCGCGTTCGGCATCGAGCGAGAAACCGACAGGCAGCGAATGGATCACCTCGCGCTCGGCCTTCAGCGCCTGCTTGGCGCCGGCGCCGAGCACGCGCTTGATGTCGGCCTCGTCGGCCTCATGGCCGCCAAGATTGATGGTCGCCGAGAAGCTTTCGCTCTTCAGCCGGCCGGCGGTCATGTTGACGATGAGCGAATCGACCGTCAGCCCTGCCATGCGCTCGGCGGCATCGACGGATAGCCGGATGGCATGCTCGGCGCGGTCGAGATCGACGATCACGCCCGACTTCACGCCTTGCGACTTCTGATGGCCGATGCCGATCACCTGGATCCGGTGCGAGCGGCCGCGCAAGAGCTTGCCGTCATCGTTCGGCTTGAGCTTGGCCACCATGCAGCAGACCTTGTTCGAGCCGACATCCAGCACCGTCAGAGTGCCGGACCGGCGCGACGAGGCATCGCCTGAACCGCCAAGCCAGCTCATATCTTCGTCTCCGACTTGCGCTTGAGGGTCTTCGGCTTCTCGTTGAGCGCGGCCTCGCGTTGCGTCGCCGCTTCGGGCGTCAACTCCACCACCAGCCGGTCTGTCAGGCGCATGTCGACAGCAGCGATGTCGCGCGACAAAAGCCCTTTGTCCTTGTCCATCTTGACCAGTTCGGCGAGCGCCTGATCCTCATCGTCCTCAGGCAGCTTGACGGTGATGCCGTTGTCCAGCTTCAGGTCCCAGCGCCGATCGCCAATACGGATGTAGCCTTTGACCCGGCTCGCGAGATCGGGGTATTTTTCGATCTTGGCCAGGAAGTCCGGCGCCTTGGCCGGCGCGCCGTCGCCGATCAGCAGCGGCAACAGCACCTGCTTGCCACCCGAGAACGGGGCGATGATGGCGCCATCCTTTTCGATGACCGAGAGATCATTGCCCTGCTGCCAGAGCGCGAAGGCATCGCGCTCCTCGACACGCACTTCCAGCATATGCGGATAGACCTTGCGCACCGCCGCCATCTCGATCCACGGCAGGCCGGAGATGCGCTCGCGCGCAGCTTCCGCGTCGAAGCCGATCAGCGAGGTCCAGCCGTCGAGCTCGAGCCTGTCGAGAATGTCGATCTCGGAGGTCTGGCGGTTGCCGACCACCTTGACCTGATCGACAGCAAAGCCGGTGCGGGCGGTGATGCTCTGGATGATGCCGTCGGCATGGCCGCCGAGATAGGCGCCATAGGCGCCGCTCGAAGCGAGCAGCACGGCCGACATGATTGCAACGGAGAAGCGCGGCGCCTCGAAGTCGCCATCGCCCAGGCGCGCCAGGATGCGCACCGGGCGGCGAAGCACGCGCGGCAGCACGAAATGGTCAAACGACAATGACAGGCCGAACAGCGACGGCACGGCCGCGCCCTTCCCCTTACCCTGTCCCCATTTCAACGCAGACACGAAGCGTCCTCCACCATCCAACTCAACAATTCACCAAACGAATGCCCGGCCTGGGCAGCGATTTCAGGCACCAAAGACGTCGGCGTCATACCCGGCTGAGTGTTGACCTCGAGCCATACAACCTCGCCATTTTCGGAGTGACGATCGTCATAACGGAAGTCCGACCGGGAAACGCCCCGACAGCCGACAGCTTGGTGAGCCTTGAGCGCCAGTGTCTGTATTTTTTGGTAAATATTCGGTGAAACTTTTGCGGGGCATTCGTGTTTTGATCCCCCCGCGACATATTTTGAATCGTAATCGTAGAAGGAATGGCCCGTCGGGATAATCTCGCAGACGCCGAGCGCCACATCGCCCATGACGGCGCAGGTCAGCTCGCGCCCATGGATGTAACGCTCGACCATGACGGTATCGCCATATTTCCACTCGGACGAGCCGACGACCTGGGGCGGATGCGACTGCCCCTCCGACACGATGACGACGCCAAAGCTCGACCCCTCATTGACCGGCTTGATCACGTAGGGCGGCTTCATCGGGTGCTTGTTCTGGACGGCGAAGCGATTGGCGACCTTCGATTCGGCGACGGGAACGCCGACCGATTTGACGATCTTCTTCGCCTGCTCCTTGTTCATGGCGAGCGCCGAGGCGAGCACGCCGGAATGGGTGTAGGGAATGCCGAGATATTCGAGGATGCCCTGGATGGTGCCGTCTTCGCCAAACGGGCCGTGCAACGCGTTGAAGGCAACATCGGGCTTGAGCTCGGCAAGCACGGAGCCGACATCGCGCCCGACATCGACGCGAGTGACCTGGTAGCCTTCCTGCTCGAGCGCATCGGCGCAAGCCCTTCCAGAAGACAGGGACACGGGCCGCTCGGACGAAAAACCTCCCAGCAGGACGGCCACATGCTTGCTTTTCATTCCCCGTCATCCCCTCTCACGGCGGACCAAAAACCAAGATTTCCGCAACATCGAGTCCGAGTCTCCCGGCAGGTTGCCCCCCCAGACGGAAAACGCGGGTAACGCGTCGAACGACTCAAATCAGGAAACGCTTTGGAGCAGAGAATCAGAGAGTTGATTCACTGGCAAGTGCTTATGATTCCGAGAGATTCACTTTGTGAGAAAATGGCTGCGAAAACCGCCTCGCTGAGTCTTTACGGCAACGGTTTCGCGCGTTTTGGCAGCGCGTTGAAGTTCATGCATCACATGAACTAGAGCAACTGCCCCAGAAACTCCTGGACGGCATGTCCGGGGCGGAAATTGCCGATGCGCTTGATCTCCCAGTGCAGCCGGATGCCCGAATGCTCGAGCACGCGCGCGCGCACCGTCTCGCCGAGATATTCGAGGTCGTAGCCGGTGGCGGTGCCGGTGTTGATCATGAAGTTGCAATGCATCGGCGACATCTGCGCGCCACCGATCATCAGGCCACGGCAGCCCGCCTTGTCGATCTCCTTCCAGGCCGACGTGCCTTCCGGATTCTTGAAGGTCGAACCGCCGGTCTTCTCACGGATCGGCTGCACGGTCTCGCGGTGGTTCTGCACTGCGTCCATCGCCGCCTTGATCGTGGCTTTGTCTTCGGCAAAGCCTTCGAACACGGCCGAGGTGAAGATCAGCCCGGACGGTGCCGCCGAATGGCGATAGGCGTAGCCCATCTCGGCATTGCTCAGCGTCTGGACATAGCCCTTGCGGTCGAGCGCCCGCACCTCGACAACGCGCTCGCGCGTCTCGACACCGTTCGCGCCGGCATTCATCCTCAATGCCCCGCCAATGGCGCCCGGAATACCGTGATAGAAATGGAAGCCGCCAATGCCCGCTTCCAGTGCCAGGGCCGCCACGCGCTTGTCGGGCGTCGCAGCGCCGGCCTTGATCCTGATCGGCGAAACAAGCTCGGCCTCGCCAAAGCCTTTGGCCGAAAGCCTGATGACGAAGCCTGGAATGCCGCCATCGCGAACCAGCAGATTCGAGCCGACGCCAACGATCGTCAGCGGTATCTCTTCGGGAACCGCGCGCAGGAAGGCAGCAAGGTCCTCCTCGTCCGCCGGCTGGAACAGCGCTTCAGCTAGACCACCGGCGCGGAACCAGGTGATCTTGTCCATCTCGGCGTTCGGCGTGAGCCGGCCGCGCAGGCCGGCAAGCTTGTCGCCGATTTTGTCGATCAGGGCCTGGCCGTGCATCATGAGGCGGCAAGCTCCTTGGGCAGAGCGTAGGCCCATTGGGTGATGTTGCCGGCGCCGAGGAAGACGACGAAGTCGCCGGGCTTGGCCAGGTCGCGAATAACAGGCGCAATCGCCGCCGGGCTCTCGATGTAGCGCGCGTCGCGGTGGCCGCCGGCGCGGATGCGCGACACCAGTTCGTCGGACGTGACGCCGTCGATCGGATCTTCGCCGGCAGCGTAGACCGGCGCGACCATCACCGTGTCGGCGTCGTTGAAGCAGGCCGAGAACTCGTTGAACAAATCGTGCAGCCGGGTGAAACGGTGCGGCTGGGCAATGGCGATGACGCGGCCCTTGGTGGCGCTGCGCGCCGCCTTCAGCACCGCCGAGATCTCGACCGGATGGTGGCCATAATCGTCGAACACATCGACGCCGTTCCACGAACCGGTAAGAGTGAAGCGGCGCTTGACGCCCGCGAAGGACGACAGGCCCTTCTTGATCGCCTCGGCGGACAGGCCGAGCTCATGCGCGACGGCGATCGCGGCGGTTGCGTTAGAGACATTGTGACGGCCGGGCATCGGCAGGCGCAGATCCGATATTGTCTTCTGGCTGCCGGTCTTGCGGTCGCGGATCACCACATCGAACTCGGACGTGGCGCCCGCCATGCGGTGGTTGGTGAAGCGCACATCGGCCTGCGCGTTCTCGCCATAAGTGATGACGCGGCGGTCCTCGATGCGGCCGACCAGCGCCTGTACCTCGGGGTGGTCGGTGCACATCACGCCAAAGCCGTAGAACGGCACGTTCTCGACGAACTGGCGGAACGCCTCGCGCACCTTGTCGAAACTACCATAGTGGTCGAGATGCTCGGGATCGATGTTGGTGACCACGGCGATCTCTGCCGGCAGCTTGAGGAAGGTGCCGTCGCTCTCGTCGGCCTCGACCACCATCCACTCGCCGTCGCCCATGCGCGCATTCGTGCCATAGGCATTGATGATACCGCCATTGATGACGGTCGGGTCGAGCCCACCGGCTTCGAGCAGCGTCGCCACCATCGAGGTCGTCGTCGTCTTGCCATGCGTGCCGCCGATGGCGACCGCCTGGCGGAAACGCATCAGTTCGGCCAGCATCTCGGCACGGCGCACGATCGGCAGCAGCTTTTCGCGTGCCGCCTTCAGCTCAGGATTGGATTTCTTGATCGCCGTCGAGACGACCACCACCTCGGCATCGCCGAGATTCTCGGCCTTGTGGCCGACGAAGCATTCGATGCCCTTGTCGCGCAGCCGTTGCACATTGGCGCTGTCGGCCTGGTCGGACCCTTGCACCTTGTAGCCGAGATTGTGCAGCACTTCGGCGATGCCGCTCATGCCGATGCCGCCAATGCCGATGAAATGCACAAGGCCGATGGTCTGCGGCATCTTCATGGGTGCGTCCCCTTCCTGAAATCCGTAACGGTTTTTCTGGACGCAATAGCCTCTGTGAGATCGGCGAGCAACCGTGCCGCGTCCGGCCTGCCGGCCGATTTCGCGCCCGCGGCCATGGCCGCCAGCCGCTCGGGATTGTCCATCAGCCCGCCAACAAGAGTTGCAATGCGCTCGGGCGAAAGCGTCGCTTGCGGGTGTACTTCGCCGCCGCCGGCCGCGGCAAGGGCGGCAGCATTTGCCGCTTGGTCGTGGTCGAGCGCATAGGGATAGGGCACCAGCATCGCCGGCCGGCCGATGACGGCGATCTCCGAGACGGTCGAGGCGCCGGAGCGCGAGATCACCAGATGCGCCGCGGCGATGCGCGCCGCCATGTCGGTGAAGAAGGGCGAGACCTCGACGGCGACGCCAAGGGCGGCATAGGCCGCCTTAACCCGCGCCACGTCATCCGCGCGAGCTTGTTGTGTGATGACCAGCCGCTTGCGCTGTGCATCGGAAAGCAGCGCGATGGCTCCGGGCATGGCATCGGAGAAGAACTGGGCGCCCTGGCTGCCGCCGAACACCAGCAGGCGGAAAGGCTCCTCCCCGGTCGACGCCGCGTAAGGCGTCTTGGCCGCCTCCAGCACCGCGGGCCGGACCGGATTGCCTGTCGTCACCGTCTTTTCACCGATGGCACTCGTATCCTGCGGCAGGAAGCCGCCGGCGATGGCGTCCACGCGGCCGGCCAGTGCTCGGTTGGCGCGCCCCATCACCGCGTTCTGCTCATGGATCAGCGTCGGCACCTTGCGCCGCGTCGCCGCGTAGAGCGGCGGCAGGGTCGGATAGCCGCCGAAGCCGACCACCGCATCCGGCTTGATCCTGCCGATAATGGCGGAGGCCTGACGCACGCCGCGCCAGATTTTCCAGAATGCGCCAAGCACGGCGATGGGATTTTTCGAACCCATCGTCGCCGACTGGATCGGATGGATGGCGGCGGCCGGGAAGTGGCCGGCAAACCGCTCGGCGCGGTCGTCGGTGGCCAGATGAACCGACCAGCCGCGCTCGATCAGCTCATGCGCCAGCGCCTCGGCCGGAAACAGATGTCCGCCGGTTCCGCCCGCAGCGAGAAGGATGACACCCCTCGCCATGTCACTCCGCCGGCTGGGCGCGCTGTGGCAGCGTAAAGCCCATCTGCTTGCGCTTTTCCGGCCGCTTGCGCGTCAGCGCCAGCACCATGCCCATCGAAATGGCGATGGCGATCTGCGAGGAGCCGCCATAGGAGATGAAGGGCAGCGTCATGCCCTTCGCCGGCACCAGTTGCAGGTTGACGCACATGTTGATGACGGCCTGCAGGCCGAACACGGTGACGAGGCCGCCGACCGCATAGCGGGTGAAGTCGTCATGTTCCTTGAGCGCCGTGTTGAGGCCGCGCAGCACGATGAAGGCGAAGATCGACATGATGAAGAAGCACATGATCAGCCCGAATTCCTCGCCCGCGACCGAGAAGACGAAGTCGGCATGGCTGTCGGGGATGACCCGCTTGACGGTACCCTCGCCCGGTCCGACGCCGAACCAGCCGCCATTGATCAACGCGTCGCGGCCCATGTCGACCTGGAACGTATCGCCTTCGCCGGTGAGGAACTTGTCGATGCGCAAGGCAACGTGCGGAAACACCGTATAGGCGGCGAAGACGCCGCCGACGCCGGCGGCACCCAGCACGATGATCCACAGCCATGGCAGCCCGGCCATGAAGAACATGATGCCCCAGGTGCCGGTCGTCAGCATGGTCTGGCCGAGGTCCGGCTGCGCCACCAGCAGCGACACGACCAGCACCAGAAGCAGCATGGCGAACAGATTGCCGGGAATGTCGGGCTGGCGCTTGTGCTCGGCGAACAGCCAGGCGCACATGATGACGAAGGCCGGCTTCAGGAATTCCGACGGCTGGATCGACAGGCCGGCGAGCGACACCCAGCGCCGCGCGCCCTTCACCTCGACGCCGATGTAGAGCACCGCCACCATCAGCACCAGCATTAGGCACAGCATGATCAGCGCCATGCGCCGGATCTGCCTGGAATCGAGAAAGGAGACGGCCAGCATCACGCCGAGCGCCGGCACGGTGAAGATGATCTGCCTTGTGGCGAAGTGGAAACTGTCGAGGCCGATGCGCTCGGCCACCGCCGGGCTGGCGGCGAAGGACAAGACGATGCCGAGGCCCATCAGCGACAGGAACGCCGCCAGGAACCAGCGATCGATCGTCCACCACCAGGTTGCGACCGGACTTTTGTCGAGACGGCTCTGCATTATCGTGCCCCTCCGATGGGTTTGACGCCATCTATAGCGCTCGCAGCTTGCCTGAAGGCTTCGCCGCGAACTTCGAAATTCTTGAACTGGTCGAAACTGGCGCAGGCGGGCGACAGCAGCACCACCACTTCGCCGCTGTCGTCCTTGGCCGCATCATGCGCGGCATGCTCGACCGCCGCGGCCAGCGTGCCCGATATCTCGTAAGGCACCGCCTCGCCCAGCGTCGCCGAAAAGGCAGGCGCCGCCTCGCCGATCAGATAGGCCTTGGCGATGCGCGGGAAGAAGCCGCGCAACGGTTCGATGCCGCCTTCCTTGGGCAGGCCGCCGGCGATCCAATAGATGCGCGGAAAGCTCGACAAAGCGGGGGCTGCCGCATCGGCATTGGTCGCCTTGGAATCGTTGACGAACAGCACATGGTCCTTGCGGCCGACCTGCTCCATGCGGTGGGCGAGGCCCGGAAAACTTTCGAGCCCCGACTGGATTTCGCCGAGGTCGAGCCCGACCTTCAGGCAAGCGGCAACCGCGGCAAGCGCGTTCTGCGCATTGTGCTGGCCGCGCAGCGAGCCGATGCCTTCGAGGAAGGCGACCTTGCTGTAGCGGCCATGCACGGCCTCCATCAGATTGGTGCCGTCGGCGAAATAGCCGTCGGTCAGCGGCAGCCGCTTGGAAATGCGGATGACCTGGCGCCCTGCCCGCTCCAGCCGCTCGGCGATCTGCGCGCACCAGGAATCGTCGATGCCAATGATCGCCGTCTCGCTGCCCGCCACCAGCCGCTCCTTGATCGAAGCGTAGTGCTGCATGGTGCCGTGGCGGTCGAGATGATCCGGCGTCAGGTTGAGCAGGATGCCGGCCGTCGGGTTGATCGAGGGCGCAAGGTCGATCTGGTAGGACGAGCATTCGACGACATAGTGCCGATCGGGCTTCGGCGGATCGAGCGTCATCACCGCGCGGCCGATATTGCCGCCCATCTGGGTGTCGCGGCCTGCCGATTTGAGGATATGCGCGGTCAGCGCCGTGGTCGTCGATTTGCCGTTGGTGCCGGTGATGCCAATGAAAGGCGCGGCCGGCGCCTGCAAAATCCGCTCGCGGCAGAACAGTTCGATATCGCCGATCACCTCGACACCGGCGCCCTTCGCCAGTTCCACCGTCCAGTGCGGCTTGGGATGGGTCAGCGGCACGCCTGGCGACAGCACGAAGGCGGAGAATTTCGCCCAGTCGGCGCCGCGCAGATCGGCGGTTGCGATGCCGGTTGCGGCCGCCTTGGCGACGCTGTCGGGATTATCGTCCCAGGCCAACACATCCGCCCCACCCTCGATCAATGCCCGCGCGGTCGCGATCCCCGAGCCACCGAGCCCGAAGAGCGAAACGTGCTTGCCTGCGAAGGATGCGGCGGGGATCAAGGAGGTTTCCTATCTGAGCTTCAGGGTGGACAGGCCGACCAGCGCCAGGATGACGGCGATGATCCAGAAACGGATCACCACCTGGCTTTCGGTCCAGCCGAGCTTTTCGAAATGATGGTGGATCGGCGCCATCAGGAACACGCGCTTGCCGGTCATCTTGAAGTAGCCGACCTGGATGATGACAGAGAGGATCTCGACCACGAACAGGCCGCCGACGATGACCAGCACGATCTCGTGCTTGGTGGCGACCGCGACCGTGCCGATCAGGCCGCCCATGGCCAGCGAACCGGTGTCGCCCATGAAGATCGCCGCCGGCGGCGCATTGAACCAAAGGAAGCCGAGGCCGGCGCCGATGACGGAGCCGAGCACGACCGCCAGTTCACCGGTGCCGGGAACGAAATGGATCTGCAGATATTCGGCGAACACCGCGTTGCCGGAGAGATAGGCGATGACGCCGAAGGACGCGGCCGCGATCATGATCGGCACGATCGCCAGCCCGTCGAGGCCGTCGGTCAGGTTCACCGCATTGCCGGCGCCGACGATGACGAAGCAGGAGAACGGAATGAAGAACCAGCCGAGGTTGATGATGAATTCCTTGGCGAAGGGGAATGTCAGCGACGATGAGAACGGCGCCTGGCCGTTGTGCATGATCGCCCAGGCGGCGATGCCGGCGATGACGAATTCAAGCGCCAGCCGCGCCTTGCCGGAAAAACCGAGATGCGACTGCTTGGTCACTTTCAGATAGTCGTCATAGAAGCCGATCGAGCCAAAGCCCAGCGTCACCAGCAGCACCACCCAGACATAGATGCTCGACAGGTTCGCCCATAGAAGAGATGAGCCGATGATGCCCGACAGGATCATCAGCCCGCCCATGGTCGGCGTGCCGGCTTTCTTGAAATGCGTCTGCGGCCCGTCGGCGCGGATCGGCTGGCCCTTGCCTTGCCTGAGCCGCAGCGAATTGATGATGGTCGGCCCGAAGATGAAGACGATCAGCGCCGAGGTAATCAGCGCTCCGCCGGTGCGGAACGTGATGTAGCGGAAGACATTGAAGACCGAAATCTTGTCCGCGAAATCGACCAGCAGTGTAAACATGCGCTTTCGTCCCCCGACCTTACGACTGACTGTTGGCTGTTGATTGAGCCGGGAACTTGCCCAGCAGCGCATCGACCAGTTTTGCAAAACCGATGCCCTTCGACGATTTGATCATCACCACGTCGCCCGGCTTCAGCGCGGCAAGCAGCACCGGCTTCAGCTCCTCGACGCCGGCGCGGTACTCCGTCTTGATGTCGTCCGGCAGCGCTTCCGCCAGTGCCCGCATTTCGGGGCCACCGAGAAACACGGTATGCGTGCCGGTGCCGACGATGAGATCGGCAAGCGCTGCATGCAGCTTGGCCGAGTGATCGCCGAGTTCGAGCATGTCGCCGAGCACGGCAATGCGGCGGCCATCGCCCGTCACAGGCGTCGCGTTGAGCAGCGCCATCGCGGCACCCATCGAGGCCGGATTGGCGTTGTAGCTCTCGTCGATCAGCGTGATCAGTCCACCGGGGTGCCGCAGCACATGGCGCTTGCCACGGCCGCGCTCGGCCGAGAGATCCGCAAGCGCGATTGCCACCTTGTCGAGATCGGCGCCGACCAGCCGCGCCGCACCCAGCACCGCCAGCACGTTCTGCACCATATGCCGGCCGGGCGCACCGATGCGGGCGATCATGTCATGGCCGCCGATCCTGGCGGCGATGTCGGAATGGTCGGCATGCAATTCGCATTTGGTGAGTTTGAAGGTCGAGCGCGCATTCTCGCCGAAACCGTAGACATGCTCGACGCCGGCGGCATGCGCCATCTTGTCGAGAAGCTTGAAGCGCGCATCGTCGCGATTGAGGACGGCAGCACCTTCGGGCTCCAGCCCTTCGAAAATCTCGGCCTTGGCCTTGGCGATCTCGTCGAGATTGCGGAAGAAGCCGAGATGCGCGGCCGCGATCATGGTGACGATGGCGACATGCGGCCGCACCATCTTCACCAGCGGCCGGATCTCGTCGGGATGGTTCATGCCGATCTCGAACACGGCGTAGTCGCAATCATCCGGCATGCGCGCTAGCGTCAGCGGCACGCCCCAATGGTTGTTGAAGGACTGCGCCGAGGCATGCACCTTGCCGACGGCCGACAGCACGTGGCGCAGCGCTTCCTTGGTGGTGGTCTTGCCGGCCGAACCGGTGACCGCGATGATCTTGGCCTGCGAACGCGCGCGCGAGGCGACACCGAGCTTTTCCAGTGCGGCCAGCACGTCCTCTACGACGATGATAGGCGCCGTCAGGCGGCCAAGCGACGGCAGCCTGCCTTCCGCCACCACCAGCACGCCTGCGCCGGCCTTGATGGCCGCGGTGGCGAAGTCATGACCGTCCATCGCCTCGCCCTTGATGGCGAAGAAGGCGTCACCGGGCTGCAAGCTGCGGCTGTCGATCGAAATGCCCGATATGCCCTCGGGCATAGGGCCGAGCGGTCGCCCATCCATGGCGGCAACCAGCGCCTCGGAGGTCCACAGAAGGCTCATGCGGCACGCTCCCGTAGCGCGGCGCGGACTTCCTCGTGGTCGGAAAAATGCAAAGTCTCGGAGCCGATCGTCTGGCCTTCCTCGTGGCCCTTGCCGGCCACGATCAGCGTGTCGCCGGCATGCAGCATGCCGACAGCCTCATGGATCGCCTTGCGCCGGTCGCCGATCTCGATGGCGCCAGGGGCAGCAGCCATGATGGCGGCACGGATGGTCTCGGGCACTTCGGAGCGCGGATTGTCGTCGGTGACGATGACGACATCGGCAAGCCGGGTCGCGATCTCGCCCATGATCGGTCTTTTTCCCCGGTCACGGTCGCCGCCACAACCGAACACGACCATGACGCGGCCAGTGGTGAATGGGCGCACCGACGCCAGCACGTTTTCCAGCGCATCGGGCTTGTGGGCGTAGTCGACATAGACCGGCGCACCCCTGGCAGTGGTGCCGACGAGATCGAGCCGGCCCGGCGCGCCCTTCAATTTTTCCAATGCGGCCAAGGCCTTGGCGACAGGTGTTCCCGTGGAAATGGCAAGGCCGGCCGAAACCAGCGCATTCGAAATCTGGAAATCGCCGGCCAGCGGCAGGTCGATTTCGTAAAGCACGCCCTCGGCCTCGACTTCGGCACGCTGGCGATGGCGCTCGTGCTCGACCCGCTTCAGCGTCAGGAAATCGCCATGGCGGCCAACTGTCAGCACCTCGAGCCCGGCGGCCTTCGCCGCCTGGATCGTCGGCGCTGACCACGGATCGTCTGCAAAAATGACCGCCGGCGCGCCTTTCGGCAGCAACGTGTCGAACAGGCGCAGTTTGGCGCGGTGATAATCCTCGACCGTCGGATGATAATCCATATGGTCGCGGCCAAGATTGGTGAAGCCGCCCGCCGCCAGCTTCACGCCATCGAGGCGGCGCTGGTCGAGCCCATGGCTGGAAGCTTCCATCGAAGCATGGGTGACGCCGGCGTCGGCCAATTCCCGCAACAATTGGTGCAGGGCGACCGGATCGGGCGTGGTCAGCGAGCCATACTCGTTGCGGCCGGGCGCCACCACACCGGTGGTGCCGATCGAAGCCGCTTCATAGCCCGCCTGCTCCCAGATCTGCCTGGTGAAGGCGGCGACCGAGGTCTTGCCGCTGGTGCCGGTCACCGCGACCATGGTCTGCGGCTGCTTGCCGAAATAGCGGGACGCGCTCAGCGCCAGCGCCAGGCGCGGGTCATCGACCGCCAGCACGGGAACCGGCAGTCCTGCGACGGAGTTGCCCTTGCCTGTCACGATCGCCAGCGCGCCACGCGCGGCCGCATCGGCGGCATAGGCCGCGCCGTCGGCCTTGGTTCCGGCAAGCGCGAAGAAGAGAACGCCGGGTTTTACCTGGCGGGAATCGGACGAAATCCCGGTAACCTCCAGATCGGCGGAAGCTGTTCCTTCGACTGGCAGGATACCGGTTAGATCTTTGAGCTTCATCGAGTCCCGTTCACCGCAACAAAATAGCGCGCAGTTGCCGGCGCGCCCTAAGAATCACTGATAGGAAACCAGCGTTGCACCATTTTCATGGCTGAAATCTGGCTTCACGCCAAGCATGGCGGCTGAACGCCGGATGATATTGCCGGCCATGACACCCGCATTGTTGGCGGCGACGTCTGTCATCCCGGGCTTTTCCGGATGCGGAGCGTCGGCAATCGTGAACACCAGATATTGCGGGTCATCCATCGGGAAGGCGGCAACGAAGGTGTTGAAATTCAACTCCTTCGAGTAGCGGCCGTTGATGACCTTCTCGGCCGTTCCGGTCTTGCCGCCGACGCGGTAGCCGGGAACTCTGGCGTTTCTGGCCGAGCCCTTTTCGGCGTTGAGCGAATAAAGGTAGCGCATGCCCTCGACCGTCTTTTCGCTCACCACTTTCTTGGCGGCGGCCATCGCTTCCTCCTGCGTGCGCACCAGGAAGGTCGGGTTCATCAGGAAGCCGCCATTCATCAGCGCCGCGCAGCCGACAGCTGCCTGCAGCGGCGTCGTCGACACGCCGTGGCCGAAGGCGATGGTGAATGAATTGACCTGTTTCCAGACCTTCGGTTCGGTCGGGCGCGCGACCTCCGGCAGTTCGGTCTGCATTCTTTCCAGAATGCCAAGGCGATGCAGGAATTCCCGGTGCCCCTCGATGCCGACCAGTTCGGCCTCCCTGGCCGACCCGATGTTGGACGAATAGAGGAACACTTCCGGCAGCGACAGCACACGGTTCTTGCCGTGGAAATCGTGAATGGCCTGATGGCCGACGCGGATTGGATGAGAAGCGTCGAAACGGCTATTCATGTTCGCCTTGCCGGAATCGAGCGCCATGGCCGAGGTGAAGCTCTTGAAGGTCGAGCCCATCTCATAGAGGCCCGCCGACATCCGGTTCAGCCGGTCCTTTTCCTGTGCATTGTAAGGATTGTTCGGATCAAAATCCGGCACCGAGGCCATGGCCACGACTTCGCCGGTCTTTACGTTGAGCACGACGGCGCCGGCGCCGATGGCGCGGTAGCGCTCCAGGCCGGCCGCGATCTCGTCGCGCACCACATGCTGGACGCGCAGATCGATCGAAAGCTTCACCGGCTTGAGATCCTTGGCCACCGCCAGGCCCGACGCCTGCAGGTCGCTCAGCCCCTGCTCATCGATATATTTCTCCATGCCGGAGATGCCCTGATTGTCGATGTTGGTCAGACCGACAATATAGGACGAGGTTTCGCCGCTCGGATAGAAACGGCGCTTCTCCGTGCGGAAGCCGAAACCGGGAATGCCGAGCTGCATGATGTCGGCCTGCTGCTTGGGCGTCAGCTGCCGCTGCAGCCAGACGAAGCCGGCGCCGCTCTTGAGCTTGTGGTAGGTCTGCTCGTAATCGATCTCGGGCAGCACGGTGGACAGCTTCTCGATCGCCTCGTCGGCATCGACGATGCGGCGCGGCTCGGCGAACAGCGACGCTGTCTTGATGTCCGTCGCCAGCACCTCGCCATTGCGATCGACAATGTCGGGCCGCGAGGCGGTGATCCGGCTCTGCGGGCCGCCCGACAGGTCAGGCGTCTGGAAGCCGAGATAGACCAGCCGCCCCGAAATGGTCGAGAAGATGCCGAAGAACACCGCCATCGTCATGACGATGCGCGCTTTGCCTTTGCCGCCGGTCGCCTTGCGGGCGCCCTCAACGACGATCGATCCGTCCTCACCCGTCCTGGCACGACGCTTCAGCAATTTGCCGATCATTGGGCGATGTCTCCGGTCACGACGGGATCCTTGTCGCCAGACGGCGCCTTGTCGGAATTGTCGGCCATGCTGTCCTGGCGCCCTTTCAGGATGTCCTGAATATCGAGGGCTTTGGCCGGCAGGTCGCTCAAGCCGACGATCTGGCGCGCACTGACCGGCTCGAGGGCGAGCTGCGACTTGTAGAGTTCGGCGAGTTTCTGCAGGCGTGACGGTTGGGTGAGCAGACTCCAGTCGGCCTTGAGCAGGTCGATCGTCTCCTCCTCATAGCGTATCTGGTTATGGATCTTCTGCACCGCCGCCAGCTGATCCTCTGCCTCGCGCTTGGTCTTGTAGGTCAGGGCCGCCGCCGAAACCATGACGGCGATCAGGACAATGTCGCTGGTACGGAACACGTGCTTACCTCTCTCCCGGCAAATTGATGCCGGGAAGCTTTGGAAGGCCGAAAATCGAAAAATCGCCGCCGCGCGCAGGCGCATCGGTGCGGATCGCGGCGCGCAGTCTGGCCGAGCGGGCGCGCGGATTGGCCGCGACCTCGGCATCATCAGCCGTCACGCCGCCACCGGCCTTACGGAAGGTCGCGGTGCGCGCATGCGCCTCGGGCAGATGACGTGATCCCGTGGCGACGTCGGCCCGGTCGGCGATGAAGCGCTTGACGATGCGGTCTTCCAGCGAATGGAACGTCACCACGGCGAGCCGTCCGCCCGGCTTCAGCGCGCGCTCTGCCGCAAACAGCGCCTTGGCCAGTTCGCCGAGCTCGTCATTGACGAAAATGCGCAGCGCCTGGAAGACGCGGGTGGCCGGGTGGATCTTGTCCTTCGGGGCGCGGCCGACATGCGTCTCGATGGCGTCCGCCAGTTCCAGCGTGCGCTCGAACGGCCGCTTTTCGCGGCGCGCCTCGATCATGCGGGCGATGCGCCCGGCGTGGCGCTCCTCGCCGAGGAAGCCGAAGATGCGGGCAAGGTCGCCAGGCTTGAAGCTGTTGACGACATCGGCAGCGCTCAGGCCCGCCTGCGCCATGCGCATGTCGAGCGGGCCGTCATTGCGGAACGAGAATCCGCGCTCGGCCTGGTCGAGCTGCATGGAGGAGACGCCAATGTCGAGCACGACCCCATCGACCCGTTCTGCATGTTCGTCGAGCGTCGAGAACGGCGCCTGCACCAGCTTCAGCCGGCCGCCCGATTGCGCCTCGAGATCGCGTCCGGCCACGATGGCGTCGGGATCGCGGTCGATCGCAACAACAGAAGCCCCGGTCGCCAGAATGGCTTTGGTGTAGCCCCCTGCGCCGAACGTGCCGTCGATGATGATGTCGCCCTCCGCCGGCGCCAATGCCTCGAGCACTTCGCCAAGGAGGACCGGAATGTGGCGGACCGATCCGCCAACGGCGTTGGTATCATCGCCGTGGCCCGCCATCATTCCGGTCGCTCCCCAGGCTTCGTCCCCTGCCGAAGCTGCAAAAGCCTGGCCCGCGCCTGCGCCCCATAGGCGGCAAGCCGTCCCGGCTCCCATATTTGAAAGAAATTGCCGCGCCCGACAAAGGCCACCTCCGCCGAGATACCGGTGTGTTCGCGGATGAAATCGCTCATCGTGATGCGGCCGTCCTGGTCGAGTTTCAGAAACGTTCCATCGCCATGGCAGAAGAACGACATGTCGTCCGCCGTCTGCAGGAAGGGATCTTCCTGCGCGATGCGCTGCTCGTAGCGGTCGAGCAGATCGAGCCCGCCGACATCCATCGCCGGCAGGTCCAGACAGCGCAGTGCGTAGAGTTCCGAGTAGCCGCGTTTCTGCACGACAGCGCGGAAATGCGCCGGAACGGACACCCGCCCCTTCGCATCGATCCTGCTCACCGTGTTCGACAGAAACCGGTCCATTAAACGCTACAGCCGCTTGCGCCGCCGCACCCCTCTTCATCGTCTCGTACGCGCCGCCGCAGCGCGTTCCCTGCCCCACAGCCAGCTCGTCCACACGGGCAAAAAACGGCAAACGCGCAGCCGCCGCGGCTGCCCGATTGGCGTACGCTTTACCCTGACGCGGAACGAAGGCTTTGATGTCAAAATGGGATATCATGGGGTACTATGGGCGTCAACGGGAATAGGCTTCACAAACGCGCGCATAGCGACTAATCCGAGCAGCCGTTACGGCACGTCTCGTCTTTATGATCCATTAAGCCTAACGAAGCGTTTAGAGCGCTTTGGCCCAAAAGACGCGACTTGCCGCGGATCACCCGCCCGCATAGCGTCGAGCGACGTCTTCCGCCCAAAAACAAGGATCGAGCTCATGTCCGAGACGGCAAAGTCACGCGCCGCCGAACTATCCCATTTGCGCAGCCGCGATTTCGCCAGCGGCGATCCCATCCCCTTGCCGCTGACCATGGCGTCGATCTTTCACACGCCGGGCGTCGAGACCGGGGTCGATCAATATGGCCGCTACGACAATCCAACCTGGCGCGCCGTGGAACATGTGCTCGGCCATCTGGAAGATGCGCAATGCGTGAGTTTTCCTTCTGGAATGGGCGCGATTTCGTCGGTGTTTTTCGCGCTACTGAAATCGGGCGATCGCGTGCTCCTGCCCGCGGACGGTTATCACGCCACGCGCGCGATGGCCGAACGCTTCCTGAAGCCGCTTGGCATCACCTGCGACATCAGGCCGACGCCGACCTTCGTTGACGGCGGCTTCGAAGGCTATTCGCTGGTCTTCTTGGAAACCCCATCCAATCCGCGGCTGGACATCTGCGACATCTCGGCCATCGCCAAGGCTGTTCACGAACAGGGCGGGATCCTTGTCGTCGACAACACGACAATGACGCCATTCGGCCAGCGTCCGCTCGACTTCGGCGCCGATGTCGTCGTCTCTGCCGACACCAAGGCGGTTAACGGCCATTCGGACGTACTGTTCGGCCATGTCGCCAGCCGCAACGCCGACATCATCACCAAAGTGACGGACTGGCGCGCAATGGCCGGCGGCATTCCCGGACCGTTCGAGGCCTGGCTGGTGCATCGCGGCCTCGAAACACTGGAGGTGCGCTTCGACCGCATGTGCTCATCGGCCGAAACCATCGCGCAACGGCTGAAGGAACATCGAGCCGTCCATGGCCTACGTTTCCCCGGCCTGAATGGCGATACCTCGCACAACCTTGCCCGCGTCCAGATGGAGCGTTTCGGCTTCCTCATCTCGTTCGAGCTTGCCTCGGAGGACAAGGCCGAGGATTTCATCAACAATTGCCAACTGATCGAGGCTGCGACCTCCTTTGGCGGCGTCCACACTTCGGCCGAGCGGCGCTCGAAACGAGGCGATGCGGTGCCGCCAGGCTTCATCCGCCTCTCGGTTGGCTGCGAACCGGTGGAAGAACTCTGGAAGGCGATCGAGATTTCGCTGGAGAGGATCAGCGGCTGACCGGGCCGATCACGGACCGAGGTCGTCGGCTTCGATGTTGCGATGGCCGTGCAGCACGCGAACAATTTCGATCGCGTCGCTGCCGACCCGATACAGAGTGAGATAGTCGCCGACGACCAGATGACGGATGCCGGGCGCGATATCGTCGCGTGGCGCGCCTGAGAAGGGATGGAGGGTGAGTAAGTCCCAACGTCGTTCCAGCGCATCCACGAGCCGGACAGCAGCCCGTGGATCGTGATCGGCGATGTAGTCACCGATGCTTTCGAGGTCGACCACTGCTTGAGGAAGCAGACGGTATTTCACTCCTGAAAGCCTTTGGCCTCAGCCATCTTCAGGTATTTGGCGCGCAGTCGTTCCATGATTGGCTGGCCGTCCTGTGCCGACCCGCTGTCGATCCCTTCCTGCACCAGCTTGCGCAGTTCCTCGACCGTGTAGCCGAAGAGATCGCGGCGGTCCTTCCACTGCCGCAGCGCATCGCGGATCACTTCGCTCGCCGAGGCATATTCGCCGGCGGCGACCACATCGTCCACCGCTTGCGCCAGTTCCGGCGACAGCGTGATGCTGCGCTTGTCGACCTGTCCCATGATAGGCTCCCGATACCATTCGCAGAACAAATGGTACGATTTAATCGCACCGGATTCAAGCGTTGGCCAGTTACCGGATTGCCGGCGAATACCTGAGAAATTTGAATCGACAGGCGCGCCCGAGGGCGCAACCTGCTGATTTCAAAGGATATCTCTTCGGGAGAAACTGCCAGCTGGCCTATAAGCCGGGTTTTGTATGGCCCCCGCCCCTTGCGGGACGAGAACGTGGCGGCCATTCATCTTGGGCGCATGTTGCCATGCGCCTCACGCAACCTACCCGGACGGTGAGCCGGAAACAGCCCTCGAGGGTTTCCCCTCGCACCGCCCCTATTCGGTTTTGCTCCCGGTGGGGTTTACCGTGCCGCTCCTGTTGCCAGTCGCGCGGTGGGCTCTTACCCCACCCTTTCACCCTTACCACGACAAAGTCGTGGCGGTTTGCTTTCTGTGGCACTTTCCCTGGGGTCGCCCCCGCCGGCCATTAACCGGCACCGTGTCTCCATGGAGCCCGGACTTTCCTCACTCGCGGCCTTTCGGCGTTTGCGAGTGCGGCCGCCCAGCCAGCTGGCAAGGCGTATAAAGGGGTTCAGCCGGGAAAACGCAAATGAAAAAGCCGGCTTGTCCGCCGGCTCTCGCAACTTGCGATCAAAGCGCCGCCATCTGCACCTTGACCTTGCTGCAATAGGCGGCCGAGATCGGGTTCATCCGCGTCGCGGCATGGCCGGCATTGTATTTCAGGATCGTGCCACAGGTGGTGCCACCGCCAAGGTTCTGCGCCAAAGCGAGATACTTCATGCCGTATTTGATGTTGGTGTCGGGATCGAAGAGACCCTTGGCCGAGCCGTTATAGCCCATCATCCGCGCCGTCGCCGGCTTGATCTGCATCAGGCCGATCTCGCCGGCGCCGCCGACCATGTTCGGCCGGTAGTTGCTCTCGATCGTGATGACGGCATTGGCCAGCGACACCGGAACGCCATAGCTCGCCGCATAGCGGGCGACGATCGCGGAGTACTGGCCGCTGCTGGCCACCGCTGCCGTCGACGCAGCGACGTTCCTGAGGCCGATCGATGCCGTTGTCGTCATGTCGATGGTTTTGCGACCGCGCTTGGTCTGCCTTTTGGCGACGGATTTCTTCGTCTTGGCCTTTTCCACCTTCGCGGAAGCCTGCTTCGCCGTTGCCTTCGTGCTCCTGCCGCTTTTGGCCGAAATGGCCTTGCCCTTGGCGGTCGCCGCGACGAGCCCCTGATCGGCACGTGGGCTTACCGGCGCGGCGTCAGCCGCGTTGAAGGCAAAAGTCATTACGCCGGCAGCAAGAGCTGCCGTTACAACGGTCAATTTCTGCATGTGATCCTGTTCTGTCTGGACCACGCGAAGATCTTCGCGTGGCACGGCTTGATTAATATCGAAACATCCGGGGGGATAGACGTCCGACAAACTGTACGAAGTGCCCTTTGAAGCCCGAATTGGCGCCAATGAAGGCAGGGCAAGTCACTTTGAGTGACAGTTTGTAACCTGACAGGGGAAAAAGATTACTTGGGCAGCGCGCTGACCCTGGTCAGCGGCCCCTAGAAGCAAGCATTTTTTGCAGCGTGCGCATCGTCGAGCCGTCGGCCAGCCCATCGACCAGACGGGACCGGAAATGCCGTTGGAAGGCCTCGACGACGATCCGTGTCTGATGGTCGAAAATGCCTGAGATCTCGACACCATAGCCGTAGAGCGCCAGCATCGACTGCAGCGCCTCGACATCGGCACCGCTGTCACCGGGGTTCAGCACGGCGCCGCGCCTGATGGGGGCGGCCGGCACGAGATGGCCGACGCCGGCCTCGAATAGCGCTGCCCACGGGAACTTCTCACCCGGATCGATCTTGCGTCCCGGCGCCACGTCGGAATGCGCCAGCACCCGCCTGGCAGGGATCGCATGCCGCGCGGCAATCCCCTTGCACAGGCCTATCACCGCAGCGATCTGGCGCCGGGGGAAGCCGGGATAGCCCAGCGAATGGCCCGGATTGACGATCTCGATGCCGATCGAGCAGGAATTGATGTCGGTGCGCCCGAACCAGGAACTCTTGCCGGCGTGCCAGGCGCGGTCGCTTTCCCGCACCATCTGCACGATGTGGCCGTTCTCATGGACGAGATAGTGCGACGAAACCTCGCTTGCCGGATCGCACAGCCACGCCTCCGCTCCGGCGCCCGTCGCCATGCCGGTATAGTGCAGCACGATCATGTCGGGCTTCAGCGTGTCGCGCCTTGGTCCGAAATTCGGCGATACCCTGACCTCGGCGCTCGGCTCGTCGGGCAGGAAACCGCTCATACGTGCCGCAGGCCCCGCTCGATCATTTCATAGGCGGCGTTGATCGCCGCGACCCTGGTCGTCGCGATCTTGATGAATTCCTGCGGCAGGCCACGCGCGATCAGTCGGTCGGGATGATTGTCGGACACCAGCTTGCGATACCGCTTCTTGACCTCGTCGAACGGCTTGCCGCGCTCGATGCCGAGCACGACATAGGGGTCGCCGGCGCCAAGGTTGACGTGGCGCGCCATGATGGCTTCGTAATGCGCCTCGTCGATGCGAAAAATCTCGGCGATACGGTGCAGGAAGATTCCTTCGCCCTCATGCACCACCCCGTCGGCCTTGGCGATGTGGAACAGGCCGTCGAGTATGTCTTCCAGCATCACGCAATTGGAATGCCCGGAGCCGCACATCTGCGCCATGCGCTCGGCATAGGTCTCGAACCCGGCCACGTCGCGCTGGGCGAGATCGAACAGCCGCGCCACGTTGCGCGTCTCCTTCGGCGGCACTTCGAATATTTCCTGGAAAGCACGCACCTCGTCCTGGGTGACGATGCCGTCGGCCTTGGCCATCTTGGCCGAAAGCGCGATCATCGCCACCGAGAAAGCGACGCGGCGGCGCAGATCGGCATCGCCGGAGAAAACCGTGCGCACAGCCTCGACGACGTCGGCAACACCCGACGTTGCTGAAGATGATACCCGAGTAATAAACTCGCCGAGGCGGTCCCAAATCGACATGGCCCGCTTCATAGAGCCAACCGGTCCCCGCTATCAAGCCAATAACGGCCCGGTCTATGAACGATGGCCCGGGTCTATGAACGAGAGGCGATCCCGGATGGTCGCGCCCGGATGGTCGCCTTGCAAGAAAAGGCCGGCGAGACGCCGGCCCTTCCTCCCAAGACACTCTTACTGCTTTACAAACTACTGCGCGGGCGCAGGAGCAGGCGTTGCCGGAGCCGGCTCGGCAGGCTTGGTCGAATTGTCGGCCGGGGCCGCAGGCTTCATCGGCTGTTCGGCAGCCGGCGGATTGGTGCTCTGCGTGGTGGTCTTGTCGGTGCCGCTGTCGCTGCAGGCTGCGACGCCCAGCAGGGCAAGGGCGGACACGGAAGCTAGAATGAGCTTTTTCATAATATCTCTCCTTCAACACACGCTCACGTTGCAGTGAACGGTTAAAGAGGAAATGCGCGACGCGGCCATGAGTTTCGTAACGTTGCGTTTCCGCATGTAACATCAACGGGATGCGTTGCTGCCGGCGCGTTGGCGCATTAACAACGAAAGCTGGAAACGAAAATGCCGGAGACTACAGCCATGGCCGCGAAATGGGATTTCTGGATCGATCGCGGCGGCACCTTCACCGACGTCATCGGCCGAGACCCTCAGGGTGGGCTGCATCCGCGCAAGCTGCTTTCGGAGAATCCCGAGGCCTATGCCGATGCCGCCATCCAAGGCATCCGCGATCTGCTCGGCCTCGAATCGGGCGCCACGGTCCCGTCCGGCCTGATCGGCGACATCAAGATGGGCACCACGGTCGCCACCAACGCGCTTCTGGAGCGCAAGGGCGACCGCGTGCTCCTGCTCATCACCAAGGGCTTTCGCGATGCGCTCAGGATCGCCTACCAGGCGCGGCCCGACATTTTCGCCAAGGAGATCATCCTTCCCGAGCAGCTCTACGAGCGCGTCATCGAAATCAACGAGCGCGTGCTGGCCGATGGCTGCGTCGAGCGGCTGCTCGACATCGCTGCTTGCCGGCCGGCGATCGAGCAGGCCAAGGCCGATGGCATCGATGCCGTCGCCATCGTCTTCATGCATGCCTGGAAATACCCCGATCACGAGAAGGCGGTGGCCACGGTCTGCCGCAAGATCGGTTTCGCCCAGGTTTCGGTCAGCCATGAGGTCTCGCCGCTGATCAAGCTGGTCGGTCGCGGCGATACCACCGTGGTCGATAGCTATCTCTCGCCCATCCTGTCGCGCTATGTGCAAAAAGTGGCGGGCGAGTTGGGCGCGGCGCCAATCTACCCATCCGAAGAAGAGAGCGACCAGTCGCCTCGCCTTATGTTCATGATGTCCTCTGGCGGCCTCACCGCCGCCGACATGTTCCAGGGCAAGGACGCGCTGCTGTCAGGTCCGGCCGGTGGGGTCGTCGGCATGGTCGAGACGGCGAAGCTTGCCGGTTTCGAAAAAGTCATCGGCTTCGACATGGGCGGCACCTCCACCGACGTCGCCCACTATGATGGTGAGTATGAGCGCGCCTTCGACACCGAAGTCGCCGGCGTGCGGGTCCGCGCGCCGATGATGCGCATCCACACTGTAGCCGCCGGCGGCGGTTCGGTCCTGCATTACGAGGCAGGCCGTTTTCGCGCCGGACCGGACTCCGCCGGTGCCAATCCCGGCCCCGCCGCCTACCGGCGCGGCGGGCCGCTGGCCGTCACCGACGCCAACGTCATGCTCGGCAAGCTGCAGCCGGATTTCTTCCCGGCCATTTTTGGCCCCGGCCAGAACGAACCGCTTGATGTCGGCACCGTGCGCAAGAAATTCAGCGCGCTGGCCGCCGAAATCGGCGACGGTCGCTCACCGGAAGCGGTCGCCGAGGGCTTTGTCACCATCGCCGTCGAGAATATGGCTAACGCCATCAAGAAGATTTCCGTGCAGCGCGGCTATGACGTCACCGAATACCTGCTCAACTGCTTCGGCGGCGCCGGCGGCCAGCACGCATGCCTGGTCGCCGACGCGCTCGGCATGGAGGCGGTGCTGATCCACCCCTTCTCCGGCCTGCTTTCGGCCTATGGCATCGGCCTGGCTTCGGTGTTTGCCTCACGCCAACAGGCGCTGCTTAAGCCGCTTGCCGAAGAGTCGAGAACCGAGATCGACGCCCTCATTGCCGTCTTGAGAAAGGCCGTCATCGCCGAACTCGCCGCGCAAGGCATCGCCGAGGACGCGGTTGCCACCAAGCCGGTGCTGCACATCCGCTATGACGGCACCGACACGACGCTGCCGGTGAATTTCGAGAGTGACTCGATTTTCCAGGCGAAGCGCGATTTCGAAATCGCCCACAAGGCGCAATTCGGCTTCGTCTATGACGACAAGCCGATGATCGTCGAGACGGTCGGCCTCGAAGGTTCCGAAATCGGCGAAAGCAGCGCTGAAGCCTATGCGCCCGCCGGACCTGCAAGGGTTGAAGCTGGCGCTTCCGGAACGCGGCGCATCTACACCGAAGGCCGGTGGCATGAAGCCGGCATCCATCGTCGCGAAAACCTGCGCCCGTCCAATCTGGTCGCCGGCCCTGCCCTCATCATCGAGCCGAACCAGACCATTGTCGTCGAACCGGGCTGGCAGGCCGAAATCACCAACCTCAACCACGTCGTGATCCGCCGCACGGCAAGGAAGGTGCGCGCCGCTGCGCTTGGCACATCAGCCGATCCGGTCATGCTGGAAGTCTTCAACAACCTCTTCATGTCGATCGCCGAGCAGATGGGCGTGACGCTGCAGAACACCGCCTATTCCGTCAACATCAAGGAAAGGCTGGATTTTTCCTGCGCCGTCTTCGACCACACCGGAGCGTTGGTCGCCAACGCGCCGCACATGCCGGTGCACCTCGGCTCCATGGACCGCTCGGTCGAAACCATCATCCGGCTGAACTCCGGCGACATCCACCCAGGCGACGTCTTTGCCTTGAACGCCCCCTACAATGGCGGCACGCATCTGCCTGATATCACGGTGGTGACGCCGGTCTTCGACGATGCTCAAGAGAACATCCTGTTCTGGGCGGCCTCGCGCGGCCATCACGCTGATATTGGCGGCACCGCCCCTGGCTCGATGACGCCGCTTGCCACCACGGTCGACGAGGAAGGCGTGTTGTTCGACAATTTCCGTATCGTCGACCGCGGAAAATTCCGCGAAAAAGAGCTGCATACGCTGCTCACCGACCACCGATATCCGGCCCGCAACCCGCACCAGAACATTGCCGACCTCAAGGCGCAGATCGCCGCCAACGAGAAAGGCGTCGCCGAACTGCGCAAGATGGTCGCGCATTTCGGCCTCGATGTGGTCGAAGCCTATATGGGCCACGTCCAGGACAATGCCGCCGAAAGCGTGCGCCGGGTGCTGGAGCGGCTGCCGGACACATCGGCCTATGAATATCCCACCGATACCGGCCAGGTCATCAAGGTGAAGATTACGGTCGACCGGCAAAAGCGCGAAGCGACGGTCGACTTCACCGGCACGTCGCCTGTCATGAAGAACAATTTCAATGCGCCGGAGCCCGTCGCCCGCGCCGCCGTGCTTTATGCCTTCCGCGTCATGGTCGAGGACATGATCCCGATGAATGCCGGGTGCCTCAGGCCCATCAACATCATCATTCCCGATGGCTGCATGCTGAAGCCCGCCTACCCTGCCGCCGTCGTTGCCGGCAATGTCGAGACCTCGCAGCATGTCACCAATGCGCTGTTCGGCGCCATGGGCGCTATGGCCAATGCGCAGGGAACGATGAACAACCTGACCTTCGGCAACAAGCAGTACCAGTACTACGAGACGATCTGCTCCGGCTCGCCTGCCGGTCAGATGAACTCCGGCCGCGGCTTTGCCGGCACCTCGGGCGTCCACACCCATATGACCAATTCGCGCCTCACCGATCCGGAAGTGCTGGAACTGCGCTTTCCCGTGGTGCTGGAGGATTTCCAAATCCGCGAAGGCTCCGGCGGCAAGGGCAAATGGAGCGCCGGCGACGGCACCAAACGCACCATCCGCTTCCTCGAGAAGATGGAATGCGCGATCCTGTCCTCGCACCGCAACCGCCCGCCGCAGGGGCTGGACGGAGGTGGCGACGGCGAGGTCGGCTCGACCAAGATACGTCGCAAGGATGGGGCGGTCGAGGTGCTGAAGGCCTGTGACCAGACCGTGCTCGATGCCGGCGAGGCTGTCATCCTGACAACACCGACGCCGGGTGGGTTTGGCAAGGCCTGAGCCCGTTCATCGGGCTCACACCTCCCCACCGCTTTCATCACCGTCTATTCGGCGACGATGCTGGCCCAGCAGGTGACCGCGCTGCAGATCGAACTCCACCGTCCGAAACCCTTGTAGATTTGCGCAGCCATTGTGGCTTGTTGCTTGAGCGTCATGCCGTCCGCCTTGATCTGAGGATCGGAAACATTCCGGATCGCAAGCCAGCGTGGCGCCGCTGCGCCCATCTCCGAAGCGACCAATCCAAGGATGGCGTCGCCCATTTCCGATACGGCTCCAAGGCCCTGGAGGTGGTAGTGATTATCGGAGGTGTCAAAGCCAAAGAAATCGGTCGTTACCACGCACGATTTCAGCGCGCTTGGCGCGGCAACAAAGATTTTTGGCACCCGGGTGTTGTCTTGCGGTAGCTGCGATGCGTTGGTTTTGAACAGCTGCCGCGCCTTGGCGAAGTGGCTGGTCTTGGCGACGGCGCTTGCATAGTGAAGGTTGGCAAACGGCTCCTTCTTGAATTTGGCAAGACAATCGAAGCGAACCAGCGGGCTCACCACGACATCCCCAACTTCGAACTGCTTGCCGATACCGCCCGCAGTTCCAGTTGTGATCACCAGCTTGGGTGCGACTTCTTCGATGATTTGCCGCCAGACTTCGATATTCGGCACCTTCGGACCATCTTGCGACATATGAGAATCGGACTTGAAAACCACGACGGATTTCCCGCCGATGGTTGTCGTCCAATAGGCTCCGAGACGCTTGGCTTGAAGGGCTGGGCACCCAGGCCGCATGTTCTTGGCAATTTCCGCAAACCGGTGGGTATAGGAAAGGTAGTCGTCGCGGCTGTCCTTGCCCGGGGTAAGTACCCGGCTCAAGGCGTGGCCTTCATCGACGGTCCAGGTCACGACCAGTACATCCGCTTTGGGCAATGGACCGCCGCTGCTACCACCTGCGTTGCCGGCTGTCTGCGGAGCCAGCCCTTGCGGCCATGGAATGTCCTTGTACCGGGACAGGCCCGTGGCTTTCGAAAATGCAAGAAATTGTAGCCCCGGCGAAGATTCAGAGTCGAACTCTATGATCTCGCGCTGGAAATCCTCTGTACCCTTCGCCTTCGCAACAGATGGAAGCGCGAAAGTTGTCTCTGGCGGTGGATCACGGAGCGGATCGAACCCAAGATTTCTCTGAACCCAAGAACGGTCAGCGATCATGACATTTATCCCCTCTTGGAATAAGGGGACATCTACGAAGAAAAATGACAAATCACAAGCAAGTGATCACCTCTCAAGGATCATTAAGAGGCATCAATATTTTCTTGTAAATGATGATTATTCCCATCCTACGCCTACAAGAACAGATCACTGCAGGCATCTGGCTACTATAGAAGTAAATAGCGTTTCGCTGTAGCGTATTATTCTGAATGGCAGGAGGGGAGGTTTCCATGGCCAAGAACGTCACACCAACTACGGCTCCGACAGGAAGAAAGAGCAGTGGCCTCGGGTGGGTAAGGGATCTTCCGGATCCAAGAGACCAACTATACAGCGCCCCGCTCAGCCAATTGAAGGCGATTCCAGAAACAGTAGACCTCAAGCCTGAGTTTCCGGTCTATGACCAAGGCCGCATTGGATCCTGTACTGCCAACGCGCTGGCCGGTGCAGTGCAGTTCGACAGGCTGAAGAACAACCAAGCGCCCGATTTCGTGCCGTCGCGCCTCTTTATCTACTACAATGAACGCAAGATCGAAGGTCATGTGGCGAGTGACTCAGGGGCGCAGATCAGAGATGGAATAAAAAGCCTGCAAAAACAGGGAGTCTGTCCGGAAATTGAATGGCCCTATGACGACACGCCAGCCACCTACGACGGCGGGCCGTTTCCCAAGAATTCCAAGCCGGCGACGCAGCCCAAGAAGATTTGTTACGATGACGCCGGCAAATATGTCATCACCAGCTATCAACGGCTGACCCCGACTCTCAATCAGCTCAGAGGTTGCCTCGCGGCAGGATTTCCGTTTGTCTTCGGATTCACGGTATTTGACAGCTGGTATTCTCAAAATCCCAGACCGGCCACCATTTCCCTGCCCAGTGCAAATGACAGCGTCGTCGGTGGCCATGCCGTGATGTGTGTCGGATATGACAACGCAACCAGCCTTTTCAAAATCCGGAATTCCTGGGGATCCAGTGTCGGCAAGAAGGGTTACTTCTTCATGCCATACGCTTATCTGACCGATGGAAGCATGGCTTCGGATTTCTGGGTAATCAACGCTGTGAAGGCCTAGTTATCCGTCACATCGACGCTACCCATTTACCTCAGCGAGATAACGGGGCCGACGCCGTGTCGGCCTCGGCACCCCTTATCGGTACCCCTGGGCGGGTTCGCCAAGCCCCGACCCAGCGTCAACAGGCTGTCACCGGCCTGTCATGACCCTGCGCTACCCGCTTGCGACAAAGCAAATGGGGAATCACTTTGTCATGACGGACGTTTCCGCAGATCTGGTTTTTCGCCGCGGCAAGGAAGTTGGAAAAGCCGTCTACCAGAACCGCGCGCTTTCGAAAGCCGGCATTTCCGAGCGGCTGTTCGCCTTCCTGTTTTCCGGCCTCGTCTATCCGCAGATATGGGAAGACCCCGATGTCGACATGGAGGCGATGCAGCTTGGCCAGGGCCATCGCGTCGTCACCATCGCGTCGGGCGGCTGCAACATCCTGGCCTACCTCACCCGCTCGCCGGCACGGATCGACGCCGTCGACCTCAACGCCGCGCACATCGCGCTGAACCGCATGAAGCTGGAGGCGGTGCGCCGCCTGCCCTCGCAGGGCGACCTGTTCCGCTTCTTCGGCGCCGCCGACACCAGCCATAATTCGCAAGCCTACGACCGTTTCATAGCGCCGCATCTCGATCCCGTCAGCCGCCATTATTGGGAGCACCGCAACTGGCGCGGTCGCCGGCGCATCGGTGTTTTCGACCGCAATTTCTACCAGACCGGCCTGCTTGGCCTGTTCATCGCCATGGGCCATCGCACGGCCAAATTCTTCGGCGTCAATCCGGCGCGCATGATGGAAGCCAAAAACATCAGCGAGCAGCGCCGCTTCTTCAACGAGGAGCTGGCGCCGGTCTTCGACAAGCCGCTGCTGAAATGGGCGACGTCGCGCAAGGCTTCGCTGTTCGGCCTCGGCATCCCGCCGGCGCAGTATGATTCGCTGATCACCTCCGGCGACGGCACCATGGCCAGCGTGCTGAAGGCCCGGCTGGAAAAGCTCGCCTGCGATTTTCCCCTGGAAAACAATTACTTCGCCTGGCAGGCCTTTGCCCGCCGCTATCCAAATCCCGGCGAGGCCGCCCTGCCCGCCTATCTGGAAAAGCAGAATTACGACACCATCCGCGGCAATATCGACCGCGTTGCCATCCACCATGCCAATCTGATCGAATTCCTCGCCGGCAAGGATGCCGGCACCGTCGACCGCTTCATCCTGCTCGATGCCCAGGACTGGATGACCGACGACCAGCTCAATGCGCTGTGGTCGGAAATCAGCCGCACCGCTTCGGTCGGTGCCCGCGTTATCTTCCGCACCGCCGCTGAGCCCAGCCTGCTGCCGGGCCGCGTCTCGACCTCGCTGCTCGACCAGTGGGATTATCAGGACGAGGCCTCGCGCGAATTCTCGGCCCGCGACCGTTCCGCCATCTATGGCGGTTTCCACCTCTATGTGAAGCGCCCCGCATGAGCACGACGGAGTTGCCGGCCAGCCACGCCGAACTGATGGACGGCGTCTACCGCTGGCAGCGCCATATCTACGACCTGACCCGCAAATACTATCTTCTCGGCCGCGACCGGCTCATCGATGGGCTGGGGGTGCCGGCCGGCGGCACCGTTCTGGAACTCGGCTGCGGCACCGGCCGCAACATCATCCTCGCCGCCCACCGCTATCCCGATGCCCGCTTCTTCGGCCTCGATATCTCGGCCGAAATGCTGGAGACGGCCGGCAAGGCGATCGACCGCGAAGGCCTGTCCAGCCGCGTCACGCTGGCAAGGGGCGACGCCACCGATTTCGACGCCAAGGCTCTCTACGGCATCGAACGGTTCGACCGCGTCTTCGTCTCCTATTCGCTGTCGATGATCCCCGGTTGGGAAAAGACGGTGTCGGCAGCATTGGCGGCACTTTCCCCCAACGGCTCGCTGCATGTCGTCGATTTCGGCCAGCAGGAAGGTTTGCCGGGCTGGTTCCGGACCTTGCTGCGCGGCTGGCTTAGAAAATTCCACGTCTCGCCGCGTGAATTCTTGCGCGAGGTCCTTGAATCGGAATCCCGACGAACCGGCGCAACCTTCCGTTTCCGTACGCTTTATCGCGGCTATGCATGGTTAGCGGTGATCGGCGGGCCTCTCAATGCGTCGTGAGTTGTTTCAGGCGTGCATCCACGAGACGTAGAAGTTCCTGCATTAGCTCTTCGCAGTCGTTAAATCCTTCCCGCTTCCATTGAGTGTTTCGCGCATAGCTTGCCGCGGCGTCCCGAAATTCGCTTAACTCATGTTGGGTCAATGCGCCCAGATCGGCATGATTATAGCGATTGTCGAAGCTCTCCTTGAGTTTGGTTAGGTAAGCTCTCTCGCCGGTCGTGCTGATCGCGTACTCGATAATCGAATAGATTATTCGTCGGCCGCCTCCCCATACAGGCAGATCATCGCCGACACTTAGAACACCCAACCTTGATCTCCCCTCGGTAAGTTATTTGAGCGCCTTCACCAGCGCGCCCACCATCGTCTGCGGCCGGTAGCCGAGCTTGGCCGGGGTCAGCCCGAGCCGCACCACCACCAATTGCTCCGACGGAATGATGGTGACCGTCTGCCCGTCATGCCCTTCCATCCAGTAGGTATCCTTGGGCAGGCCGGCGGCGACACCGGCGCCCGGGTTGTCCTCATCGCCCGGCGCCTCGATCCACAACTGGCCCTTGCCATAGACTTTCGAGGCGGGCGCCGGCTCGCGCATCCAGTCGACGAAGCCGGCCGGCAGGACCTGGTTGCCGTTCCAGACCCCGCCTTGCAGCAGGAACTGGCCGAAGCGGGCCCAGTCATGCGCTGTGGCGTAGAGATAGGATGAGCCGACGAAGGTGCCTTGCTCGTCGGTTTCGAGCACCGCGCTATGCATGCCGAGCGGCTCGAACAGCGCATTGCGCGGCCATGTCAGCGCCTTGGCCTTGTCACCGATCGCATCCTGCCACAGCCGCGACAGCATCACCGCCGTGCCGCTCGAATAGGAAAACACCTTGCCGACTTCGCCGGTCAGCGGCTTTGATTCGGCAAAGCCCGCCATGTCCGGTTCTAGATAGAGCATGCGCGTGACATCGGCGACGTCGCCATAATCCTCGTTGAACTCCAGCCCGCTCGACATCGCCATCATGTCGGCAAGGCTGATGGCGGCGCGGCCGTCGGCCTTCCACGGCGCGAACAGGCCCTTGTTGTCGACGGCCATCTTGCCGTCCTTAACCAGCGTGCCGATGATGGCGGCGTTCACTGTCTTGGTCATTGACCAACCGAGCAGCGGCGTCTTGGCGGAAAAGCCGTCGCCGTAGCGTTCGGCGACGACACGGCCGTTCTTGACCACCACCACGGCACGCATGCCGGTGCCGGTCAGCGCCGCGTCATCGAGCAGTTTGGCAATCACCGGATCCTGTGACGCGTCGACCCGCTCACCTTCCGGCCACAGCGTATCCTGGCTGGTCGCCGACGGCTCGGCATGGACCGCCGTGCGCCGTGCCTTGCCGACATCGCCGTCGGGAACCGAGGCGCAACCCAGCCCGTCGCGGGAAACCGCCTCGCTCTTGCCGAGGAAGCCAAGCAGGCCGGCGGAGACGGTGCCTCGGTTCTTGTCGACCGAGACCCGCATCAGCCGCAGCAGCGGGTGTCCGGGCGCCTGCACATCCACTGCAAGAACCTCATTGGGGTCGCGCCCGGCAATGAAGACGTTCGAGCAGACGATCTTGGCCGAATAGCCGGAACCGACGCGGATCAATTCCGGTGGCGCGATGTAAAGCCAGGCAAACAGCGCGGCGACCGCCAGCACGATCAGGCCAAGCAGCCATTTGACGATCTTGACGATGATCCGCATCTGCTTCTTCCCAGGCTTTCGCCCGACCCTTATGTCATCGAATTGCCGCCATTGCTTCCGCAAATCAGGGCTCCTGTCGAGCGCCATCAACGGATTATCAACCATGATCGGCCATCACAGGATGCATGTCGCCCAAAAGTGTTCAGCGGTTTTGGGACAACGACATGCACAAAAATAGCTATGCTGAGCGATGCGTGGGGCGATCGTTCGGAGGGGGCCAGACCGGCCATCAGTTCACAGACCCATCAGCGACCGGCTGATTCCGGCTTGGAAGTTGTGATGCGCCGTCTTGCGGCTCTTTTCATGCTGACGCTGCTTGGCGCCTGCTCGACCGTCGACGATCTGTCGCCGCTGTCACCATCCGCCTCCAGCAGCCCGACGGTGGCCGTGCGCGCGCCGCGCTTCGCCGATTCCAAACCGCATGAATGGGACAGCGGCGCGCCCTGGAACTATGCGGTTCACGGCACCGACGTCTCCAAGTACCAGACCTCGGTCGACTGGCCGACGGCCAAGGCAAGCGGCATTTCCTTCGCCTTCATCAAGGCCACCGAAGGTGGTGACCGCTTCGACGAGTATTTCAGCGAGCACTGGGCGCGCACGAAAGCCGCCGGCGTTCCGCGCGCGGCCTATCATTTCTTCTATTTCTGCACTCCTGCCGCCCAGCAGGCGCGCTGGTTCATCCAGAATGTCCCCGTCGACCGCTCGGCGATGCCGCCGGTCCTCGACATGGAATGGAACCCGCAATCGCCGACCTGCAGGCTGCGTCCCGACGCCGCCACGGTGCGCGCGGAGATGAGCACCTTCCTCGAGATCGTCGAGCGGCATTACGGCAAGAAGCCGATCATCTACACCTCGGTCGACTTCTTCGACGACAATGAGCTGTCGAGTTTCCGCGGCTATCCTTACTGGCTGCGCTCCGTCGCCGGCCATCCGCGCGAGAAGTATGGCAGCCACCCCTTCACCTTCTGGCAGTACACCGGAACCGGCATCGTTCCCGGCATGACGGGCAAGTCCGACATCAATGTCTTCAACGGCAGCGAAGCTGCCTGGAATAAGTGGCTGCGGCAGAACACCCGTTGACACCGGGCCTGCCGCCTGCTTTTCGACACAGCCAGCGGTAAAAAGTGCAACCGCCGGCAATTCAGGTCGTTGGGCTGCCAGCCAAGCACGACAATGCCCTCTTCGTTTCGAAAGGAAGCTGATGCGACTGCGTTCCCAAGCCCTCGCGGCGCTATTCCTGTGCGCCACGGCCTTGCCGGCGATGGCGCAGCAATGCGGCGGCGACTTCGAAACCTGGAAGCAGGGTGTGGCGGCGGAAGCCAAGGCGGCCGGTGTCGGTCCTGTCGGCCTCGCAGCGCTGGAGGCGGCCAACTTTGATGAGAGGGCGCTGGCCCGCGACCGCGCTCAGGGCGTCTTCACCCAGACCTTCGTCGAATTTTCCAACCGCATGATCTCGGCCTACCGGCTGAAGCAAGGTGCGGCGAACATGAAGAAATACGCCGATATCTTCGCCCGCGCCGACCAGCAGTTCGGCGTCCAGGCGCCTGTCATCACCGCCTTCTGGGCGCTGGAGACGGATTTCGGCGCCGTGCAGGGCGATTTCCACACGCTGAGCGCGCTGGTGACGCTTTCGCATGATTGCCGCCGCCCACAGCTGTTCCGCCAGCAGTTGGTGCCGCTTCTCGAACTGATCGACCACGGCGTGCTGCCGGCCGACGTCGAGGGCGCCTGGGCCGGCGAGATCGGCCAGACGCAGATCCTGCCTTCCGATTATCTGACGCACGGCGTCGATGGCGATGGCGACGGCAAGGTCGACCTGCGCAAAAGCGTGCCGGACGTGATCATGACCACGGCCAGCAAGGTGCTGTCGCGCGGCTGGAAGCGCGACGAGCCCTGGATCCAGGAAGTGCGTGTGCCCGACGAGATGCCATGGGACCAGACCGGGCGCACCAACAAATTGCCGCTGACCCAGTGGGCACAGTGGGGCGTCACCAATCCCGACGGCTCACCGCTGGTCGACAAGGGTCTCAAGGCCGGCCTGGCGCTGCCCATGGGCCGCAAGGGTCCGGCCTTCCTCACCTACGACAATTTCGACGTCTATCTCGAATGGAACCAGTCCTTCACCTACGCGCTGACCGCGGCTAACCTCGCCGCACGCCTCGCCGGCGCGCCGCCGCTTGATCCGCGCACCCCGGAACAAGGTCTCAACAACGAGCAGATGAAGGCGCTGCAGACCAAGCTCGAAGCCCGAGGCTACGACGTCGGCACGGTCGACGGCATTCTGGGCACCAACACCCGCGAAGCGATCCGCAAGGAGCAGATGCGGCTGGGCCTGCCGGTGGACGGCTGGCCGACGCCGGAGCTGTTGGGGAAATTGTAGCGAGTAGCGAGTAGCGAGTAGCGAGTAGCGAAGAAGATAATTCCCTATTCGCTACTGGCTATTCCCTATTCGCTAATCCGCCATCGTCTCCAAGCTGGCAAATCCCTGCGGCGCGTCGCCCTCATCGAAGGGCGTCGTCACTTCAACGAACGTATCGGGATAGAACCCATTGAAGCGGGTCCGGAGCGACAGCGAATAGGCGCCGATATGGCCGATCTCGATCCAGTCGCCAGTGTCGACGGTTTCCGGCAGCCAGAATGGCCTGGACAGGATGTCGACGGAATCGCAGGTCGCGCCGCAGACTTTGAACGGCACGATTTTGCTCTCATCGCCATTGCGGGTTCTGATCGCCGGATCGGGAATAAAACGCGCCGGCAGCGTGATCTTGCCGGTCCATGAATCCGACAGCGACGCCCAGATGCCGTCATTGATGTAGAGCCGCTTGCCCTTGCGCAGCAGCACGCGCACGATCAGTGACAGGCAGCGCGCCACGATCACCCTGCCCGGCTCGGCCACCAAGGGTATCTGGTCGAACTGGTATTCCTTCAGGTCGCCGGAAAGCCGCGACATGATCTGGCCAAGCGACGGCATCTCGATCTGCTTGCGGTTGGGATCGTGGCCGTATTCGGCCGGGAAACCGCCGCCGACATCGAGCCCGGCAATATCGAAGGTCAACCGGTTGCGCACCCAGTCGGCCGAGGCCAGCGCCCGCTCATAGGTGTCGGGGTCCTCGATCTGGCTGCCGACATGAAAGCAGAGCCCGACCTTGTATCCGGTGCGGTTCAGCCGCTCGGCGAGTTCGACCGCATAGGCCGGCCCGGCGCCGAACTTCTTCGACAGCTCGTAGGCGGCGTGGCCCTTGGTCTGCACCCGCACGAACACACTGATCGTGCCCGGGTCGATGTCGAGCGCCCGCACCACCCTGGTCACTTTGGTGATCTCATCCTCATGGTCGAGCGAGATGACGCGAATGCCGTATTTCTCCAGCGCCAGCTTGATATCGGACTGCGCCTTGACCGGATGCATGTAGAGCATCTCGGCATCGGGCGAGACGGCGCGCACGGCGGCGAACTCGCCGGGCGAAGCGACATCGAAGGCGGTGACGCCGGCCTCGACCAGCGCCTTCAGCACGATCTGCTCGCCATTGGTCTTGACCGCATAGGCGGTCTTGCCGGGGAACATGCCCATGAACTGCCTGGCATCCGCCATCAGCACCTGCGGGCGGAAGCAATAGACCGGATCGTCCGGGCGAAGCGCCAGTGCCGCCTCGCGGGCATTTTCGAATCGCTGCATGGACGAATCCTTGACCTGAGCTGCGCACAATTAATCCAAGCTAGCGGCTAATGAAAACAATTCTGTGTCTCGTGTGCCTGACGCAACGGCGCTAGCTCTTTGGCAGCAGTGTTTGCCATCGATCAGGTTTCGGGTGGCCCTTGTCGCGGGACCGGATATGCCCTGTACCCAATCGGCTGACATTCGGGCCGGCATGTCGGCCCATCGGGGGGAGGACGCTTCACATGGCAATTGCCGCGACATCAACACAACGCGGACCGATGACGCTCACCGATTGGGGACAGCTGCTGCTGCTCGGCGCCATCTGGGGCGGTTCGTTCTTCTTCGCCCGCATCGCGGTGGCCGAGCTTCACCCGCTGGTGCTGGTGCTGTTTCGCGTTACCATCGCCGCGATCGCGCTGCAGCTCTATCTGGCCATTCGCGGCCCATCCTTCCGCCTCGCCTTTCCGCACGCCGGCCTGTTCTTCCTGCTGGCCTTCACCAACAATGTCGTGCCCTTCTCGCTGATCTTCGCCGGCCAGACTGAGCTTGGCGCCGGTGTCGCCTCGGTGCTCAACGCGACGACACCGTTCTGGACGCTGACCCTCGCCAATGCGCTGACATCGGATGAGAAGCTGTCCTGGAACAAGTTGGCCGGCATAGCGCTCGGCGTCGCCGGCACGGCTGTCATGATCGGTCCCGGCCTGCTCGCCGGGCTCGGCGGCCCGGCCTGGGCCAAGTTCGCGCTGATCGGCGCGTCGCTGTCCTATGGCATCGCGCTGATGGTCGCCCGCCGCTTCAAGGGCGTGCCCTCGCCGGTCCTCGCCACGGGGCAGCTGACCGCTTCGACCATCATCATGATTCCGGTCGTGCTGCTGGCGCACGGCCCCGCCGGCCTGTTCTCGGCCTCGCCGCCGGTCTGGGCCGCGGTGCTGGCACTGGCGCTGTTGTCCACCGCCTTTGCCTATATCCTCTATTTCAACCTCGTCGCCTCGGCCGGCGCCACCAACGCCTCGCTGGTCACGCTGATCGTGCCGGCCAGCGCCATGCTGCTCGGTTTCCTGTTCCTCGGCGAGCGGCTGGAACTGTTCGAGATCGGTGGCGTGGTGCTGATCGCGCTGGGCTTGGTCACCATCGACGGACGGCTGTTTGGCCGACGGTAGGGCGCCTTAACTGAATCCCCGCAGTGGCGCGAAAGTCGAAGTCGACTTTCGCGGTGGTAGCGCTGCCATGACACAGGAACGACACGCCCTCGCCACAATTTATTCACAGGCCTGAAGCGAGTTTTTGCCGAAGAGTTTCAACGGCTAACGGCAAAAGCCGGGTCGCAATTTTCACATTCACGTCGCAATGCAGCACATTTTCCGCTTGCCTGTGGCACAAATGAACCTAGACTCCTAGGCATAGCTCTTTAAGAGGAGGCTATGTCATGGGACTTACGAGGCCGATCAACGCATTGATGATTTGTGCTGCGTTTGCTTTCATCGGCGCCCTCATTATGGGCGTCCTTCCCTGAACCCGCCAAGACGGGGAAGACCAGCACCAAATAGTCTAACCAATTCGAAAGGCCGGGTTTTTACCCGGCCTTTTGCTTGTCTGGCTGAACCTTATGCCGCAGCTGAACCCGCTACTTCGGCCTCGTGTGAGCGGATGCCGATCATGTGGCAGATCGCAAAGACGAGGTCGGCGCGGTTCATCGTGTAGAAGTGGAAATCGCCCACTCCGCGCTCGACCAGGTCGAGCACCTGTTCGGCGGCGACGGCCGATGCCACCAGCGCATGCGTCTGCGGGTCGTTCTGCAGGCCGTCGAAGCGCTCGGCCAGCCATGCTGGCACCAGCGCGCCGCAGCGTGCCGAGAAATTGGCGACCTGGGTGAAATTGTGCACCGGCAGGATGCCGGGAACGATCGGGATGTAGATGCCGGCGCGGCGCGCGCGCTCGACATAGCGCTCGTAGAGATCATTGTCGAAGAAGAACTGGGTGATCGCCCGCGTCGCGCCATTGTCGACCTTGCGCTTCAGCATGTCGATGTCGGTGGCAAAGTCAGGGCTTTCGGGATGCTTTTCCGGATAGGCCGAAACCGAAATGTCGAAATCGCCGGCATCCCTGAGCGCGCCAACCAGCTCGGCGCCATTGGCATAGCCGTCCGGATGCGGCCGGTAGGCGGTGCCGACGCCCGCGGCCGGATCGCCGCGCAGGGCGACGAACCGCTTCACGCCCATATCGACGAATTCCTGGATCACCGCATCGACCTGATGGCGGGCAGCATCGACGCAGGTCATGTGCGCGGCCGGCGTCAGGCTGGTCTCCTTCAGGATGCGGCTGATGGTACGCGCCGTGCGCTCACGCGTCGAACCGCCGGCGCCATAGGTGACCGAGACGAATTTCGGCTTCAGCGGCTCCAGCCGCGTGACCGTGTCCCAGAGCCGCGCCTCCATCTCGTCGGTCTTGGGCGGGAAGAATTCGAAGGAAACCTTGACCTTGTCGCCAATGTCGGGGCGGCGGGAAAAGCGGAACTGGTTCATCAGGCGATTTCCCCTATCGAGTTCACTTTGGTCTGCTCATTGGCTGGATCGGCGATCAGCAGGCGCCGGTCGCGGCCAAGCCAGAGTTTTACCGTCAGCCTTGCCTCGTTGCCGCCACGCGGCTCGAATTCCTGGGCATCCTCGAGATCGAGGCCGGCCTCGGCAAACCATTCGCCGATCTGCCGGTCGGAAAAGCCGAGGCGCATATGGGCATGCTCGTCGCGCAGGAATTCCAGCGTGTGTGGCGCAAAGTCGACGATGACCAGCCGGCCCGCCGGGCGCAAAAGCCGCGCCGCCTCGTGGATGGCGCGGGCCGGATCATCGAGATAGTGCAGCACCTGGTGGATGGTGACGAGATCGAAGGCATCGCGCTCGACCGGCGGCGAAAAGATGTCGCCCTGCCGGACCTGCGCATTGGAAACGCCGGCCTTGTCGAGATTGGCGCGCGCCACGGTCAGCATTTCGCGCGACATGTCGATGCCAACGCCGCGCCGGTAGAGCGGCGAGAAGATTTCCAACAGCCGGCCCGTCCCGGTGCCGAGATCGAGCATTGACTGGAACGGTCGCTTGCCGACCAGCTTCAGCATCGCGGCCTCGACGGCACGGTCCGGCACGTGCAGCGAGCGGATATGGTCCCAGCTTGCCGCATTCACGGAAAAGTACTCCGTCGCCCGGTCCTGACGCTTGCGCTTGACCGAGGCGAGCCGCTCGAGATCGCGCTCGACCTGTGGATCGGCGCCGCGAATGCTGGAAACCAGCCCCATGACGAAGTCACGCGCGGAATCGGTATCCGACAGCCGGAAAAACGCCCATGACCCTTCCTGGTAACGGCCGATCAGCCCGGCCTCGAGCAGCAGCTTCAGGTGGCGCGAGACGCGCGGCTGCGACTGGCCGAGAATTTCGGTAAGATCGGAAACGGTGAGGTCGCCGCGCGACAACAGTGCCAATATGCGCAAGCGGCTGGATTCGGCCGCCGCCTTTAACGTATCCACCATGGTGTCGAGCGAGACATGCATCTACGTATTCTCTTTTCAGCGTATTCACTTTGAAAAAGATATAAACATATGTTTATGTCGATTTTAAAAACCTTGCAAGCGCTATGTCGCTTCCGGACAAGAAAATGCCGCATGCGTGATTTTCCGGTGCGTGCCACCCAAAAATGTGGTGCGGTTCCGGGACAATGACAGGCGCCAGCACAGAGATGGGCAGAATGAGCGGGCCACGCGAAATGTTCGAGGCACGCGAAGGCGAGCAGAGGCTGCAACAGGATCCGGCAACGATGACGGCGGATGCTGGCGTCGTCTTCATCGGCCGCATCGCCTCGCCATGGGTGACGCGGGAGAGCTGCCCAAAGAATATGCGCACGGCCCGCGAGACCGGGCAGCTGGCGGTGCTGACCATCGACGCGCCCTATCGGGATGGCCTGCGCGGACTGGAGTGCGCCAGCCATGTCATCATCTTGTCCTGGCTGCATCACGCGCCGCGGAATCTGATTGTGCAAAAACCCCGCCATGCGGCTGACGCGAAAGGTGTATTCGGCTTGCGATCCCCTGCCCGGCCGAACCCGGTCGGCCTGCATGTGGCAAGGCTCGTCGGACTGGACATCGCCACCGGACGTATCGATCTCGACGCCATCGACGTGCTCGACGGCACGCCGGTCATCGACATCAAGCCTTACTTTGCCTCGACCGATGCCATTGCCGAGGCGACCATTGAAGGACGTGACGAGCGATGACAGCGCCGACCGGCCGCCGCCGCGCCATCGCCAAGGCGCTGACAGCCCTTCTGCCGCTGGCGCCCTATGCCGACATGGAAAAGATCCGCACCGACGCCGGCGCGGTGCATATGAAGACATTGCCGCCTGGCATCGCGGTGTGGCTGGCGACGATCGCCCATATCCGCCACATGCATACCGACTACGAAAAGCTGCTGGCCGAAGGCTACGACCGCGACTCGGCGCGTTTCTTCGTCATCGAGCAGACCAACATGGTGCTCACCCGCTGGCGCGCGACACGCCTGCTCGACGCCGACGACGAGGAGGAATGAGGCAGCTATTGCCGGGTCAGTACAGCGATCGCGTTATAGGGCTGACCGTCGGCCTGGCCGACCCAGGTCCAGGACAGGTTTCCCTTGAAAAACCGGACGGTGATGTCGCCGCCATCGATGCACTTGTCCTGGCCGTAGGTGATGCGCTCATGGAATTCCGCCGACGTCTCATCCCTCGACGTCTGCGACAGCGACCCGCCGCAGCCGAGTGACGGATAGTCGATCGACGCGGCGTCATCCCTGATCGTCATGGCGATCGACCAGTCGGCGCCGGCGTCACCCGCCGGGCTCTGGTGGCCACTGCCGACCCAGGTGCCGGTAAACGTCTGCGCCGGCACGTTCACCGCGCAAGGCAGGTTCTGGAAGATCAGCGTCAATTCGCTGCCGGTCTTCTCGCAGCGATAGGTCTGGCCATTTTGGCAGAGTTCGTCGCCTTCTTTCGTGCATTGCGCGCTGGCTTCGCCCGTGGCGGCGAAAATCATCGTGGCCGCCATGACGGCCCAAAACCTGCCCATATCCCCCTCCCATTCTGCCCCATCGGATTATAAGGCAACTCCAATCCAATGTATCAGCTACATCGTCATGGAGGACGAACATCGCCGGACGGCTGGCTCTATGACTTCTGTCCGGCGCCGATAGGCTGATGACCCGCCCTGCGCGCGAGGAGGCCCCGATGGACCAGACGACGGCAACACAGGCTTCAAAGCCGCTGCCAGCGGTGAGCGACCGCCATATCGACCCGCATTCCTATCCCGACGGCATCGCCTTCCTCGACGGCCAGTACCTGCCGATGTCGCAAGCCAAGGTGTCGGTGCTCGATTGGGGATTCCTGCATTCCGACGCCACCTACGACACGGTGCATGTCTGGAACGGCCGCTTCTTCCGCCTCGATCTGCATCTCGATCGCTTCTTCGGCGGGCTGGAAAAGCTGCGCATGACAATCCCGTTCGACAGAGATGGCGTGACCGAAATCCTGCACAATTGCGCAGCACTTTCGGGTCATCGCGCCGCCTATGTCGAAATGCTGTGCACGCGCGGCGCCTCGCCGACCTTCAGCCGCGATCCACGCCAGGCAATCAACCGCTTCATGGCCTTCGCCGTGCCGTTCGGCTCGGTCGCAAATGCCGAGCAGCTGCAGCGCGGCCTGCGTGTCGCCATCAGCGACAGAGTGCGCATCCCGCCGGCCTCGATCGACCCGGCGATCAAGAACTACCATTGGCTCGATCTGGTGCGCGGCCTCTACGACGCCTATGACCGCGGCGCCGAGACCGCGCTCATCCTCGATTTCAACGGCAATGTCGCCGAAGGCCCGGGCTTCAACGTCTTCTGCGTCAAGGAAGGCAAATTGTCGACGCCGGCCATCGGCGTGCTGCCCGGCATCACAAGGCGCACCGTTTTCGATCTCTGTAGCGAGGAAGGTCTTGTCGCCGCCGCACTCGATGTCAGCGTCACCGCGCTCAAGGCAGCTGACGAGGTCTTCATCACCTCGACCGCCGGCGGCATCATGCCGGTGACGCAGATCGATGGCGTGGCGATCGCCGACGGCAAGGTCGGGCCGATCACCAGCCGGCTGATGGCGCTGTACTGGCAAAAGCATGATCACCCGGCGTGGTCGTCTCCGGTGAATTATCCCTGATCAAGGGGCGTCTTGTTCAAAAAGATTTCCCCTCGCCTCTGGAAAATCAGGGGATAGACCGTATATGCCCGAAAGCGGAGAAGCCTCCGCTTTCACTACAAATTGCGCCCGCAGGGGCAAGGATTCCACATCATGACATCAAAGGTTTGGTTCATCACCGGATCGTCGAAGGGCTTTGGCCGCGTCTGGGCCGAGGCCGCATTGGCGCGTGGCGACCGCGTTGCCGCGACCGCCCGTGACGCCGGCACGCTCGCCGATCTCGTCGCGAAATATGGCGACAACATCGCCGCGATAAAGCTCGACGTCACCGACAAGAAAGACGTCGATGCAGCTGTCGCCGAGGCGCACAAGCGCTTTGGCCGGCTCGACGTCGTCATCAACAATGCCGGCTACGGCCATTTCGGCGCCATCGAGGAAGTCAGCGAGCAGGAAGCTCGCGACCAGATCGAAACCAATGTGTTCGGAGCTCTGTGGGTGACCCAGGCAGCCCTACCGATCATGCGGGCGCAACGGTCCGGCCACATCATCCAGATCTCGTCGATCGGCGGCGTCAATGCCTTTGCCTCGCTCGGCCTCTACCATGCCTCGAAATGGGCACTGGAGGCCTTCAGCCAGTCGCTCAGCATCGAGGTCGCTGAGTTCGGCATCCATGTTACGCTGGTCGAGCCGGGTGGTTTCTCCACCGACTGGTCCGGCGCCTCCGCCAAGGTCTCCAAGCCGATCGAGGCCTATGCGCCTGCCCGCGCCAAGATGGCCGAGCGCCGCGCCAACTCGGTCGCCGGCGATCCCGAAGCGACCGGCCCGGCGATGCTGGCCATCGTCGATGCCGCCGAGCCGCCGCTGCGCGTGTTCTTCGGCGATGGCGGCCTGCCGATGATCCGCCAGGAATACGCCAACCGCCTCGCCACCTGGGACAAGTGGGACCACGTTTCGGTCATGGCGCAAGGCGCGAAGAAAAACCGCAAGGACTGACGATTTGCGGTGTCCGCTACGCCGCTCAGTGGGCGGCGTAGCCCCTACCCTTAGGGCACGACGAGAAACGCTCGGCTACGCCTGATAAATCCACTGCTCCGGCACCCGCGCTGAAATCTCTTCGCCGACGCTGATCGTTCCGGGTTTCTCTACCCAGGCGACGAGACCACGCAGCCGTTTGGCCACTTTGGGAAAGAGCAGCGCGCCGGCTTCAATGTCTGCCATCCCTGCATTTTCAGCGATCGATCGCCCGGCGAGGCGGCATGGTCCGTTCTGTGCGTCGACCTTGATGGTCACCCCGCCTTTGAAGAACAGCAGCGTGCCGGAAGGCAGCATGGAGAGGTTTGGAACGCCTTCGATCACCAGATTGGCGCCGATCCACTCCGGCTTGATCTCGGCCAGGCCCATCCGCTCGGCGACAATGGCCAGTTCATCCGCGGCGACGATCGACAGCTGCCGCTCGTTGCGCATTTCGGTGCCGCGCGGATACCAGGGTTCGCGCCCGCCCGAGCGTCGCGTCGGTCCGGCATGGAAATCGCCCGATATGCCGTCGAAGCCGAGCCGCAATTCTTCCACCGGACGCGTCTGGAAATGATCCGCCGGCGCGACATAGAGCGCTGCCGCGCGGGCGGAAAGCTTCTTGGCCGGGATGATGTCGACCGGCTTGGCGGCCTCGGGAAAGAGATCCAGCATGGCGTTCCGTCCTTGAATCATGCCCTCCGTTTTTGCTCTTCGACCGGCAAGGCCGCAAGAGCGGTTTGGGCCAAAAGGCGCAACTCTTCGACCGATGCGCCGTCGCGCGCCTGGATCGACATGCCGTTCATGACGCCGGCCAGGTATTTGGCGAAGCCTTCGACGGAGAGGCCTTCCGGCAGATCGCCCGACGCCCTCCCCTTGGCCAACCGCTCGGCGATCGCCGCCTCGCTTGCCTTGCGATAGGCCTTGAGTTCATCGGCAATGGCTTGCGCCTGCGGCGAGGCTGCCAGCGCACCGCTGACGAAAAGGCATCCACCCGGCTTGCCGGGCCTGGAATAGGCCTCCGCCGCCCCCAGCAGCAGCCGCCGGATCGCCTCCCGCGTCGACACCTGTGCGCTCAGTGCGTCCAGCGCAAAGCCGATCTCCGTCTCGTGGTAGCGTGTCAGCGCCTTGCGAAACAAAGTCTCCTTGTCGGTGAAGGCGTTGTAGATCTGCGGCGGCGTCAACCCCATCGCCTCGCGCAGCATGGCCAGCGACGTCGCCTCATAGCCATGCTCCCAGAACAGATGCATCGCCGCATCCAGTGCCCGGCCGGGGTCGAACGCGCGGGGACGACCACCCCTGGGTTTTTCCAAATTATCCATAATGATCGATACGAAACCTGTTGACTTGCTCTCTTCACATAACGTAACAATTGATACGAAACATGGCAAGCCGGAAGACAATCCTTCCTGCAAGGCCGTGCAGCCCGAGGACAAGGAGAGCCCAAATGCCAATCACCGTGACCGCGCCGGAAGGCGTACTGACAGAGGCCGGAGAACGCGAGATCCTGCCACGCCTCAGCGCCGCCCTGATCGAGGCCTCCGGCGCTACCGGCAATTCTTTCTTTACCGCAATTGTCGGCGGCACCGTCCACGTCCTGCCGCCGCGCCACATCTATGCCGGCGGCGCCAATCGGCCCGTGGTCATGGTCGAGTTGAAATTGCCGAACATCGGCCTTGGCTCGGTGGAAGCCCGCAAGACCTTCATCGGCGCCGCTTACGGGATTGTCGCCGAACTCTGCGTGCCCGGGCACAGGCCAGAAAACACCTGGATCAACATCGTCAACGCGCCCGACGGTGGCTGGGGCATCGGTGACAGGCAATATACCGGAGATGCGCTCGTCGCTGCCGCCACCGCGCACTGACCAGACAGGGAAAGACAGGATGCGCCTCTCCCCTTCGCTGTTCTTCACCACCAATTGCGAGCCGGCATTGGCCTTTTACGAACAGTGCGGCCTTGGCTTGAAAACAATCCTGCTGCGCTGGGGCGACAACGGCATGCCGGTGCGAACCGAAGCCATGCGTGGAAAGATCCTGCATGCACGCTTCGAAGGTCCGGGCGTTCTGTTCCATGCCTCCGACAATGACGATGCGGAGCCGATGAAGGGCTCCGCCCTTTGCCTAGAGTTCGACGAGCTGACCGTCATGCAGGAGCTTTTCGGCCGCATGAGCGCACGCGGCCGCATCACCGTGCCTCTGGCACGGCAAGTTTGGGGAACCAGCTTCGGCATGCTGGTCGATGCGTTCGGCGTGCAGTGGATGTTCAGTTGCTCGAGTGATTGAGCAGGGATCACGATCTTCTTACCGGAACAGCAGTCGGTTCCGGATACCGCCGCATTGCTGCCGCGCTGCACCCGCTTCATGGTGAACAGGACAAGTCGGCGGAGGTTCTCATGCGACCGGTGACGGCAATCACGCTGCTTTGGTTGATCTGGGCGGTGAGCTGGGCCGCCGCCGCTTTGTGGGCCGACCCTGTGCAGAAGCGCGCCGGTTTCAAAGCGGAGGTTCGCTATCGGGCCCTGTGGCTGGTCGGCGCGGGGCTGCTGTTCATTCCCGCGCACGGCTATGAGGGTCGGCTCAGGTTTTGGATGCCTGATCTTGCCGAAGCCTGGATTTGCGTTGCCCTGATAGCCGTCGGCATCGCCTTCGCCTGGTGGGCGCGCCTGCATCTCGGCAGGCTCTGGTCGGGCACGGTCACCGCCAAGGCCGATCACCATGTCGTCGACACCGGCCCTTACGGCCTTGTCCGCCACCCGATCTACACCGGACTGCTGCTCGCCATCCTCGCCACCATGGCGGCCAAGGGCACGGTCTGGGGCATTGCGGGCACCGTGCTGCTCATCATCGGCATCGTGGTCAAGGCAAGGCTCGAGGAGAGCTTCCTGCGTGGCGAACTCGGCGCTGCCTATGACGATTACGCCCGACGGGTGCCGATGCTGGTCCCCTTCACACCGGCATGACCGGCAAGATGCGGCGAACGCCAGCTCAGCTCGATTTCCCCGCGGCGCTGCTTTGCCGAAAATGGTCGACAGCACCGTCGATCTGAACCCAATCATGTTTCGACTGCTCGAAAATCGACCTGATGGGAGGCGGGCATTTCGGGTCCGCCAGCGCACCGACGGCGACGCCGATCATCGAGGGCAGCCTGTCGGCCTTCCAATAGACCGTCGAGCCGCAGTCTGGACAAAAGTAGCTGTGCACCTTCCCGCCGCTTGCCGCATCGCGGGTGAACTCTTTCGAGGTTCCGGAAATGGCGACAGCGTCGGCCGGATAAAACGCGCCAACGCCGAAGGGCGCGCCGGTTCTGCGCTGGCAGTCGAGGCAATGGCAGGCGACAACCAGTCTTGACGGTCCGGGAAGCGTCAGCGTGAGAGCGCCGCAACTGCATCTGGCATCAACCATTGGAAACTCTCTTTTCTGAAACGAGATCGCATTGGTTCAAGCCCCCAAACACAGGCTGTGTTGAGGGTCTGTTCAGGCTGAACGGGAGTGGAAGACGGGCGCGAAACGGCCGGACTGGGCGGATTTCGAAAGTCCGAATGCCCCTGTCAGGCCAGCATCTCGATACCGAGATGCCTAGAGCATTCGGATGAGCGCGCCACCGATCGAATACCCCGCGCCAAAGGCGCAGATCAATCCGAAATCGCCGGGCTTCATGTCGGCATGGTTCTCCGACAGCGCGACGATAGCGCCGGCGCCCGCCGTGTTGCCGAGCCGCTCCAGCACCATCGGCGCGCGGTCGTGATCGACATCGTGGCCGAACGACAGTTTCAGGATCATCGCATTCATGCGCGCATTGGCCTGATGCAGCCAGAACCGCCGGACGGCCTGCGGCGTCAGCCCGTGCTCGGCCAGGAATTCGACGATGAATTTTTGGCCGGCGACGGTGACTTCCTTGAACACCTTGTTGCCGACCTGCTTGATCAGATTGCCTTCGAGGTTGATCATGTAGGGATCGTCCTGGGCGGTGCGGGTGTGGTAGCCGAGATTGGTGCGGATGTTGTTCGACATCTGCGTCCAGAGGCGCGTGTCCAGCACCTCGAAACGCCCTGGCCGTTTGTCGCCCTGGGCAAGCCCCTCCACCACCAGCGAAACCGAGGCGTCGCCGAAGATAAAATGCGTCTGCCGGTCGCGGAAATTGAGGTGGCCGGTGATGATCTCCGGCGTGGTCACCAGAATGCGCTTGTGCGCGCCCGAGCGCACCAGATTGACCGCCAGATGCAGCGCCGCCGCCGCGGAAGAACAGCCAAGCCCCATATCGAAGCCGGCTCCGGTGGTGCCCAACGCCTCCTGCATTTCGATGGCGATCGCCGGATAGGGACGCTGGTGGTGCGAAGCCGAGCAGATGACCAGGTCGATGTCGGATGGTTTCAGCCCGGCATGGTCGAGCGCCTTCCTGGCCGAGGCGATGCCGAACTCCGCTTCCAGCGACAATGCATCGTCGGGTCGCGCTGGAATGCGCGGCGTCATGCGGGTCGGATCGAGAATGCCTTCGCGCTCGATGACATGACGGGATTTCACACCCGAAGCATGGACGATGAAGTCGCTGTCGGACTTCTGCAGCAAGGGCTCGCCGGTGCCCTGGCGCCGCGCGTTCTCGGTGTCGACCCAGCTGTTGAAGCTCTCGACCAGCTCTTCATTCGTGATGACAGCTTCAGGAATTTCAGCGCCGATGCCGCTGATGATGACGCGATGCATGTTTCAGTCTGTCCCATCCGCGGGCGTTGCGACTTCATGTGGGCGCCGAAACGCTTCGGCGCAATACTTTTCTCATCAGGCCGTTTACGCCGGCTTAAACCAAAGCTTCAGGCCGGCTTGAATCCGATCTTACCAGGCGCACAGTTTGGTGTTGGTCTGCGGGTTGTTCCAGCAGGCGCCGTCGTCGCGGCTGCGCACAAACTGTCCCGGCAACGGCACATTGCGGCGGCCGAGATTGACATAGCCATAGGCAAAGCCCGGTCCGTCGATCTCCAGCACATAGGTCGGATAGCCCGGCGCCGAGATGCGGAAGCTGCCGGCATCGTCGATCGCGCGGTAGCTGCATGCGAAATAGCCGTCATCGCTGGTGAAGCAGCGCGCCCGCTTGGCCTCGGCCGAAACCGAGAATGCCAAAAGGGCTGCCGCGCACACGCCGCCCCCATAAAGCAATCTTTTCAAAGTCATCATCCGCCCCCTGCCACTCGGCCATCATGGCCCCACGCGATGAGTTGGCCATGGCGGCGAAACCGGGTCAAGCAGTTGCAAAGGGCCGCGTGCGAAGTGGGTAATTCTTTCCTAGGGTGTGTCGAGATTCAGGTCAGGCCGCGCCGAAAATGGTGGCTTCCGAGAACCGGAGCGGAGCGTACTTTTCGTACGTGAGCACCGGAAGCGCAGGGAGCCGCCATTTGCAGGCCGGCATCACCTGAATATCAACATATCCTAGCCGGCCCGCTTAGCGACAATGAATATGCGCGGGAAACGCAGCAGCACTTTGCCATTCGCAGTCTTCGGATAGGCCTGTTTGATCTTGGCGGTGTAGCTGCCGAGGAACAGCTTGCGCTCGTCGGCGTCCAGCGGATCGAGGAAGGGCTTCAGTCCCGTCGACTTCACCCACTCGACGATCGCCTCGGCGTCGGCAAGCGGATGATTGTAGGCCGTGTGCCAGATATCCAGCCGGTCGGAGAGCGGCGACAGCAGATCATAATAGAACGACACCGGCGGCAACGGCCCACGCGCCGCGCCTGCCATCTTTGCAGCGAAGGGCATTTCTGCCGCCGTGTCGCGCATCACCTGATGCGATGGCTCAAGCAGATTGTCGGGCATCTGGACGGCCAGCGCGCCACCAGGCGTCAGAAAGCCCATCAGCCGCTGAAACACTGCCGGATGGGTGGGCAGCCACTGGAACACCGCATTGGCGAAGATCACATTGACCGGCTCGGCCGGCTGCCATGTCGAGGCATCGGCGAGGTCGAAGGTGACGTTGGGCAGGCGCGCCCTCGCCTTCTCGATCATGTCGGGAGAGGTGTCGAAGCCGCTCACCGCGGCATCCGGCCAGCGCTCGACGAGAAGCTCGGTCGAATTGCCAGGCCCGCAGCCGATGTCGACGACCCGGCGCGGAAAATCGACCGGCACCTGTGCCACCAGATCATGCGCGGGCCGCGTGCGCTCGTCCTCGAATTTCAGATATTGGGCGGCGGACCAATCAGCCATTTGAGCTCCTCATATCGTCTTGAGAATTCGCCGCCCCGGTTTGTCCCCTTACCGCGTCAACCTCTTGTAGGTCATGCGGTGCGGATTGACGGCTTCGGGCCCGAGCCGGCGGATCTTGTCCTGCTCGTAATCCTCGAAATTGCCCTCGAACCATTCGACATGGCTGTCACCTTCGAAGGCGAGGATGTGCGTCGCCAGGCGATCGAGGAACATGCGATCGTGCGAGATGATGACTGCGCAGCCGCCGAAATTTTCCAGCGCGTCTTCAAGTGCGGCCAGTGTTTCCGTGTCGAGATCGTTGGTCGGTTCGTCGAGCAGCAGCACGTTGCCGCCGGTCTTCAGCATCTTGGCCAGGTGCACGCGGTTGCGCTGACCGCCGGAGAGATTACCGACCTTCTGCTGCTGGTCGCCGCCACGGAAGTTGAACGACGCGCAATAGGCGCGCGTGTTGGCTTCGAACTTGCCGAGCTTGACCACTTCGGCCCCGCCCGAAATTTCTTCCCAGACGGTCTTCGACGGATCGAGCGCGTCGCGGCTCTGGTCGACATAGCCGAGCTTGACCGTCTCGCCGACGCGGACGGTGCCGGCATCGGGCTTTTCCTGGCCGGTGATCATCCGGAACAGCGTCGTCTTGCCGGCGCCGTTCGGGCCGATGACGCCGACAATGCCGCCCGGCGGCAGCTTGAATTCCAGTCCGTCGATCAGCAGCGTGTCGCCAAAGCCCTTCGACAGGCCGTCGACTTCGATCACCACATTGCCGAGCCGCTCACCGTGCGGAATGACGATCTGCGTGTCACTCGGGCGCCGCTTGTCGGCTGCATCGAGCAGGTCCTGGAAGGCCTGGATACGCGCCTTGGACTTGGTCTGGCGGGCCTTCGGGCTTGACTGGATCCATTCGCGCTCGCGGCCGATGGCGCGCTGGCGGGCGTCGTCCTCGCGGCCTTCCTGCTTGAGGCGCTTGGCCTTGGCTTCCAGGTACTTGGTGTAGTTGCCCTCATAGGGAATGCCGCGGCCGCGATCGAGTTCGAGGATCCAGCCGGTGACATTGTCGAGGAAGTAGCGGTCGTGGGTGATGATCATCACGGCGCCGGGATAGGCGCGCAGATGCTTTTCCAGCCACGCCGTGGTTTCGGCATCGAGATGGTTGGTCGGTTCGTCGAGCAGCAGAAGGTCTGGCTGGCGCAGCAGAAGCTGGCAGAGCGCAACGCGGCGGCGTTCGCCGCCCGAAAGCTTGGTGACTTCCGATTCCTTGGGCGGGCAGCCCAGGGCTTCCATCGCCATTTCGACCTGCTGTTCGAGGTCCCAGAGGTTCAGCCGGTCCATCTCGTCCTGGAGCTTGGCCGACTCGTCGGCCGTCTCGTCGGAATAGTTCATCATCAATTCGTTGTAGCGCTCGATGATGGCGGTCTTGGCGGCGACGCCTTCCATGATGTTCTCGAACACCGTCTTGCTCGCGTCGAGCGCGGGCTCCTGCGCCAGATAGCCGACGGTGGCGCCTTCGGCGAGCCACGCCTCGCCGCTCCACTCCTTGTCGATGCCGGCCATGATCTTGAGGATCGTCGACTTGCCGGCGCCGTTGGGGCCGAGAATGCCGATCTTGGCATCGGGGTAGAAGGACAGATGAACGTTCTCGAGCACCTTCTTGGTGCCATAGGCCTTGTTGAGGCCGGCCATGTGATAGATGAACTGGCGTGCCACGCGCGCTTTTCCCTGAAAAATGACTGGATTTGTCGGATTGAATGGAGGTTGGCCGCTATGTAGGCGATGCTGGGCCGAACGGCAATCGCTTTTGCCAGATCAAGCCTTCCACACGGACAAGTGTGTGCCGGCCGCCAAGTTTTCCACCAGTCGCTGACGTGCGGAAATCTCCGGTTAACCCTTCCGCGTCAAAACAGGATCGGGGTGGAATCGCTGGATTATCGCGATTCCTGGAAAGAGATCGGATCGACGGCAGTGCTGAACAGTTTCCTGCTCCTTGCCGAAGCGGTCGTCTATTTCAGCGTGATGGTGACGCTTTTCCGCTTCCGCAAGCGCATTGGCCTCGGCGTCTTCGTCTGCGCGCTCGGCGTCATGCATTTCCTGGAAACCTATCTCGCCAGCGTCTTTTACGTCGCGCTGCCGTTCGGCATGGTCTCGCCGGGCTCGGCGGTGCTGTTTTCGGGCAAGCTGGTGATGCTGCTCCTGCTCTACATCAAGGAGGACGCCGCAACCGTGCGCCAGCCGATCTACGGCCTGCTGCTCGGCAATGCGCTGATGATCGGCCTGGTGCTGCTCTTGCGCCTGCACGCCATCGCAGCGCTGCCCGACGGCAGGCTGCCCGATATCGGTTTCATCGACCAGATGGGCTGGCTGATGGTGTGGGGCACGACGCTGCTGTTCGTCGACGCCATCCTGATCATCCTGCTCTATGAAAGACTTGGGCGCGTCCTGCGCAAAGCGCAGTTCGCGCGCATCCTGATTTGCGTCGCCTGCGTGCTGACCTTCGACCAGGCGGGCTTCTTCACCGCGCTGCATTTCGTCACCGGCGCGCCGATCGCCGTCTTCTTCGGCGGCTGGTTCGCCAAGATGGCGGCGGCGCTGACCTTCAGCGCCATGCTGGTGGTCTACCTCAGATGGTTCGAGGCCCGCGACATTCCGCTACCGCGCGGCCTGACCGACATCTTCGAAACCCTGACCTATCGCGAGCGCTATGAGGCGCTGGTCGAACATGTCGGCCGCGACGGCCTGACCGGCCTGCTGCATCGCGGGCGCTTCGACGCCGACGGTGAGGCCGCCGTCGAGGTCAGCCTGCGCACCGCCAGGCCGCTCAGCCTGTTGATCATCGATGTCGATCATTTCAAGTCGATCAACGACCGTTTCGGCCATGCCGAGGGCGACAAGGTGCTGAAAGCGGTCGCAAGCCTGCTTCGCGAAGTGGCGAGCGCCGAAGACCAGGTGTTCCGAATCGGCGGCGAGGAGTTCGCCATCCTGAGTTCGCGTCCGCATCCGGTCGCCAGGCTGTTTGGCGAAAGCATCCGCTACGCGGTCAAGGCATCGACCGTGACCAGCCGCTTCGAGCTGACCGTCAGCGCCGGTGTTTCAACCGTCGGCGAAACGACGCGCTGCCTTGCCGACCTGTTCGCGCTCGCCGACCAGCGCCTCTACAAGGCGAAGTCAACCGGACGCGACCGCGTCGTCGGCGAGCCAGGCGGCCACGAGCCCGACACCGCCGTCGCCTGGACCAAGTCGGCGCAGATCTAGAGCAATTCCAGGAAAAGTGTGAAGCGGTTTTCCGTCCGGAATTGCGCCAAACAAAGAGACTGCTACGACTTTCTCTGCCGCGCAATGCCTGTAAACGTTGACACCGCCATCAGCGCGATCGCCAGCCATTTCAGCGCCGTGATGATCGGCCCGGCCTGGATGTCATAGGCGATGAACAAAAGAATGCCCGGCACCAGCAGCCCACACATGATCAGCATGATGCGGTTGATCTGCCAGGACACTTTTGACGCCAGCGCCTCATCGCCGCCAGCGGGCACCAGCGCCGCGCGCAAAGTCTTGCCGCCCACCAGCATGGCCGAGAGGCGCATCGAGACCGGCAGGCCAAGTCCGATAATGAGGAACGCGCAGGCGGCGAGCAGCATCGAGAACTTCAGCGCGCTGGTTTCGGCCGGTATCGGAAACAGCAACGTCGCCAGCGGCAGGAAGACGCCGAAAATGCCGAGCGCGGCGATGGCTATGAAGATGGCCGCGTTGACCATCGTGAACAGCTGATAAGTGCCGGCGCCGATCGGCTCGGACAGCGTGCGCATACGCGCCCACTCGGCATCGCTATAGGAAAAACCCGGCCATTCCATCCGGGCATTGTTGATCGAAACCATGCCCTTAGCCCAGAAAGCCAGCCGCGCCAGCGCACTGCCTGTCACATCCCCCATCGCCATCCCCCGTCGAATGATGTCGCCCCACCATAACACCGCGCCGTGGCGCAACGACAGCCCGTTACCGGACCCACTACACTTACTGGAACCCGATCGCGTCAACGGTGCCTGTCGGGCAGCCGGCCTTGTTGGTCGGCACCGAGGCCAGCAGCAGGTCCTTGAGCGAAGAGTTCGGGCCGATCGGGCCGGCAAGGCCGAGCGTCAGTTCGCCGATCAGCCGCCGGCCACTGGAAGGATCGATGACGCAGGAGACGCGCACGCGGTCCCCTGCCCCAGCGCCGAAAGCCTGGTCGAAGGCGCCACGGATCTGGTCCGCCGTCAGCTTGCCGCCAATGGTCTTGGCGAAGAGATCGCGCACCGGCGAGGCGTTGACCTGTCGCATCAGGCCGAGCGCATCGGAAAAATACTCCTGCTGGTTCTTGCCGTAGCAGGTGCCATGCTTGATCCATTCATGCCGTTCCAGCTGGGAGGCCGTGCCCGGCATCACCTGGTCGAGCTCCTTGCGGGTGCCGGCATCGAGATTGACGGACGGAAGATCCTTCCAGTGAGCCGGATTGTCATTGGCCTTGTCGTTGGCCGCCACCTGGCAATAGAAATTGCCGTTCGGCTGCGGCCACAGCCCGTGCAAGGTGAAATTGGTGGCGTCGAATTCGCTCGGGCTCTGCGCCTTGCATTCTGCCTTGTTCGACTTGGTCTCGCAGAAGGCCGGCTGCCAGCTCAGCGCGAAGACATATTCGGGTTTTCCCGAGGCGGCGGGCTTGCCTTGTCCGCCAGGTGCCGCCGGCACCGTCGCGGCACTGCTGCCCGACAGATGGCCGCAAGTGACCTTCACCCAGCGCCGCTCCGGATCGGCGCCCGGCACCATGATCAGATAATGCGTCGGCGCATCCTTGTTGCCGGCAAGCAGCTGGTAGCTCTGTCCGGCATCGGTCGAGACATTGCCGGGGTTCTTGCCGTTCTTGATGGCCTGTGTTGCCGGACAGGCCGCGTCCGCAACGAAGGTGCCGCTCATCTTGACTTCGGCTTGCGCAGCATTGGCCAGCGACATCGCCAGCATGGCCAATCCGAAAACGACACCAATGCGCATGAGCGAATCCTCGGCTGAAGAAAGTGGGCGACAGACTGTCTCTGTCTCCATGTCAGAATTGCGATATTTTGCTGGTCAAACGCAAGAAACATCGTCGCGCAAATGCAGTTGCTGTGGATTGACGCCAAACCAGCGCCGGCGCAAACAAAGCCAACAACGATAAAATGAGGGAGAGAGCAGGCGACCATGCCTTTTAATCAACAACGCATGGTCCGCTCGCCGACCGGTGCCGACCTCAATCTCTTCGTCAGGCAGGCTGACGGCAAGCCACGCGCTGTCGTCCAGATCAACCACGGCTTGGCCGAGCACGCCGCACGCTATGCCCGCTTTGCCGATTTTCTCGGACCTCGCGGCTTCCATGTCTATGTCCACGACCATCGCGGTCATGGCGCGACCAAGGCATCAGATGCGCCGCTAGGCAGATTCGCCGACAGGGATGGCCCGGCCAAGGTGATCGCCGATGTCGACGCCATCCATGATCTCATCGCCCGCGAATGCCCTGATCTGCCGGTCATCCTCTTCGGTCATTCGATGGGCGCGTCGGTGGCGCTGAACTACCTCCTAGGCCACTCGCCACGCGTCCATGCCGCCGCGATCTGGAACGGCAATTTCTCGCAAGGCCTGCTCGGGCAGGTGGCGCTCGGCGTCCTCGCCTGGGAACGGATGCGGTTGGGCTCCGACGTTCCATCACGCCTGCTGCCGAAACTCACCTTCCAGGCCTGGGGCAAGGCAGTGCCCAACCACCGCACGCTGTTCGACTGGCTGTCGCGCGACGAGGCCGAGGTGGCGAAATACATCGCCGACCCGCTGTGCGGCTGGGATGCTTCTATCTCGATGTGGCGCGACGTGGTCTCGATGGCGCTGAACGGCGGCAAGGATGCCGGTTTTGCCGGCATCCGGCGCGACATTCCCGTCGCCATCGTCGGCGGTGAAAAGGACCCTGCCTCGGACTATGGCAAAGGCATCACCCATCTCGCCAGTCGCATGCGCAAGATGGGCTTTTCGAATCTGGTTTCAAAGGTTTACGCCGACACCCGCCACGAAAGCCTGAACGAGGTGAACCGCGACGTCATCATGGACGATTTCGCCGCCTGGGCCGACGGCGTGCTGAAATAACGACCCGTATCCATCGCAAACCGGCCCTTTGGCCCATCGCAAGGGCCGTGACAGCGGCACAAGGTGTTGATAGAGGCTGCGGTTCCGACCAATTCTGGTGATTTATGGCCGAACCTCCCCTGAAAGGCGTCCGCGTCGTCGAACTCGCCCGCATCCTTGCCGGGCCGTGGGCCGGGCAATTGCTTGCCGATCTCGGCGCCGATGTCATCAAGGTCGAAAGCCCCGATGGCGGTGACGACACCCGCAAATGGGGCCCGCCCTTCGTCATGAGCCATGACGGCGAGAACCTGTCGGCCGCCTACTACCATTCCTGCAACCGCGGCAAGCGCTCCATCGCCATCGATTTCTCGACGTCGGAGGGTGCGGAAACCATCCGCCGGCTGGTCGCGACGTCGGACGTGCTGATCGAGAACTTCAAGCTCGGCGGCTTGAAGAAATACGGGCTCGACTATGACAGCCTGCGCAAGATCAACCCGCGCCTCGTCTATTGCTCGATCACCGGCTTCGGCCAGGACGGGCCTTACGCGCCGCGCGCCGGCTACGACTTCATCATCCAGGCCATGGCCGGCATGATGTCGATCACCGGTGAGGTCGGGCGCGAACCGCAGAAGGCCGGCGTCGCCATCTCCGACATCTTCACCGGGCTCTATTCGGTCATCGCCATCCAGGCCGCCTTGCGCCATGCCGACCAGAGCGGCGAGGGCCAGCATATCGACATGGCGCTGTTCGACACCCAGATCTCGGCGCTCGGTAACCAGAACCTCAACTATCTCGTCTCCGGCAAGTCGCCTGTGCAGATGGGCAATGCGCATATGAACATCGCGCCTTACGAGGTGGTGCCGGTCCGTGATGGCCACATCATCCTGGCGGTCGGCAATGACGGCCAGTTCGTCAAATTTTGCGCTGCCGTCGGCTTGGACGAGCTGTCGACCAATCCCGATTTCGCCACCAATCCCGCCCGGGTCGCCAACCGGGTCAAGCTGCGCGAGCACATGATCGAAGCGCTGAAGACGTGGGATCGCGACCCGCTGCTGGCAAAGCTGGAAGCAGCAAGCGTACCGGCGAGCCCGATCAACACGATCGGCCAGATGTTCGCCGACCCGCAGACGATCGCGCGCGGCATGCGGCTCGACCTCGACGACGGTCACGGCAATCTTTTGCCGTCGGTGCGCGCGCCGATGGTGATGTCTGAAACACCGCTGGTCTATGAGCGCCCCTCGCCGCGCCTGGGCGAGCACACTGATGAAATCCTTGCCGAACTGGAGAGATCAGCGAAATGAAGACCGGTGGACAACTGATCGTCGACGCGCTGGAAGCGAACGGCACCGACCGCATCTTTTGCGTGCCCGGCGAATCCTACCTCGCGGTGCTCGACGCGCTGCACGATTCCAAAATCCGCACCATCGTCTGCCGCCAGGAAGGCGGTGCGGCGATGATGGCGGACTGCCAGGGCCGGCTGACCGGCAAGCCCGGCATCTGCTTCGTCACCCGCGGCCCCGGCGCCACCAACGCCTCGGCCGGTATCCACATCGCCATGCAGGACTCGATACCCGTCATCCTGTTCATCGGCCAGGTCGCCAGCCACGCTAAGGAGCGCGAGGCCTTCCAGGAAGTGGACTACAAGAGGTTCTTCGGCGACATCGCCAAATGGGTGGTCGAGATCGACGATGCCTCGCGTATCCCGGAATTGGTCACCCGCGCCTTCGCGGTGGCGACATCGGGCCGCCCCGGCCCGGTTGTCATCTCGCTGCCGGAAGACATGCTGACCAGCGTCGTCGAAGCGCCCGCCGCCTTGCCGCACACACCTGTCGAAACCCGGCCGGGCGAAGCCGAACTCGATGCGCTGGAGAAACTGCTGGCCAAGTCCGTCAGGCCCTTCGTCATTCTCGGCGGCACGCGCTGGGATGCCGAGGCCGTTGCACGGATGCGCGCGATCGCCGAGGCGTGGTCGCTCCCCGTCGGCTGCTCCTTCCGCCGCCAGATGCTGTTTGATCATCTGCACCCGAACTATGCCGGCGATGTCGGCATCGGCATCAACCCGAAGCTGGCCACCACCATCAAGCAGGCCGACCTCGTTCTGCTCATCGGCGGCCGCATGGGCGAGATGCCTTCCTCGGACTACACGCTGCTGAAAAGCCCCTATCCCGACCAAACGCTGGTGCACGTCCATGCCGACGCCGGCGAACTCGGCCGCGTCTATCGGCCGGCGCTGGCGATCAACGCCTCGCCGTCGGCCTTCGTCGAAGCCTTTGCCAAGCGCAAGCCGGCTACCGCACCGAATTGGGCGGACGAGACGGCCAAACTGCACGCCGCCTACCTCGACTGGTCGACACCGCCGGAAAGCGGCCCCGGCCCGGTCCATATGGGGCCGATCATGAACTATCTGGAAAAGGTACTGCCCGACGACGCCATCCTCACCAACGGGGCCGGCAATTACGCAACCTGGGTGCATCGCTTCCACCGCTCCCGCCGCTTTGCCACGCAGGCAGCGCCGACCTCCGGTTCGATGGGCTACGGCACGCCGGCGGCGGTCGCCGCCAAGGCGCTTTATCCGGATCGCACCGTGATCGCCTTTGCCGGCGACGGCTGCTTCCTGATGAACGGCCAGGAATTCGCCACCGCCGTGCAGTATGACCTGCCGATCATCGTCATCGTCGTCAACAACGGCATTTACGGCACCATCCGCATGCACCAGGAACGCGAATATCCCGGCCGCGTCGTCGCCACAGATCTCAAAAACCCCGACTTCGCGTCGCTGGCCCGCGCCTATGGCGGCCATGGCGAGACGGTCGAAAAGACGGCCGACTTCGCGCCCGCCTTCGAGCGAGCCCGCGCCAGCGGCAAGCCGGCCATCGTCGAGATCAGGCTCGACCCGGAGGCGATCACGCCGACACGGACGATGACCCAGATCCGCGACAAGGCGTGATCCAACAAAAAAGGGGCGGTCACCCGCCCCTTTTTGTCGGCGCGGTTTGCTACTTCGCTGCCTCGATCTGGCCGCGGATTTCGCCGTCCTTGTTGGCGGCGGTGTGCACGTTGACGTAGTCCTTGCCAGCAATCAGATCGGCAGCCTGGGCATCTGTCAGGACAGCCGAGCCCTTGATCGGGCTCTTGAGCTTGCCTTTGAACGGGATCGCAACCCCGGCGTTCTCACCAATCGCGGCCGGGCCATGAATGTGTCCGGCCATCGCCGGTCCGCTCAACCCGGAATATTTCACTGTCCAGCTGAGTTTCTTGGTGGCCGTGTCGAAGGTGAAAGCGGCCGTGCCCTTGCCTTTCGTGGTGACCGGCGGGTTCTGCTGGGCACCGTCGAGCGTTGCCTTCAGCTTCACCGTCTCGGCCAAGGCCGGCGATGCGATGAGGAAGGACGCCGAGATGGCCAACGCCGAAAGCATTGGTGCCAAGGATTGGATACGCATGAGAATCTCCGTTTGCTGGATAACACCCTCCACGGCTCCCCGGCGCGCGGATGTATCGACACAACGCTTATGAGCGCGGATGGCTCCGCGCGAGTAACGTTTACGTGCAGACTGTCGGACCGCTCGGTGCCCGGATGCTCGGAGAGAAGCCGTCAGCCCACCGCCAGCGCCTGCGTCAGGTCGGCGATCAGATCATCCGGATGCTCGACACCGATCGACAGCCTGACCGTCGTCTCCAGAACACCGATGCGCTGACGCACGTCGAAGGGAATGCCGGAGTGGGTCATGGCCGCCGGATGGCTGGCGAGCGACTCCGTGCCGCCGAGGCTTACCGCCAGCTTGAAGATCTGCAGATTGTTCAGAAAGGCGAATGCCGCCTTCTCACCGCCCCTGATGTCGAAGGAGAAGGTCGAGCCGGCGCCGCTGCATTGCCTGGCATAAGCGCGTCCCGCCGGCGTGTCCTCGCCCAGGAAGGGCAGATAATGCACCTTCTCGACCTTGGCATGGTCGCGCAGGAATTCGGCGACCAGGCGCGCATTGTCGTTGGCCCGCTCCATGCGGATCGACAGCGTCTCCAGCGAACGGCCGAGCATCCAGCAGGAATGCGGGTCGAGCTGCGTGCCGATGGCGCCGCGCAGCGCCTTGATCGGCTTGGTGACCGCCTTGCTGCCCATGGCGGCGCCCGCGATCAGGTCGGAATGGCCGCCGACATATTTGGTCAGCGAATAGACGGAGACGTCGGCGCCATGCTCGATCGGCCGCTGGAACACCGGCCCGAGCAGCGTGTTGTCGCAGACGATGATCGGCGTCGAACCTTGGCTGGCGCCGATCTCGTCGGCGATCGTCCGCATCAGCGCGATGTCGACCAGGCTGTTGGTCGGGTTCGATGGCGTCTCGATCAGGATGACCGAAACACGCCCCTTCGCAACCGCAGCATCGGCTGCCGCCCGCACCGCCTTCTCGTCGACGCCATCGGCAAAGCCGACCGCGCCGATGCCGAAGCCGGACAGCGTGCGCGTCAGCAGCGTCTCGGTGCCGCCGTAAAGCGGCTGCGAATGCAGGATGACGTCGCCCGGGCGGGCATAGGCAAGCAGTGTCGTCGCGATCGCCGACATGCCCGATGAAAACAGGATGCAGGCGTCCGTGCCCTCATAGATCGCCAACCGATCCTCGACGATCTCGCTGTTGGGATGGTTGAAGCGCGAATAGACCAGACCGGACGCCGTGCCACTCGGCGGCTCCTTGCGGCCGGACGTGTAGTCGAAGAAGTCGCGCCCCTCTTCCGCCGATTTGAACACGAAGGTCGAGGTCAGGAACACCGGCGGCTTGACGGCGCCCTCCGAAAGCTGCGGATCGAAGCCATAGCTCAGCATCAGCGTCTCCGGATGGAGCTTGTGGTTGCCGATATGGGTTTTCGACGGGCGTGGCGCGGTCATGGCTTTTCCTGCGTTCGAGGGATATCGCGCCGCAATTTATGCGATCCCGATCAGCCAGTCCTTGCTATTCTTGGGCTCGCGTGGCTGCATGCCGGCAACAAATTGCCAAGCTGGACCAACAATGCAGCAGAAGATAGCCGATGACTTCGACCTCCGGATTCTCAGGGAATTGCGGGCGGATGCCCGCATCACCAACAACGAGCTCGCCGAGCGCATCGGCCTGTCGCCGTCGCCCTGTCTGAGGCGGGTGCGGCGGCTGGAGGAGACAGGCGTCATCAGAGGCTACACCGCGCTGGTCGATCCCGCCGCCTTCGGCTGGAGCATGGTCGCCATCGCCACCATCCGCCTCAGCCGCCAGAACGAGGACGAGATCGTGATGTTCGAGGAGGCGATCCGCGGCTGGGAAGAGGTGCTGGAGTGCCACCTCGTCACCGGTTCGCGCGACTATGTGCTGAAGGTGGTGACAGGCAGCCTCGAACAGTATGAGCGCTTCATCAAGGAGAAGATCGCGCGGCTGAAATGCGTCGCCTCGATCGAGACCAGCTTCGTCATGAACACCATAAAGGAAAGGCGCCTCTGACATCTGTCAAAGGCGCCGCTTTCGAAATCAGGATGACTGGTAGGCTTACTTGACCGCCTTGTCGGTGATGGCGGTGGTGTAGGCGCCGGTCGGCTCCTTGGTGATGATCTTCTGGTCGAGCAGCGCCTTGGCGGTGCGCTCGTAGGTCGCCGGATCGAGCTTGCCGTCGGCATTGTCGATCAGCTTGGCGACTTCGCTCATCATCCGCTTCTGGTGGTTCTCGTCCTGGCCGCCGCCATCCATGACGATACCAGCAGCTTCGTCATTGTTGTCGATGGCGTATTTCCAGCCCTTCATCGAGGCGCGCACGAAACGCACCATCTTGTCCTCGAAGGCTGGGTCCTTGAGCTTGTCTTCCGAGGCATAGAGGCCGTCCTCGAGCAGGTCGTTGCCCATCGCCGAGTAGTTGAACACGGTCAGCTGCTCCGGCTTGTAGCCGGCGTCGATCAGCTGCCAGTACTCGTTGTAGGTCATGACCGAGATGCAGTCCGCCTGCTTCTGGATCAGCGGCTGCACGTCAAAGCTCTGCTTCAAGACGGTGACGCCATCCGCACCGCCTTCGGTCTTCAGGCCAAGCTTGTTCATCCAGGCATAGAACGGATATTCGTTGCCGAAGAACCAGACGCCGAGCGTATGGCCCTTGAAGTCGGCTTCGCTCTTGATCGGGCCGTCCTTCGGGCAGACCAGTTCCATGCCGGCCTTCTTGAACGGCTGGGCAATATTGACCAGCGGCACACCCTTTTCGCGCGCGGCCAGCGCACCGCCCATCCAGTCGACGATGACGTCGGCGCCACCGCCGGCGATGACCTGCTCGGGCGCAATGTCGGGGCCGCCCGGCTTGATGTCGACGTCGAGGCCTTCGGCCTCATAGAACCCCTTGGCCTTGGCGACATAGTAGCCGGCAAACTGTGCCTGCGTGACCCATTTCAGCTGCAACGTCACCTTGTCGGCGGCCATTGCCTGGAAGGCAGCCAGCGACATCGCGCCGGCCAGAACGGGAATAACAAGTCTTTTCATTTTTCTACCCTCTGAAGTTAGTGCCCTAAACCCACCGCCCCTATCCACCACGGACAGAGGGATGCCAAAACGTGACGGCTCTTTCGACAAGAGCGACCACGCCATAAAAGACCGAACCCGCAAGTGCTGCAACTGCGATTTCGGCCCAGACCATGTCGATGTTCATCCGCCCGACCTCGGTCGAGATGCGGAAGCCCATGCCGACGACGGGCGTGCCGAAGAATTCGGCGACGATGGCGCCGATCAGCGCCAGCGTCGAATTGATCTTCAGCGCGTTGAAGATGAAAGGCGCCGCGGCCGGCAGCCTGAGTTTGATGAGCGTCGGCCAATAGCCCGACGCATAGGTGCGCATCAGGTCGCGCTCCATATGGCCTGACGCGGCCAGCCCGGCGACCGTGTTCACCAGCATCGGGAAGAAGGTCATGATGATGACGACCGCCGCCTTGGACTGCCAGTCGAAGCCGAACCACATCACCATGATCGGCGCCACGCCGATGATCGGCAGCGCCGACACCATGTTGCCAATCGGCAAAAGCCCGCGCCGCAGGAACGGCACGCGATCAGCCAGCACCGCAGTGATGAAGCCGGCACCGCTGCCGACGACATAGCCAAAGATCACTGCCTTGAAGATGGTCTGCCGCACATCGGCGCCGAGTATGGGCAGCGAACTGACCAGGCGCGCGCCGATGGCGCTGGGCGGCGGCAAGAGGATGAAGGGAATGCCGGCGCCGCGCGTCACCGCTTCCCAGATGATCAGGATCCAGGCGCCGAAGATGGCGGGGATAATCAGGCGAAGGGCGGTGCGGGCCCAGCTCTCCATAGGGCGAAGTCCCGACAGCACCGCAACGCAGCGCCAACCTAGCAACCAAGCCGCCGCCAGCAGCAGGAAATACGGCGCCCGTGCCTGACCTTCGAAGCCAGCGATACCACTGATCAGCAGCCAGGCGACGAGATGCGCGCCGATGAAAAGCACGACTGCTTCGACGATGGACGGCATTCTGGCCATCGAGATCAGAGCAGCGAGAAGCAGCACGCCGAAGATCAGCCAGCTTGTCGCGGCATAGGGATAGATCAACGTCCCTGCTGGCTGCGCCAGCGGATCCACTTTTGGCGCGGCGATAGCGCCGAGCGCGACCGCGATCAGGCAAAGCACGATCGCCAGCACCGCTTGCCAGGAAGGTTTCAGCCAGTTCATGCCGGCCTCCCGCCCATGGCGCGGTCGACGAGGCGCCCGGCAATGCCGACCACCATGACCAGAAGTGCCGCCACGATCGAGCCGGCGACGAGCGCCGACCAGATGTCGATGGACTGGCTGTAATAGGCGCCGGCGAGCAGTTTGGCGCCGATGCCGGCGACCGCACCGGTCGGCAGTTCGCCGACAATGGCGCCGACCAGGCTTGCCGCGACCGCCACCTTCATCGAGGTGAACAGGAACGGCACCGAGGCCGGCACGCGCAGCTTCCAGAAGGTCTGCGCGCCACTGGCATTGTAGGTGTGCATCAGGTCGAGATGCATGATCTCGGGCGAGCGCAGCCCCTTCACCATGCCGACCGTCACCGGGAAGAACGACAGATAGGTCGAGATCATCGCCTTCGGGATCAGGCCGGTAATGCCGACCGCCGCCAAAACCACAATGATCATCGGCGCCACCGCCAGGATCGGGATGGTCTGCGAGGCGATGATCCACGGCATCAGGCTGCGGTCGAGCGTCGCCACATGCACGATCCCCACCGCAATGATGATGCCGAGCGCGGTACCGAAGGCAAAGCCGAGCAGTGTCGACGACAGCGTCACCCAGGCATTGTAGACGAGGCTGCGGTTCGAATTGATGGGCCGCAGAAACGTGTTCTCGAAGAAGTTCACCGCCACCTGATGCGGCGCCGGCAGTGTCGGCTTCGGCTGCGACAGCGTCTTGCCGATGAGTTCGCTGAACGTGGAGGTCTCATTGGCGCGGCGGTCGAGGTCGCGCTGGAACGGCGTGTTGAGGATGACGGCGAAGACGTACCAGAGGATGACCACGCCCACCAGGATCGAGGTTACGGGGACGAGTTTGTCTCGGAAGGTGTCCATCAGCAGGCCTCGCTGGACGAGCGCCCTCCTCTCCCCAACGGGGAGAGGGTGGCCGGAGCGAAGCGGAGGTCGGGTGAGGGGGTAGAAATCTTTCCGTCGAGGCAAGCCAAGATCGTATCCAGGACCGCTCGGCGCTCGGCCAAAACCTCGTGATTCCAGAAACGGAGAACCGAATAACCATGGCCATTCAGCCAAGCTGTTCTGGCCAGATCGGTTGGTGAATCCGCGTGTTGGCTGCCGTCAAGTTCGACGATCAGGCCTACCTCGCGACAAACAAAATCCGCGATGAAAGGTCCGAGCGGCACTTGCCTGACAAATTTGTAGCCGTTGAGATGACGGCCTCTCAGTTCGCCCCAAAGCCTGTATTCAGCCTCGGTCTCGTCAACCCGCAGCTTTCGGGCGCGCTCGGTTGCCCCGACCTTTCTTTTCGTCGGATCCGTCGGCGCCGCCCCCTCACCCGACCTCCGCTTCGCTCCGGCCACCCTCTCCCCGTTGGGGAGAGGAGCAACCTCATCCTGCCCCCGCTCAATCATCATAGCTGTGCCCTGCCCTCAAGCCATCGCGCACGCGCGCGGCGATCGCCAAGAACTCCGGCGTCTCGCGGATGTCGAGCGGCCTTTCCTTCGGCAGCGTCGATTCGATGATGTCGCTGACCCGGCCGGGACGCGGCGACATGACGACGATGCGCGTCGAGAGATACACGGCTTCCGGAATGGAATGGGTGACAAAGCAGATGGTCTTGTTGGTCCGCCCCCACAATTCCAGCAATTGCTCGTTGAGGTGGTCGCGCACGATCTCGTCCAGCGCGCCGAACGGCTCGTCCATCAAAAGCAGGTCGGCGTCGAAGGCCAGAGCGCGGGCGATCGAGGCGCGCTGCTGCATGCCGCCGGACAGCTGCCAGGGGTATTTCTTCTCGAAGCCCGAGAGGTTGACGAGGTCGAGCGTGCGCTTGATGCGCTCCGCCTGCTCCGCCCTGGATAGGCCCATGATCTCCAGCGGCAGGCCGACATTGCGCTCGATGGTGCGCCACGGAAACAAGGCGGCGGCCTGGAAGACATAGCCATAGGCGCGTTTCTCGCGCGCCTGTTCCGGCGTCATGCCGTTGACCGAAATCGTGCCCGAGGTCGGCTTCTCCAGATCGGCGATGACGCGCAGCAGCGTGGTCTTGCCGCAGCCCGATGGCCCGATGAAGGAGACGAACTCCCCCTTGCCGATGGTCAGGTCGACATTGGACAGCGCCTGCACCGGCCCATCATTGGTCTGGAAGGTGAGGCCCAGTTTGCTTGCCGCGACGACGGCTGGCGAAGTCCCGGTCATCGGCTACAGCCTGCCTGTTCCCGCCCCTGCGCCGGCCGGATTCCGATTGCTTTTATCTCGATGTTGTTTTCCACTCGCCCAGTCCCATTGGTCTTTGTTCCACTCAATCGACGCCCGGAGTTTCCCGATGTCGCCCAAACCGACTTGTCATCTTATCCGCCCTGAAAGCACTTATGAAGGCAAGCAGGGTTTGACCTATTTTGCCGGCATCGCCACGGAGTCGGTCGGCTCCTCCGGCATCTGCATGCATGTTCTCACCATGCCGCCCGGCGCCCGCGCCAAGGCGCATCTGCACGAGAACCATGAAACGGCGATCTACGTGCTCTCCGGCGAGGTCCATACCTGGTATGGCGACCGGCTCGAGCACCACATCGTCGTCAAGGCCGGCGACCTCTTCTACATTCCGGCCGGCGTGCCGCATCTGCCGGCCAATCTGAGCAACGCCCCGTCCTCGGCCGTCATTGCCCGCACCGACCCCAACGAACAGGAAAGCGTCGTCCTGCTGCCGGAACTGGATGCGCTGGTCGCCTGAGGCCGACGGGATCGCCGTCATTTGCACCGCGAGACTTCCCCCATGACGTTGCCGTCTGCGTCGGCGATCGTCAGCTTCTTGGCGTTCTTGGCGCTGTGCTTGATGGTGAATTTGGTCGGCTCCTGCCCCTCTTCGCCTTCCGCCTCACATGTCGCTGTCACCACGAGCGATCCGTCAGCCTGCGCTTGCGTCTTCGTGAACGTGCAGGCGCTGGCGGCGGTGATCAATTCCTTGTCGGTCAAAAGCAGCATCTGATCGGCGGCGACTTCCTGGCCGTTGCGGTTGATGCAGCCATATTTGTCGCCATAGGGTTTCGACAGATCGATGCCTGCCGCGGAAGCCTGACCGGCAGTCAAAACGACAACCACCGCAACAGACAGACTAAAACCACGCATGCTCATTCCCCCATTGCCCAACGTCAAGAACATGATTGCAGCGGCCCCAGTTTCTCAAGGCCGGGAATGGTGACCAAGAAACCATCCTCTCCCTTGTTGGTGACCACGATGGTTTCGCTCGTCGTCCCCGCCTCGCCCTCGGCGGAACAGGTTGCATCAAGCGATTGCGTACCCAGAGCCGTCGTCAATTGCTGCTCGAACCGGCAACCACTGCCATAGGTCTCGATGCCTTCCGCGGTCAGCAGGATATAGGCATCGCTGTCCTGATACCCGGCCTTGACGCCGGCACAGCCGACATCATTGCCCCAGGAGCCGGCCAGCACCCCGGCCGCACTTGCCGGACCACCGGCAACTGCCGCCAGGACCACCGAGATGAGCGCGGCCGAACGCGCCAAGCTCAGACCCCGGTCGCCGGAATGCCTGACCGTTCGACCTTGCGCGGCGCGGTGATGTCTTTCCACGTCGACAGCGCCCGGTTGACCGCCGCGTTCGGCTCGCGGCCGACGAACTGGCCATGGCCGGGCTTGGCCTTCACCTCGGCATCCTCGATAGACAGTTCGCCGCGCGAGAAGACGAAGCGCGGCAGGCCGGTCACTTCGAAGCCTTCGAACACGTTGTAGTCGATCACCGACTGCTGCTTCTTCGACGAGATCGTCTTCTTCCGCTTCGGGTCCCAGACGACGATGTCGGCATCAGCGCCTTCGACGATGGCGCCCTTCTTCGGATACATGTTGAGGATCTTGGCGATGTTGGTCGAGGTCACAGCGACGAACTCGTTCATCGTCAGCCGGCCGGTGTTGACGCCAGTGGTCCACAGCACCGGCAAACGGTCTTCCAGACCGCCGGTGCCGTTGGGGATCTTGGTGAAATCGCCGACGCCGTTGCGCTTCTGCTTGGTGGTGAAGGCGCAATGGTCGGTCGCCACCACTTGCAGCGATCCGGCCTGCAGGCCGGCCCACAGCGAATCCTGGTGCAATTTGTTGCGGAAAGGCGGGCTCATCACGCGGCGCGCCGCATGGTCCCAGTCCTTGTTGAAATATTCGCTTTCATCGAGGGTCAAATGCTGGACCAGCGGCTCGCCGAACACGCGCATGCCCTTCTGTCGCGCCCGGCGGATGGCCTCGTGTGCTTGTTCGCAGGAGACATGCACGACATAGAGCGGCACACCGGCCATGTCGGCGATCATGATGGCGCGGTTGGTTGCCTCGCCTTCCACTTCCGGCGGGCGTGAATAGGCGTGGCCCTCAGGGCCATTGTTGCCTGCGGCGAGCAGCTTCTGCGAGAGCGCTGCGACCACGTCGCCATTTTCGGCGTGCACCAAAGGCAGCGCGCCAAGGTCGGCGCAGCGCTGGAACGACGCATACATCTCGTCGTCGTCGACCATCAGCGCGCCCTTGTAGGCCATGAAGTGCTTGAACGAAGTGATGCCCTTGTCGACGACAGTGGCCATTTCGTCGAACACCTGCTTGCCCCACCAGGTGATCGCCATGTGGAAGGAATAGTCGCAGGCAGCCTTGGACGTCTTGTTGTCCCACATCTGCAGGGCCTCCAACAGCGATTGCTGCGGCGCCGGCAGGCAGAAATCGACCACCATCGTCGTGCCGCCGGCAAGGGCTGCCCGCGTGCCGGATTCGAAATCGTCGGCCGAATAGGTGCCCATGAACGGCATTTCGAGATGGGTGTGCGGATCGATGCCACCCGGCATGACATAGCAGCCGGTGGCGTCGTACTCATGATCGCCATGCAGGTCCGAGCCGATGGCGACGATCTTGCCGTGCTGCATCAGCACGTCGGCCTTCCATGTGCGGTCGGCGGTGACGATGGTGCCGTTCTTGATGACTTTGGTCATTTTCATGTTCCCTTGTTCCAAACGGCGCGACTTCTTCTGATCGCTGCCGTATCAACCTCTATATCGCCAGATAACAACCGACCGCGTCACCTCGGATGCCAATTGACACACAGCGATCTTCCGTTCGATAAACCAGAAGAAATTCTTGCTTGTGAGGTTCGTAGGCCAAAAGGTAACCGTCGCGATCGTCTGTAACCACCGAACATCTCTCGACAACCGGTGTCTCGCTTTCCATATCCGCGAGGGTGTCACGGCGATCAACGTCGATCCAGTAGGGCTTCACCAATGCTGCGCGGAATCGCGCGAGGTCAGCTATGACGACGTCTTCGGCTAACGGCACACCCACCAAATCAGTCCGATCTTTCGTCAGCGCTGGGTAGTCGTATTCGTCGATTTCTTTGCGAATGAATGCGACTAGAGCATCAAAATCCAGATCGTTTTTATCCTCCATAACTCACTCCACGATGACAGCCGTCTCCACCACCGCATGGAACAGCACGTCGGCACCGGCCGAAGCCCATTCCTTGGAGATTTCCTCAGCCTCGTTGTGTGACAACCCGTCAACGCAGGGACACATCACCATGGCGGTCGGGGCAACGCGGTTGATCCAGCAGGCGTCGTGGCCGGCGCCCGAGACCAGATTGCGGTGCGAATAACCGAGCCGTTCGGCGGCATCGCGGATCGCCTTGACGCAGCCGGCGTCGAAAGTAACGGGATCGAACGCGCCGACCTGCTCTATCTTGTACTGGATATCGAGCGCCTCGCAGATCGTGTCGATGCCTTCGCGGATGCGGCCATCCATGGCGTCCAGCACTTCCTTCTCCGGCGAGCGGATGTCGATGGTGAAGACGGTGCGGCCGGCGATGATGTTGCGCGAATTCGGAAACACTTCCATGTGGCCGACCGCGCCGACGGCGTCGGGCTGGTAGTCCATGGCGATCTCGTGCACCAGTTCGATCACGCGAGCCATGCCGAGACCGGCATTGCGGCGCTTGGGCATCGGCGTCGAGCCGGTATGGGCTTCCTTGCCGGTCAGCGTCACCTGCAGCCATTTCAGCCCCTGGCCGTGGGTGACGACACCGATGTCGATGTCTTCGTCCTCGAGGATCGGGCCCTGCTCGATATGCAGTTCGAAGAAGGCGTGGATCTTGCGATCTCCGACCTTCTCGGTGCCCTTCCAGCCGATGCGCTCCAGTTCCTCGCCGAATTTCTTGCCCTGCTTGTCGGTGTGCTCGTAGACATCGGCCTGATCGAGCACGCCGGCGAACACGCCGGATGCCATCATCGCCGGGGCAAAGCGTGAGCCTTCCTCGTTGGTCCAGTTGGTGACGACAATCGGGTGTTTGGTCTTGATGCCGAGATCGTTGAGCGAGCGCACCACTTCCAGCCCGCCGAGAACGCCGAGGACGCCGTCATACTTGCCACCGGTCGGCTGCGTGTCGAGATGGCTGCCGACATAGACCGGCGGCAGGCTGGGGTCGGTGCCTTCGCGGCGGGCAAACATGGTGCCCATCTCGTCGAGGCCCATTTCGAGCCCGGCGGCCTCGCACCAGCGCTGGAAAAGATGCCGGCCCTCGCCGTCCTCATCGGTCACGGTCTGGCGATTGTTGCCGCCGGCAATGCCGGGGCCGATCTTCGCCATCTCCATCAGCGAATCCCACAAACGGTCCGAATTGATTCGCAGATTCTCGCCGGGTGCGGCCATTCAAAGTCCTTCCATTTCATGGTCTGGGCGGGTGGCGGTTCCCTTCGCCACCCGCCCAGACAAAAGCAGGTTTAGTCTATCGACCTCAGCACTTCACGCACATGGTCGATCAATTCGTTGATCTGGCCCTTGGTGATGATCAGCGGCGGCGACAGCGCGATGATGTCGCCGGTGGTGCGGATCAGCGCGCCGCGATCGAACGCCTTGACGAAGGCCGAGAAAGCACGCTTGGTCGGCTGGCCGGCGATCGGCGCCAGTTCGATCGCGCCGATCAGGCCGATGTTCCTGATGTCGATGACATGCGGCTCATCCTTCAGCGAATGCAGCGCATCTTCCCAGTATGGCGCCAGTTCCTCGCCACGCGTCAGCAGACCCTCTTCCTTGTAGGTGTCGAGCGTGCCGAGTGCCGCCGCGCACGCAATCGGATTGCCCGAATAGGTGTAGCCGTGGAAGAACTCGATCATGTGTTCCGGCCCGGTCATGAATGCGTCGTGGATTTCCTTCTTCACGAACACCGCACCCATCGGGATGACGCCGTTGGAGACGCCCTTCGCGGTGGTCATGATGTCGGGCGTGACGCCGAAATAGTCGGCGGCGAACGGCGCGCCGAGGCGGCCGAAACCGGTGATGACCTCGTCGAAGATCAGCAGGATGCCGTGCTTGGTGCAGATTTCGCGCAGCTTCTGCAAATAGCCCTTGGGCGGCAGGATGACGCCGGTGGAACCGGCGACCGGCTCGACGATGACGGCGGCGATGGTCGAGGCATCGTGCAGGGCGACGATGCGCTCCAACTCGTTGGCAAGCTCCGCGCCATATTCCGGCACGCCTTTGGAGAAGGCGTTCTTCTCCGGCAGATGCGTGTGCGGCATGTGGTCGACGCCGCCGAGCAGCGTGCCGAACATCTTACGGTTGGTGACGATGCCGCCGACCGAGATGCCACCGAAATTGACGCCGTGATAGCCGCGCTCACGACCGATGAGGCGGGTGCGCGAGCCCTCGCCCTTCACGCGGTGATAGGCGATCGCCATCTTCAGCGCGGTCTCGACCGATTCCGAACCGGAATTGGTGAAGAAGACATGGTCCATGCCCTTGGGCGCGAGGTCGACCAGGCGGTTGGCCAGTTCGAACACGATCGGATGACCCATCTGGAAGGCAGGCGCGTAGTCGAGCTCGGCGGCCTGGTGCTGGATCGCCTCGGTAATCTTCGGCCGGCAGTGGCCGGCATTGACGCACCAGAGACCGGCGGTGCCGTCCAGCACCTTGCGGCCATCGCTGGTGGTGTAGTGCATGTCCTTGGCGGACACGAACATGCGCGGCGCCTGCTTGAACTGCCGGTTTGCCGTGAACGGCATCCAGAATGCGCTGAGATCGTTCGGCGTGACTTTCAGCCGGTTGGACATGAGCAGGACTTCCCCTTGTAAACTGTTTCGGTGCGTCCAACGCTTGGTCTTTGCCGCGCTTTCATGCTACGCAAATTTTTGACCGATTGGACAAACGTTAGCACCGCCCTGTCGGCGGTCAAGGGATTACTAGCGGAAATGCGGCTCCTGAAGTGCGTTCCACAGGCTAGGGAAAAACTGGTCCAGAGAATTGGTCCAGATGACCCTCAATGCGAGGGCTTGCAATGGTGAACGCCGGCACGGACGCCCCTCGCCGCACCCGCATCCAGCAGGAAAAGCGTGAGCTGATCCTGGAGGCCGCACTCGAAGTGTTCTCCACCAACGGCTTCCGCGGCTCGACCATCGACCAGATCGCCGAAGCGGCCGGCATGTCGAAGCCCAACCTGCTCTACTATTTCCGCCGCAAGGAAGACATTCACGAGACGCTGATGCAGCGCCTGCTCGACACCTGGCTGGCGCCGCTCAGGGAACTCGATGACATCGGCGATCCGATGACCGAGTTGAGAAGCTACATCAGGCGCAAGCTCGAAATGGCGCGCGATTTCCCGCGCGAGAGCCGGCTGTTCGCCAACGAGATCCTGCAAGGCGCGCCACGCATCATGCCGCTGCTGGCCGGCGAGCTGAAGACGCTGGTCGACGAGAAGGCCGCCGTCATCAAGGGCTGGATGCGCGCCGGCAAGATCGCCAGGACCGACCCCTGGCACCTGATCTTCTCGATCTGGGCAACGACGCAGCATTACGCCGATTTCGACGTCCAGGTCCGCGCGGTGCTCGGGCCGAACCGCGGCGGCGACGGCCGCTTCGAGGACGCCGCGAGGTTCCTGGAGCAATTGTTTCTTGAGGGGCTGAAGCCGAAGGGCTGACCCTGCCGCGATGGCTCAGGCGCTGCGCCGCTCGGCCGGCAGCGCGTCCAGCAAAGTCTGCAGCTTGGCGATAGAGTTCTGCTCGGCGAGCGGCGTGTAGACGACAAGCCTCATGTCGGAACCATCGTCGATCGACAAGCTCATATGCTCGAAGGCCATCGGGCCGGCGGTGGGATGCCGGACATGCTTCATGCCGGTAAGCCTTCGCGCCACGTCTCGCCGGGGCCACCAGTCGCGGAACTCGGGGCTTGAGCGCATCATCAGCGCGATCAGCCGGTCGAAATCGGGATCACCGACATACTTGGCGCTCTCGGCGCGAAACGACGCGAGAACCACGCGGGCGAGTTCTTCCCAGTCGACCAGCAGGCGGCGGTGGTGCGGGTTGGTGAACACCATATGGACGATGTTACAGGCATCCCCCTCAAGCAGGCCGTAGTCGCCAAACACCGCGACAGCGGCCGGGTTCCAGGCAAGCACGTCCCAGCGCCGGCCGACGACATAGGCCGGCTGCAGGACGAGGCTTTGCAGCATGTGCAGCAAGGGGCCGTCGACCTTTTCCGGCGCAACCACACGGCGCTCAGGCTGCTGGCGCCCGGCAAGGATGAACAGATGCCGCTTCTCGACGGCGTCGAGGCGCAATGCCTCTGCAAGCGCCGTCAGCACTTCCACGGAGGGCCTGACCTCCCGCCCCTGCTCCAGCCAGGTGTACCAGGTGGTGCCGACGCCGGCGATCATCGCCACCTCTTCACGACGCAGGCCCGGCGTGCGCCGCCTGAGACCGGTCGTGATGCCGGTTGCCGAGGGCGTCAGCCTTTCGCGGCGCGAACGCAGGAAAGCGCCGAGTTCGCGCCGGCGGCTGTCTTCAGCGGAATGTGAGGGAGCATCCATGGTGCCTATTATAGCAGTACTGATACCAGGATAAAGTTTGAACTGTTTGARATCCGTCAGGCGTCCCATCTTGCGTCCAGAGCAGCAGACAGGAGGCTCCAGGAATGGACTTGAAAGACAAGACAATCCTCATCACCGGCTCGACCGACGGCGTCGGCCGCGTCGTCGCGCAAAGGCTGGGCGCCGACGGCGCCCGCGTGCTGGTGCACGGTCGCGATGCCGCGCGCGGCAAGGCGGCAATGGCCGAGATCGAAGCCGCCGGCGGCAAGGCCGAGTTCTTGGCCGCCGACCTCGCCTCGCTGGCCGAAATTCGCCGCCTCGCTGAGGCCGTCCGCGCCCGAACGGACCGGCTCGACATCCTCATCAACAATGCCGGCGTCGGTACGGCAGGCACCAAACGAAAGGTCAGTGCCGACGGTTATGAACTGCGCTTCGCGGTCAACTATCTCGCCGGTTTCCTGCTGACCTCGGAACTTCTGCCACTGCTGAAGGCCAGCGCTCCGGCGCGCATCGTCAATGTCGCCTCGGCAGGCCAGCAGGCGATCGACTTCGGCGATGTCATGCTGACCCATGGCTATAGCGGCGTGCGCGCCTACTGCCAGAGCAAGCTGGCGCAGATCCTGTTCACCGTCGATCTGGCGGAACAGTTGAAGGGCACCGGTGTCACCGTCAACGCGCTGCATCCAGCAAGCTACATGGACACCACCATGGTCCGGCAGGCAGGCGTGACGCCTTGGAGTTCGGTCGAAACCGGCGCCGACGCCATCGTCAACCTCGCCACCTCACCCGCGCTCGAAGGACGCGCCGGCCTCTATTTCGATGGCCTGCGTGAATCCCGCGCCGACGCCCAGGCCTACGACGCCAAGGCAAGACAACAATTGCGAAGCCTGAGCCTCGACCTTGTCGGCTTGGCTTCCCCAGAACAGAAGGAACAGCATTCATGACCGACAGAACCGAACACACAGTCATCATCGGCGGCTCCTCCGGCATCGGCCTGGCGACCGCGCGCAAGCTGATTGGGCCCGGCATGAAGGTGACGATCACCGGCCGCAACCAGGACAAGCTCAACAACGCCTGGAAAAGCCTCGGCGGCGCCGCCGACAAGGCCGCCTTCGATGCGTCGAAGCCGGATGAGGTCCGTCAATTCTTCGAACGTCTCGGCCCGTTCGACCACCTCGTTCTGGCGGCGAGCGGCGGCAAGGGCCTTGGTCCCTTCGCGACCCTCGACCTTGCCGACATCGGCAGCGGCGTCGAGGAGAAGGTGCGGCCGCAACTGTCCTGCCTGCAGGCCGCCTTGCCGACGCTGAACAGATCGGGGTCGGTGACCTTCATATCGGCGGTATCGGCTCAGGCCACCATGCCCGGCGTCGCCGGCATCGGTGCCGTCAACGGCATGCTGCTGACCGTGACGCCGATCCTGGCTGTCGAGCTGAAGCCCTTGCGCGTCAACGTCGTGGCGCCCGGCGTCATCGACACGCCGTGGTGGGACTTTTTACCGGACGAACAGCGGCAGGCGGTCTTTGCCGAATATGCCGGCAAGACGCCTGTGGGCAGGATCGGCCGCGCCGAGGACGTCGCCTCGGCGATAGCCTTCCTCGTCTCCAACGGCTTCATGACCGGCCAGGTGCTGACCTGCGATGGCGGGTTGCGATTTGCGGCGTGATTTCGGCCTTCAAAGCGACTGCGCGATCAGCGTCAGGAAACCGCCGCTCAGCGCGACATTGCCGACGAAGCCGTTGATGCGCGCCGCGCGGTCCGGGCCCTGATGGTCCCAGAAATTGTGGAACATCGGCGTGGCGACGATCAGGAACAACACCAGCACCGCACAAGCGATCGCGGTCCACAAGCCTGCCATCACCAGCACGCCGGCGATGACCTGCAGGACGATGCCGGCCCAAAGCGCCAGTCGGGCCTGTGGCACGCCGCGCGCGGCCATCAATCCGGTAAGGAAAGCCGCGTTCTGGATGTTGCGCAGGCCAGCGAAGATAAACGCGCCGCCGAGCAACAGGCGGCCGAGAAACAACAAGGTCGAAGGCAAATCGGTAGGCATCAATCTCTCCCTTTGAAAGCAGTTGGAGCGCCGCCTCCCGACGGCGCTCCCATGGCGATATAAAATCAGGCAGCCTTGGCAGCCGGCATCGGATGAATGGCGTGGAACGGGATGCAAAGCCGGTTCCAGGTGTTGATCATGCCGAGCGCGACTGAGAGCTTGACCAGTTCCTCTTCCGAGAAATGCTCGAGCGTGCGGGCATAGAGCTCGTCCGACACGCCATTGTTGGCGATTAGGGTCACGGCTTCGGTCCAGGCCAAGGCGGCGCGCTCGCGCGGGGAAAACAGCGGCGATTCCTTCCAGGCCGCGACGAGATAGAGCCGCTGCTCGGTCTCGCCATCGCGCCGCGCCTCGCGGCTATGCATCTCGACGCAATAGGAACAGCCATTGATCTGCGAGGCCCTGAGCTTGATCAGGTGCAGCAGGCTGACCTCGAGCCCGCATTCGTCGACCGCCTTGTTGAGCGCCGACACTGCCTTCATGATCTCGGGCGCCTTGGCGTAAAATTGCAGTCTCGGCTTCATCATCTTTCCTTTCACATCTGCTTTGGGTTTTGCGGGGTTGAACTGGGTTTCTGCGGCCGCTGGTGGCGCGCCACGAAGGCGCAGCTCGCGGCAAAGGATCTCGGATCGCCCTCCGCCGCGTAATCCGCCACAATGTCGGACAGCTTTGTTTCGGCGAGCGCCGCCCGATAGGCGCGCTCAGCTTTCAGCATCGCAGCATTGATGCCGCAGGGTTTGACATAGGCCGAGGCATCGATCTTGACCGGACCGTTGCGGCGGATTTCGCCGCAGCGAAACGCCGGTTCGCGCCCTTCGACGGCCAGCACGATGTCGAGCAGGGTGATGCGTTCGGCCGGCCGCGCCAGCCTGTAGCCGCCCGCCGGACCCGATACCGATTCCAGGATGCGCGCCGCCGTCAGCATATTGAGATGCTTCAGCAGATAGCTCGGCGACAGGCCGAAGGCCTCTGCCAGGGCAGCGCCGGGCATGGTGCTGTTGCCCTCGACGCTCGCCAGCGTGGCCGCGCAATGGATGGCCGCTTCAACGCCCTCGCCCAGCTTCATGGTGCCGATCTCCAGTTCATGGATATCTTTTATCCTGGATAATTTTTATCTGCAATAGAAAACTAGAACTATCCCAATATTCGCGATGGCTCACAGAACTTGGGTACCTCGCACCCCGCGAAGCGGGGGAGAGGTGGCCCGGCGAAGCCGGGACGGAGAGGGGGACGACCTCCACAAAGTCAGAACCGGCGAAGAATGAGGCGCGAACAAGATAGACAGGCGATCAGGAGCCTGGGGTAAGTTCCCAGTCGTCCCGAAGTCCCCTCTCCGTCCCGGCTTCGCCGGGCCACCTCTCCCCACTTCGTGGGGCGAGGAACCCAAATTCTGCGAAGGCAGCCCTACTCCGCAGCCACCTTGGCCATCGGGTTGTTCGGGTGCGTCGTCCAGTTGGCGTAGATCGGCGACACCGGCTTGCCGGTACGCTGGTCCATCACGCCGACCGCCAGCGGCTCCATGGTGATGCAGTTCTCGACCGGGCAGACATTGACGCACAGATTGCAGCCGACGCATTCGGCCTCGATCACCTCGAAATGCCTGACGCCGTCGACCATGCTGGTGATCGCCTGGTGGGAAGTGTCCTCGCAAGCGATATGGCAGCGGCCGCATTTGATGCAGGCGTCCTGGTCGATACGCGCCTTGGCGATGTAATTGAGGTTGAGATACTGCCAGTCGGTGACGTTGGGCGTGGCGCGGCCGACGATGTCGTCGAGCGAGGCATGGCCCTTCTCGTCCATCCAGTTTTCAAGGCCGGCGATCATCTCCTGCACGATCTTGAAGCCGTATGTCATCGCCGCTGTGCACACCTGCACATTGCCGGCGCCAAGCGCCATGAATTCGGCCGCGTCGCGCCAGGTGGTGATGCCGCCAATGCCGGAGATCGGCAGGCCGTGGGTTTCAGGATCGCGCGCGATCTCGGCGACCATGTTCATGGCGATCGGCTTCACCGCCGGGCCGCAATAGCCGCCATGCGAGCCCTTGCCATCGATTGTCGGCTGCGGCGCGAAACTGTCGAGGTCGACACCGGTGATCGAGTTGATGGTGTTGATCAGCGACACCGCGTCGGTGCCGCCGGCGTGTGCCGCGCGCGCCGGCTTGCGCACATCGGTGATGTTTGGCGTCAGCTTGGTGATCACAGGCATGCGGGTGTTGGCCTTGCACCAGCGCACCACCATTTCGATATATTCCGGCACTTGGCCGACGGCGGCGCCCATGCCGCGTTCCGACATGCCGTGCGGGCAGCCGAAATTGAGCTCGATGCCGTCGGCTTCCGTCTCCTCGACCACCGGCAGGATCGCTTTCCAGCTCTCCTCGACGCAGGGCACCATCAGCGAGACGACGATGGCTCGGTCGGGCCAGTCCTTCTTGACCTGCTTGATCTCGCGCAGATTGACCTGCAGGTCGCGGTCGGTGATCAGCTCGATATTGTTGAGGCCAAGCAGGCGGCGGTCCGCGCCCCAGATCGCGCCATAGCGCGGGCCGTTGACATTGACCACCGGCGGCCCTTCCTCGCCCAGCGTCTTCCACACCACGCCGCCCCACCCTGCCTTGAAGGCGCGGATGACGTTGTAGGCCTTGTCGGTCGGCGGCGCCGAGGCCAGCCAGAACGGGTTGGGCGATTTGATGCCGACGAAATTGTTGCGGATGTCTGCCATGGGTCTTTCTCCTCTGGCCGTGGCGGGCTTGCCGCCACCTTTGCCTATCGTAGCCGGATCATTCCTCGCATCGAAGAAAAACCGACGGCGGTTCGCCTTCGACCGTTACCGTGATCTTGTCCGGATCGCCCTTGCGCGCCTCCAGCCTGACCATTCTTTCGTCCATGCGCACGGTCTCGTCTCCGTTGAGATAGACGTTCGCGCATGAAACCGTCGTTTGTACCAGGTCGCCAGTCGGCGGCCCGGACGTCCATTGGCAGATCGTGTGCTCGTTGAAGCCGACCCCGGACGCTTCGACGAACATCCGCTCTTCACCCTGCCGGTCGCACCATTGCGTGTAGAGCCAATAGTCCGGCGAAGCCGCCGGCATTGCCGCGGTGCCGATGACGGCAGTGAGGATCGGCGCCATCATCGCAGTGCCCGGTTGATGCTCTCCGCCGCATCGCGGCCTTGCGCCACGGCCGAGACGGTCAGGTCGTCGCCACCGAAGATGCAGTCGCCGCCGGCCCAGACCTTGACCAGCGATGTCTGCCCTTCCGCATCGACCTTGATGCGGCCGGCTTCGAGCTCGATCGAGGCACCGCTGCCGTTGAGGGCGGCAGGGACAAAATTCTGGCCGATCGCAGCGAATACCTGGTCGGCAACGAGCGTCAGCGTCTCGCCGGTGCCGGCGAGCTTGTCGCCATTGAGCGCGGTGTATTCGAGTTCGATGCCCGACACCTTCCCACCTTCCGCGATCACCCGCTTCGGCTGCAGCCAGTGGCGGATGGTGACGCCGTTGGCGGCGGCCAGATCCTGTTCGAAGCCGGAAGCGTTCATGTGCTCCTGGCCGCGCCGGTAGCAGATCGTCACCTCCTCGGCGCCAAGCAGCTTCGACTGCACCGCGGCGTCGATCGCCGTCATGCCGCCGCCGATGACGACAACGCGGCGGCCGACCGGCAGGCCGGAGAGATCGCTGGCCTGGCGCAGTTCGGCAATGAACTCAACCGCATTGGTGACGCCGGCTGCATCCTCGCCATCGGCGCGCAGCGCGTTGACGCCGCCAAGCCCCATGCCGAGGAACACCGCATCGTAATTGCGGATCAGGTCTGAGAGCTGGTAGTCGCGGCCGAGCGCCTTGCCGTTCTGGATGTCGATGCCGCCGATCGCCGTGACATAGTCGACCTCGGCCTGGGCGAAATTGTCGACGCTTTTGTAGGCGGCGATGCCGTATTCGTTGAGGCCGCCGGCCTTCGGCCGCGCCTCGAGGATGGTGACGTCATGACCATGGCGGGCGAGCCGGTGCGCGGCGGCAAGGCCGGCCGGGCCGGCGCCGACCACGGCAACCGACTTGCCGGTCGCTTCCGGGCGCGGATAAAACTGCTTGTTCTCGGCCATCGCGACATCCGTGGCGTAGCGCTGCAGGCGGCCGATCTGCACCGGCTTGCCCTCGGCGATCTCGCGCACGCAGACTTCTTCGCACAGCGTCTCCGTCGGGCAGACGCGAGCGCACATGCCGCCCAGTATGTTCTGGTCGAAGATGGTCTTGGCCGACCCGATCGGATTGCCAGTCGAGATCTGGCGGATGAACAGCGGAATGTCGATCGAAGTTGGGCACGCGTTCATGCAGGGCGCGTCGTAGCAGAAATAGCAGCGGTCGGATTCGACCAGCGCCTCGTGATGATCGAGCGGCGGATGCAGGTCGGAGAAATTGTCCGCATACTGGTCGGCAGCAAGCCGGCCGCCGACGATACCTTCCTTGAACTGGCCTTCTGGCATTGTCAGTTCCCCATGTTTTCGTTTTGGGGAAGGCTAGCACGTTTTATTTTTTTATCAATTGGTCAATTTTCGGCGCAAGTCGCTGAAAAGACTGAATAAAAACATGATTTTTTTACTCATGTTATGACGCAGGCGATGGTTCTGGCAGCACCGACGAATGGCCTGGATCGACGGGCCGGCGATGGATGGCCCGGACCTCGTCCGCCACCAGTTCCTGCAACCGCCACAGATTGCGGTCATGGATGCCGAATGCTTCGAGGTGACTGACCGTGTTGTAGAGATATTCCGCGCCGGAGCCGATATGGCCGCAGGCCCTGGCCAATATGCTTGCCACCTTGTCCAGCGGCTGGCTCAGCGACGTTCCCCGGCCCTTGACGCCAACCCAGAAACCGAGCACCCGCAGCGCGCCTTGCGCCGTATGCACCGGCAGCCACCGGACCGAGCTGATGCTTTCATGGTCGCTGATCTCGCGCCGCAGCAGCCTTTCGATCTGGGCCGGTTTTTCGCCCTCCGGCAAGCGGTAGATCACTCCGTTGCAGCGTCCGCCGCGTTCGAGCGCCATCATCAGCCCCGGCTGCGTGGCACTGCCGCGCCAGCGCACCATGTCGAGGCAGAAGGAGCGGTGCCAGCCGAAGGCCGTGGCGAGCCGCTGCTCAACCGAATCGAATTCCGGCTTCCAGATCAGCGACCCGTAGGCGAACACCCAGAGCGGCCCCTCGTCTGCCTCTCCCGATAGCCGCATGGCAAGCGTCCGGAAGTCCTCGTCGTTCAGCTCCGTCCAGCTTGGGTCCGGGCCTGGATCGGCCTCTTCCCTGTGGCACAGTGCAACAAGCTCAGGCGTGAGCGACATCTTGCGCATGAACAACCCCCTTGCCGTACAGAAATCGAAAACCGCAGGGCATGCAACCGGGGAACGCATGTCATGGGCAGACATTATTGGTTGGGCGGTTGTCGGATTTCCGTCGCCAGGATCGTCCTGCGATGGATCGAACAACGATCGATGCTGAACGGTGAGGAGACCGACCATGCCGAAATCCCCGATGCCCTTCTTCTGGTACGAGCTGATGACATCAGACCTCGACACCGCCGAAGCCTTCTACACCAAGGTGGTCGGCTGGACGGCGCAGCCCTTCGACAAGGCGCCGGGCATGCCGCGCTACATCGTTGTAAATTCCGCCGAACGCGGCGTCGGCGGGCTGATGACGATGCCCGAGGACGCCGCCAAGATGGGTACGCCGCCGGCCTGGGTCGGCTATATCCACACGAAGGATGTCGATGCCGCCACGGCATCACTAACCAAGGCCGGCGGCGCCGTTCATCGCCAGCCCGACGACATTCCAGGCGTTGGCCGGTTTGCCGTCGTTGCCGATCCACAAGGCGCGACCTTCATGTTCCTGCAGCCCAACGGCCCCGACCAGCCTGTGGTGCCGGCCAGCACGCCTGGGCATATTGGCTGGCATGAGCTCTACACCAGCGATTGGAAGGCCGCGTTCGACTTCTATTCCGGCCAGTTCGGCTGGGCCAATGCCGGCGATTTCGACATGGGCCCGATGGGCATATACCAGACTTTTACGGCCGGCCCCGAATCCGGCGGCGGCATCATGAACAAGCCTGCGCAAATTCCCGTCCCGGTCTGGCAGTTCTATTTCAACGTCACAGGCATCGACGCGGCCGCCAAACGCGTCACCGACAATGGCGGCAAGATCCTGATGGGGCCGATGGAGGTTCCCGGCGGCAGCTGGATCGTGCAATGCCAGGACCCGCAAGGCGCGCATTTCGCGCTGATGGCGCCGGTGCGCTGACGAGAAGCAAAACGAGCCGGCCTTTCATCGCACCACCGATGAAAGGCCGTTTCCCCGCTTTCGCGCGCCAACTACTCCGGCGTCAGCACCGCGACCTTCAGCTCAGCCTTTTTCGCGCCGCTGATCTGGACGGTGGCCGGGCCGGCCGCGAGCTTGAAGCGCACGCTCTTGCGGATGCCGGGGCAGGTTTTCACCCCACTATAACCCGCCGACTTGATGGCCTTGCCGTCCTGAATGACATCGATCCAGGCCTCGCCGGATAGGCTTATCTGAATAGCCCCCTCGGTCGGCACCTCCACACTGGCGACGGCGCCGAACGTGCCCTCCGCCGGCGCGCGCTCGGGCGGCAGCGTAAAACCGGCTTTCTCCGCCGGGACCAGGGCCAGATCCGCGGCAGCACCCACCGCCAGCGCCGCTCCAGCCGGTGTTGCGGGCGCCGCGGCAAACAGCGCCTGTTCCCGCGTTACCGGCCATTTGAAGGCCTCGCAGCCGGCGTCCTCGGCCATGGCCAAGCTGGTGCCTGCAAGGAGTGCGAAGAGGCTGACAACGACTTTCTTCATGGCAAGGGAACCCCACATTTCAGGTGTTTTTACAAATACAACCATAGCGATACAAATGCAACCCAGACGAGAACAATATCAAAGGGCATACCAGGGAACGTTTCCAATCACCGATTGTTGATGACATGCCATGGGAAGTGAATGGTCCATGGCCGGGCGATAATCTATGGCCGGGCCGGGAGGGTGAAAATGGAGTTTCAGATGAAGCTTTTTGAAAGCCTCTCCAGATACCAGCCGCAAGCACTCGGCATCCTGCGCATCATGACCGCGCTGCAGTTCCTGGAACATGGCAGCCAGAAACTGTTCAATTTTCCGATAAGCGCCCAACCTCATGCTCTGAACAGCCTGTCGCTCACCACCGGCATCCTCGAATTCGCCGGTGGCATCCTACTGGCGCTGGGCCTGTTCACCCGTCCGGTGGCGTTCCTTCTGGCCGGCGAAATGGCGATCGCCTATTTCACGGCGCACATGCCGCGCGACTTCTTCCCGGCCAACAATGGCGGCGACGCAGCGATCTCCTTCTGCTTCATCTTCCTCTATCTGGTGTTTGCCGGCGCCGGCGCCTTTGCGCTGGACAACCGCAAGGCCTGATGTCCCATGCGGGGGTGAGCCCTCACCCCCGCATCCGTTCGAAATTCGCGTCGAACAGCGGCGCCGCCTGTATGCGCGCCGCGTGACGCTTGCCCAGCAACTCGATTTCGAAGCCGTCGCTCTCGTCGGCGATCTCCTTCGGCACATAACCGACGGCGATCGACTTTTTCGAATGATGCGCGTAGCCCCCCGACGTCACCCAGCCACGCACCGCGCCGCCGAACCAGATCGGCTCGTCGCCGATGACGTCGGCGTCGTCGGCCTCGACGATGAAGCTGCGCAGTCGTAACTTGCCGCCTTGCTTACGCTCGGCCAGTGCCGCCGCCTTGCCGATGAAATCCGCCTCCTTGCCATAGGCGACGAAGCGGTCGAGTCCGGCTTCCAGCGGCCCATAGATCGGCCGATATTCGCGTCCCCATGAGCCATAATTCTTCTCCAGCCTGAGCGCATTGAGCGCGCGCGAGCCGAACAGGCCGATGCCGAATTCTTCGCCCGCCGCCATCAGCGCGTTGAACGCCGCGCGCTGGTATTCCGGCGCCACCCAGATCTCGTAGCCGAGATCGCCGGTGTAGCTGACGCGGCCGACCAGGCACGGCGCCATGCCGATATCCATCTTCGCCACCGCCATGAACGGAAACGCCACATTGGAGACATCCGCGCGGCTGACCTTGGCCAGCACCTCCCGCGCCTTCGGGCCGGCAATCGCCAGGCCGGTGAGTTTGGCGCCCAACGCCTCGATGTGGACCGAGCCATCGCCAGGCAGATGCGCCTCGAACCAGCGCATGTGATACTGCTCGGCGATACCCGAGCCGGCGAGGAACCAGCCGTCAGGACCGAGATTGGCCAGCGTGAAATCGCCGATCAGCCTGCCGTCCTGCTTCAGCATCGGTGCCAGCGTCATGCGGCCAGGGTTCGGCAGTTTGCAGGCGAGCATCTTGTCGAGCCAGGCAGACGCCCCCTCGCCCGTCACCTTGTATTTGGCGAATGACGAGATTTCCGACAGGCCGACGCCATCGCGTACCGTTGCGACCTCCCTGGCGACATGAGCGAAGTCGCTTGAACGGCGCCAGGAGAACTCATCCTTGATGCCTTCCGGCGCATACCAGAGCGGCACTTCCAGCCCATAGGCGACGCCGAACTGCGCGCCCTTGGCCGACAACAGATCGTAGACCGGCGTTGTCTTGAGCGGCCGTCCGGCGGGCAACTCCTCGTTCGGGAAACGGATTGAAAAACGCCTGGAATAGTTCTCACGCACCTTGGCGTTGGTGTAGGCCATCGTCGCCCAGTCGCCATAGCGCGCCACGTCCATGGCCCAGATGTCGGCACCGGGATCGCCCTCGATCATCCAGTTGGACAGCGCCAGCCCGACGCCGCCGCCCTGCGAAAAACCGGCCATGACGCCACAGGCGACCCAAAAACCCGGCAGGCCGCGCACCGGCCCGACCAGTGGGTTGCCGTCCGGCGCGAAGGTGAAGGGCCCGTTGATGATTTGCTTGATACCTGTGTTCTGGAAGGCCGGGAAATGCCTGAACCCGACCTCAAGCGATGGCGCGATGCGGTCGATATCGGGCGCCAGCAATTCATGGCCGAAATTCCAAGGTGTCTGGTATTCGGACCATGGCTTGTTGGCTTTCTCATAGGTGCCCATCAGCATGCCGCCACGCTCCTGGCGCAGGTAGAGTTCACCGTCGAAATCGACGGCATGCATGATCTCTTCTCCGGTCTTGGCGTTCCAGGCGGCGACTTCCGGCATGTCTTCGGTGATCAGGTACATGTGCTCCATGGCCAGCACCGGCAGTTCCAGGCCAACCATGCGGCCGACCTCGCGCGCCCACAGGCCGCCGGCATTGACGACATGCTCGGCCACCACCTCGCCCTTGTTGGTAATGACGCGCCACAGCCCGTCGGGTCGCCGCACGATATCTTCGACCTTGGTGAAGCGTTCCACTTCGGCCCCAAGCTTCCGCGCGGCCTTGGCATAGGCGTGGGTGACGCCGGAGGGATCAAGATGGCCGTCCTCTTTGTTGCGGACAGCGCCGACGAATTGCTTGGGGTCGAGCAGCGGCATCAGTTCGGCCGCCTCCTTCGGCGAGATTTCCTCCAGCTCGATGCCGAGATAGCGGCCCTTGGCGACGACGCCGCGCAGCCAGTCCAGCCGCGCCTCGGTCGCCGCCAGCAGCACGCCGCCGGTCAGGTGCACGCCGGTCGCCTGGCCGGAAAGCTCCTCGATCTCCTTGTAGAGGTTGATGGTGTATTTCTGCAGCTTGGCGACGTTGGGGTCGCCATTGATCGTGTGCATGCCGCCGGCCGCGTGCCAGGTCGAGCCCGATGTCAGCTCATCACGCTCCAACAGCACCACGTCGGTCCAGCCATGGCGCGCGAGATGGAACAGCACGGAGCATCCGACGACGCCACCGCCAATGACCACGACCTTTGCATGCGATTTCATGGATTTTTCTCTGATATCAATGGATTGGATGGGGGAATGGATTCAAGACGGGAGGCGTCACGGTTCGCCCTGCCCGATCGCTTCCTTGCGCCTGGCGACATAGGCCTCGAGCGCTTCGCGCACGGCGACATCCATCGCCGGCTCGACATAGTCTTCCAGCGCCTTCTTCCACAGCCGCGTCGCGCGTGCCGTGGCGTCGAGGCTGCCGGCCTCCTGCCAGGCCTCATAATTCTGCCAGTTGGAGAGTATTGGCTGGTAGAAGGCGGTGGCGTAGCGCTCCAGCGTGTGCGGCTCGCCGAAGAAATGGCCGCCGGTGGGCACCGCGCCCAGCGCTTCGATGGCAAGCTCGGCCTCGTCGACCACGATCGGGCGCAGGAACTCCATCATGTGCTGGATCATCTCGACATCGATGATGAATTTTTCAAACGACGCCGTCAGCCCACCCTCCTGCCAGCCGGCGGCGTGGTAGACGAGATTGCCATGGCCGAGCACCGCGCCCCACAGCGCCATCAGCGTTTCATAGGCGCCTTGCGCATCGGCGGCGTTGGAGGCCGAACCGGGCGTGGTGCGGTAAGGCAGCCCATAGCGCCGAGCCAACTGCCCCGAAGCGACGTTGGCCTTGGTGTTCTCCGGCGTACCGAAGGCCGGCGCGCCCGACTTCATGTCGACATTGGAGGTGAAGGCGCCATACATCACCGGCGCTCCGGGACGCACCAGCTGCGTCAGCACGACGCCGAACAGCGCCTCGGCATTCTGCTGCGCCAAAGCACCCGCCAGCGTCACCGGGCTCATCGCCCCCATCAGCGTGAACGGCGTCACCGCCACCGACTGGCCGAACTCGGCCATGGTCATCAGGCCCTCGGCCATCATCTCGTCGAAGCGGCGCGGCGAGTTGACCGAGATGATGGTGGCGATACCGGGATCGTCGCGCAGCTGGTCCAGCGTCAATCCGCGCGCGATCGCCATCATCTCGATGCCGTCCAGCGCCCTGCCCCGGCCGATCGCCGAGACATGGAAGCTCTTGTCGGTCAGCGTCAGATTGGCGAAATAGGTGTCGAGATGGCGCGAGTTGGCCGGCAGCTCGACCGGCGCGCAGACCTGGTTGCCGAGCATGTGGACGCAGTTGAAATGCTGCGCCAGCCGAGTGAGATCCGCATAGTCGCGCAGATTGCCGGCGCGGCGGCCGCGCTCCATGTCGTGCACATTGGGTGGCCCGGCAACCAGCGTGAAATTGATGGTGTTGCCGCCGAGATGGATCGTGTTGGCCGAGTTGCGTGGTGTCAGCGTGTAGGTGGACTGTGTGGTCTTCAGCGCCGCGTCGACCATGCCGCGATCGATGCGCACGTTTGCTGTGGCGTGATCGACCCTGGCACCCGCCTTCTCGAACAGCGAGAGCGCCCGCGGGCTCATCACCTCGATGCCGAAATTTTCCAATATATGCATCGACGCCTGGTGGATCGCCTCGATCTGATCGGGCGCCAGCAACGCCATCGGTGGATAGGGATTGGTCACCCGCCTTTGCGGCAGTTGCGGGATCGGCACTGGCCCCCGGTTGCTGGTGCGCTCGGCGCCGCGCTTGCGTCTTGGTTCGTTCATGCCAGGCATCAAAGCCTTGGCAAACCGGGCAAGCTGTCAGAAATACGCCGTTTACAGGCGTGATTTTAGCCACGGCGGCATTTATGCAGTTTCATTTTATAAAAGGCGACAAGAAGAGTCGGAATATCAATACGGCATTTTGCCGAGCACTCGTGCCGACGAAGCGTTAACGGACGCAGCAAGATTCCTTTTATGATTTCGGCCTATTGCTCATCCCATGCGTAGGTCGAGTTTTAGTAAAATTGTAGCGGTTGGCGTTCTGCTGGCATTGTCGGCCTGCGCCACCGCGCCCAGCCACATCAACAATGTCTGTGCCGTCTTCGACCAGAATGACGGCTGGTTCGACAACTGGCAGTCGGCTGCCGAACGCACCTCGCAGAAATACGGCATCCCCGTGCCCGTGCTGATGGCGACGGTGCGCAAGGAATCCGGCTTCAAGAGCAACGCCCGGCCGCCGCGCACCAAGCTGCTCGGCTTCATTCCGTGGAAGCACGTCTCCACGGCCACCGGCTTCTCACAGGCGCTGGACGGCACCTGGTCGCAATATCAGCGCGAAACCGGCAATTGGGCGGCGCGGCGCACCAAGTTCGCCGATGCCGTCGATTTCGTCGGCTGGTATCATTCCAAGACGGCAGACACGTTCGGCGTCGCCCGCAACGACACTTACAATCTCTACCTCGCCTACTATCTCGGCTGGACCGCCTATGGCCGCGGCAATCGCGGCGATGCCGGCGTGCAGGGCTACGCGCGGGCGACCGACAAGATGGCCCGCGACTACGCCGTCCAGCTACAGCAATGCGAAAACTAGCACCCTTCCCGGTTTAGTGCCGCCTTGTCGTATCTTTCGGCTTCTTAACACCGGTTTCGGAAGCCTCGTCGACTACTTTGTTGCGACGGGCTCGCATCCCAGCCTGGCCCTGCTCCACGGCCTCGCCGATCTCGTCCGCTTCCGCGGTCGACGCTTTGCCACGCGGACGGTTGGGCGCTGTTCCTGTCGAAACCGGGCCGCTGCCATGCGGCGCATCTTCCGGCACGCCTTCATGGGCAGCGTGCTCCTTGTCGAACTTGATCACCGGCTCCATCGTCGCCAGCACGTCGTCGGACAGCCAGCACAGGCTCATATGGCCGTCGCCGAGGTGCTTGACCGGCGGCACCTTGGTCTCGCACAGATTGTCCGGCACCAGCTTCTTGTAGCCGCAGCGTGTCTGGAACGGGCAGCCGGACGGCGGGTTCATCGCCGAGGGGATGTCGCCTTCGAGCACGATGTGTCGCTTCACCACGCTGGTGTCGGCGATCGGGATCGCCGACAAAAGCGCCTCGGTATAGGGATGATAGGGCGGCGCGAAGATCTGGTCAGTCGTGCCTTGCTCGACGATGTAGCCGAGATACATGACGACGACGCGGTCGGCGATGTAGCGCACGACCGACAGATCGTGGCTGATGAACAGCATCGTCGTCTTGTTCTTGCGCTGGATGTCCATCAGCAGTTCGGTCACCGCCGCCTGCACAGACACGTCGAGTGCGGAGACCGGCTCGTCGGCCACCACCACCTTGGCGTCGCCGGCAAAGGCGCGTGCCACGCCGATGCGCTGCTTCTGGCCGCCAGACAGCTGGCGCGGCTTGCGCGTCTCGAAGGCGCGCGGCAGCTTCACCAGGTCGAGCAGTTCCAGCATCCGCTTGCGCCGATCAGCAACCGTCTTGCCGACATTGAATTTCTCCAGCGTGCGGATGATCTGCGAGCCGACCGAATGGCTGGGGTTGAGCGTGTCGAAAGGATTCTGGAACACCATCTGGATCGACGACACGGTTTCGACACTGCGGCTCTCGATGCCGGTCGACTGGATCTGCTTGTTGCCCAGCGTCACCGTGCCGGCACTGGCCGTCTCCAGGCCGAGCAGCACCTTGGCCAATGTCGACTTTCCGCAGCCGGATTCGCCGACGATGGCGACGGTCTCGGATTCGCGCGCCATGAACGAGATCGTCTCGTTGGCCTTGACGACGCGGCCTTCACTCGAGCCGAACACCTCGCTGCCGCCGACCTTGTAGTATTTCCTCAAATCCTCGATCTTGAGCACCGGCGCGCCGGGCACAACGCGCTCATTGACCTTCTTGGCGCCGGGCGGCAGCGCTTCCCAGTCGATCTCGTTGAAGCGCACACAGCGCGAGAAATGGCCCTCGTGGCCAGCGACCTCGATCATCGGGATCTCGGCGGCGTTGCAGACGCCCTCGACGAAATGGTGGCAGCGCGGGCCGAAATTGCAGCCCTTCGGCCGCTCATGCGGCAGCGGCAATTGCCCCGGGATGGAGATCAGCGGCCGCGAATTCTTGTCGGCGCCAGGCAGCGGGATCGAACGGAACAGCCCTTGTGTGTAGGGATGGCGCATCCGGTCGAACACGTCCTTGATCTTGCCGGTCTCCACCGCTTCGCCCGAATACATCACGGTGATGCGGTCGCAGGTTTCCAGGATAAGGCCGAGATTGTGCGACACGAAGATCATCGAGGTGCCGAACTTCTCGCCGAGCCCCTTGACCAGTTCGACGATACCCGCTTCCACCGTCACGTCGAGCGCCGTCGTCGGCTCGTCGAGCAGAAGCAGCGCCGGCTTCGACAGCAACGCCATGGCGATGACGATGCGCTGCTGCTGGCCACCGGAGAGCTGGTGCGGATAGGAGCGCATCATGCGCTCGGGGTCCGGAAGCTTGACCGCGCGTACCATGTCGAGGGAGCGTTTGTAGGCCTCCTCCTTCGACACCTTGTCGTGGATCAGAGGCACTTCCATCAGCTGCTGGCCGACCTTCATCGCCGGGTTGAGGCTGGCCATCGGCTCCTGGTAGATCATGGCGATCTTGTTGCCGCGGATGGCGCGCAGCTCCTCGTCGGACAGCTCGCCCATGTCCTTGCCCTGGAACTTGATCTTGCCGCCGACGATCTTTCCGATGTTGGAAAGGTCGCGCATGATGCCGAGCGACACGGTCGACTTGCCGCAGCCGGATTCGCCGACGATACCCATCGCCTCACCCGGCATGACCGTGCAGGAAAAATCCATGACGGCCGGTATCTCGCCCTTGCGGGTGAAGAAGGAGATCGACAGGTTCTCGATCTCGATGATCGGCTCTGCGGGATTTCGAACTGCCTCGTTCATGGGTCGCTCCAATCCAATTTTACCAGATGCGGGCCGAAGCCCGTCAATCAGTCTTTCATCGATTGCTCACGCAACGAGTCGGCCAGGAGGTTGAGCCCCAGCACGAACGACATCAATGCGATCGTTGGCGGCAGCGCCGGGTGGATGAAGGAGCGCAGCAAGCGGCTGGCGTCCTTGATCGCCGTGCCCCAGTCAGGACTTTCCGGCGCCAGGCCGAGGCCGAAATAGCCCAACGTACCGAGCAGGATCGTTGTGTAGCCGATGCGCAGGCAGGCATCGACGATCAGCGGTCCGCGCGCATTGGGCAGGATCTCCCACAGCATGATGTACCAGGGCGATTCACCGCGCGTCTGCGCCGCCGCCACATAGTCGCGCGTCTTGATGTCCATAACCAGGCCGCGCACGATGCGGAACACGCCGGGGCTGGAGGCGAACACCACCGCCACGAAGATGTTGAGCTGGTTGGGATCGATGTGGACGATGTGCAGCGGGTCCTTGTCGAACACCAGGCCGAGATAAATCCAGCCACCGACAATCAGGGTGATGCCGAGCAGGATGTAGATCCGGTCGGGCCGGTTCTTGTAGCGCGTCCAGAACAGCACGCTGAAGAAGATGATCGGAAACAGGAAGAACACCCCGGCCATGGCATAGGGGATTGGCGTGTCCATGATGCCCGGCGTCACCAGCAGGTAGAACAGCAGGATCACCGGGAAGGCCAGCACGAGGTTGGCCAGGAACGACAGCACGGTGTCGATCTTGCCGCCATAATAGCCCGCCGGCAGGCCGAGCGTGATGCCGACCATCAGCGCGAAGCCGGTCGCCGCCGGCGCGATGATCAGCACGATCTGGCTGCCATAGACCATGCGCGAAAACACGTCGCGCGCAAGCTTGTCGCCGCCGAACAGATAGACCAGACCTGACTGCGGCTCGACCGCGCCCGGCAGCACGTCCTTCATCACGGGGATCTGGGCCAGCGGATCAAAGGGCGAGATGGTCGCCGCGAAGATCGCCGTGAACAGCCAGAACAGGCAGATACCGACACCGACGATGCCGACGCCGCTGTCGAACAGCTGGCCGTAGAGCGCGAGCTTCTTCTTGTAGGCGAAGCTCGCCCCCATGACGATGATGAGCGCGATCCAGACCGGCCAGAAGCGCGACAGCACTTCGAGAACGACGGTGAAGGCACTGATATATTGGACCTGCATCCGCTTCGCCCCCTACTGAACTCTGATACGCGGATTGAGAAACGCGTAGCCGACATCGGAAATGAGCTGCGTGATCAAGACGATGAACACCGAGACCAGCGAGCAGCCGAGCAGCAGGTCGATGTCGTTGTTGCCGGCGGCCTCGACCAGCGTGTAGCCAAAACCCTGATAGCGGAACATCACCTCGACGATGACGACGCCGGTGAGCAGCCAGGGAAACTGCAGCATGATGACGGTGAACGGCGCGATCAGCGCATTGCGCAGCGCATGTTTGACCACCACGCTGCGGAAGGAGAGACCCTTCAACCGGGCGGTGCGGATATATTGCTGCGTCATCACCTCGACCATCGAGGCGCGCGTCATGCGGGCGATATAACCGATGCCGTAGATCGCCAGCGTCATGACCGGCAGCGTGAAATTGTAAAAGGTGATGCCTTGGCTCGCCGACGCGGCCGAGCCGTTCAGCCAGCCAAGCCAGGAGGCGAAGATCACGGTGAAGATGACGCCCGACACATATTCGGGTGTCGCCGTCGACGCGATCGAGGCCACCGACAGCACCCGGTCGGTTCGCGAACCCTCGCGCATACCGGCCAGGATGCCGATCAAGAGCGAGATCGGCACCATCACCACCAGCACCCAGAACATCAGGATGCCGGTCGCGCCAAGTGCCGGGAACAGCTTGGAGGCGACCGTTGCCTTGAACTTGGTCGAGCAGCCGAAATCACCCTCGAAAACGCCGGCGAAGGTCGGCACGATCGGATCATTGCAAAACGAGAAACGCTGCGCCGGCTTGCCGGTCGCCGGATCGGTCACCGGCTGCTTGGGCATGACGCCCAGCCATTGCCCATAGCGGACGAAGAAGTTCTGCCGGTAGCCATGCCCGGCCAGCCAGCTCTCGAGCTGCTCGGCCGACGTATGCATTTCGGTCTGGCTGATCGCCAGCTTCTTCAGATTGGGCTCAAGGTTGATCAGGAAGAAGACGACCATGGTCAGGCACAGCATCGTCAATGCCATGGTGCCAAGACGCCTGATAACGAAGGAAAGCATGGCGGCCCCCTGCCGATGGGTTGGGGTTTGAGCCGGCTATGAAAGCCAACCCTGCCGTGACCGGCGAGGCTGGCCGTCAAACAGGCCTTCGGATGCGATCAACCCTGTTTTTGTTGCATGACCTTGCCCGGGAGTCCGCAACTTTTTTAGAGAAGCGCGGACCAACGGGGACAGATGATGCAAACAGCAGGGAAAGAGGCTGACGCCCCTTTCCCTTGTCGGTGCGATCAAGCCTGGTCGAGCCAGATCTTGCCGTAGTCGCGCTCGAAGGTCGGGTGCATCTTGTAGTTCTGCACCGCCTTGACCGAGTGGCTGTAGAGCTTGCGCCAGTAGGGTTGGATAATGATGCCGGAATCCTGCAGGATCTGCTCGATATCCTTCATCATTTCCTTGCGCTTGGCGGCGTCGGCAACGGCGAGCGCCGCATTGAGCTTGGCATCCCACTCGGGGTTCGACCAGCCAGCCTCGTTCCAGGCCTCGCCGGTGCGATAGGCCAGCGCCAGAACCTGGACGCCGAGCGGCCGCATGTTCCAGTTGGTCATCGACAGCGGATACTTCAGCCAGTCGTTCCAGAACGTCGAACCCGGCAGCACGGTGCGCTTCACCTTGATACCGGCGTCGCGCAACTGGGCGGCGATCGCATCGCCGGTGTTCTTGTGCCAATCCTCGTCGACGGTGATCAGTTCATGTTCGAAATCGGCCTGCCCGGCTTCCGCCATCAGCGCCTTCGCCTTGGCCGGATCACGGGCAACCTTGGGCAGCTCGTAATATTCCGGATGGATCGCGCAGACATGGTGGTTCTCGGCGACCGAACCGGCATTGCCGTAGCCGAGCTGGAGGACGACGTTGTTGTCGACCGCAAGCTGCAGCGCGTTGCGCACCTTCTGGTCGCCATAAGGCTTGTTGTTGACGTTGGTGCGGCAGACGATAGTCGAGGCGGTGACGACCTCGGACTTGACCAGGTCCATCTTGTCGAGGATCGAGACATAGTCGGCCGAGGTCTCGAAATTGGTGTGCACTTCGCCTGCTTCGAAAGCGCTGACCATGGCTGCCGGATCGGTGCCGTAGTCAATGAACTCCAGGCCATCGAGGAACACTTCGCCGTCCCACCATTTGTCGTCGGCGCGGCGCTTGTAGACCACTTTCTGGCCGACATCATAGGAGACGAGTTCGAACGGGCCGGTGCCGATCGGGCAGGCCTTGAAGTCACCGCCCTTTTCGTCGAAGGACTTGTGGACGATGAGAGCAACATAGTCACAAATGCCGGGGATGATCGAGATGTCGGGCTTGGTGAGCGACAGCTTGACGGTCATGTCGTCGACCTTGGTAACCGCGCCTTCACGCAACTTGCCCGTCTTGTCGTCGAACAGCGTGCCAAGACGGCCGGGCATGGAATTGCCTTCGGCGGCCTTCTCGCCCCAGCGGTTGAAGTTGTGCACCACGTCATCGGCGGTGAAAGCATCGCCGTTGTGCCAGGTCACGCCCTTGCGCACATGCAGTATGTACTGCGTGGCGTCGTCGTTGACGTCCCAGCTTTCAAGCAGATAAGGGCGGAACGTGTATTCGGTGGTGTACTTGACCAGTGGCTCAAGCGCCTGGCGCTCGGCATTGGCGATTTCCGACCAGTCGGCCTTGCGTGGGTCCTTCGGATCCTTGATCCACTGGGCGATCTTGAGAGTGCCGCCCTTCTTGCCCTTTACCTCATCCGCCTTTGCCGGCGTCGGATCGGCGAGACCGAGCAGGCCATAGGCCATCGCCGTCGAGGCGCCGAAGACGCTGGCGAGCGCCAGGAATTCGCGGCGATCGACATTACCTGCCTTGGCTTCTTCGGCCATGGCCAGGATGTGATCCGGAACGCTGTCGCCATTACTCTTATAGATTGTCATGACTAACTCCCATTGTTGGCTTTCCGCCGATTAACATTCCGCATCCAGGCCATGATGTCAAAGACGGCTTGGATTGGGAACATGTTAGCGAATGTGCAACTTTGAAAAGGGAGCGGTACGCGCGATAGCGACAGTCTTGACGCAAAATTGCTAGTGCGCCCAGATTCCGCCAGAATCTACTCAGGGCGATTAAACTGAGACTTTTGCACTGGTTACGACAGCGCCAGTCCGGGCCATGGTGGAGGGCCAGCCCTCAATATTCTTTTTCGTAGAAGATGCCGCCCTTGGCCTCGCCGGCATCAGTCGCCTCGCCGCGCAACTTGACGCCGCGCCCGACATTGAGGTCGATGGTCGCCTTGCCCGAACCCGGCTTGTCGCCCTTCTGGATGGTCACATAGGTGCGGTCGTTTAGATACTTGCCGGCCGAGACCGCCGTGCCGCCCTGGTCGTCGGTGGTGACATCGAGATCGTCGACGCCGATGGCGCTGCGCAGGTTCTCCAGCAGCGACGTCGAGCCGCCGACGCCGGCCAATTGCCCGGCCGCTTCGGCCAGCTGCGCGATCTGCAGCGGCGACAGGTTCGACATCGAGCGACCGAAGATTAGTTGCGCCAGCACCTCGTCCTCGGGCAGCGCCGGCACCGATGAGAAGGTGAATTTCGGATTGGTCGCCTCGCCCGACACGACGATGGTGACGGTGGCGCCGGTCGTCGTCGTGGTCGCGGTCAGGTTGAGGTAGGGCACCAGCGAGCCGGAGAAGCCGACGGTACCCTCGGTGAAGGTCAGCCGCTTGCCGAGGATCGACAGCCGCCCGCGCTGCAGGGTGAAGGTGCCGACGGCCTGCGGCGACGAGGCCGGGCCGGTCAGCTTGAGCGAGCCGCCGAGCTCGGCATCGACGCCCCTGCCCTGGATGAATATCTGATTCGGCGCATTGACGGTGACGTCAAGCACAAGCCCGCTGCCGCTGCCCTTGCCGCCGGCCGTCGCCGGCCGCAGCGCCTTGTCCTGCGCCTTGACCGCGCCTGGCGCGTTCTTGTGCTTGACGTCGAGCGCCGAGAGCGAGCCCGGCAATTTGTCCGGAACCGTAATGACGGTCTTGGCGAGGTTGACGGTGCCGGCAATCACCGGTGCCGATGTCAGCGGCCCCTTGATCGTCAGGTCGCCGCCAAGATTGGCGGTCACCACGCGCCCGTCCGTATAGCGGCCGTCGGTGAGCTTGATCGACAGGTCGGCCGGAAAACCTTGCGCCGGGTTGATGCCGACCGTGCCACTGGCCGACAGGCTGCCGCGCGTCGACAAGGTTCCGGTGAGCCGGTTGATCCTGGCGACGCCGCCGCCGATCGAGACATCGGCTGTGAGATCGTTGACGGCGAGCCCCGAGCGCGCATCCACCAGCCGCGCACCCGAGGTGCTGATGCTGCCGCCGATGCCGGGCGATGTCGCCGGACCGCGCACCTGGACATTGACATTGGCGGTTCCCGTCAGCGCCAGGCCTTGCGCGGCCAGCTTCTGGCTGAGCATGCCGAACGGCACGGCGCCGTTGAAGTCGAGCACCAGCGCCGGCGTACCTGCCGTCGTCACCGTGCCGCCGCCCTTGAGACCAAGTCCGCCGCCATCGCTGAGATTGGCGTTGAAGGTCAGCTTGTTGCCGGCAAAGGTGCCGGACGAGGAAACACTCACTGCGCTAACACCGGCGCCTCGGGTCTGCGATGTCTGCACGCCGGCCGCGTCAATATTGAAGGCAACGGCCGGACTGGAAGGCGCGCCGGTCACCTTGACCGTGCCGGAAATCGAACCGGCGGCATCGAGGCCAGGCGAGAAACTGTTGGCGAGCGACATCGGCACCCGCGCCAGCGTCGCGTTGATGTCGAGCGCCTGCCCGACCTTGCCGGTCACCGTCGCCGTGCCGCCGCCGAGATTGAGCACCAGCCGGTCCAGCGACGTCGTGCCATTGGCGATACTGATCGTCGAAGCCTGGGCGATGGCCGCCTTGATGCCCTGGACGGTCGCCTGGCCGGAAGCAAGCTCGATGGTGGTGGTGCCATTGGCCACCTTCACCCGGCCGGCGGCCTTGGCCGGAATGCCCTTGACCGTGGCGCCGCCGGAAAAGCCGGTCCAGTCGCCGTCGCGCTTCAAATCGACATCGATGCCGCTGATCACGGTGCCGCCCGATGTCACCGTGTCGGCGCGGATCTTGCCCGAGATCACCGGAGCGGCAAGATAGTTGGCGATCAGCGCGTCGATGGAAACGGCCTTCGCCTGCAGGTCGCCGCGTGTGATCGAACCGGTCGCTGCCTTGATGGCGACCTGGGGTGCCGCGCCGTTTTTCGAGAAGGCGATCGTGCCGCGCACATCGCCTTCGGCCTTTTCCAGCGCCAGCGCGGCGAGCGGCCCGATGTCGGGCAGGTCGAGCGAGATCGTGCCTTCCGGCACGAACTTGTCGTCCAGCGCCAGATCGCCGGAGATCTTGTTCTTGCCCAGCGATAGAAGCAGGCCATTGATGGCGCTCTTGCCGTCCGCCGTTGCCAGCACAGCGCTGCCTTGCAAGGCCTGTCCCGCGACATTGCCGGTCAACTGCACACTCGCCGCTGGATTGGCGGCATCGGCCTTGCCGGTTGCCGTGAGCTTCAGTCCGGTGATCTCGCGCTCCGCCACCAGCAGCCGATCGCTGTTGATGGTCAGCGACAGATCAGGTGCGATGGCCGGCCCCTGTGCATTGAGCGCGAAGGCAATGGCGCCCTTGGCGTCCTTGGACAGCAGCGAGATGTCGCTCAGAGCGCCTTTGATGTCGGCGGCCAGCTTGTTGTCGGCAAGGCTCGCTTGCCCGCCGGCCGTCAAAGCGCCAGAGGTCAGCTTCAATCCATCTATATTGATACTGCCGTTGGGGTCGCGCTTCAGCGTGGCGCTGATCTGCGCGCGTTCGCCGAGCATGCCGCGCGCCGCCGCCGGCAAGGCCGATGATGGGGCATCCGCACTCAGCTTGAGATCGATGGTGCCGTCGCGCAGTGACACCTGGCCGGCGACCTGGCTGTTGAGCGCATCGCTCTTGAGCGAGCCGCTGTCGATGGCGACGCCGTCCGATGTCAGCCGGGCATTGAGCGCGGCCGTGACCTTGCCGGCGATCAGCGGCGCGATCGCGGCATTGTCGAGCCCGACCTTGTCCACCGACACCGTGCCCGAAACCGGTCCAGCGCGGTTCTTGAGGTCGAAAGCGTCCGAATGCAATGCCAGGGCAAGTCCTTCCACCTTGGCCGGGCTGGTGGTGACCGAAGGCAGGATCGCGGAGACATCGAGGCGGGCCTGCGTGCTCTCGCCCGCCACCTTGGCCGACAAGGACCGGACCTCGATCTTCACCGGGCTCGCGGCACTTCCGAACGTCAGCGGCAGGCTGGGGCCGGATGAGGTGAGATCCAGTGCAAAATCGCTGGCGCCGTTCGGATTGATGGTGCCGGTGGCCGTGCCGGAAATCTTGTCACCGGACAGCGTCGCATGGTCGAGGGCGACGCCGCCGGCCAAGGTATAGGTGCCGGCCGCATCGACCGCGAGCGGCCCGAGCCCGGCCTGGCGGGTCTGGCTGGTTTCGACGCCGGCAAGCTGCGCATTGAACCGAACCTCCGGAGCAGCCGGCATTCCCTTAACTTGCGCCGTGCCGCCGAGCGTACCCACTGCATCGAGGCCGGGCACGAAATCATTGGCAAGCGCCGCCGGCAGCGCCGAGAACTGTGCTGCAAGATCGAGCGTCTGGCCGGCGCTGCCCGATAGCGTCACCGTGCCGCCGCCAATGTCGAGCGCCAGCTTCTCGATGCTGGTGGTGCCATTGGCGATGGTCAATGTCGAGGCTTCAGCGATTGCCGCCTTGATGCCGCGGACCGTGGCTTCGCCCGAAGCGATCTCGACGCTGGTGGTGCCCTGGGCGATCTTGACCCGACCGGCAGCGGTCGCTGGAATGCCCGCTATGGTGGCGCCACCAGTGAAATTGGTCCAATCGCCGTCGCGCTTCAGGTCGACGCCGATGCCGCTGATTTCGGTGGCGCCCGAGGTGACCGAGTCAGCCTTGATGGTGCCCGAGATTGCCGGCGCCTTGAGATAGTTGGCGATCAGCGCGTTGACGGCGATGGTCTTGGCCGTCACCTCGCCGCGCGCAATCGACGTGCTCTTGGCATCGATGGTGACCGACGGCGTCTCGCCGTCCTTGGCAAAGCCGATGGTGCCGTTGATATCGCCGGTCACCGCCTGGCCGGCCAGTGCCGCTAACTGGTCGATGGCGGGTGCGGCCAGCGTCAGCGTGCCCAAAGGCATGAACTTGTCGTCCAAGGCCAAGTCACCCGAAACCTTGTTGTCGCCAAGCGAGACCAGAAAGCCGTTGATCGAGCGCTTGCCCTCGCTCGTCACCAATGCCGCCTTGATGTCCAGTGGCTCGTCGTTGACGGTCCCGGTCAGCGAAACATCGGCCGAGGGGCTTACTATGTCGGCCTTGCCGCTCGCCGTCAGCTTGATCGCCTTCACCGTGCGGCCCGAGGCTGTCAGGCTGTCGCTGCCGGCGGAGACGCTGAAATCCGGGGCCGAGCGCGGGCCGCTTGCCGTCAGGGCGAAATCGACACCGCCGGCAACCGGCACGCCGACCATCGGCGACAGCACCGAGACGTCGCCCAGCGTGYCCTTGATGTCGGCCTGGATGTCGCTGCCTTGTGCGCTGGCGGTGCCACTGGCGCTGAGCGAACCGGAGGTCAACGAGATCGAATTGGCGGCAAAGGAGCCCTGCGGATCGCGCGTTGCGGCGGCTGAGAATTTCACCCGCTCGCCGAGCACCGAGCTGATCTGCGGCGGCAAGGCGGTCGACACCGCATCGGCATTCATCTTGAGCTGCATAGAGAGATCGGCAAGCGCCACCGTCATGGTCAACGAGGCGTTGAGCGCATCGGAGCGCAAAGTGCCCTGGTCGATGGTGATGGCGTCCTTGCTCAGCGATCCGCCCAGATCGACATCGACCTTGCCGGTGATTAGCGGCGCCAGCGTCGCCACGTCGGTCTTCAGCCCACCCGCCGTCAGCTTGACGGCAAACGGCCCGGCGCGGTTCTGGATGTCGAAGCCGTCGGAATGGATCTGCGCCGCCAGATCGTTCAGCTGCGTGCCGCCCGCGACCACCGAAACCAGCGCGGCACCAATGTCGATGATCGGCGCCTTGCCGTCGCCAAAGGCGCGGGCGGTGATGTTCCGGATGACCACCGTGATTGGCTGTGCCGCATTGCCCACGATGATCGGCACAGGTGCGCCCTTGGCGGCAATTTCAACCGAGAGATCGCTGGCGCCGGCAGGGTCGGCGATGCCGGCCGCGGTGCCATGGATCGCATCGCTTTCGATGTTGGCGTGGTCGACGCTGATGCCGCCGGCCGATGTCGCGGTGCCGGCGACATCGAAGCTGGTCTTGCCGGCAAACAGTGGCCTCAGATTTTCCGGCAGGAAAGGCGCGAACTCGCCATCGCCCTTGGCCTCGACGTGATTGCCCTTGTCGGTAAGTTGATGACGGCCCGTCAGCTGGGTGACGATCTTGCCGTCGACCGTGAAGGTGGCGATGCCGTTCCAGTTGGCAAGCGGCCCCGTGCCCGAGACGGCTATGTCTACCGGCGGCGCATCGGGCAGCTTGAGCAGATTAGCAATGATGCCGCCTGCTGGCTCGGAAGCCTTGAGGTCGAGGTCAAGCCTGTTGTCATCAGGCGCAAAGTGGATCTTGGCGTCGACATTGCCTTGCTTGCCGTCATGGCGGGTGACGTTAAGTGTGGTCTCGACCGCCAGCGGCGCGGCATCGGCCTTGAGCATCCCCTTGGCGGCGAGTTCGGCAATGCCGCTGCCGGCCAGTTGCTGGCCAAGCGCGATTTCCGGCAGGTCGATCTGCTTGATGTCGATGGAAACCGGCAGCGTCGTCGTGCCGCTCTGCGCCGGCGGCTGCTGACTTGCCACCGGCAGCCGTGCGAGTTCGATGCGCTCGGCCGCGATGCGGTCGGCGCTGAAGCTTTTCGACAAGAGCGAAAGCGGCGACCAGTCGACGGCGACCTTGCGCGCCACCAGCCAGGCGCCTTGGCGGTCTTCCAGCACGACATGGTCGACGCTGAGGTTACCCGACCAGATGCCGTCAATGCCGCTGACGGTGATCTTGCGGTCGTCGGTTGAGGCGAGCCGCGAGATGATGCCGGAGAGATTGTCGCGTCCGCGCTCGGTTTTGGTCAGCACGACTAGCGCGCCGATGGCGCCCGCGACCACGATCAGCAGCGTGTAGAGGACAATGCGAAGGATGCGCCGGACCGTTTTCATCGTCAGAATGCCTGTCCGATGCCGGCATAGATGCCGAAACGCGGGTCACCGGGATCGCGGTTGAGCGGCACGGCGGCATCGATGCGCAGCGGCCCGAACGGCGTCACATAGCGCAGGCCTACGCCGGCGCCGACCTTGACGTCGGAGAAATTGGGCACCGACTTCGTCGACACCGTGCCGGCGTCGACGAACGGCACGATGCCGATCGTGTCGGTGACGGCGATGCGCATTTCGACCGAGGTCTCGAAGAAGGACAGGCCGCCGATCGGCTGTCCGTTGAAGTCTTTCGGGCCGATGCCCTGATAGGCATAGCCGCGCACCGAACCGCCACCGCCGGAATAGAAACGCCGGTCGGCCGGAACATTCTGCAACCCGGTGCCGACGATCGAGCCGGCGGCGACGCGCTCGGCCAGCACGAACTTCGAGGCTGTATCCAGCGACTGATAGGCCGATCCCTCGCCCCTCAGCTTGAGGAAGGCCGCACCATTCATGATGTCATAGCTCGGTTCGGCATAGGCCAGCACCCTGAAGCCGCTGGTCGGGTTCAGCCGGTTGTCGCGGTTATCGTAGACATATTGCAGCGGAATGCTGGCGATCAGGTACTTGTGCTTGCCGAAGGCGTCGTGGATCCGAGAGTAGTCGAGCGCGACCTCGGCCGAGACGGTCTGCTTCTTGTCGAGTTCATAGGACAGGCCGGTGCTGCCCTTGATCGAGAAATGGTCGTAGGCGTCCGGATGCTCGAGCACGGTCTTCACACTGGCAAAGAATTTCGATGCCGGCCCGATCACGCCGGGTTTCTCGAACATGATGCCGGCATTGTAGTTCAGATCGGACAGATTGTTGCTGCCGATGCCGCTAATGGCGCCGTCGATGCGCAGCTTTTCGGCGTGACCAAACAGGTTGCGGTGCCCCCAATAGCCTTCCAGGCCAAGGCCCTCGGTGTTCGAGAAAGTGCCGCCCAGCCCGAAATAGCGCGGCTTGCGCTCGCTGACCTGAACGCCGATCGGAATGTTGCCGTCGGCGTCGAGCTTGTCGGCTTCCTTGAACGTCACGCTGTTGAAGACCTCGAGCGCCAGCAGCCGGTCGCGCGCATCGCTGATCTCCTGCGGCGAGTACTGCTTGCCGCGCTTCAGCCCGGTCATGTATTCGGTGAAGTCGCGGTCGACCTTCTCCGTGCCTTCCACCGTGGTCGCGCCATAGCCGGCGACCGGTCCGGCGGCGACAGTCAGCGTCACGTCGAGCGTCGAGGTGGCATGGTCGGCGACGATCTGCCGGTCGGTAACCTTGGCCAGCGGCCTGCCCTGCTCCTTCAGCGTCCGCACGATCAGCGCCTCGGCCTTGAGCACCGCGCCGGACCCAGCGTCGCCGCCTGATATCAGGCCGTAATCGGCGCTCATCAGCCCCGCCGCGTCGCCTTCCAGCCTGATGTTGCCAAGCGTGAATTTGGGCCCTGCGGCGATGACAATCGCCACTGGAATCGGCTGCGGGCCCTTGAATTCGGCGTCCGGCGGCAAGTCGTCGAGCGGCTTGCCGTCGATGGTGATGGTGACCACGCCTTCATAGCGGGCATCGGCATAAAGTGCGGCGACCAGCTGTTCACGATCGCTTCGCGCCTTGGCCATCAGCCCGAGCGAGCCTGAGACCGGCCGGTCCTCATCGCCTTTCAGTGCCGAGGTGTTTTCAAGCTTCTTGACCAGGGCCTTGTCTGCATCGGGCGCAGTGATGGTCACGGCATAGCGCAGCGGATCGACGATATCGGCGTCCTCGTCGTTGGACGATCCCCACAGCTTGATGCCGAAAAGCTCGAAAGCGGCGGCTGGCTGTGATTCGGCGGCCAGCGCGCTCGCGCACATCATGGCCAAAAGCAGGGCGCGCGGAAGAACGCGCCCTGGCGCGGTCCTTCCTGACATCTGCTTTTCATGCGCCGGCATTAAGACAACCTAGGTTACAAAACTAAAATTGGAATGAAGTTCTGAAGCGCTCGTAAAGGGGCCACAATCCAATTGTCTGAAATAGGACGGGCTTGGAATTCACACCTTCTGCGTTTCCGCAAGAATGCGTGATCCCCTGTCCCGTGGAGGTTACTGTTCGCATACCGGTCCTTGGCCGGGAAATAAACCGTTGGCAGGCGGAACCTGCCGCGTTCGCGCGTTGACAAGCTTGACTGAAGCTTGAACATGCCCGGACGTCTGCACTTGTCTGGAGGGTGTTATGGCAATGCGCGCGGCTCGTGGTCTGTCTATCCTTATCCTTCTTTTCCTTGCCTGGGCCAATGTCTTAGCCTGGAACAGCGTCGCGCAAGCGGCCGAAGCCCGGCGAATCGCAACAACAGACAATTCCGACTATTTCGGCTTTGATCTCAGATCCGACCAGAATGTCACCCTCGACCAGTGCAAGACGACATGCCTTGGCGATCCGGCCTGCCGCGCCTTCACCTACAACACCAAGGCCAAATGGTGTTTTCTCAAATCCGACTATAACCAGCTGAAGCCCTTCAGCGGCGCGGTTGCGGGCAAGATCGTCAACATTGACGGCGATCCCGATATCGGCGCGCCGCCGGAACTCGCCTTCTTCCCCAACTGGATGGCCGACCAGGCCCAGCAGTACCGCAACAAGCTGCTTGGCCCCGCTTTTGACAAGCCGACCGAAGGCATGGCGGCCCTGATCAACGCGGCCGAGCAGGCCGTTTTGACCGGTGACCATCGCTCCGCCATGCAGAAATACGAAGCCGCTGTCTCGGTGATGCCCGATGACGGCCAGCTCTGGCTCAATCTGGCGCGCGAAACCCTTGCCGTGCAGCCCGCAGCCAGCACCGCGGAAGTATCCACTTTCCCGATGAACGGCACTTCCGCTGCCTTCAACGCCTATAAGCTTTTGCGCACCACCAAGACGCGCGCCGACGTGCTGGCGCTGCTCGGCAATGGCCTCGACAAGCGCGATCTCTACCGTCCTGCCCTGCAGGCCTATGAGGCGAGCCTTGCGCTTGTCACCTCGCCGGCTGTCCAGGCCGATTATGCCGACCTCAAGGCCCGCAAGGGTTTCCGTGTCGTCGACCACAGCGTCGATGCCGACACCAGCGCGCCGCGCATCTGCGCACAATTCTCCGAGGAACTGGTCAAGACCGGCGTCGACTATGCGCAGTTCGTCACTGTCGACAACGCGCCGCCCAAAGGCGTCGAGGCCAAAGACAAGCAGATCTGCGTCGAAGGGCTCGAACACGGCCAGCATTATGATGTCACCTTCCGCGCCGGCCTGCCGGCGGCCATTGGCGAAGTGACCGCCGCTCCCGTGGTGCTGTCGATCTATGTGCAGGACCGCGCCCCATCCGCCCGCTTCACCGGCGACAGCTTCGTGCTGCCGGCCGGCGCACGCCGCGGCATTCCGGTCGTCACCGTCAACATGAACGCCGCCCAGATGAAGCTCTACCGCATCGGCGACCGCTCGCTGGCGCAGCTTCTGTCGGGCTATCAGTTCCTGCACCAGCTCGACAGCTATGACATCTCCAACATTTCCGAGCAGATGGGCTCGCCGGTCTGGCAAGGCCAGCTCGACATCGTCAACGACCTCAACAAGGAGGTCACCACCTCCTTCCCCGTCGACGAGGCGGTGCCGCAGCGCAAGCCCGGCGTCTATGTGCTGACCGCCCAGCCGGTCAACGATAAGAGCGACGACTATGGCTCGATGGCCACGCAATGGTTCGTCGTCTCCGACATCGGCCTGTCGACCTATACCGGCCAGGATGGGCTCAATGTCTTTGCCCGTTCGCTGGGCTCGGCCAAGCCGATTGCCGGCGCCGAACTGACGCTGGTCGCCCGCAACAACGAGGTGCTCGGCACCGCGACATCGGATGCCGACGGCCACGCCGTCTTCAATCCCGGCCTGACACGCGGCGACGGCGGCATGGTGCCGGCCGTGCTGATGGCCAAGCAGGGCGACAATGATTTCGTCTTCCTCGACATGTCCAAGGCCGGCTTCGACCTCTCCGACCGCGGCGTCACCGGGCGCGCGGCGCCCGGCGCGCTCGACGTCTATGCCTGGACCGAACGCGGCATCTACCGCGCCGGCGAGGATGTCCATGTCGCCGCCCTTGCCCGCGATGGCGCGGCCAAGGCGGTCGAGAACCTGCCGCTGACCTTCATCTTCTCGCGCCCAGACGGCGTCGAAGACCGCCGCATCGTCAGCGACGGCGCTTCGGCCGGCGGCCATGCCGTCGACCTGCCGCTGGAACCCAACGCCATGCGCGGCACCTGGTCGGTGTCGATCTACACCGATCCCAAGCAGCCGGCGGTCGCCAGCCAGATGTTCCTGGTCGAGGATTTCGTGCCGGATCGCATCGAATTCGACATGAAGGCCGACAAGCAGGAAATCGAGCGTGGCGAAACCGCCAACATCAACATCGACGGCCGCTTCCTCTATGGCGCGCCGGCGGCGGGCCTGGCCCTGGAAGGCGAGTTGACGCTGTCGACGGCGCGCGACTGGGACCGCTTCCCCAACTTCTCCTTCGGCCTCGCCGACGAGCAGTCGGCGGAGCCCACGGTCACGCCGCTGACCAACCTGCCGGTGGTCGGCGATGACGGCAAGGCGACCTTCCCGGTTACCGTCGACCAATTGCCCTCGACCACCAAGCTGGTCGACGGCAAGGTGACGGTGCGCATGCGTGAAACCGGCGGCCGCGCCATCGAGCGCTCGCTCAACATCGGCATCCGCCCGCAAGGCCATATGATCGGCATCCGTCCGGATTTCGCCGATGGTGAAGTGCCGCAGGGCGGCACGGCCAAATTCAGCCTGATCGCGGTCGATCCCTCCGGCAAGCGCGAGGCGCTGAAAGGCGCGCAGTGGACGCTGGTCAAGGTCGAACGCAATTACCAGTGGTACCGCTCCAGCAATTCGTGGAACTACGAGCCGGTCACCCTCACCAAGTCGATCGCCAACGGCCAGATCGACCTCAACGCCGATGGCGACGCCACCGTCTCCGTGCCGGTCGACTGGGGCCAGTACCGGCTCGAGGTCGAAACCTCCGATCCAGAGGGACCTGCGACCAGCTATGAGTTCGACGCCGGCTGGTATGTCGCCTCGACGACCACCGAAACGCCCGACGGCCTGGAAATCGCCCTCGACAAGGACAATTATGCCGCGGGCGAAGTGGCCAAGCTGAAAGTCTCGCCGCATTTTGCCGGCGAACTTCTGATCAATATCGGTTCCGACAAGCTGTTGAAGACCATCACGGCGACCGTGCCGGCCGGCGGCAGCACCGTCGACATTCCGGTCGGCGACGACTGGGGCGCCGGCGCCTATGTCACGGCAACCCTGTTCCGGCCGGGCGATGCGCAGGAAACGCGCATGCCGGCCCGCGCCATCGGCGTGAAATGGCTGACGGTCGATCCGGGCGCCAAGAAGCTCGCGGTTACGCTGACGCCGCCGGACAAGACCATGCCGCGCCAGCAGCTGTCGATCCCGGTTTCCGTGGCCGGCGTGCAGCCGGGCACCAACGCCTATGTCATGGTTGCCGCCGTCGATGTCGGCATCCTCAACTTGACCAACTACAAGGCGCCGGACCCGGAGAACTGGTTCTTCGGCCAGCGCATGCTGGGCATGGAGATACGCGACATCTATGGCCGCCTGATCGATGGCTCGCTCGGCACCACCGGCAAGCTTCGGACCGGCGGTGACGGCGCCAACATGCAGGCGCAAGGCAGCCCGCCCACCGAAAAGCTGGTCGCCTTCTTCTCCGGCCCGGTCCAGCTCGACGCCGACGGCAAGGCACGGATCGACTTCGACATCCCGCAGTTCAACGGCACCGTGCGCGTCATGGCCGTCGCCTGGACCAAGGAAGCGGTCGGCCATGCCCAGTCGGATGTCATCGTGCGCGACCCGGTGGTCATCACCGCCGGCCTGCCGCGCTTCCTGGCGCCTGGTGATGCCGCCGTCATGCGGCTCGACGTGGCCGACACGGACGGTCCGGCCGGCGATTATGCCTTTTCGATCGACACGACGGGCGACCTGTCGACCGGCGACAAGCCCCTGCCCCAGAAGCTGACGCTCGCCCAGGGCAAGCGCCAGACGCTGACCGTGCCGCTGATCGCAAAGACGCCGGGCAATGCCTCGCTCACCATCAAGCTGGCGCATGCCGACGGCACCAAGGTCGAGCAGACGCTCTACGTGCCGGTGCGCCCGGCGCAATTGCCGGTCACCACGCGCCTTGTGGTCGACCTCAAGGGCAATGGCGGCGCGCTGCGCGTCGACAAGGAGCTGCTGGCGGCAAGCCTGCTTGAGGGTGCCTCCGTCAGCGTCGGCGTTTCGCAGGCGGCAGCCTTCGACGTGCCCTCGCTGTTGATGACGCTCGACCGCTACCCCTATGGCTGCGCCGAGCAGACCACCAGCCGCGCCATGCCGCTTCTCTACGTCAATGAGATGGCGTCGGGCGTCGGCATGGAGAGCGACCCCGACCTGCACGGCCGCATCCAGGATGCCATCTACAAGGTGCTGAGCTACCAGTCCTCGTCTGGCAGCTTCGGCCTGTGGGGTCCGGGCTCCGGCGATCTGTGGCTCGACGCCTATGTCAGCGAGTTCCTGACCAGGGCGCGCGAGCAGAAATACGACGTGCCGGCGCTGGCCATGAACCAGGCGCTGAGCAATCTGCAGAACTCGCTCGGCTACGACCAGAGCGTACAGGACCGCGGCAGCGAGATCGCCTACGCCCTCTACGTTCTCGCCCGCAACAAGAAGGCCTCGATCGGCGACCTGCGCTACTACGCGGACACTCAGCTCGAAGCCTTCACGAGCCCGATGGCCGTTGCCCAGCTGGCGGCGAGCCTTGCGCTCTACGGCGACACGCAGCGCTCGGAGGCGACGTTCAAGACCGCGCTGCAGCTCGAAAAGTCGCAAACCGACTACGACTGGTACCGCTCCGACTACGGCTCGGCGCTGCGTGACGGCGCGGCGATGCTGTCGCTGGCGGCGGAATCGAAGCCGGTGTCGACGATCGTGCCGGAGCTGATCAAGCTGGTGACCAGGGAACGCGCCGAAGTGCGCTGGACCAGCACCCAGGACGATTCCTGGATGCTGCTGGCGGCCCGCGCGCTGAAGGAAGGCAATGACTCGATCACGCTGACCGTCAATGGCGCGCCGCATTCGGGCGGCTATTCCAACCAGGTCAACGGCTCCGAACTGGTCGACAGCCCGCTCGAAATCGCCAACACCGGCAAGACCCCGCTGCAGGCCGTCGTCACCACCGTGGCGTCGCCGATCCAGCCCTTGCCGGCCGGCGGCGACGGCTTCACCATCGACCGCACCTACTACAAGCTCGATGGCACCGAAGCCAATGTGACGGAGGCCACCCAGAACGAACGTTATGTCGTCGTGCTCAAGGTCACCGAACAGAACAGCTGGCCGTCGCGCCTGCTGGTCACCGACCTGTTGCCCGCCGGCTTCGAGATCGACAATCCCGGCCTGGTCTCCAGCGCGCAATTGACGAACTTCTCCTGGCTGGCGCAGACCGACGCCGCCCATCTCGAATTCCGCGACGACCGTTTCGTCGCGGCGTTCAACCCGGCCGATGGCGAGCACGACCACAATCTGACGCTTGCCTATGTCGTGCGCGCCGTGACGCCGGGCACCTACGCCCATCCGGCGGCAACGGTGGAAGACATGTACCGGCCGCAATTTTCGGCCCGCACCGCCACCGGCATGATGGAGATCAAGGCGCCGTAAGGCACCTGTCGTGACGATCATGCAAATGGCGATTGCGCAGACGACAGTTCCCTTCTCCCCGTTCTACGGGGAGAAGGTGCCGGCAGGCGGATGAGGGGCAGCGCCATGCTCTCCAGAAAATTTCTCCGTCGAACAGGCATCGCCGCCGCCTCCCTGGTGGGTTTTGCGGCGGTCGCCACAGCTACCTTGTGGGAACTCGACCGCGCCTTCCCGCCGCCACTCCCGGCGACGTTGACGGTCTCCACCGAGGTCCAGGACCGCGACGGCCAGTTGCTGCGCGCCTTCGCCACGCCGGACGGCTACTGGCGGCTGGAAACCCGGCTCGACCAGGTCGACAAGCAGTTCGTCGACATGCTGGTCACCTATGAGGACAAGCGTTTCTGGGATCATCAGGGCGTCGACGTGCTGGCGCTTGGCCGCGCCGCGGGGCAGCTCATCACCAGCGGCCACATCGTCTCCGGCGGCTCGACCCTGTCAATGCAGCTTGCCCGCCTGATCGAGCCGCGCGAAAGCCGCAGCCTCGGCTCCAAGATCAAGCAGATGCTGCGCGCCATCCAGATCGAGCGGCGGCTGTCCAAGCGCGAGATCCTCGAACGCTACCTGACGCTGGCGCCCTATGGCGGCAACCTCGAAGGCGTGCGCGCCGCTTCGCTCGCCTATTTCGGCAAGGAGCCGAAGCGGCTTACCGTCTCGGAAGCCGCCCTGCTCGTCGCCCTTCCCCAATTGCCGGAAAAGCGCCGGCCCGACCGCAATCTCGGAATCGCCCACGCCGCCCGCGACCGCGTGCTGACCCGCATGGTCTCATCAGGCCTGATCGGCGAACGCGAGGCGGCCCGCGCCGCGCTCGACGACGTGTCGGGCCTGCGCCGCACTTTGCCGGCGCTCGCCGCGCACGCCGCCTATGCGATGCTGCCCAGGGCCGTTCCCGGTCAGCCGCTCAAGCTGACGATCCGCAAAAGCGTCCAGCAGGGGCTGGAACAGGTGGCGCGCGATGCCGCCATCAAACTTGGACCGCGTCTCTCCGTCGCCATGGTGCTGGCCGACTCCCGCACCGGCGACATTCTGGGCGAAGTCGGCTCGGCCAATTTCTTCGACGCCAGCCGCTCCGGCTGGATCGACATGACCAAGATCGTGCGCTCGCCCGGCTCGACGCTGAAACCGTTCATCTATGGCCTCGCCTTCGAACAGGGACTGGTGGCGCAGGAAACGCTGATCGAGGACAGCCCAGTCGATTTCGGCGGCTACCGGCCAAAGAATTTCGACATGGGCTATCAGGGCGATGTCTCGATCCGCCAGGCGCTGCAACTGTCGCTCAACGTGCCGGCGATCCGCGTGCTCGACGCGGTCGGCCCGGCGCGGTTGACGGCGCGCTTCCGCCAAGCCGGCGTCAACCCGATCCTGCCGATCAACGAAGCCCCGGGCCTGGCGATAGGCCTCGGCGGCGTTGGCGTCACGCTGCGTGACCTCGTCCAGCTCTATACGGGGCTCGCCAATGGCGGCAAGACGCACACGCTGCATGATGGCACCGAGCCGGCCAATGCCGAACGCACCACCGCCACCATCCTCAACGAGCAGGCGAACTGGCAGATCATCGACATCTTGTCGGGGGTAAAACCGCCGGAAGGCGCCTTGCAACGCGGCATCGCCTACAAGACCGGCACTTCCTACGGCTATCGCGATGCCTGGTCGGTCGGCTTCGACGGCCGCTATGTCCTGGGTGTCTGGGTCGGCCGTCCCGATGCCGGGGCGGTCCCGGGCCTCTCCGGCTATGTCTCGGCCGCCCCTATCCTGTTCGAAGGCTTTGTCCGCTCGGGCCTTGCCACCGTGCCGCTGCCGGGCAAGCCGCCCGGCGCCTTCACCCCCAAGCGCGAGGATCTGCCGGTGACGCTCGCCCGCTTCGGCGCCGGCGCCGACGGGCTGGTGCAGGCAACGCCGACCGAACCCGCCCCGACCATCATCTTCCCGCCGGACGGCGCCCGCGTCGACCTTGCCACAAACTCCGCCGACGCCACGCCGCTGGTGCTGAAACTGCAAGGCGGCCGTGCGCCCTTCCGCTGGCTGGCCAATGGCAAGCCACTGGCTGGTATCGACCGCCGCCGCACCGCGACCTGGCAACCGGACGGTGCTGGCTACTCGACACTGACCGTGATCGACGCGGCGGGGCGGGCGGCGAGCGTGAAAGTCTTCGTTGAATAGACCGAGCCAAGCGATTCTGCGCGTTGGCATTCTACAAGGTCAGCCGATAGCAGGATACTTACCCATGCCTGTTCCGAGGCACCCCCCTCTGGCCTGCCGGCCATCTCCCCCGCAAGGGGGGAGATCGGCAGCTCCGGCGTCTAGTCCACTTCTACAATGGTGGAGATTGGCGAAAGCGGCTGAGCGCTCAATCTCCCCCCTTGCCGGGGAGATGTCTGGCAGGGCAGAGGGGGGTGCCTCGCGCAGACCTCGACTGTCGGCAGCCTCAGCCCTGGCAGCAACGATCCTTGTCGCGGCAATCCCTCTCCCCGTTTCCGCCGATCCCCTCCCCGCCGGCTTCGTCCGCCTCGCCGATATCGCCCCCTCGATCCGCCAGGACATCCGCTACGCCGGACCGGACGATTTCCTCCACCGCAAGGTGAGCGGCTACGACGCACCGGTCTGCATTCTCACCTTGCAGGCGGCGCAAGCCCTGGCTGGCGTCCAGCAGGCAATTGCCGTGAAAGGCCTGACACTGGTCGTGTTCGACTGCTACCGCCCTGCCCGAGGCGTCGCCGACATGGGCAAATGGACACGAGAGGGCGGGCCGCCCGATCCGCAATGGTACCCGAAGGTGCGGCGTGGCGACCTCATCGCCAAGGGCTATGTCGGTGAACTGTCAACCCATTCGCGCGGCTCGACCGTCGATGTCGCGATTGCGCAGGTCGACGGTCCATCCGTCTCCAAGCCGGCCTGCGGCGCCATCGATGCCGATACGCTCGACTTCGGCACCGGTTTCGACTGTTTCGACCCAATGAGCGAGACGTCGCACCACCCGCTCGGCAGTGAAGCGGCGGCAAACCGCAAGCTGCTTGTCGCCGCCATGCGTACCGCCGGCTTCAAGAACTATGCCCGCGAATGGTGGCACTTCACGCTGGCAGACGAACCGTTCGCCAAGGAGCGTTTCGACTTTCCCGTTACCGCCGAGTAATTCGCGCCATCGATTCCCTGCGGCCTTGCCCCGACACCTCACATTTCTACATAGGTCAGCTAGCGGCGTGGATTCGCTGCGGTCGCGCGCAGCGGAAGATATTTCTACAGGATGAAAAATTTCGTCGAAGATTTTCTCCAATGGGGCAAAAAAGGCAACATTCGATGCATCTAATTTCTATCAATTCGGTAGATTTGGCGCGGGTTCAACGGAGGCAGAAATGACCAAACCTCATTTCAGGAAACTGCTCGGCGCACTGGTCGTCACATCGGTTCTATCAGGCACGCTCGGTTTCGCGTTTGCCGACACCACCATCCTCAACGTGTCCTACGATCCGACACGTGAGCTCTACAAAGCTTATGACGAGGCCTTTGCCGCGCACTGGAAGGCCGAGACCGGCGAGACGGTGACCATCCAGCAGTCGCACGGCGGATCGGGCGCCCAGGCGCGCGCCGTGATCGACGGCCTCGATGCCGACGTGGTGACGCTGGCGCTTGAGGGCGACATCAACGCCATCGTCTCGAAGTCGAAGAAGATCAACCCCGACTGGCGCAAGAAATTCGAAAACAATTCAGCACCTTACACCTCGACCATCATCTTCCTGGTCCGCAAGGGCAACCCCAAGGGCATTCACGACTGGAGCGATCTGGTCAAGGACGGCGTCCAGGTGATCACGCCGAACCCCAAGACTTCGGGCGGCGCCCGCTGGAACTACCTCGCCGCATGGGCCTACGCCAACGCCAATGATGGCGGCGACGAGGCCAAGACCAAGGAATTCGTCGGCAAGCTCTACGCCAATGCCCCGGTTCTCGACACCGGCGCGCGCGGCTCGACCGTGACCTTCGCGCAAAAGGGCATCGGCGACGTGCTGATCGGCTGGGAAAACGACGCCTATCTGGCACTTAACGAATTCGGCGCCGACAATTTCGAGATCGTCTATCCGCCGACATCGATCCTGGCCGAGCCGCCTGTGGCCATTGTCGACGCCAATGTCGACGCCAAGGGCACGCGCAAGGTGGCCGAAGCCTATCTCGGCTGGCTCTATTCCAAGGAAGGCCAGACGATTATCGCCAAGAACCACTATCGCCCCGCCAAGCCCGAACTGGTCGCGCCGGCGGATATTCCGAAGACGCCTGACATCAAGCTGATCTCCATCGACGACCCGCTTTTCGGCGGCTGGAAGAAGGCACAGCCTTATCATTTCGGCGACGGTGGTATATTCGACCAGATCTACAAGCCGGCCCAGTGAGGTTCGGCAGTCCCGAGGAAGCCCGCGAATGGGCTTCTTCGGCAAGTCTGGTTGAGTAAGAAGGGACAATCCAGAACTCCATGACCACAGCACCCGCGCAGGCGGGGTGGCGATTCAGGCAGCCGAGTGTCATTCCGGGTTTCGGATTGACGCTCGGCTTCTCGCTTGCCTACCTCACCCTCATCATCCTCATTCCGCTTTCCGGGCTGGTCTGGCGCTCGGCCTCTCTCGGCTGGGCTGAATTCTGGGCGATCGCCAGCGACCGCCGGACCCTCAACGCGCTGGAAATCAGCTTCGGCACCGCCTTCCTCGCGGCGATCGTCAATGTCGTCTTCGGCACGCTGGTCGCCTGGGTGCTGGTGCGCTACCGCTTTCCCGGCCGCCGCATCGTCGATGCCATGGTCGACCTGCCCTTCGCCCTGCCGACGGCGGTGGCGGGCATTGCGCTCACCACGCTCTATGCGCCGAACGGCTGGATCGGCAAATTGCTGATGCCGCTCGGCATCAAGGTCGCCTACACGCCGCTTGGCATCGTCGTCGCACTCGTCTTCATCGGCCTGCCCTTCGTCGTGCGCACGGTGCAGCCGATCATGGAAGAAATCGACAAGGAAGTGGAGGAAGCGGCCGCCACGCTTGGCGCCAGCCGCTTCCAGATCATCACCCGCGTGCTGTTTCCGGGCCTGGCGCCGGCCATCATCACCGGCTTTTCGCTGGCCTTTGCGCGCGGCGTCGGCGAATACGGCTCGGTCATCTTCATCGCCGGCAATCTGCCCTACAAATCCGAGATCGCACCGCTTCTGATCGTCATCCGGCTGGAGGAATACAACTACCCGGCAGCGACCGCGATCGCGGCGATCATGCTGGCTCTGTCGTTCGTCATGCTGCTGGTCGTCAATCTCGTGCAGACATGGAGCCGCAAGCGCTATGGCTGATCCCGAGATCAAATCCTACGAACCCTACCATGAGAGCCGCTCGGCGGCGGTGACCGAAAGCCGTCCGGCGCAGGCCGTGCTGATGGCGATTGCCTTTGCCTTCCTCGGCATCTTTCTGCTTTTACCGCTCATCATTGTCTTCCATGAGGCGCTGGCGAAAGGCATCGGTGCCTATACGCAAGCGCTGGTCGAACCGGATGCGCGCTCGGCGATCCACCTGACGCTGCTTGTCGCGGCGATCTCGGTGCCGCTCAACGTCGTCTTCGGCATCTCCGCCGCCTGGGCGATCGCCAAGTTCGAGTTCAAGGGCAAGGCATTTCTGACCACGCTGATCGACCTGCCTTTCTCGGTCTCGCCGGTCATTTCAGGCCTGGTCTATGTGCTTTTGTTCGGCGCTCAAGGGCTGCTCGGAGCGTGGCTGAAGGGACATGGCATCCAGATCCTGTTCGCCGTGCCGGGCATCGTGCTGGCCACCGTCTTCGTCACCTTCCCCTTCGTCGCCCGCGAACTGATCCCGCTGATGCAGGAACAGGGCAATGGCGATGAGGAGGCAGCACTCTCGCTCGGCGCCAATGGCTGGCAGACCTTCTGGTACGTGACGCTGCCCAACATCAAGTGGGGACTGCTCTATGGCGTGCTCCTGTGCAACGCCCGCGCCATGGGCGAATTCGGCGCGGTGTCCGTGGTTTCGGGCCATATACGCGGCCTGACCAACACCATGCCGCTGCACGTCGAAATCCTCTATAACGAGTACAACGCGGTCGGCGCTTTCGCCGTCGCCTCACTGCTTGCCGGGCTGGCACTCGTCACGTTGGTCTTGAAAACACTGCTCGAGATGCGCTACGGCGCCGAGCTTGCCGCGACGCGCGGACATTAGCAGAGGGATTTGTATGGAAGTTCGCGTTGCCAACGTGCGCAAGGAGTTCGAGCGGTTTCCGGCGCTCCACGATGTGTCGCTCGATATCAAGTCGGGCGAGTTGATCGCGTTGCTGGGGCCATCCGGCTCCGGCAAGACGACGCTGCTCAGGCTGATCGCCGGGCTGGAGCGGCCGACCCGTGGAAAAATCTTCTTCGGCGACGAGGACGCTTCGCAGAAGTCGATCCAGGAGCGCAATGTCGGCTTCGTCTTCCAGCATTATGCGCTGTTCCGGCACATGACCGTGGCCGACAACATCGGCTTCGGCCTGAAAGTCCGGCATGGGTCCTCGCGGCCGCCGGCTCAGGAAATCCGACGTCGCGCCTCCGAGCTTCTCGACCTCGTCCAGCTTTCGGGGCTTGAAAAGCGCTATCCGGCGCAGCTCTCCGGCGGCCAGCGCCAGCGCGTGGCGCTGGCACGCGCCATGGCGATCGAACCCAAGGTGTTGTTGCTCGACGAACCGTTCGGCGCGCTCGATGCGCAGGTGCGCCGCGAACTGCGCCGCTGGCTACGCGAGATCCATGACCGCACCGGCCACACCACCGTCTTCGTCACCCACGACCAGGAAGAGGCGCTGGAACTTGCCGACCGCGTCGTGGTGATGAGCCAGGGTCGCATCGAGCAGGTCGGCACCGCCGACGACATCTACGACACGCCGAACTCGCCCTTCGTCTATGGCTTCATCGGCGAATCGAGCTCGCTTCCCGTCAAGGTCGAGCATGGCGAGATCTGGCTCGCCGATCGCCCCATCGGGCTGTCCGCGCCGCATGCGCCCGAGGGCGACGCGACGCTGTATTTCCGCCCGCACGATGTCGAACTGCTCGATGGCTGCAGCGGCTGCATCGCCGGCACGGTCGCCGCCAGCCGCCGCGTTGCCGGCACGCGGCGCGTCGAACTCGAGATCGGCGGCGAGCGCCAGCGGGTCGAGATCGAACTGCCAGTCGACCATCCGGCGGCGCAGAAGAGCCGGGTAGCCTTCCGACCGGGGCGTTGGAAGCTGTTCCCGGCGGCTTGATCCTCGGGTCAGGCGCTATTCCAGCCAGTTCTCGACCTTCAGCTTCCGTATCCGGGTGAACTCCCCGATGTTGGCGGTCACCAAAATGGTGCCCAGCACACAGGCGTGAGCGGCAATAAAAAGGTCATTGTGGCCAATGGGTTGACCAACGGACTCCAGCTCGGCGCGAAGTGCGCCGTACTCGGCATCCACTGGCACATCGAGCGGCAAGACAGGGATCTCAGCCAAAAGGTCCTCGACCTTCTTGAGCAGCTTGGTCGACCCTTTCCTGGCGCAGCCATATCTTAGCTCCGAGGCAACGACGATGCTGGTGCACACAGCGGCGTCTCCCTCACGCACCATTGCAATGGCGGCCTTGCCCGCCGGGTTTCGGATGATGTCGCTGATGATGTTCGTATCCAGCATGAACCGCATCAAAAAATGTCCTCGGACTGGACCGGCGCATCTTTGATCTCGGGGAAGTCGTCCTCAGGACCGAGCGGTGGCTCCTTCGCCCATTGGGCGAGCAACGCCGTCAGGCCGGGCTTGCGGACCGGCTCGATGATCAAGCGGTCGCCTTCACGGCTGATCAGGACCTTGTCACCCGAAAGCTCGAACTCGACAGGAATGCGCACCGCCTGGCTGCGGTTGTTGCGGAAGAGCTTGGCCTCCTTGGGTGGCGTTGTTGAACGACGATGCTGGGGCATAACGATCTCCCTTTGTATATGCCATATGTATATGCCAAAAGGTGCCACAAGGCAAGGAACAGAAAAACCCAGGCTGAAGCGAAAGTCATCTGGAACAGAATTCTAAGGACCGGCAGTATTGTTCACATCTTTTCTCGCGGCGAGGCTGCGGAACCGTCGTGCATGCCTCGCCCTGCCCCATGCCTCACGGCTATTGTCAGCCATTAACGCATTGCATCCGGAGCCCGTTTTTATGAAGCGATTTTTCCTTGGCGTTGCCACTGTCGCCGGCCTGTTCCTCGCATCCTCCCAAGCCTGGTCCGCCGACAAGCTGCTCAACGCCTCCTATGACGTCGGTCGCGAACTGTTCGTTCAGGTCAACAAGGCCTTCGTCGCCGGACATCCGGGCGTCACCATTGACCAGTCGCATGCCGGTACCTCGGCGCAGGCGCGCGCCATCGCCGAGGGCCTGGGCGCCGATGTCGTCACCTTCAACCAGGTCACCGACATCGATTTCCTCGTCAAGAAGGGCCTCGTCTCCGCCGACTGGCAGAAAGACTTTGCCAACAACGCTTCGCCCTTCTATTCGCTGCCTTCGTTCCTTGTCCGTGCGGGCAATCCCAAGCACATCAAGGACTGGAACGATCTGGTGCGCGACGATGTGCAGGTGATCTTCCCCAACCCGAAGACGTCGGGCAATGCGCGCTACACCTATCTGGCGGCCACCGCCTACGCCAAGGAAGCCTTCAAAGGCGATGATGCCAAGGTGAAGGAGTTCATCACCAAGCTGTTCAACAACGTGCCGATCTTCGACACTGGCGGCCGCGCCGCGACCACCACCTTCGTGCAGCGCGAGATCGGCGACGTGCTGATCACCTTCGAGTCCGAGACGCGCGGCATCCGCAAGGAGTATGGCGACGACAAGTTCGAGCAGGTCACGCCCTCGGTCAGCCTGCTGGCGGAATTCCCGGTGGCCATCGTCGACAAGGTCGCCGACGAGCACGGCACCCGCGATCTGGCCAAGACCTACCTCGATTTCCTCTACACGCCCGAGGGCCAGGACATCCTCGCCCAGAACGGCAACCGGGTACGTGACGCGGCCGTCGCCGCCAAATACAAGGCCGACTTCCCGGAGGTGCGCCTGCTGACGGTGGAAGACGTCTTCGGCGGTTGGGACAAGATCCAGAAAGAGCATTTTGCCGCCGGCGGCCTGCTCGACCAGGCCTATGGCAGCCGCTGACGGCTACAGCATACAAAGAATAGATGATGGAAAGCCGGCAACAAGCCGGCTTTCTTCGTTTTTGCCGTCAGTCATGGCGAATGCGGCACCATCCCGGCAAAACGTTACAAAGAATCAACGCGTTTGTGCCTAACGTGCCATTTGGCGTCTTGTTTTCGCGAAATGCCTTCGCGCGGCGAAATCGTCATTATTTGCACACAAACAGCCGCCAGATGCGAGGTGGTTGGGGCTTCAACGGGTTGACTCGGGCATGCTGACAAAAAAAGGCAAATACGGCCTCAAGGCCCTCGTGCATCTTTCCAGTCTTCCGGTTGGCCAATTGGCTTTCGTCAACGACATCGCGGTCGCCAACAACATCCCGAAGAAATTCCTCGACGCCATCCTCGGCGAATTGCGCAATGCCGGCTTTGTGCAGAGCCGCAAGGGCAAGGAAGGCGGCTATCGCCTCGCCCGCCCGGCCTCCGAGATCAAGATCGGCCATGTCGTGCGCGTGCTGGACGGGCCGCTGGCGCCGATACCCTGCGCCAGCCGCACGCAATACCAGCGCTGCGAGGATTGCGACGAAGCCACCTGCCAGGTCCGGCACATGATGCTGGAAGTGCGCCAGGCGATCGCCGAGGTGCTGGACAACCGCAGCCTCGCCGCCATGCGGGATGCCGACAACGACGATTTCCCGGTCGAGCTGTCGTCGCAAATCTAATGCATGTCGCCCAAAAGTGACCTCGGTTTTGGGAGAACGACATGCATAACAACAAAGATCTAAAGCGCGTAGCATGACGTGCTTTAGATCGACGGCTGGCGATCGGCGTTCATCACTGTAAGATTGCGCAATGCGCGCAGGCGCATTGCAGCAACAGGAACGGATGGACGCCCGCTGGATGAGGCTGTCGAAGTTCGCGAGATCCCGAAAAACTGCTCGTAGGCCGACCGCCACGGCCAGGTTCCAGACTGAGATCATCGCCGACGTCCCGGTCCCGGAAAGGGCTGAGGACGTGCGCTTCTTCAGCCGCAAGGTCGTGCACCCTGGCAGGGTGCGCCGGCTCTCGAACCAGGACCTGCGCGAAAGCCTGATGGCCGTGTTCTACGTCGTGGTCGCGGCCTCAGTGCCGGTGCGCTGGTGGGCGTCGATCTGCGATCGGATGTCCAGGCTTCGCCTGAAACGCCATATGCGCAAGCAATTTCCGGCCTATGCCGCCGCGACGCGCGCTGTGCTTGGCAACGGCATCGACGCGCGCAAGCTGTTCGAGGCATTGCTCGCGTCGCGCCACCGCCGCCGGCTGCAGCTTGCCGCGCATCTGGTCGCCAAACGCTGGTCACCAACGATCCGGCTGGAAGGGGTCGAGGGGCTGCAGGCTGCCCTGCAACGTGGCCGCGGCGCCATCATCTGGTGCGATCAGTTCACCTCGCAGACCATCTTCGGCAAGCGTGCCCTGCATGAGGCGGGCATCGAAGCGCATCAGGTGAGCGTCAACACCCACGGTATTTCCGAATCCGCGTTCGGTCTGCGTTTCCTGAACCAGCCGCTGGTCAAGGTCGAGAATCGCTACCTCAAAAGCCGCATCGTCTTCGAACGCGACGACGCCTATCAGGTCACCATCCGCATCCAGAAAATCCTCAGAGGCAATGGCGTGGTGCTGATGACCAACAACATCCACGCCGGCTCGACCTTCACCGAAGTCGCTTTGGGCGAGAACGGCTGGACACATCTTGCCTCGGCCCCGGCGAATTTTGCCGCGAGGGGCAAGGCGGCGCTGTTTGCCATGTCGACCTTTGAGACCCTTCCCTTCCGCGAATACAGGGCCGTCATCAGCCCGGAGCTGTTGCCGGCTGAAGCGGAGATGGGACGAGACGGTGCCAAGGACATGGTGCTGCAGGCACGCTATATCCTGCTCAAGCGCGACCGGCTGCTCGAAGCGCTGAAACTGTTCCCCGAACAGATGCTGATCTGGTCCGGCGGCCGGCGAATGACGGAAGCCTCGGATGACGCCCTGACCGGCGACGATATCGGCTCATGACCTGGCCAGCAGCCGCATCGCGTCGGCAACGACATCGGCAACGGGACGAGTCGCGTCGATTGTCAGGGCCCGCTCATCCCTCCCAGGCGGCTCCAGGATGGCGAACTGGCTGTCGACCAGGCTTGCCGGCATGAAATGGCCCTTGCGGCTGGCAACGCGCCGCCGCGCGGTGGTGGGATCGATCTCCAGATAGAGGAAGACGATGTCAGCGCAAAAACCGCGCAGTCGGTCGCGGTAGCTGCGCTTCAGCGCCGAGCAGGCCGCGACCACGCTCTGCCCTTTGCCGAGCGACGCAGCGATCCGCTCGCCGATCGCGTCGAGCCAGCCTTCGCGCAACCGGTCGGTGAGCGGCTCGCCGCTGGCCATGCGCGCCACGTTTTCCGGCGGATGGAGCCGGTCGCCCTCGATGAAGACGGCGTTCAGCGTGGCCGCCAGCGCGATACCGACAGCCGACTTGCCGCAGCCGGCGACCCCCATCACCACGATGGCCGGAGATGCCGAACCAGGAACGCCCACCAGCGCCTGCACTGCCTTTTCGTCCACGGTCAGCGGCTTGCCGGCGCGCGGCCGTAGAGCAGCAGCATGGCGACGATGACGACGCCATAGATAATCTGCCGCCCCGCCTCCGGCATCTGCATGACCGACAGGATGGATTGCAACAGCGTGATCAGGATGACGCCGGCGACGGTGCCGAGATAGGACCCGCGCCCGCCGAGGATCGAAGTGCCGCCAAGCACCACGGCGGCGATCGACGGCAAGAGATAGGCATCGCCCATCGACTGCGCCGCCTTCGAGGCATAGCCGGCCAGCAGCACGCCGCCAAAGGCGGACAGCCCGCCGGAGACGGCGAAGGCGATCATCACCACACGCCTTGTGTCGATACCCGAGAGATAGGCGGCGCGCTCGCGGTTGCCGATGCCATAGACGGTGCGGCCAAAGCCGGTGCGGGTCAGCACGAACACCATCGCCGCACCGATGACAGCCCAGATGATGACCGCGTTGGGCACGCCCGGAATGGTAAAACCCGTGGCGAGATAGCGCATGGCGCGGGTCGCCGAATCCTGGGGCGAGAAGCCGCCGGTGTAGACCACCATCAGCCCTTGCGCGACGGCGTTGGTGGCGAGCGTGATGATCATCGAGGGAATGCGCAGATAGGCGACGCCGATGCCGTTGACGACGCCGATCAGCACCCCGCAGAAGATGCCGAAAGGGATGGCCAGCGCCACGCCGACCGGACCGTAGGCGGCGGCCGCGCAGGCCATCATCGCGCCTGCGGCCACCGACCACGGCACCGACAGGTCGATCTGACCGAGCAGGACGACCAGCATCATGCCGGTGGCAATGACGCCGAGGAACGAGGCCACCTTGAGCTGCTGCAGCAGATATTCAGGCGACAGGAAGCTTCGGGAATAGAGGCTGCCGAGGAACAGCAACAGCACGATACAGGCGAATGCCGTCAGCACCGCCGGATCGGCGCGGCGGATGAATTTCGGCATGCGGCCGGCAATGCCGCCGTCGCTCTTCCCAACCATCGGCGTCGTTTCGCTCACAGGAACCACTCCAGCCGGTTGCGGACCCGAAACAGGGCGAAGGCGCCGAGGCTGACCGCGATCAGCAGGATAACGCCCTGGAACAGCGGCTGCCAGAGCGGATCGAAATCGAACACGAACAACAAATCGCCGATGGTGCGGAAGGCGAGTGCGCCGAAGATCGCGCCGATGGCGCTGCCCTTGCCGCCGAACAGCGAGACGCCGCCCAGCACCACGGCGGCGATGGAAAACAGCGTGTAGGCGTTGCCGCTGGCATAGGCCGCGTCGCCCGTATAGGTGAAGAAGGTCAGGAACAGCCCGCCGATCGCCGCCAGCAGCCCGGCCAGAGTGTAGGCGGCGAATTTGCCCCGCCTTATCGGTACGCCGGACATATAGGCCGCCGTCTCCGACGATCCCGCCGCGTAAGCGGCCCGCCCAAGCACCGAGCGGCTGAACGGCACCCAGATCACCAGCACGATGGCGAGCAGCACGACGAGGCTCGCCGGCACCACGCTGAACACACGGCCGGTCAACGCATCGGCCAGATCCTCATTGACCGAACCGCCCGGGAACGGCCGCAGCAGAAGACCGATGCCGTAGAAAACGGCTCCGGTGGCGATGGTGGCGACGATCGGCTGCAGCCGTCCGTAGATGACGATGGCGCCGTTGATGGCGCCGCACAAAAGACCGACCGCCAGCACGGCGATGACACCGAGCGTCGTCTGCATCGGCGTGCCCACCACCAGCCAGGAGGCCAGGCAGTTGGTGAGGAGAAAAATCATGCCGACGGACAGGTCAATGCCGGCGGTGATCACCACCAGCGTCTGCGCCATGGCGACAAAGGCGAGCAGCACGCCCTTGTTCGCCGCCGTCTGCACCACATTGGCGGTGAAGCCGGCCGGATGGTTCGATGTGTAGATGACGAACATGACGATGAAGATGCCGAGCGCCAGCAGCGTTCCGCGTTGCTCGGCCAGCCAATAGCGCCAATCTTTCACGCACTTGCTCCCAGGCCCACCGGGCTCTCCTCGCCATGGATGTTGAGGGCGCTTGAAATCAGCGCCCGCTCGGTGATCTCGGCGCCGACCAACTCGCGCTTGACGGCGCCGTCATAGAGCACCAGCACGCGGTCGCAGCAGCCGATCAGCTCGTCATAGTCGGTCGAATAGAACAGGATCGCCGCCCCCGCGTCAGCGAGCTTGCGCATCAGCTGGTAGAGCTCCTGCTTGGTGCCGACATCGATGCCGCGCGTCGGATCGTTGAGCAGGATGATGCGCGGCTGGCGCATCAGCCATTTGGCGATGACCACCTTTTGCTGGTTGCCGCCAGACAGCGCGCCGACCGGAATGTCGAGCCCCGCCGTCTTGATCGCCAGAAGGCCGACCATGTCGTCGATCAGCCGCTGTTCGGCGGCGCGGTCGATGACGCCACCCCGCGACAGCCGGTCCAGCGCGGCGAAGGACAGGTTTTCGCGCACCGTCATCGGCAACATCAGGCCTTCGGTCTTGCGGTCCTCTGGAATGAGCGCCATGCCGATACCGTCCTCGCGGGCAGCAGCGGGGCTGGCGATCTTGACCGGCTTGCCGTCGATAAGGACCTGACCCGACAGGCCACGCAGCACGCCGAAGAAAGCCAGCAGCAATTCGCGCTGGCCCTGGCCGTCGAGGCCGCCAAGGCCGACGACCTCGCCGGCCCTGACCGTCAGCGAGATATTGTCGAGCCGGTCAGTCCAGGACAGCTTGCGGGCTTCAAGCCTGGGTGCGGCTGTGGCTGGCACCGCCGCCGGCTTGGGCGGAAAAATATGGCTGTATTCGCGGCCGATCATCAGTTCGACCACCTCATTGTCGCTCTTGGAGCCGGCCTTGTAGCTGGCAACGTTACGGCCGTTGCGGAACACTGTGCACTGATCGGCGAGTTCCGCGATCTCATTCATGCGATGCGAGATGTAGAGCAGCGCCAGCCCTTCTGAGCGCAGCCGCTTCAGCACGCCAAAAATGTTCGAGACATCCGCCGCGGCGAGCGCGGACGTCGCCTCGTCCAGGATCAGGATGCGCGGCTTCCTGGCCAGCGCCTTGGCGATCTCGACCATCTGCCTTCTTGAGAGGGGAAGATCCTTCACCAGCGCCAGTGGATGGATGTCGGCCGCGCCCGCGCGGGCAAGAGCTTCCTCCGCGATGCGGCGCTGCGCCTTGCGGTCGATCATGCCGAAGCGTTTGGGCGGGTCTGATATGACGATGTTGTCGGCGACGCTGAGTTCGGGAACCAGCGACAGTTCCTGGAAGATGCAGACGATGCCGGCCTTGTTGGCGGCAGCCGGCGAAGCGAAGCTCACCTCGCGACCATCCAGCATCATGCGGCCTTCGTCGGCCGCGACGACGCCCGCCATCACCTTGATCAGCGTCGATTTGCCGGCGCCGTTTTCGCCAAGGATAGCGTGGATGCTGCCGGGCGTGACGACAAGCTCCGCCTTTTCCAGCGCCCGCACGCCGCCATAGCGCTTGGATATGCCTTCCATCTGGAAGAGCGGAACCGCAGCGTCCATCGGCCCTCCCGAGGCACTTTGACGACCAGAGATATCGAGTGGCCGGCGCCGTGGGGGGATCCCACGGCGCCGAGTGTACAGCCTACTGGTCAGCCTTGGTCTGACCCATGATTTCCTGCGCTGTGAAATTGATGCCGCAGGTCGGGAAGGAATTGCCGACGAAGAAATTGTCGGACTGGTCGGGGAAGAAGTCCTGACCGGCCTTGAAGTTGGGATCCTCGACGATCGCCAGCGGCAGCTTGACCGACTGCGGGACGACATTGCCTTCAAGCGCTGCGATCGCAGTCTTGATGGCAACCGCCACCTGCGCCGGGCCGGTACCGGCTGACGAGCATTTCAACCCGTCGGCTGCATGGGCGGCGCAGAATTTGCGGAAGCCGTTCTCGGTCTCGCCGCCGAACGGCACGAACGGATGCTTGGCATCGATCATCGCCTGCACGATGCCGGTGTCGCCGCCCTGTCCCGTGACGGCGTCGAAGGGGCCGTTGGTGGCGATTGCATCGGCAGAAGCCTTTTGCGCAACGCCGTCATCCCACTTGCCGACGACCTCGGTGACGGCCCATTTCTTGCCGGAGGCGTCGAGAGCCTCATGGATGCCATTATGGCGGTCGGTGTCGACCGATGTGCCGGCAACGCCGCGCACCTCGAGCACCTTGCCGCCGTTCGGCACATGCGAGACCAGCCATTTGCCCCACAGTTCGCCAAGACCCTTCTGGTCGACGTTGACGTTGATGGCGTCCTTGGTGTCGAGAATATTGTCGAAGGCAACCAGCACGACACCGGCTTCCTTGGCGCGCTTGATCACCGGCCCGAAGGCGGTCGGGTTCTGCGCGTTGACGACGATCGCGTCATAGCCGGAATCGATGAAGTTGTTGATCGCCGAAATCTGCGCCGGCACGTCTTCGCCGGTCGAGACGACCTTGAATTCCTTCAATTTCGCCGCAACGTCCTTCTGCGCCGCATAGGCCTTCGCGGTCTGCACCATCTGGATACGCCAGGTGTTGGCGATATAGCCGTTGGCGAGCGCAATGCGGTATGGGCCGGCCTTCTTGGGGAACTTGAAGAACAGCGTGTCCGCGGCCCAAGGTGCGAAGCAATCCGGCTCGGCAGCCGGGCCCTTGACGACTTCAGGGCCTGCGGCAATCGCCGACGAGCTCAACATGACGAATGCAGTGGCGGCAACGATGCCACCAACAAGTGACTTGATCATCGATAATCCTCCCGATTGCAGTTCTGATTTGTCTGTTCAGTTTTTATGAAATTTTCGCGTTTCCGGCTGGCCCCTCCGCCTTGCCCAGTCACGCCTGCCAGGTGCTGAAGACCTCCGCGATCCCTCCCCTTACCGCCCCCTTCAGCCAGGTGAAATCTATCATATTATCCATAATAAACAAGCTTGAGCTGTTGCTTATGTATAATAAACAGGCTCGGCGTCTAAGCGACGATGCCGGTCCAACGAAAATGGTAGCGCTACCATGACGTTGTGTAAAGCGCCATTTGCGGGCGATCCCGAAAGCGCGTTCAGCGCGCCGTGCTCTCGCGGCGCTTGAGCTCGAAGCCAAGGTCGACGATCCGCTCCTGCGGCCGGTCGCCAGCGATTGCCGCCAGTGCCATGGCGACGGCGCGCCTGCCAATTTCGTAGCGATAGGTGCGGATGCTGGTGATGGAGGGAAAAGCCACCTGCATCATGTCGAGATCGTTGAAGCCGACAATGCCGATCGTCTTCGGCACGTCGATCGCGGCCCGATGGCACTCGAACAGCACGCCGAGCGCGATGTCGTCATTGTTGCAGAACACGCCATCGAGCGTCGGCATCTTGGCCAGTGCGTCGCGGAACAGTTCGCGGCCGAGCGGCACGCTGGACAGTACCGGCGTGGTGGTGACCAGGCGCGGATCGAACAGGCCGGCTTTTTCCATCGCCGCGCGATAGCCGGCAAGGCGCCGCTGCGAGCGTGGGTCCATGCGCGCGCCGATGAAGCCGATGCGGCGATAACCCGCCTCGATCAGGTGCTCGGTCGCCGTCCTGCCGCCTTCGAGATGCGAGAAGCCGACCAGCATGTCGACGGGATCGGGCCCGGTCTCCATCACCTGCACCACAGGGCAACCGGCATTTTCCAACAGTTTTCGCGAGGTTGGCGTCTGGTCAATGCCAGCGACGATGAGCGCTGCCGGCCGCTGCGAACCGAACACCTGTAAGAGCCGCTCTTCCTCGAGGCCGGAATAATGCGTGTTGCCGAGCTGGATGCGGAACGGGCTGTCCGACAGGCTGTCGTAGATGCCGCGTACCACCTCGGCGAAGACGTTGTTGGTGAGCGACGGCACCAGCACGCCGAACACCTCGGCGCGCGCCGAGGCCAGCGCCCGCGCATTGGGGTCCGGCACATAGCCGAGTTCGTCGACGGCGGCCTGGATCTGGCGGCGCAAATCCTGGCTGACGCGCTCCGGCTCGCGCAGCGCGCGCGACACGGTGATGGCCCCAACGCCGGCCTTGCGCGCGACATCCGATATGGTCGGGCGACCGCCACCCCGGCGCGAGCGCGGCTTGATCAAGGCCACTGCCCGCTGCCGCCGATGCGCACCTGCAATACGATCATCTCAGCTGTCGCCATCTCACCGGCCTGTTGCCGCACCCCTGGGCCTCTGGGGTCGCGCAGTGCCTGCCCGTTGTCAAGCCGAGGTGCCTCAGGCTGCCATGACTGCCCTGTCCCTTGCCTTCCACATGAACAGCCCGACGGCCAGTATGTTCAGCAGATTCCAGGCGATGCCGTTGAGGAAAGCGGCAGCGTAGGAACCGGTCAGGTCGTAGATCCAGCCCGACATCCAGCCGCCGATCGCCATGCCGAAAATCGTCGCCATCATGACGATGCCGATACGCTGGCCGGCCTCCTTGGCAGGCAGATATTCGCGCACGATGATCGCATAGCAAGGCACGATGCCGCCTTGCGACAGGCCGAACACCAGCGACACGACATAGAGCGAGGCGAGACCGTCGAATGGGATGTAAAACAACAGCGACAGGCATTGCAGCACCGAACCGATGATCAGTGTTTTCGCGCCGCCGATGCGATCGGCGATAAAGCCGGAGGCAAGCCGGCTGACGACGCCAGCCGCCATCATGATCGACAGCATGTCGGCGCCATGCGCGATGCCGTAGCCGAGATCCATGCAATAGGCGACGATGTGCACCTGCGGCATCGACATCGCCACACAGCAGCCGAGGCCGGCGACGACCAGAAGCACCTGCAATGCCGCAGGCGACATCGGAATCGGCTGCACTGGCCGGCTTCCCGGCGAGCCGGCGGCTGCCGCATCCGGGGCACCGCGGCGCAGCAGCAGTACCAGCGGCACCATAGTGACCAGGCAGAAGATACCGATCGCCGCATAGGTGAAGCGCCAGCCTTCCGCCTTGATCAGAGTCGGCATGATGGTCGGCCAGAGCGCGCCGGCGAGATAGTTGCCGGCAGCAGCCGCAGTGACCGCGACGCCGCGCCGGCGGTTGAACCAGTGCGAGATATCGGCGATCAGCGGCCCGAAGATCACCGACGTGCCGACACCGATCAGCATCCCTTGCGCAAGGGTGAATTGCAGGATCGAGGTCGACAGCGCGGCAAGCAGCAGGCCGGCCGAAAGCGCCACGGAAGAGATCAGCGCCGGGATCCAATAGCCCATGCGATCGATGGCGCGGCCGACCAGCACGTTGCCGGCGGCAAAGCCCACCATGGTCGCGGTGTAGGGCATGGATGCCGCCGCGCGGTCGACACCGAACTCGGCTTGCACGGCGGGCAGCACCACGACGACGGCCCACATGCCGACCGCCCCGATCGTGGCCAGCACCATCGAGATGGCCAGCCGCATCCAGGCATAAGAGCTGTCGATGCCGGGGCTGGCCTGGCTCAAATCGGTTCGGGTCAAAGGCGTTTCCTGTCGGCGGTCTCGAAAACCGGCCGCCGTTTGCGCCACTATCGGCACATTCTCAGGAAGCAGCAGCGCCACGGCGGGCAAATCCGTGGCTCCAGACCCTAACTATGTGGAAAGACCTTCCGCCGGAATCCCCCGCAAATAGCCGGAGCAATCATGGCGTGCTGCTGGCTGATTGGTTGTCTAACGCGACTTGATCACGTGGTCGGTATTGGCCAGCAACTTCCGCACCGCGGCGCGCGCGGCGTCCGGCCGCTGCAGGCGGATGTTCTTCTCGATCGCCTCATGCAGCTTCTGCGCATGATTGAGATCGTCGACGGCCCGCGTCGTATAGGCGAACAGGTGATCGAAGGCGGATTCGATCAGCACGCCAAGCGGCACCAGAAGGTCGTTGCCCGATGCGCGCAGGATGGCGAGGTGGAAGCGCGTGTCGGCGCGGGTGCGCTCCTGCAGGCTGGTCGCTGCCCCCATCTCGCGGCAGGCCTGGCTGATCTCGGCCATCTGCTCGTCGGTTCGCCGCATGGCGGCGAAGGCGGTCGCCTCCGGCTCGATGATGTGACGAAATTCCTGCACCGTCTTCAGGAACACCTCGCGGTCGGGCGACGTCGCGTACCAGGCGAGCACGTCGCGATCGAGCAGGTTCCAGCGCTCCTTCGGCTCGACCCAGCTGCCGATCTTCGGGCGTGAGGCCAAAAGGCTCTTGGCCATCAGCATCTTGATCGCTTCGCGCACCGCCGAGCGGCTGACGCTGAAGGTCTCCGACCACTTTGCTTCATTGGGCAGGATGGTGCCGGGCGGATAGTCGCCGCGCACGATCCGCAAGCCAATCTCGCTGGCCAGCGACGTGTGCACGCTGGCGCCCGGAATGCGCGCCACATCGGCTCGGCGAACACCGGACGGGCGCTCGGCGGCAGCCGCCTTTTTCGGCGATTTTTCCTTGTTCGGCTTCGCGTCCCGCATACGCTTCAGAAAGGCCGGTTTACGGAAGCTGTCAAGCACCACCGAACGGTTGGGCCGCAAAGCCCGCCGCTATGCACAGCCCAGCCGCATTTGTCCGCCCGCTCAGGCGGTTTTGACGTATTTGCGCCAGCTGTGCTCCGGGCGGAAACCCAGCATGTCGCGTGCCTTGCGGTTCGACAGCAGCGTCTCGTATTCGCCGAGTTCGGCCTTGACCGGCACGTTGGGATAGAACCGCTTCAGGAGTTCAGCCGTCGGCAGATCGGACGAGGTGTCGTCATTGGCGGCGTTGAACACTTGATAGCCGAGCCCGTCCTTCTCGACGGCGCGCAGCGTGATCTGGCCGAGATCGCGCGCATCGACATAACTCCAGGCGATACGCTTGCGGAAACCGGCATCGGCGAACCATTTCGGGAACAGCGAATATTCGTGCGGCTCGATGACATTGCCGATGCGCAAGGCATAGATATCGGTGCCATTGCGTTGCGCGAAGGCACGCGCGGTCTTCTCGTTGACGATCTTGGACAGCGCATAGCTGTCCATCGGGTCGACGTCATACTCTTCATCGAGCGGGAAATATTTGGGGTCGCGCGGCTCGTTGGCGAACACCAGGCCATAGGTCGTCTCGCTGGAGGCGATGATCACCTTGCGGATGCCGAGCTTCACCGCTGCCTCGATGACATTGTAGGTGCCCATCGCATTGATGCGGAACACCTCATTGTCGGGCGTGATCATGATGCGCGGGATGGCGGCGAAATGCACCACCGCGTCCACCGGCTGCGGCCGCAGCGATGGGTCGAATTCATGCAGGCCCATATAGCTCGACAGCGCGTTGAACACCTGCCCGCTGTCGGTGATGTCGGTGATCAGCGTGCGCACCTTGGGATTGTCGAGCGGCTTGGTGTCGATGTTGAGCACCTGGCAGCCCTGCTCGACAAGATATTGCACGACATGACGCCCAGCCTTGCCGCTGCCGCCGGTGAACATGATCCGCTTCGTCATTCTGGTCTCCATGACAGGCTCTGGAATTCCCGTCTATTGTCAGACAATATTGCTTTCTGCAACCGCATATGGCTAAACAGCAGCGCAATTATCGATAATCCGGGATAGGACAGACGACATGAACACCTCCGCCACGCGCGAAAAGATCGGCTTCATCGGCCTTGGCCTGATGGGGCACGGCATCGCCAAGAACATCGTCGACAAGGGCTATCCCCTGACATTCCTCGGCCGCAAGAACCGCAAGCCAGCGGAAGATCTGCTGGGTCGCGGCGCCAAGGAGGCAGCGACGTCACGCGATGTCGCAGCGGCATCTGATATCGTCTTCATCTGCGTCACCGGTTCGCGCGAGGTCGAAGCCATCATCCGTGGCCCCGGCGGACTCAAGGAAGGCTTGAAAAAAGGCTCGGTCGTCGTCGATTGCTCGACTTCCGATCCAGTTTCGACCGTGGCGCTCGCCGCGGAACTGAAGGAGATCGGCGTCGATTTTGTCGATGCGCCGCTCAGCCGCACGCCGAAGGAAGCCTGGGAAGGCACGCTCGACGCCATGGTCGGCGCGCCCGATACTCTCTTTGCCCGGGTCAAGCCGGTGATCGAAACCTGGGCCGGCCGCATCGTCCATATCGGCGACACCGGCGACGGCCACCGCATGAAACTGCTCAACAATTTCATCTCTCTGGGCTACGCCGCCATCTATTCCGAGGCGCTGGCGCTGGCCGAAAAGGTCGGCATCTCGCCGCCGCGTTTCGACAGCGTCATCCGCAACGGCCGCATGGATTGCGGCTTCTACCAGACCTTCATGCGCTGGACGCTGGAGGGCGACCGCGACGCCCACAAATTCACCATCGCCAACGCCTTCAAGGATCTGACCTATCTGGAGTCCATGGCAGGTGCCGCCGGCATCGCCAACCCGCTCGGCAATGCCACCAAGAATTCCTTCGCCGGCGCCCACGCCACCGGCCCGGCCGAACAGTTCGTGCCGATGCTGGCAACGCACATCGCCAAGGTGAATGGGGTGGACCTGATGCCGACGAAGGACGGTAAGAAGCAGACGATCTGAGAGCCCTACCGCCGCCTGCTTCCGATCCCCTCATCGGTGTCGGCGAGCAGCTTGTGCACGGCGTTGCGCGCCGCCGCGGGGCGCTGCAGGCGGATGGCCTTCTCGATCGCTTCATGCAGTTTCTGCGCGCGCCGCTGATCGCCGACCTGGCGCGTGGTGAAGACGAAGAGATGGTCGAGTGCGGATTCGATCAGCACGCCGAGCGGCACCAGCAGGTCGTTGCCCGACGCCCGCAGGATGGCGAGATGAAAGCGTGTGTCGGCGCGGATGCGCTCCGGCAGGTTCGCAGCCTCGCCCATCTCGCGGCAGGCCAGGCTGATCTCGGCCATCTGCTCGTCGCTGCGCCGCATGGCGGCAAAGGCGGAGGCTTCCGGTTCGATGATGTGGCGGAATTCCTGCACGGTGCGCAGGAAGGCTTCGCGGTCGGGTGCGGTCGCGTACCAGGCAAGCACGTCGCGGTCGAGCAGGTTCCAGCGCTCCTTCGGCTCGACCCAACTGCCGATCTTGGGGCGCGATGCCAAAAGGCTCTTGGCCATCAGCATCTTGATCGCCTCGCGCACCGCCGAGCGGCTGACATTGAAGGTTTCGGCCCATTTGGCCTCATTGGGCAGGATGCTGCCGGGCGGATAGTCGCCGCGCACAATCCGCAGACCGATCTCGCTGGCGAGCGAGGCATGGACGCTGGACCCGACAAAGTGCGCCGCATCCGCCCTGCGCACGACCGCCGGATTGCGGTTGGCTTGCGTCTTGGCCCGGCTGGATTGTATCTTTGCCTTCTCGTCCGGCATCCACGTTCCAATAGGTCGGCCGCCTGTCACCCGGATTGATCCGGAGTTGCACGGTGCCGATCCCGTTGCCGAAAATCCAAACTCTGGACGCGTCAAGGCCGGAGCCTGTTGCCCCTCGCCACGGCGCCAAGTTCAAGAATTCAATGGGAACGGGGCGCCCGTTGCCGAGCGCCCCGAAATCGCAAGCTACTTCTGGATGCAGGTGTCGACCGTATCCTTGGTGCACTCGTCGAGGCCGGTGAAGACCGGATCGTCGACCTTCTTGCCTTCGATCAGCTCGATCATCACCGACGGCGCCTTGTAGCCCATTTCAAAGGGCCGCTGGCCGACCAGCGCGGTGACGAGGCCGTCCCTGGCGATCGCCACCTCGTCGCCGATCGTGTCGGCGGCACCGATGACGAAGTCGTTGCTGGCTATCCGGTCCTTCAGCGGCCCGAACAGATCGCGATAGGGCTGCGGCGCGCCGAACAGCGGCCAGCCGCCCATGATGCCGAAGGCGTCGAGCTTGGGGTTGGCGGCGAGGATATCGGTCATCGCCTGAACGCCCTTGGCGCCATCGTCATTGGTGAACACCGGGCAGCCGGCGACTTCCGTCCAGCCGCCTTCGCCGGCAAGTGCCGCGAGGCCGTCCTTGCCCGACAGCGCGTCACGCATGCCTTGCGCGCGACGCAGGATGTTGTCGGCCGCGGGATTGCCTTCGATGGTGCAGATCGTACCGCCGTTCGGCTTGCCCTTCTTGATGTACTCGCCGATCTTCTTGCCCATCAGATAGTTGTCGGTGCCGAGATAGGTCTTGCGAAGTGCGGCATCCTCCTTGGCGAGGTCGGCGTCGATGGTCATGATCGGGATCGTCGGGTTGGCGGTCTTGATCGTCTGCGCGATCAGCGGCGCGTTGGACGGCGAAATCGCCATCGCCACTGTATCCGCCTTGCTCAGCATATCCTGGACGATCTGGGCCTCGCCGGCCTCGTCGGAAGTCGATGCCGGGCCGGTGTAGAAGCATTCATACTCCGAGCTGGCGTTTTCCTTGTTCCACTTCTCGCAACCCTGGTGGATGGCCTCGAAGAACGGATTGTCGAGACCTTTCACCACGATGACGAGCTGCTTCTTGGCCAAAGCCGGCCCGGCGCCCAGCGCCATGGCGGCGACGGCGGCAAGCAAAACTGTTTTCCTCATGTCAGTCCTCCCTTGAAAACAGACGGACACGGCGTGCCCGCCACACAAATCGGCCTGAACGCGAGATGGCAGAGCGAATGCTCGTGTCACCAGGCAAGGCCGATAAGCATTTTCGTATGCGACCGGACCGGCAGCGCCGATACAATCGATGATCTCCCGCCGACCCCGCCGTCAATCATGACTTGGGGACCGGCAAATCTTCCTCCGAGTCTCAGCTAATAACGGCGAGGCGCCAACGTCAATTGCTATTTGTCCTACAAAACGGATTTTTTGGAACCGCGCTCCACTATTCGTCCGACAATTACCCTTTTCCTATTCATCGGACAATTGACGCCCGCACAAGCATTTGCGTAAATGCCTGATATCGCTGTTTCCGGGAGGAGCTGGAGAAGCGATGCTAGGGCGCGCCTCCAGCAGGTGCGCAGCAAGGCATGGGGAGGCAACAGGCTGGTGGCGGTTCTCGAACTCACCAATATCTCGAAGCATTTCGGCGCCATCCAGGCGGTCAACGACGTGTCGCTGTCGATCGAGCCCGGCCAGGTCGTCGGCCTGATGGGCGACAACGGCGCCGGCAAGTCGACACTGGTCAAGATGATCGCCGGCAATTTCCGGCCGAGCCATGGCTCGATGCGCATGGACGACAAGGAGCTGATCCTGCACAAGCCGGTCGAGGCGCGCCAACACGGCATCGAGATCGTCCACCAGGACCTGGCGCTCTGCAACAATTTGACCGCTGCGGCGAACGTCTATCTCGGCCGCGAATTGCGGCGCGGCGTCGGTCCGTTCCGCATTCTCGACTATGCCACAATGTACAAGCGCGCCGGCCAGATCTTCGCCGAACTGAAGTCCGAGACCCGGCCGCGCGACCTCGTCAAGCAGATGTCCGGCGGCCAGCGCCAGGCGGTGGCAATCGCCCGCACCAGGCTGTCGCAGGCCAAGATCGTGCTGATGGACGAGCCGACGGCGGCGATCTCGGTCAGGCAGGTCGCCGAAGTGCTGAACCTGATCCGCCGGCTGCGCGACCAGGGCATATCAGTCGTGCTGATCAGCCACCGCATGCCCGACGTCTTCGACGTCGCCGACCGTGTCATCGTCATGCGGCGCGGTCGCAAGGTGGCCGACAAGACGATCGCGTCGAGCTCGCCCGAGGAAGTCACCGGGCTGATCACCGGCGCCATCGAACAGGTTTGATTTTCAAGCATTTTCTCTATGGGGTAAAGGTCGACGATGGCACTGACAATTGACCAGCCGATCGTGCAGAAGCAGCAATCCTTGCTGGCAAGGATGTTCGCCAGCCAGACCTTCTGGGTGGTGATCGCCGTCATCCTCGCCTGCATCTTCCTGTCATTTGCCACCGACGCCTTCGCCACCTCGAAGAACCTCTACAACATCACCCGCAACATCACCTTTGTCGCCATCATCGCGCTCGGCATGACCTTCGTCATCATCACCGGCGGCATCGACCTGTCGGTTGGTTCGGTGCTGTGCCTGTCGTCGATGGTGCTGGCCGTCACCATGCATGCCGGCTACTCGATCGAGATCGGCATCCTGGCGTCGATCGCCACCGCGCTCGCCATCGGCGCCTTCAACGGTATTCTGATCGCCTATATCGGCTTTCCACCCTTCGTGGTGACGCTTGGCATGCTGTCGATCGCCCGCAGCCTGGCCATGGTCGCCTCCAACAACACCGTCGTCTTCCAGTTTGGCCCGGACCACAACAAGCTGCTGGCGCTTGGCGGCGGTGCCTGGGTATTCGGCATCGCCAATCCGGTGCTCTACACCATCATACTGGCGCTGATCACCGGTTTTACCCTGCGCTGGACCAAGTTCGGCCGCCACATCTTCGCCATTGGCGGTAATGAGCACGCGGCAACGCTGACCGGCGTCCCGGTGAAGCAGATCAAGGTCGCGGTCTACATGATCTCGGCGCTGGCGGCCGGCATTGCCGGCATCATCCAGACCGGGTGGCTGGGCGCCGTCACCACCAATCTCGGCACCGGCATGGAATTGCAGGTGATCGCCGCCACCGTCATCGGCGGCGCCAATCTGGCCGGCGGCGTCGGCACCGCCTTCGGCGCCATTGTCGGCGCGGCCCTCATCGAGGTTATCCGCAACAGCCTTGGCTTGCTCGGCATCAACGCCTTTTGGCAAGGTGTCTTCATCGGCGGCGCCATCCTGCTTGCCGTGCTGTTCGACCGCATCCGCAATTTCAGGCGCAGCGATTGAAGCGCCTTTCCTTCTCCCCGTGTGGGAGAAGGGGAAACCTATCGCTCAGTCTGAAAATCGGCTGATGCGGCTCGCCACGGCTGCCGGCCAACAGCCCATGCCTTGACGGAGACCGAAAACCGGCCGCACTATCCTCGATGCAGGCGAAGGGAGGCCAGTCGTCTGCGGGAGGTAATACCCATGACGGACGCGATCAGGCTCTACTGGGGCCGGTTCGGACATGTTTCTGTCCTGAATGTCGCAAGCGACTTCGTCACCCATGCCCATGTCGAGGCACATCTGATCATCTGGCTCGAAGGCACTGCCGGCGAGATGACCATCGGCCGCGAAACGGTCAAGCTTGGGCCTTACACCGCCGCCGGCATCAATTCCTTCCAGCCGCACAGCCACGTCCTGTCGCAGAACGGCAGGCCCGGCCTGTTCCTCGCCTTCTACATCGATCCCGACTGGGCGCGGCGTCGCCGTGACCTGCCCTCCTCCGCGCCGCTGTTTTCGCAGGCAGCGATCACGCTGGAGCCCTGGCTGCATCAGGCCGCCGCCAGCCTGCTTGACCATCTGACCGACAATGAAAGCGTCGACGATATCGCCAATTACGAGATCGAGCGCTTCATCGATTCGGTCCTCGACGCCGCCGATGCCTCGGCGCCGCACGAGGCGCGCATCCGCATCATCACCATGCAGGATTTCCGCGTCCGCAAGGCAATCCAGCTGATGAAGGCCAATGTCTGCGAGCGCATCTCGTTCGACGACGTGGCGCGCAGCGTTGGCCTGTCGCGGCCGCATTTCTTCGCTCTGTTCAAGGAACAGACCAATCTGACGCCAAACGTCTACTGGAACACGCTGCGCATGGAGGAAGCAGTGCGGCAGCTGCAGTGGTCGCAGGAGCCGCTGATCTCGGTCGCCTGCAATCTCGGCTTCACCACCCAGGGCAATTTCTCGCGCTTCTTCCGCGACCATGTCGGCGTACCGCCGACGCTTTACCGAGAGGCCGCACGGGTGAATGCCTGAGCCGGCCTGCCGAGTCCGCTTTTTCAGACTCCTTGATACGCGCACAAGACGCTTTGATAAGCGTCGCCCTGACCGCCGCCCTACCCTTGCCCAGCTGTCGCATTCGCAAGGGAACGTCCTATGGCAAAAGTCACCATCTCCAGCGTCATCGACGCGCCGGTCGAAAAGGTCTGGGCGCGCATACGCGACTTCAACGGCCTGCCGGGCTGGCATCCGCGCATGGTCGAGAGCCATATCGAGGAGGGCAAGGACGCTGGCGCGATCGGTTGCGTTCGCAATTTCGAGCTCGCCAGCGGCGCGCGCATCCGTGAAAAGCTGCTCGACTTCTCCGATGAGAATTTTCTCGTCAGCTACTCCATCCTGGAAACGCCACAGCCGCTCACCAACCACAAGGCGACGCTGCAGCTCAGGCGCGTCACCGATGGCGACCGCACCTACGCCGAATGGACCGCCAGCTTCGATGCGGCACCCGAAGAAGCCGACAAGATCGCCGCCGGCATGGGCGCCAATGTCTTCCAGGGCGGCTTCAACGCCTTGAAGAGCCATTTTTCCGACCAGAGCTGAAGGAGCGGGCCATGACGCTTGCACTCCAGACTTTCGCAACGGTGAAAGATGCGAACGCGGCACTGAAAGCCCAGGGCACGCGCTATCTCGGCGGCGGCACGCTGGTCGTGCGCGCGGCCAATGAAGGCGATGTCTCGGTCTCCGGCCTTGTCAGGTCGACCGATCCGGCCCTGTCGGCCATCGCGGTCGCCGGCGGCAAGGTCCGCATCGGCGCCTCGGTGACCATGGCGGCGATCGCGGGCCATCCCGACCTCGGCACGCTCTCCAAGGCCGCACGCGCCGTCGGCGGCCCGGCAATCCGCAACATGGCGACCGTCGGCGGCAATCTGTTCGCGCCGGCGCCTTATGGCGACTTCGCCGTTGCCTTGCTGGCGCTCGATGCCACGGTCGGCACCGAGGATGGAGAGACATCGATCGGTACCTTCCTGGCCGGGCGGGACGGCAGCCGTGCCATCGTCATTTCAGTCAGCTTCACGCTGCCGAAGGTCGACAGCTTCCGCTTCCTGAAAGTGTCGCGGGTCAAGCCCAAGGGCGTCTCGGTGCTCAGCATCGCCGCCGTTCTGGAACAGGCTGCCGACGGCACCGTGTCCTCCGTGCGGATCGCGCTTGGCTGCATGGCCGACCGGCCGGTGCGCGCCAAGGCGGCGGAAAAGGCGCTCAAGGGAAAGTCGCTCGACCAAAACGGCATCGCGGCAGCGCTGGCCGCCGCCACCGAAGGCATCGCGCCCATCACCGATCCGATCGCCAGCGCCTGGTATCGCGCTGAAGTCCTGCCGGTCCATCTCGGCCGGCTGCTGCTGACCTGAAATCAACCGTTGGGGGGCGCGCGTCTGTCCGATCCGTCGGACAGGCGCGCAAGGAGGAAACATGGCGAAGGTCCCGGTTCAATTCACGCTCAACGGCTCCGAGAAAGCCGAATTCATCGACAGCGGCACCACGCTGCTCAACGCCTTGCGCGACAAGATCGGCGACACCTCGCCGAAAGGCGGCTGCCACCAAGGCACCTGCGGCGCCTGCTCCGTTATCATCGACGGTGAGCTCCGGCTGTCCTGCCTGACGCTGGCTGAAACCTGCAATGGAACAACAATCACCACGACGTCGGGATTGTCTGAAAGTGGCGTCCTGCATCCCTTGCAGCGCGCCTTTCTCGACACCTTCGCCACGCAATGCGGCTTCTGCACCCCAGGCATGATCATGGCCGCCAAGGTGCTTCTCGACCACACGCCCAACCCCAGCCGCGACGAGGTGGTGGAGGCACTGTCGGGCAACATCTGCCGCTGCACCGGCTACGAGCCGATCATCCAGGCGGTGCTCACTGCCGCCCGCGCCAATTCGCAGAACGTGGCCTGAGGGGAAACAATATGGAATTGCGCAAGAACTACTTCGCCGATGTGCGCAAGGACGATCTGCACGAGATCGGCCAGCCGAGGCCGCGCTCGGATTCACCCGGCCATGTCACCGGCAAGACCGCCTTTTTTGCCGACCGCAACTTTCCCGGCATGCTGCACCTGAAGATGGTGCGCAGCCCGCACCATCACGCCCGCATTCGCTCGATCGACACATCGGAGGCCGAGAAGCATCCGGGCGTCGTCAAGGTGCTGACCGCCAAGGACGTGCCGCACAATGTCTACACCATCCTGATCCTGATTCAGATCGGGCCGGAGGACGAGACGGTGCTGGCCGACGGCAAGGTGCGCTGGAAGGGCGAGGCCGTGGTGGCGGTGCTGGCCGAGACCGAACGCGCCGCGCAAGAGGCCGCCGCCAAGGTCAAGGTCGACTACGAGGTGCTGCCGGCCGTCTTCGACATGGAGGAAGCGCTGAAGCCCGGCGCGCCGCTGGTCAACGAATATCACGGCCAGAACTATTACCTCTATGACAGCGGCGAGTGCCGCAAGGTGCGCTTCGGCGATGTCGAGGCGGGCTTTGCCGGCGCAGACCACATCCTTGAACAGAGCTACCAGTCCTCGCCGATCGAGCATGCACCGACCGAGACCACCGGCTGCGTGGTGGCGCCCGAGGGCAATGACCGCTTCACCTGCTACACCAACACACAGGCGATGTTCTTCACTCTCGACAACGCCTCGATCATCTTGCAGATGCCGGGCAGCAAGCTGCATTTCGTCGGTGGCACCGTCGGCGGCGGCTTTGGCGGCAAGGTCGATGTCATCGTCGAGCCGATCGCCATCCTCGGCGCCAAGCTGACCGGCCGCCCGGTGTCCTTCATCTACAGCCGCGAAGAGGAGATGCAGATCTCGTCACCGCGCGCCGCCGAAAAGGTCGTCATCAAGGACGGCGTGATGAAGGACGGCCGCATCATCGCGCGCAAGGTTACCGGCTACACCGATGCCGGCGCCTATTCGCGCCACTCGCCCTATGGCGCGCAGAAGGGTGCCGGGCACTATCCCGGCCCCTACACCATCCCCAATGTCTGGATCGACACCTACTGCGTCTACACCAACCGCACGCCGTCGTCGGCCATGCGCGGCTTCGGCGTCACCATCGGCGACTTCGCGCTGGAGGTGCAGATGGACAAGCTGGCGCGGCTGATCGGCATGGACCCGCTCGAATTCCGCTTCATCAACGCCTATCGCGACGGCGACATGAAGGCGCATCGCCAGCCCACCGAGGGCGCAGCCTTGATCGAATGCATGCAGGAAGCCTCGCGCGCCGCCAATTGGCCGGTGGCGGAGAAATACATGGCGATGTCCTCCTATGTGAAGGGAGCTTGAGATGGCGATCCGGCGCGGACGCGGCGTTGCCGCGATCAACTATCCCACCGGCATGAATCTCGGCGGCGACCCGACGCAAGCGCTGGTGCATTCGACACCGACCGGCAATTTCATGGTGACTTTGTCCTCGGTCGATCTCGGCCAGGGCATGAAGCAGATCATGGCGCAGATCTGCGCCGAGACGATCGGCGTGCCGACCGACCGCGTCGTCGTCGACACCGCCGACACCGACACAGGTCCGCACTGCATGGGCACGTTTGCCTCGCGCGGCACGCACCGCGCCGGCAATGCCGTCATCCAGGCAGCCAAGGAAGCGCGCCAGGTGATGCTGGAAGTGGCGGCGGAAGAGCTGGAGGTGAATGCCTCCGACCTCGAGACCGATGGCCAGGGCAACATACTGGTCAAGGGCGCGCCGCAAAAATCGATCTCGATCTTCGATGTCGCGCTGTCGGCGCATTTCAAGCGCGGCCGCTCCATCTCAGGCCGCGGCATGTTCCTGATTCCGCGCTCCTATCCGGAGAAAGAGACCGGCGCGATGAAGCCGTCGACCTGCTACGCGCATGCCTGCACCGTGGCCGAAGTCGAGGTCGACGACGAGACCGGCGAGGTCACCGTGCTGACGGTCAAGAACGTCTTCGAGATCGGCCGCGCGCTGAACCCGAAAATGGTCGAGCAGCAGCTCGTCGGCGGTTCCTGGATGGGTATCAGCCACGCGCTCTACGAGACGACCGAGCCCTATTATCCCAACCGCGACCATGGCGGCACCGACTTCAACCAATATCTGATGCCGGGACCTGGCGATCTCGCCGAGACCGAGATCATCGTGCTGGAGCGGCCTTCGGCTGATGGGCCTTACGGCGCCAAGGGACCGGGCGAAATGTGCGCCAATCCGCAAATCCCCGCCGTCGCCAATGCCGTCTTCGACGCCGTCGGCGTGCGCATCGACACGCTGCCGATCACGCCGGAGCGCATTTTGCGCGCGCTCAAGGCGCAAGCGGCGAATTGAGAGACAAGATGTCTGGAGTGAATGCAGAGACTGTCGCGACCTCGCCGGAGGCGGTGGCGCAGCATCTCGCCGCCTCGCGCTATCTGGCTGACGACAGCCTGGCCACCGCCATCTTCCTGGCCATCAGGCTCGGCAAGCCGCTGCTGCTCGAAGGCGCGCCGGGCGTCGGCAAGACGGAAGCGGCCAAGGCGATCGCCCAGCTGCTCGGCCGCGATCTCGTGCGGCTGCAATGCTACGAAGGCATCGATGCCGCGCACGCGCTCTACGAGTGGAACTACCAGCGCCAGCTGCTCGCCATCCGCCATGCCGGCGAACACGAAATCGACATCTATGACGACCGTTTTCTCATCGCCCGGCCGCTGCTGCAGGTGCTGCGCGCACCGGAACAGCGCGTGCTGCTGGTCGACGAGATCGACCGTTCCGATCACGAATTCGAAGCGCTACTGCTGGAGTTCCTCTCCGATTTTCAGATCAGCATTCCCGAACGCGGCACCATCCGCGCTGCTGCGCAGCCGATCGTCATCCTGACCTCGAACCGCACCCGTGAGCTCGCTGAGGCATTGCGGCGCCGCTGCGTCTACCACTGGATCGGCTATCCCGACGCCGAGCGCGAGGCCGCCATCATCATGCTGCGCGCCGGCGATGTGGCAGAGGCCACCGCGCGCGCCGTGGCGGCAGCCGTACAGAGCATTCGCGCTAGGCCGCTGGCCAAGCCCCCCGGCATCGCCGAAGCAGTCGAATGGGCCAACGCCGCCACCATCCTCGAAAAGGGCGGCAGCCCGTGGCCCGAAGCCTTCCGCCGCGCCATCGGTGTGCTGATCAAGGATGAGGAGGATTTGTCCTATATCGCGCCGGAGCTTGGCCGGATTGTCGAGGAGGCGCTGGCGTGATGCGGGATCTTAGCGACCGCTTCTCCCCGTTCATTCCGCAACGCTGGC
>NZ_JBFUGI010000007.1:0-393652 GCF_056402995.1 Mesorhizobium sp. P3_A8 | reverse complement strand
AGAAGGCCATGCTGGTGGTATCCTTCTAAGGCTTCGGATTGTTTGCGGGCGTGGCGCAAGCCAGCGGCCAATCAACTCTCCAAGCGATGGCGGACAAAGACGGCAGGGACCATGATGACGTCGGGTGTTACCCGGTCCTAAGGGCGGTCGCCTGCCGCCGGGACTGCTGGCTGTGATGGGCCGCAGTCCCGGCCGCCAAACTACCCGATCCTTCTCAAACAATCCTATGGCGGAGCAAGGAGCGAAGCGACGCGGCGCAGACCATAGGATCCATGCCGTGACTTCAAAGTGCCGCTACGGTGCAAAATTCTGCACCGCTGCATTCCTCGACAGCGGTCGCGGCATGGATCCCAGGGTCTCCGCGACGCCGCTTCGCGGCTGCTCCGTCCAGGATGACGACATTGGAGAGGCCCCCGGCCAATCCTTCATGTTCAAGACGGGTCCACCGAAACGAACGATGAAACTTGGCTGCCAACAGGCCTCTAACCGGTCAAATCCCCAGCGTCGAGGAATTAGCCGACGTCGAGCACGATCTTGCCGATATGATCGCCCTCTTCCATCCGCTCATGCGCGCGCCAGGCATCCGAGAGCGGGTAAATCATATCCATGACAGGTGCCACCTTGCGCGTGCCGAGCAACGGCCAGACCTGCGCCTCCAGCGCCGACGCGATCGCCGCCTTGAACTCGACGGTGCGCGGCCGCAGCGTCGAACCCGTATGGGTCAGCCGCTTGACCATGATCTTGGAAAAGTCTGCGCTGGCGACGGCACCGGCCTGGACGGCAATCTGCACGATGCGTCCTTCAACCGCTGCCGCCTCACAATTGCGCTGGACATAGTCGCCGCCGACCATGTCGAGGATGACATTGGCGCCCTTGCCGTCCGTCGCCTCCTTGACCGCCTTGACGAAATCCTCTTCGCGATAGTTGATCGCGCGGTCGGCGCCGATCTTCAGGCAGGCGTCGCATTTCTCCTTGCTGCCGGCGGTGGTGATCACATAGGCGCCGAAGGCGGAAGCCAGTTGGATTGCCGTGGTGCCGATGCCGGACGAGCCGCCATGCACCAGCAGCGTCTCACCCTTCGTCAGGCCGCCGCGCTCGAACACATTGTGCCAGACGGTGAAATAGTTTTCCGGCACCGCCGCGGCCTCCGTGTGGGTGAAGCCGGCCGGCAGCGGCAGCACGCTGCCGGTATGAACCTTGACATACTCGGCATAGCCGCCGCCCGGGGTCAGCGCGCAGACCCGGTCGCCAATGCGCCAGCGCGATATCTCGTCGCCAAGGGCCGCCACTTCGCCCGACACTTCGAGGCCCGGCAGGTCCGATGCGCCGGGCGGCGGCGGATAAGCGCCCTTGCGCTGCTGTACGTCGGGCCGGTTGACACCGGCGGCGTGCACCTTGATCAGGATTTCGCCGGGGCCGGGCTGCGGCACATCGCGCGTTTCCGGTTTCAGCACCCGTGGACCGCCCGGCTCCGAAATCGCGATCGCCGTCATCGTTGCCGGAATTTTCTGTCCGCTCGCCATGAAGTTTTCCGTCTTTCCTCGCCGCATTCTTACCGGCTGTTTGCATCGACGCCCCTGCCCTATGTATGCTCATTGCCAAATCAGGCAAATGGCCAATCTGGTGTGGCGGAGGAGGAGCAACGATGGCGATCTTCGACGACGAACCCAAGAAGAAAGCGCGTCCGCACGAAATCGGGCAGGACCTGTCGCTGCTCTCCGTCGGCGAACTCTCCGAGCGTATCGGCATCCTGCGCGACGAAATCACCCGGCTGGAGGCGGAGCTCAAGGCCAAGGACAACACCAAATCGGCCGCCGAGGCGCTGTTCCGCCGCGGATAGGCAGGCGGGCGGAGCGGCGCGCCGCCGAAAAGCCCGAATGCGACTGTCTTCAGACCTGCCATCCCTTCCAGAGTCCAGCCGGATCAAAAAATGCTCGCATCCTACAGGCCGATCCTCTCCCTGCTTCGCGGCACGGCCTTCCTGCTGGCGGCATCGGGTCTGCATGGGCTGCTGTTGCCCCTGCGCGGCCAGTTGGAGGGCTTCTCGACCGCGTCGCTCGGCCTGATGGGTACGGCCTGGGCAGGCGGCTTCGTCACCGGCTGCTTCTTCGCGCCGCGCCTTGTGCGCCGCGCAGGACATGTGCGCGCCTTCGGCGCCTTTGCCGCGTCCGGTGCCATCGTGGCGCTGCTCACCGGGCTGATCATCGATGAATATGTCTGGATCCTGTTGCGAGCCTTCACAGGCTTCACCATGGCCGGCGCCTTCATGGTCATCGAAAGCTGGCTGAACGAGAAAGCCACCAACGAGAACCGCGGCACCGTCTTCGGCCTCTATATGATGGTGACCTATGCCTCGATCATGGGCGGCCAGATGATCGTCGCCGGCGGCGACGTGAAATCGGCGTCGCTGTTCATGATCACCGGCATCCTGTTCTGCCTGTCGCTGATCCCGACCGCCGTTTCGACGGCCTCGCATCCCAAACCGCTGCAGGACGTCAAGCTCGACGTCAAAGGGCTCTACGCCAACTCGCCGGTGTCGGCGGTCGCTTGCCTGTTGGTCGGCATCGCCAACGGCGCCTGGGGCACGCTGGGTGCCGTCTACGGTGCGCGCATCGGCATTTCCACGCCCGAGATCGCCCTGATGATGAGCCTTGTGGTCGTTGCCGGCGCGGCCATGCAACTGCCGGCCGGGCGCCTGTCCGACAAGACCGACAGACGTTACGTGCTGGCCGGTGCCGCCTTTGGCGGGGCGTTGGTCGCGCTCTTGATCTTCCTGTTCGAACCGCGCTCAGCCGTCTTCGTCATTGTCTTGACCGCCGCCTACGGCGCTTTCGCCTACACGCTCTATTCGATCGCCGTGGCACATGCCAACGACCACGCGCGGTCGGAGGACTTCGTCAAGGTATCGGGCGGACTGCTGCTGCTTTACGGCTTCGGCACCATGATCGGGCCTTTGCTGGCGGCGGCGCTGATGGGCTGGATGCGCCCGGAGGGCCTCTTCCTGGCGACCGCCTTCGCGCATCTCTGCCTCGCCGGCTACACGCTGCTGCGCATCAGCCGCCGCGCTCCGGTGCCGATCGGCGATCGCGATGCGTTCAAGACGCAACCAGCCGACCGCTCCGTGACCCCCGAAGCATTGCGGCTTGACCCAAGAAGAAAAGCAGAAGCAAACAGTTGAGATTCGAAAAACTTTGCCTCACAAATGAGGGATGATGTTTTCCGACGCCTTCATGGCGATCGCCGACCCCAATCGGCGCCATCTTCTGGAAGAACTTCGACGCGGCCCGAAAACCGTCAACGAGTTGGCCGCCGGTTTGCCAGTCTCACGCCCGGCCGTTTCACAGCATCTGAAAGTGTTGCTCGACGCCGGACTGGTCAACGCCAAGGCTGAAGGCACGCGGCGTGTCTATACAGTAAGCAATTCCGGCTTCCTGAAACTCAACATCTGGCTCGATCAATTCTGGGAAGCCTGATTCACTCGCCCTTATCATCAACATCGCCACGATGGTCAGGCTTGTACTTTCAGGAAGGCGCCGAGCCCATCGAGCAGTTCACCCGTTCCATGCTCACGCGTGGCTGAGGTGTCGTGACCATCGAAGAAGGCGCCCTGTTCCGTCATCACCAGCCGCGTGCCCCCTGCTTCCGCCACAAGCTCGATCGTCGCCAGCGACACAGAGACGCGGGTTTCACCAAACAGCAGCTCATAGCTGTAGACGATGCGCTGGTCCGGCACGATGTCCTGATAGACCGCGTTGAAGAAATGCATCTGCCCATCGCTCGGGCATCCGGCATTGACCTCCTTGCCGCCGACACGGAAGTCCATTTCATGCCGGCTGGGCATCGGGTCGTGGGGATCCACGAACCAGCGCCGTTTGGCATCTGGGCTGCTGAACGCAAAGAAGACCCTTGCTGGCGCCGCCGGATAGAAGCGCTCGACGACAAAGGTGGAATGGACGACGGATCGTTGGCTCACTGAAGCCTCCTTCATGTTTCGTCTTTGGTTTGCGCCAGGAAATCGCCGAGCCGATCCAGCCGGCGCTCCCAGGCGAGACGCCGCTCATTGATCCAGTGCTCGGCCGCCCTCAGCGCCTTCGGCTCGATCTGGCAGGTGCGCACGCGCCCCAGTTTTTCCGAGCGCACCAGGCCGCTCGCCTCCAGCACGTTGAGATGCTGGACGACGGCCGACAGCGACATCGCCAGCGGCTCGGCCAGTTGGCTGACCGAAGCGGGGCCGCGCGACAGCCGGTCGACCATCTGCCGCCGTGCCGGATCGGCAAGCGCCTGGAACATCAGGTCGAGCTGGGCGGGATCGTGCAGCATCGCGGTCAGCCGTTATTGTAGGGGAAGAACTTGAAGTAGGGCTGCGCCTCCTCGATCACCCTGGCGAAAGCGGGGCGCTGCAGCAGCCGGTCGTGATAGCGCTTCACGGCTGGATATTTGTCGCCGAACGGCTCGACCTTATTGGCGTAGAAGAGCGCGGGCGATGCCGCGCAATCGGCCATGGTGAAGGCATCGCTCACCGCCCAAATCCTCGACTGCATCTCCTTTTCGATGATGGCGTAGGAATTGCGCAGTTGGCCCCGCGCCTGATCGACACCGAACGGATCGGTCTTGTCCTGCGGCCGCAGCCGGTCGCCGACGATCTTCTGCATCGGCTCCTGCACATAGAAATCATAGAAGCGGTCGGCCTGGCGGACCGTCAGCGCCAGGTCGATGTCGGCGGGAACGAGCTCGACCGGCCCCGGATAGTGCGCGGCCAGATATTCCACGACGATGGTCGATTCCAGCACCGTGCGGTCGCGCGCATCGTCACGCAGCGCCGGCATCTTTCCGGTCGGCGATATCTTCAGGAAGGCCGCGCGCGATTGCTCGTCGCCGAGATCGACAATGACCGGATTGAAGGCCGTACCATTCTCGTAGAGCGCGATCAGCGGCTTCCAGCAGAAGGAGGCCAGCGGATGGAAATGCAGCGTCAGGGACATTCTGTGCTCGTCTGTTTCTGGTTCATCGATGGGCGGGTGCTGTGCGTCGCCAAAGTCAACACTGAAGTATTTCCTTAACTATTGCGATGAGCCTTGCCCGTCAAGGCCTACCGGCGAAGACTTAATTGGACCTGATATGCGCGACGATGGCTGCTTCCAGCGCCGGCCAGTCTTGCGGATGCAACTCATGGCCGCCGCCTGCGACGCGAAGAAGTTTCGCGCCGGCGACAGTCTCGGCCAGCATCTCGCCGTGTTCGACCGGAAAGATCGGATCTGATGTGCCGTGGATGACCAGCAGCGGCGCCGCCATCTCTGGCAAGCGGCCCTTCCAGTCATCACCGCCCTTGAGCGAAAAATGATTGGTTGCGCTCAGGAACCCGCCGGAGCGGTCGTAATCCTGTTCGATGAAGGCTCTCATCCCGGCCTCGTCGAACGGGTGCGCGGTGCTGGCGATCGCCCTGGCATCCCTGACCATGAAGTCGATCACCTGGCGGCGGTCCGACCAGTCGACATCACCACCCTCGGCCGAATGCTCGATATAGGCGTCGATCGTCTGCGGCAGATGCGAGGTGTCCATTCCCACCGGTGAACTGCTGATCACGGCCAGCGACGCGACGCGGGAAGGATGCTTGAGCGCCACAAGTTGCGCGATCATCCCACCCATCGACATGCCGGCGACATGCGCCCTGCCGATGCCATGGCTGTCGAGCACACCGATCGCATCGTCCGCCATGTCGTCGAATGTGTAGGGCGGCTTGCCCGGCGGATATTTGGTTGAGCGGCCGGTGTCGCGATTGTCGTAGCGGATCACGTACAGGCCGGCATCCGCCAGCTCCCGGCAAAATGCCTCCGGCCACCACAGCATCGAGGCCATCGCGCCCATGATCAGCAGCAGCGGGGGATTTGCCGGGTCGCCGAAAGCTTCGGATATGATCTCGGGACGATTAATCGCGGTCATCACAGTGCCTCCTTAACCGATTGCATTTTGCAATCGGTTGCACGATAATAAAACCGATACGATAATGCAACCGGTTTTTTGTGGAGAGAATCGAATGAGCCTCGATCGCCGGTCCGGCTGTCCGATCAACCTGTCGTTGGAGGTGTTCGGCGACCGCTGGAGCCTGATCATCCTGCGCGACATGATTTTCGGCGGCAGGCGCCATTTCCGCGAACTGCTCAACGGATCGATGGAACGCATTGCCTCCAACATCCTTGCCGACCGGCTGAAACGGCTGATGGAATTGGGCATGCTGACCAAGGCCGACGACCCCTCACACAAGCAGAAGGCGATCTACAGCCTGACCGAGATGGCCATCACGCTGGTGCCGATCCTGGCCCATCTCGGCGCCTGGGGCCGGGTCTGGCTGCCGACCAGCGAGGAACTCTCGATCCGCGCCGAGCTTCTGGAAAAGGGCGGACCGCCACTGTGGGAGAAATTCATGGACGAGTTGCGCCATGAGCATCTGGGTACGCCGCTCGATACGGCATCCGGCCCGTCCGTGCGCGCAACCCTGCGAGCTGCCTATGAAGCCGTGGTCGCCAGCAAGGCTCTCAGCGCCAGCCCGGCTGCGTAACCAACTATTTTTCCCGCTGAGAGGCCGGCTCTGCTAGAACAAGCGAAACCACAATTCACGGGATTGGATAAGGTCTTGGTTGAGAACTCTCGGGATGCTGCCCGCGCGCGCGCAGATCTGCGCTTCAAGAAGCAGGAAGAAGCGGCGACCGTCCGCCAGAAGGCAATGGCGGAATATGCCGCAGAGAGCGACGCCCGCAAGGCCAAGACCGACAAGCTGCGGGCGCTCCGCCTCGCCAAGGAAGCCGACGACCTCGCCAACGCGCCGGCAGCGCCCGCCAAGAAGCCTGCCCGCGCCAAGAAGAAATAACGCGCCGCTCTCCGGTAACCCGAGCAGCTCGCCTGTCGCCGCCCGACGGCGCCATACAGACAGCCGCCCTTCATCCCACCGCTTCACAAGAAGCAATTTCTACCGAAACCGGGATTGCTTCGGCCGGCCTGCCGTCGATGATTGCCTCTTTCAACAGGAGATTGCCATGACCGCACTGCCGCTCGAAAAAGCCAGGCAAATCATCGATGCCGCCTTCGCCAAAGGCGCCGATCTCAAGCTCAAGCCGTTGGGCGTCTCGGTGCTCGACGCCGGCGGCCATCTGGTCGCCTTCCAGCGCCAGGACGGCGCCTCGTTCCTGCGCCCGCAAATGTCGGCGGGCAAGGCCTATGGCGCGCTGGCCATCGGCATGGGCTCGCGCAAGGTGGAGGCCTTAGCCAAGGAGCGTCCGCATCTGGTCGCCGGCATTTCCGACGTGTCGGGCGGACGCGTGCTGCCGGTCGTCGGCGGCGTGCTGATCCGCGACAAGGCCGGCGCCATCATCGGCGCCGTCGGCATATCAGGCGACACGTCGGACAATGACGAGGCGGCGGCTATAGCCGGCATCGAGGCCGCCGGCTTCACCGCCGATCCGGGCTGAGCCCTTAGTCTAGAGCAATTCCAGGAAAAGTGTGTGCGGTTTTCCGTCCGGAATTGCATCAAAACAAAGAGTTAGAGCAGTTCGCCGTTTCCGTGAAACGGTGAAATGATCTAGTTGACGTTGATGTCCCGGCTCGCCGACCGCATCGACACGGCGAACCCGGCCAGCACATCGAACAGCGCGATGATCATCAGCGTGAAGAAGATCGAGTGCGCCGCGCCCTTGACCAGCAGGAATTCGACCAGGAAGGCGACGAAGACCAGCGTCGACAGGAGATGATCCATGATCGAGGCGCTGGTCGTGCGCGCTGACTTCACCATTTCGGCGAACAGGAAGATCAGCCCGATCAGGATCATCAGATCGCCGAGCGTCATCGAAAACACCCCGCCCGACATCATGCGGAACGACAAGATCTCGCTCGCCCACGGATCGTCACCGCCGCCGAAAATTCCGAGCAGGCCGAGATTGTAGAGAATGAAAGGCACGATCAAAAGCGGGACGGCACCGAACATCTGGCGTCTCCATATGGGGGCACCTTCTGTAGAATGCGCCACGGGCACGCCGTCAAGATTTTTCGTAAAAAGCCGCCTACACGGTCGAAGACCGGATGCAACAACCATGTCAGCCGGTTACCCGGCTGACATGGCTCCGGCTCGGCATTTGGCCCGGCGTGGTCGACTGCCAAACAGAGGCCGCAGGCATCAATGGCAGAGGCTTGGAGAGACGGTGATGACTGGCCGAGTTTCGGCAGCGAGCCATTGGGCCGCCAAACGCAAAAAGACCGGCCAGAGGCCGGTCTTTTTTATAACTCAAACCTTGGGAAAAGCTGGTCTCAGCTTTCCTTGGGGGTCAGCACCTGGCGACCGCGATACATGCCGGTCTTCAGGTCGATGTGGTGCGGGCGGCGCATTTCGCCGGAATTCTTGTCCTCGACATAGGTCGGGGCCTTAAGGGCGTCGGCCGAGCGGCGCATGCCGCGCTTGGACGGAGAAGTTTTGCGTTTCGGAACGGCCATGGATATGCTCCACTACATGGTCAAAAGCCCCGCCCGCCCTCGTGAAAGGGCCATGTCGGGGCCTAAATCTGAGAAAGTCGGGTGCCTATACACGCCCTGTGCCGTTTTGGCCAGCGCTACCTCGAACTTTTTTGAGTTGGCTAGGTTAGGGTGTATCGAGGTTCAGGTCAGGCCAAGCCGAAAGCGATGGATAGCGAGAACCGGAGCGGAGCGTACTTTTCGTACGTGAGCTCAGTTCTACTGCGACGCAGTAGAAACGGGGAAGCGCAGATATCCACCGTTTGCAGGCCGGCATCACCTGAACATCGACACACCTACTCGAGACAGCCGACATAGGCGCCAGAGCGGCCAGCCCTGCGCTCGATCAGATTGGCCAACCTTCTCAAGCCCGGGCCGGGTTTTGCCGGATTGCGGGCGATCGGATTGGGCAAGGTGACGGCAAGCAGTGCCGCCTGCCGGCGCGACAGTTGTTTTGCCGAAATGCCGAAATGATGCTGTGCCGCGGCCTCAATGCCATAGATGCCCGGCCCCCATTCGGCGATGTTGAGATAGATTTCCATGATGCGGCGTTTCGACATCACCGCGTCGAAATAGACCGCCAGCGGCAGTTCGACGACCTTGCGCACGGTGCCTAGTGGGCGCGACCAGAGAAAAAGGTTCTTCACCGTCTGCATGGTGATGGTCGAGGCACCGCGCGTCGCCTCGCCGGCCAGCGCATCGTCGACGACGCCGCGCAATTCACCGAGATCGACGCCGCGGTGGAAGCAGAACTGCCCATCCTCCGACATGATGACCGAATGGGCCAATACCGGCGCGACATCGTCGATCGACACCCAGCGCCGGTCATAGCCGGAGAAGGTCGCCAGGTCCTTCAGCATCAGCGTCGACACCGGATGCACGAAGGACGGCAGGTAAAGAAAGGTCAGCACTGTCGGGATCAATGCCAGCACGGCGGCCACGACAATGCCGCGCCGGACCCAGCGCCTGAGACTGCGGCGGTTCACGCCGCGCGATCTCGTCGCCATGTCCAGCTCTTCGGTTTCATGATCGACGATCGGTTCCGCCAAGCCGCCCAACCCGTATATCTGCCTGCTCCGGCATAATGGCGCTTGCCTTCTTGCGCAACGTCTGAGTGTCGGCTACCGCTCCCGGCCATGACGAATGACGACGAAATGGCGTTCGAAATGGCGCTCATCAGGCGGGCGGCCGCCGTCGAGGTGCTGCTGCGGCGGTTGCTCGACGACCGCCCGCTGTCGGGCGAGATCGCGCGACCCGAGCGGCTGATGTCGGCGATGCGGCATGGCGTGCTGAACGGCGGCAAGCGCCTTCGTCCCTTCCTGGTCATGGAAAGTGCTGCCCTGTTTTCCGCCGATGGCGAAGCCGCGCTACGCGTCGCGGCCGCACTTGAATGCGTGCACTGCTATTCGCTGATCCATGACGATTTGCCGGCGATGGACGACGATGACCTGCGCCGCGGCCAGCCGACCGTGCACAAGGCATTCGACGAAGCGACAGCCATCCTGGCCGGCGACGCCTTGCTGACGCTGGCCTTCGACATCATCGCCGGCGAGGCGACCGTGCTGCCGGCCGAGCGACGAGCGGCATTGGTGCTGGCGCTTGCCCGCGCCGCAGGCGCCGGCGGCATGGTCGGCGGCCAGAAGCTCGACCTCGAAGCCGAACAGACACCGCCCGACGAGTCCGGCATCATAAGGCTGCAGGCGATGAAGACCGGCGCGCTGATCCGCTTCGCCTGCGAAGCGGGCGCCATCATCGCCGGCGCTTCGGCCGAAGACCGCGAAAGACTGGCCGAATTCGGCTCCGCGATCGGCCTTGCCTTCCAGCTTGCCGACGACCTGCTCGACCTGACCGCCGACACCAGCCAGATGGGCAAGGCGACCGGCAAGGACGCCGCCGCCGGCAAGGGAACGCTGGTGGCGCTGCACGGCGTGAACTGGGCGCGCAGCCAGCTTCACGGCCTCGTTGACCAAGCGCACGCGCTGCTCGAACCCTATGGCGACAAGGCAGCGCTGCTGAAGGAAGCCGCGACCTTCATCGCCACCCGCAAGAGCTGAGTTGAGGTTCGAACAACCGGCCTGGCAAGGCAGGCAGGTTTACCCCCGCCCCGCGGCATTCGCCACGACGAAGACCGAATAGAGCGACTGCCGTGCCGTGATGAACAGGCGGTTGCGCTTCGGGCCGCCAAAGGTCAGGTTCGCCACCGTCTCCGGAATGCGGATCTTGCCGATCAGCGTGCCGTCGGCATCGAAGCAATGGACGCCGTCTCCGGCACCTGCCCATACCCGGCCTGACATATCCACCCTGAACCCGTCGAACAGCCCGGCCGTGCAGGGGGCGAAGACGCCGAGTTCTTTCAGTGAGGCGCCCTCGACGGCGAACTTGCGGATGTGTCTGGGTCCGTCCTTCTGGTGTGTGACACCGGTGTCACCGACATAGAGGATGGTCTCGTCCGGCGAAAAGGCGAGGCCGTTGGGCTTCGCCATCGTCGAGACGACGCGTGTCACCGCGCCCGTTGCAGGGTCGGCGCGGTAGACGTGGCAGCCCTCGATCTCCTGCTCAGCGCGGTCGCCCTCATAGTCGGTCGCGATGCCGTAGGGCGGATCGGAAAACCACACCGTGCCGTCCGATCGTACCACCACGTCATTGGGCGAATTCAGCCGTTTGCCCTCGAAACTGTCGGCGATGACGGTGATTGACCCGTCATGCTCGGTGCGGGTGACGCGCCGCGCCCGGTGCTCGCAGGTCACCAGCCGCCCCTCGGTGTCGACGGTGTTGCCGTTGGCATTGCTGGACGGCGAGCGGAACACCGAGACCACGCCATTGGTGTCGTCGTAGCGCATGACGCGGTCGTTCGGGATGTCCGAAAACACCAGATACCGCCCGGCCGCGAACCATGCCGGGCCCTCCAGCCAGCGCCCGCCCGTCCACAGCCGCTCGACCGCCACATGGCCGACGAAACAGCTCTCGAAACGCTCATCGAGAACCTCGAAGCCTGCGCCCTCTATGTCTCCGAACATGCCTTGTCCTCCATGAAACCGGCCTATCGTTAGCCTTCGCGGGGAGCAGTTTTCAAGACTTGACGTGCAAAAATGTTAGCGATAACATTGGTCGCAGTTCAGTCCGATTGTTTGGCTTGGGAGGAGGCCAGAAAATGCGACCCAAGCTCATCGAGTTCATCGACATCACCAAGCACTTCGGCGGCACCATGGCGCTGAAATCGGTCTCGCTCGACGTTCAAGAGGGCGAGATCGTGGCGCTGCTGGGCGAGAATGGGGCTGGCAAGTCGACGCTGATCAAGACGCTCGCCGGCATCTACCGGCCGGATGGCGGCCGCATTCTGTTTCGCGGCGAGCCCTATCACCATCGCCCGCCGCAGCCGAACCAGCGTCAGTCCGTTGCCTTCATCCACCAGGATCTCGGTCTGATCGAATGGATGACCGTCGGCGAGAATGTTGGCCTCGCCCAGGGGTTTTCGCTGCGCTCAGGCCTGATCGACTGGCGTTCCACCGAGGAGCGGGCGCGCGAGGCGCTGAAGCTGGTCGGCTGTGACTTCGACCCAACGACGCGCGTTCAGGATCTGACTCGCACCGAAAAGTCGCTGGTCGCCATCGCCCGCGCGCTCGCCACCGAAGCCGATGTGCTGGTGCTTGACGAACCGACCGCCAGCCTTCCGGCCGACGAAGTCGACCGCCTGTTCGATGCAATCCGCCCGCTCAAGCAGCGCGGTGTCGGCATGATCTATGTCTCGCACCGCCTCGACGAGATTTTCCGCATCGCCGACCGCGTCGCCGTGCTGCGCGACGGCAAGCTTATCGGCCAGAAGAAGGTCGCCGACACCAAGCCGGACGAACTCGTCGAGATGATCGTCGGCCGCCCGGTAAGCCAGGTTTTCACCAAGGCGCAGACCGAGGTCGGCAAGACGATCTGCGCTGTCCGCGACCTGATCTGCGCCGGCGCCGGTCCGGTGTCTTTCGACGTGCGCAAAGGTGAACTGCTCGGCCTGGTCGGGCTGCGCGGCGCCGGGCAGGAAATGATCGGTCGCGCCCTGTTCGGCTGCCAGGCATTTTCAGGTTCGGTGACGATCAACGATATGACGCCAGATCTGTCGAGCCCGATCGCTGCGATGTCGTCCGGCGTCGGTCTGATCGCACGTGACCGGACCGAAGAATCGATCGCGGGCTCCCTTTCGATCCGCGAAAACAGCTTCCTCAATCCCGGTGCCGGCAAGCGAGGCCTGTTCTCCTTCCTGGCGCCACACAAGGAGGCCGCGCTGGCGCAAGTGATTGGCGGCTCGGTCGGGCTGCGCCCCAACGATCCCAACCTGCCGATCGAGGCTTTGTCAGGTGGCAACCAGCAGAAGGTCGTCGTCGGGCGCTGGCTCCACACCGGCCGCACCTTGCTGATCGCCGAGGATCCGACCGCCGGCGTCGATGTCGGCGCCAAGGCCGAGATCTACCGTCTGATCGGCCATGCGCTCGAAGCCGGTCTCGCCGTCGTCGTCGTGTCGACCGATTTCGAGGAGATCGCCCATATCTGCCACCGTGCCTTGGTGTTTTCGCGCGGACGAATCGTGCGTGAACTCATCGGCGACGACCTCACCACATCCGCCGTGATCACCGCGGCATCGGCTTCCGAAGCCGCCTGATTTTTTCTGGGAGCGAGCCCATGCAATCGATCGAATCCAGTGCACTCGAACCGACCCGCGGTGAGATGGCAAATCTGTCCCCCGGGCAGAAGATCATCCGGCTGCTGCCGGTCTATGGGTTGGTGATCCTGACCGTGCTTTTGATCGTTTTGTTTTCGATCCTGCTACCCAACACGTTTCCAACACTGCTCAATTTGCGCTCGATCATCTCCGACAAGGCGATCATTGCGCTCCTGTCGCTGGCGGCGATGATCCCGATGGCGTCCGGTCGCATCGACCTCACCGTCGGCTACGGCATCGTGCTGTGGCATATCCTGGCCATTAGCCTGCAGACCATGTTCGGCATTCCGTGGCCGCTGGCGGTGATGATCGTGCTGCTTCTCGGCGCCGCGACAGGCTTCCTCAACGGACTGCTGGTCGAAGTCGCCCGCATCGATTCTTTCATCGCCACGCTCGGCACCGGCACCGTGCTCTATGCGCTGGCGCTTTGGCACACGGGCGGCCGGCAGGTTGTCGGCGTGCTGCCCAACGGCTTCTACGCGCTCAACGGCACCATGGTGTTCGGGCTGCCGATCACCGGCCTCTACGTTCTGGGCATCGCCGTCGCGCTGTGGATCATCCTCGAGTATCTGCCGATCGGCCGCTACATCTATGCCATCGGCGCCAATCCCAAGGCCGCCGCCCTCAACGGCATTCCAGTGCGCCGCTTCGTCATCGGCGCCTTCGTCTCATCGGGTTTTCTGACGGCGCTGACAGGGGTGCTGCTCGCCTCCAAGCTGCGCATCGGCCAGGCCAGTGTCGGGCTCGAATATCTCCTGCCCGCTCTGGTCGGCGCCTTTCTCGGCTCGACCACCATCAAGCCCGGGCGCGTCAATGTCTGGGGCACGATGACGGGCGTCATCATCCTTGCAGTCGGCATTTCCGGCATCCAGCAATTTGGCGGCTCGTTCTTCGTCGAGCCTCTGTTCAACGGCGTGACGCTGCTCGTTGCCATCGGCATTGCCGGCTACGCCCAGCGCAAGCGCGGCGCCGCCCAGAGAGCCAAGATCAAGACTGTTGCACAAGCCGCGAAGTGACCGGAAGGCAACCAATTGGGAGGAAAATAACAATGGATCGCAGGCAGTTTCTTTTACAGGCCGCAGCGCTTGGCGTTTCGCTGCCGGTCTTTACCCGGATCGCGCTGGCGGATTCGATGGATGACGCCAAGGCCATCATCGCCAAATATGCATCGCGGCAGGACAAGTGGGATGGGCCGACCACCGGTCCAAAGGCCACCAAGGGTAAGATCATCGCCATCGTGGCCAACGATTTGAAGAATGGCGGCGTGCGCGGCACCATAGACGCCGCCAGCGAGGCCGCCAAGGTTATCGGCTGGGATATCCGCGTGCTTGACGGCGTCGGCACGGTCTCGGGCCGCACCGCCGCCCTTGACCAGGCCATCACGCTCAAGCCTGACGGCATCCTGGTCGTCGGCCTCGACCCGACCGAGCAGAAGCCCGGACTCGAGCAGGCCGACAAGGTTGGCATCCAGCTGATCTCGTGGCATTCTCTACCGGTTATCGGGCCGATCGAAGGCACCGGCATCAAGGTCAACGTCACCACCGATCCGTCTGGCGTGCCGACCGCCGCGGCAATGTGGGCCTATCTCGACGCCGGCGGCAAGCCGGGCGTGGTGATCTTCACCGACAGCAACTACACCTTCGCGGTCGCCAAATCCGAGAAGATGAAGGCGCTGATCGAGAAGCTAGGCGGCACGGTGCTTTCCTACGAGGACACGCCCATTGCCGATGTTTCCAATCGTATGGGTCAGCTGACAGTGTCGCTGCTGCAGCGCTTCGGCGCCCAATGGACGCATTCACTGGCGATCAACGATATCTACTATGATTTCATGGGGCCGGCTCTCGCCTCGGCGGGAGTTCCCGGCGACGGCGCCCCTAAGTCGGTAGCGGCTGGCGATGGGTCGGAATCGGCCTATCAACGCATCCGCACCGGCCAGTACCAGGCGGTGACCGTCGCCGAGCCGCTCAGTCTGCAAGGCTGGCAGTTGATCGACGAGATGAACCGGGCTTTCGCCGGCGAGAAATGGTCCGGCTATGTCACGCCGCTGCATGTCGTGGCCAAGGAGAACATCGAGTTCGACGGCGGCCCAAAGAATGTCTTCGATCCCGATAATGGCTACCGGGACGAGTACAAGAAGATCTGGGGCGTTGCCTGATCGCAACCCACGGGACCGGCGATCATCGGGATCGCCGGCTCTCCATAGGTATCTGGGATACCATTGCATGAGCGACTACGAGATTCTGGACGATCGGTTCCGCAAGCTGACGATCTGGCATGCCAGGCTCGAACGGTTGTGGACCGGCAGCCGCTGGGCGGAAGGACCGGTCTATGTCCCGGCCGCAAGGCATCTGCTGTGGTCGGATATCCCCAACGACCGGCTGCTGCGTTATGACGAAGGCGACGGTTCCGTCAGCGTCTTCCAGACGCATTGCAACAACCAGAACGGCCACACACTTGATCGCGAAGGCCGCGTCGTCGCCTGCGAGCAAGGTGGACGGCGCATCTCCCGGCTCGAGCATGATGGGCGCTGGCGCACCCTCGTCGAGACCGTCAAGGGCAAGCGGCTCAATTCGCCTAACGACGTGGTCGTCAAATCCGACGGGACGGTCTGGTTCACCGATCCAGTCTACGGCATCGAGGGCTACTATGAAGGCACGATCTCCAGGCCGGAGATCGGCGGATCCTATGTCTACCGGTTCGACGAAGCCGCCGGCGAGGCCACCGCGATCGTCACCGATCTCGTCCAGCCCAACGGTCTGGCTTTCTCACCTGATGAAAAGATCCTCTATATCTCCGACAGTGGCGAGAGCCATGTGCCCGGCCTGCCGCGCGCCATCAGGGCCTATGATGTCGCGGCCGACGGCAGTTCGACCCAGGCACGCGGCATCTTTGCCGAATGCGAAGCAGGCATCTTCGACGGTTTCCGCGTTGATCGAGACGGCAACATCTGGGCCTCCAGCGCCGATTCGGTCCGCGTCTACTCGCCGGACGGTACGCTGATCGGCCGCATCCTGGTTCCGGAATTTGTCTCCAACGTCTGCTTCGGCGGCCCGAGTCGGAACCGGCTCTACATCACCGCGCAGACGTCGCTCTATTCCATCTATGTCAACGCGCATCCAGCCGGGTCGGGTCCGGTGGCAGGACATCTCGGCACGGTGACATGACGCTGACGCTCGGCCGGAAGGCCACGAATTTTTGAAACCAAGGGAGGTACCACCATGCAACGCAGAACATTCTTGAAATCGTCCATCGCCCTACTCGCGATGACCATCGCCGCGCCGGGCCTGTTTGCCGGCCAGGCTCGCGCCGACGCCATGGCCGACGCCATGGCGGTCGTGCAGAAATACGCCCAGAAGGTCACCACTTGGGACGGCCCGACCACCGGGCCGAAGGCACAGCCGGGCAAGACGATCGTGGTGCTCGCCGGCGACCTCAAGAATGGTGGCATTCTCGGCGTCACCAACGGTGTCCAGGAGGCGGCTAAGGCGATCGGCTGGGAAGTCAAGGTGATCGACGGCGCCGGATCGATCGGCGGCCGCACCGCCGCCTTCGGCCAAGCCATGGCGCTAAAGCCGAATGGCATCGTCATCAACGGCTTCGACGCGGTCGAGCAGGCGCCGGCCCTGGAACAGGCGAAGGCGGCCGGCATTCCGCTGGTTTCCTGGCATGCCGGACCGGTGATCGGCCCCGACGAAAAGAACGGCGTCTTCGCCAACGTCTCGACCGACGCGATGCAGGTGTCCACCGCTGCGGCCGACTGGGCCTATGCCGATGCCAAAGGCAAGCCCGGCGTCATCATCTTCACCGATTCGACCTACGCCATCGCCATCGCCAAGGCCGACAAGATGAAGGCGGAGATCGAGCGGCTGGGCGGCAAGGTGCTCGAATATGTCGACACGCCGATCGCCGAGACCTCGCAGCGTATGCCGCAGCTTACCACCTCGCTGCTGCAGAAATACGGCGACCAGTGGACGCACTCGCTAGCCATCAACGACCTCTATTTCGACTTCATGGGCCCGTCGCTGGCGGCGGCCGGCAAGTCGGGCACCGACGCGCCGATCAATGTCGCCGCCGGTGATGGCTCGGAATCGGCCTATCAGCGCATCCGTGCCGGCCAGTTCCAGAAGGTCACAGTCGCCGAGCCGCTCAACCTGCAGGGTTGGCAACTGGTCGATGAGCTCAACCGCGCCATCGCCGGCGAAAAATGGTCCGGCTATCTGTCACCACTGCACGTCGTGACGGCGGACAATGTCGAGTTTGACGGCGGTCCCAACAATGCCTTCGACCCCGGCAACGGCTACCGCGACGCGTACAAGAAGATCTGGGGCAAATAGGCGCCGACGGCGTCACCCGTCCCAACACGCAGTCAACGGCCGGCGGTCATCCCGCCGGCCGTTATGTTTTCGCCGAAGCTCAAGCGGTGTGGCGCGCGATCACCTTCGGCGTCATGCCGACGATCACCCGGTCGTCAGGCGCATGGCGCCCATTGAGCAGGTCGAGCACGAGTTCGGCGACACGGATGCCTATCTCATGCGCGTCGACATCGATCGTGGTGATCGATGGCACCGACTGCTCAGCGAGGTCATAGGCGCCGAAGCCAGCGATCGCGACGTCCTCGGGGACACGGATGCCGCGCCGCACGCATTCCATAAGCGCACCGAAAGCCGAAAGATCCGACACGCACATCACCGCCTGCGTGTCCGGCCAGCGCGAGATCATCTCGACCATGGCGGTGGCGCCCTCGCGCATCGATATCGGCGGCACGCCGGAGGCGATAATGCGCGAGGCGTCGAGGCCGCGGTCCTGCAGTGCCGCGACGAAACCACGCCGGCGATCGAGACCACGCGTGTCGCGCGATGTGTCGCCACCGATAAAGCCAAGCCTCGAGTAACCGCGCGCGACGAAATGATCGACCATCAGCCGCCCGGCTTCGGCGTTGGAGAAGCCGACGACATGACCGATCGGATCATCCGGCAGGTCCCAGGTCTCGACGACCGGGACACCGGCATTCTCGAGCATCTTGCGGCAGCGCGGCGTATGCCGGCCGCCGGTGACGATGATCGCTTCCGGCCGCCGCCGCAGCAACTGGCCGACAAGGCGCTCCTCCTCCTCGACATTGTAGTCGGTGAAGCCGAGCAGGATTTCCAATCCGCTGTCGCGCAGACCCTCGGTCATACCGCGTAGCGTATCAGCGAAATTGGCGTTGTTGATGGAAGGTATCGTCACCGCGACGAAACCGGACCGGCGCGACGACAAATTGGCGGCGATGCTGTCGAAGACATAGCCGAGCTCTTCCGCTGCCCGCATGATGCGGTCGCGCGTGTCGGCGCTGACCGAGGTATCGCGCTTGAAGGCGCGCGACACGGTCATCGTCGAGACGTTGGCGCGACTGGCGACATCGGCCATGGTGGGCCGTTTTGGCGAAGGCTGCATGGCCGTACGTTATCGATATCACGACGGAATGCAACGCACCGCCGTGACTCACGCGAAGGCGATCTGAACTTTCATCGCCTGGCTGCGGTCGTTGGCGATTTCGAAGCCGGACAGCGCCTCGGCGAATGCTACGGTGTGGGTGATCAGAGGCTTTACGTCGATGAGCCCCTTGCGCATCAACTCGACACCCACGGCGAATTCAGGATGGAAGCGGAACGACCCGTTGATGGACAGTTCCTTGGTGGTGACTGCCGACATCGGCAGTGCCATCTCGGCGCCGCCGAGGCCGAGCTGAACTATGGTGCCGCGCGGGCGCAGCGCAGCGATGCCTTGCGCCAGCGCCGCCGCCGCGCCCGAGCATTCATAGAGGATGTCGAACGTCCCCTTGTCGGCGAGATAGGGTGCCAGCCCGTCTGGATCGGTTCGTGTGTTGATCGTCCTGTCGGCGCCCGCACGCATGGCCATGGACAGGGTAAAATCGGTGATGTCGACGGCGACGATTTCGGCGGCTCCGGCGCGCCGCGCGCAGAGGATCGACAACAGGCCGATCGGCCCGCAGCCGGTCACCAGAACGCGCTTGCCGAGCATCTCACCAGCCCTGCGCGTCGCGTGGAGACAGACCGCCAACGGCTCGGCCATCGCCGCCTCGCCAGCGCTCAACCCGTCCGCCGGCACGCATTGCAGCGCGTCCGCCACCAGCATTTCACGGAACGCGCCCTGGATATGAGGGAACGGCATGGCGCTGCCATAGAAGCGCATGTTGAGGCACTGGTTGTGCATCCCTTCCCGGCAGTATCGGCAGCTGTAACAGGGCCGCGACGGCGAGACCGCGACCAGCTGACCGGGCTGCAGCCCGTCGACGCCGGGACCGACCTTCTCAATGACGCCGGAGACCTCATGGCCGAGGATCATCGGCTCCTTCAGCCGCACCGTACCGAAGCCGCCGTGATTGTAGTAATGCAGGTCGCTGCCACAGATGCCGCCGGTGGCCAGCCGCAGCAGCACTTGACCCTGGCCCGGCGCCTCGACCGGCCGGTCCTCGATGCGCAGGTCCTTGGCGGCGTGGATGACGATCGACTTCATGGTTAGCGAACTCCTCGGGCAATTCCAGGAAAAGTGTATGACGGTTTTCCGTTCGGATCTGAGTAAGACAAGGCTAAAGCACCGGCGAAAGCAGCGGCTGGCCGGCGAAATGGGCGGCAAGGTTGTCGCGCACAAGCTTGCCCATAGCCTTGCGCGTTTCGACGGTGCCGGATGCATGGTGCGGCTGCAGCAGCACATTGTCGAGCGCCAGGAAGCGCTCATTGAGCTTCGGCTCGCCTTCGAAAACATCGAGCGCGGCGGTGCCAAGCACCTTCTTCTCGAGCGCATCGAGCAGCGCCTCCTCGTCGATGTTGGAAGCGCGCGAGATGTTGATCAGCATGCCGTCCTCGCCGAGCGCGGCGATCACATCCTTGTTGACGATGTGGCGCGTCGCGGCCGAAGCGGCAAGCGTCACGAACAGGAAGTCCGAACGCCTGGCCAACTCGACCGGATCGGCGACGAACGTCCAATCCGAGGCGAAGTCCTTCGCCGCGACGTCGCTGTAGGCGATGTCCATGCCGAAGCCGGCGAGACGCTTGGCCACCTCGTAGCCGATACGGCCGAGGCCGAGCACGCCGGCACGCCGGCCCCAGACGCGGCGCTTGAGCGGGTAGAGCCCCTTCGCGGCCCAGCTGCCGTCGCGCACCCAGCGTTCGGCGCCGATCATGCCGCGCGACAGGCACAGCATCATGGCGATGCCGAGATCGGCGACGTCATTGGTCAGCACGTCCGGCGTGTTGGTGACGCGCACGCCGCGTTCCCGGCATGCCGCGAGATCGACCGCGTCGAAACCGACGCCGTAGACGGAAACGACCTCGAGCGAAGGGCAGGCCTCGATCATGGCGCGGTTCGCACCGAGCTCGCCGCGCGTGGCGATGCCGCGCACAAGCGGACCGACCTCGCCGAGGAACGACGCCTTGTCGTCGGCCGCGAAGTAGCGATGCACTGTGAAGGCTTCGTTGAGCGGCTCTTCATCCCACGCGGGATAGGGTCCAACCTGAAGGATGTGAGGCCGCTGCATCGGTATTCGCTCCACTTGACTTGACAGATGATGTTATCGATAACATAAGACGCTCAGCGACGAGAGGCAATCGGAAAAATGTCGTCCAATATATTCGATCTCACCGGGCGCATGGCGCTCGTTACCGGCTCCTCCCAGGGCATCGGCTTTGCGCTGGCCAAGGGGCTGGCCGAAGCCGGTGCAGAAGTGATCCTCAATGGCCGCGACGAGGCAAAGCTCGCCGAGGCTGCGGCGCGGATACAAGAGGCGCGAACACTCGCCTTCGACGCGACCGACCATGACGCGGTGCGCTCCGCCATCGACGCTTTCGAGCTAACCAGTGGGCCGATCGACATACTGGTGAACAATGCCGGCATGCAGTTCCGCACGCCGCTGGAGGACTTTCCCGCCGATGCGTTCGAGCGCCTGCTGCAGACCAATATCGCCAGCGTCTTTCATGTCGGCCAAGCGGTCGGGCGCCACATGATCAGGCGCGGCCGCGGCAAGATCATTAACATCGCCAGCGTGCAGACCGCGCTCGCCCGCCCGGGCATCGCCCCCTACACGGCGACGAAAGGCGCGGTCGGCAACCTGACCAAGGGCATGGCGACCGACTGGGCCAAACATGGGTTGCAATGCAACGCCATCGCACCCGGCTATTTCGACACGCCGCTCAATGCGGCATTGGTCGCCGACCCGGCATTCAGCGGATGGCTCGAAAAGCGCACGCCGGCCGGCCGCTGGGGCAAGGTCGAAGAATTGGTGGGGGCCTGTGTCTTCCTGGCCTCCGACGCCTCATCCTTTGTCAACGGGCACATCCTCTATGTCGATGGCGGTATCACAGCTTCAATCTGATCCGTCGCGCCGCATGGTCGTCATGGGCGTTGCCGGTTCGGGCAAGACAACGATCGGCGAGGCACTCGCCCGCGCGATCGGCGCGGAATACGTCGACGGCGACCTGCTGCATCCCGACGCCAACATCGCCAAGATGAGCGCCGGCATCCCGCTTATCGATGCCGACAGGTGGCCGTGGTTGGCGCGGGTCGGCGAAATCCTGAAGCCGGGAACCACGCGGGCCATCGTCGGCTGCTCGGCGCTGAAGCGGGCCTATCGCGATTTCATCATCGAACGGGCCGGAGCACCGGTCCTGTTCATCTATCTCGACGGTTCGCGCGAACTGATTTCCCGGCGCATGCGCGAGCGCACCAGTCACTTCATGCCGACAAGCCTGCTCGACAGCCAGTTCGCGACATTGGAGGTGCCGGGAAAGGACGAGAACGCGATCGCCATAGCGATTGACGCGCCGCTCGACCGGATTGTTGCCGACATAACAGCCAGGATCGGGGTTCCACCGTCATGACCAAGACCATCGCACTGATCGGCGCCGGCGCCATGGGCGGGGCGATCGGCGAGCGCCTGCTCGCCACCGGCAATCGCCTGTTGGTGTTCGATCTCGACAAAGCCAAGGTGGCGGCGTTGGTCGCCAAGGGCGCCGCGGCTGCGGTGACTGCGGCCGCGGCCGCCGGCGCTGCCGACTGCGTCATCCTCAGCCTCAATTCAGCGGCGATCGTGCGCCGCGCGGTGTTCGGCGAGGGCGGCGTGGCTGCCGGGGCGAAGCCCGGCACGCTGATCATAGACATGTCGTCCATCGACCCCGACGCCACTCGCCAGCTGGCGGCCGACGCAAGTGAGAAAGGGCTGCGCTGGGTCGACAGTCCGCTCTCCGGCGGCGCGCCGAAAGCATCGACCGGGGAATTGACACTGATGGCCGGCGGCGAAACGCAGGACGTCGCCGACGCGCACGAGGTGCTGCGCCACGTGTCGGCCAACTACACCCATATGGGACCGGCCGGCGCCGGCCAGACGACCAAGCTGGTCAACCAGGTGCTGTGCGCGCTGAATTTCATGGCCGTGGCGGAAGCGACGCGGCTGGCGATCGACGCCGGCGTCGACGTGCTGAAGATCCCGCAGGCCCTGAAAGGCGGCCGCGCCGACAGCGCCATCCTGCAGGAATATCTGCCCCGTTTCGCCACTCGCGACTACCGGCGCACGGGCCGCATCGACAACATGGTCAAGGATCTCAACGCCGCACAGGATCTGGCGCGGCGCACACACACGGCGATGCCGCTGACGGCCGTCTGCGCCGAAATACACCGGCTGCTGACGGCGGCCGGGCTGGGCGGCGAGGATCAGGCCGCATTGATGGAATTCTTCCAACGCAACAACGACCAGGAGAACGAGACATGATCACGCGCTATGCGTTGTTTGAAGGCAAGGTGAAGGACGGTGAGACCCCGGCATTCCGCCAGGCTGTCCTCGACACCGTGCTGCCAAAGTGGAAGGCGTTCCCCGGCGCGCTCGACGTGCGCGTCAGCTTCGCCGAAAAGCGTGACGACGGCGCGCCGGAATTCCCGTTGATCCTGGCGATCAACTATCGCGACATGGCGGCCGTCGACGCGGCCCTTGCCAGCCCCGTCCGCGCTGAATCGCGCGCCGCGACCGAGGCCGTTCTGACCAGATACTTCGAGGGCCGCATCCACCATCACGTCACGATCGCCAACGAGTTCCCCCTGGCCGGCGGATGACTGTGTCCGCCGGAACATTGCATTGGCTTGCTGCAAACCAACAAGCCGGTCGGGCGAACGAAATCTTAATGTAAATGAAGCGTAATCCCGGTCGTTAAAATAATGCGTATGTGTTGGGGTTGCGCATGCCGGAATATTCTTCCTTCATCCGGTTTGTCCGGATTCGCTATCTTTCAGGATTGCTGATTTTCGCGCTGGCTTCCACGGCCGTCATGGTTGCGCTCAACCGTGTCAATTCCTTCCGTCATGAGATCGATGCGCTGAGCAGCAACCTCGTCGTCTTCACCCGCGACCTGCGCAACGCGACCAGCTTTGCCGAGACAACCGGATCCGCCTGGCGCAACGAAACGCGCGACGCGCTGACCGCTTCGGCGCGCGACCATTCCGAACGCCTGACCGGCGAGATCGACACGCTGACCGCCCAGTTCGCCGCGATACGCTCACGCCTGTCGGCCCAGACCATCAGCGAACTCGAAACCGCATCGGTGAACGGCGACCTGTTCTGGTCGGCGCACGACATGGTGCGCAACTTCAACCTGATGTCGGTGGCGCAGAAGGCCGATGAATGGAGCTATCGGGAAATCCGCAACCAGAACGACCTGTTCGTCCAGCCGATGCTGGTCCGCGTCCGCACCGCCATGGACGACGAGCGCCATTTGGCCGACGCCTCCAGCGACCGGTTGCTGCTGTGGGCGAGCGGCCTGTTGTTCGCTGTCCTGGCCATCGTCGCTTTCTGGGTCTTCCGACCGATGGAACAGGCGATCCGCCACGCCTTTGCCCAATCGGCCGAATCCCTGTTCAAGGCCGAGGCCGCCGACCGCGCCAAGTCTGAATTCCTGGCCAATATGAGCCACGAGATCCGCACGCCAATGAACGGCGTGCTCGGCATGGCCGAACTCCTGGCCAAGACCGAATTGACCCCACGCCAGAAGACCTTCACCGAAGTCATCGTCAAATCCGGCAATGCGCTGCTCACCATCATCAACGACATCCTCGATTTCTCCAAGATCAATGCCGGACAGCTGACGCTGGACCCTGCCCCTTTCCGCCTTACCGAAGCGGTCGAGGATGTGGCGACGCTGGTCTCGGCGCGTGTCGCCGAAAAAAACCTCGAACTGATCGTGCGTGTGGATCCGCGCCTGCCGGCCCATGTCATCGGCGACGCCGGCCGCTTCCGGCAGATCGTCACAAATCTGGTCGGCAACGCGGTGAAGTTCACCGAGAAGGGCCATGTGCTGATCGATGTCGGCGGCGAAACCGTCAACGGCGTCGTCCAGCTCAAGTTGCGCGTCGAAGACACCGGCATCGGCATTCCGGCCGAGAAATTGCAGAACGTGTTCGAGAAATTCGCGCAGGTCGATGGCTCCTCCACCCGCCGCCACGAAGGCACCGGCCTTGGCCTTGCCATCGCCGCCCGCCTTGTTGATTTGATGGCTGGCAAGATCGGTGTCGAGAGCGAGATCGGACGCGGCTCCGTCTTCTGGTTCGGAGTGCCGCTGCCCGTGCACCATGCCGAGGCGCGCGACGCGATCGTGCCGGTCGACGTCACCGGCGCGCGCGTGCTGGTCATCGACGACAATCCGGTCAACCGCGAGATCCTGCTCGAGCAGCTCAGGAGCTGGAGCTTCGACTGCGCTGCGGCTGAAAGCGGCGCCATGGGGCTGGCCTTCCTCGATCGCGCCTGCCAGTTGGGCGCCAGCGTCGACTGCATCATCCTCGACTACCAGATGCCTGGCATGAACGGCGCCGATGTCGCCCGGGCCATCGCCGCCGACAGCCGGCTGTCGGCCATCCCGATCGTCATCCTGACCTCGGTCGACCAGGTCGATTTCGGCAAGATGATCATCGACTTCGGCATATCAGCGCATCTGACCAAGCCGGCGCGCTCGGCGGTCCTGCTCGGCACGGTCATCTCGGTCATCCAGAAGGCCCGCTCACAGGTCGGCAAGGCGCATTTCGTCCGCGAGCCGGTCCAGCCGATGCCGCAGCCGGCACCGCCGGCCTTCACCGTCATCCGTGGCCCCGCAATACCGGTCGCGACCGCACCGGAATCGACCGCCACGCCCAACGGCCCGATCGACATCCTCATCGCCGAGGACAACGACGTGAACCAGCTGGTGTTCGGCCAGATCCTCAATGGGCTCGGCCTGAGCTACCGCATTGCCGGCAATGGCCGGACGGCGGTCGAGATGTACCGGTCGCTGCATCCGAAACTGATCCTGATGGACGTCTCGATGCCGGAGATGAACGGCTACGAGGCAACCCGCGCCATCCGGGCGATCGAGGCCTCATCGGGCGGCCACATCCCGATCATCGGCGTCACCGCGCATGCGCTGAAGGGCGATCGCGACAAGTGCATCGAGGCCGGCATGGATGACTATCTGCCGAAGCCGGTTTCGCCCGATCGCCTCGGCGCCAAGATCGGCACATGGCTCAGCGAAACGGTGATCGCCAAGACGGCGTGAGATACACCCGGTCGGGCTGCCGGATCAGCGCAACCTGCCGATCGGAATGATTTCCGGCGCGCTATCGACGTAAGGTTCGCCGTGCCAATTGCCGAGCCATTGCTCGACCAGCAGGCCGGCCTCGCCGAGCATCCCGGCAAGATCTTCCCTTGCCGGGAACGCGATCTTCGATTCGGCGCTCAGAACCGCGTTGCCACCTGGAATTTCATAGAACGTCGAGTAGGTGACGATGCCGGTCACGGCATCGCGCTCAACGTCGTTCCAGGATTTCACCGCGCCAAGGTGGGGATGCAACACGATCCTTTCGGAGCGCTGCGGCGTCCATTCCAGCCATTCCTTCGCAACGGGATTTCGGCTGTCGAAAATGAAGCGGCCATCCGCTGCAAGATGTTCGGCGATGGTGCGCAGCACAGCTGACTGATCCTCGGCCGTCAGAAACACCTGGAAGGCATGCCCGGTCAGCAACACCAGATCGAAGCGTCGGCCGAGCCGAACTGTTCGCGCGTCTCCCTCAACCCAGTCGACCTTATCTCCATTAGGCCTGCCGCGCCCGACATCGAGCATCGGCGATGCCGGATCGACGCCGGTGACGCTACGGCCTTGGCTGAGCGCTGCGGCCAGCTGCCCGGTGCCGCAGCCGAGATCAAGAACCGAGCGGGCATTGCCGGCGAAACCGACACAATAATTGAAATCGTCGCCGCCTGTGTTCTCGATATCGTAGAACTGGACGAGGTCTGGGTCGCTGTAGAGTCTGTCGGTCATGGCAGCGGCCTATAACCGAAATTTCTGCTGGATGCGACGGGCGTGCTGGAGATGGAGCTGCTCGCCTGTTCCGCGAAACCTGTGAACGCCTTAGCCGCGCCGGAAGGGGTAGAGGAATTGCCGCCAATATCCTTTCGGCACGGGGTGGCCATGAATGCCATAGCCCTTCGGCCACCGTCCCTCCGGCAGATGGTAGGTGCCGAACAGCCGGTCGAGCAGCGGGAAATGGATGGCGAAGTTGACGTCGATCGCCTCTTTCTCGAGGCCGTGATGCCAGTGATGATAGCGCGGCGACACCAGCAGTTTTTCGGCCGGGCCAAAACTGGTTCCGATGTTGGAATGGATGAAAGATGAATAGACGTAGACGATCAGGATATAGGTCTGGATCGCAGATTCATCGAACCCCAGAACGAACATCGGCGTGGCGGTCAGGCTGCGCAGCACGATGATTTCCAGGAAATGCATCCGCGCGCCGGCAATCCAGTCCATCGACTTGGCTGAATGATGCACGGCATGGAAATTCCACAGAAAGGGGATGCGGTGGAAGGCCCGGTGCACCCAATATTGGGCAAGATCGGTCAGGAACATCACCGCCACCAACTGCACCAGCCAAGGCAGGTCGTGGACCCAGGCACGCACCGAACCAAGGCCGCCCTGCGCGTTGACCAGAGTGGACGGCGCCAGGGTCAGGTAGGTCAGTATCTGCACCAGCAGCGACGAGACCAGATAGTAAAACAGGTCTTCGCGCCATTCGTCGCGGAACACTGTCTGGTCCTTGTTGCGGGCAAGAATGCGTTCGAGCGGAACGAACAGCACGCCCATGAAGAGCGCGTTCAGAATGAAAAAATCGAGGCCGAAGAAGACGCCGTCAATCTGCAGCTGATGACGGACCGGGAGCATGCCGAGCAGCGATGCCAGGAGCACGGTGAACATCGCCGCCGCGCCGAGCGTCTTTTCCCTGCGCAGCATCATGCTCAATATGGCCAGTATATAGCCGGAGATGAGCACGAAATAGAGCACCGGCTTGAAGAACAGCATCTGATGGATAGGCGCCAGATCCGGCATCGAGGTCAGCGACGGGTAGCGCAACACGATGACCATCAGCAGGCCGGTGACCCCGGCAAGCAAGCCGATCGACCCGGACAGCCAGCCGGAACCGAATGGCCGCTTGGAGCGGGGCGTTTCGAGCTCGCCGACAATCTTTTTGAGGAAATTTGCCACCGGTATAATGCCCCCTGGTCAAAGGGCGCGAACATATCTGCGCCGGAAATACTGATCCTGCCTTTGCTATAGCAGAAATTATTAAGATTTAATCGACGCCACTCCGACCGACGCTTGCTGCAACATCAGCTATCGGCATTGTTGTTGAATGGCGAAAGCTGTCGCCGCGATAGAAGATGCCGGCCGCTATAGATGGAATCTTTGCTGGATGCGCTGGGCGCATTCGAGCGGCGTAAACCGGCTGGTGTCGACTTCGAGATCGTAGCGTATATCCCGGTGCACGCGCTCATATTGCCAGCGCGCCAGGCCCGGCAGCCTGTCTGCTCGCCGGGCTTCTCGGGCTTCCAGAACCTCCAGCGGCGCCATGACGCCGACCAGATGGAGATCGAAGGCAGACAAGAGTTTGACATAGTCCGACATATCGCCATTGCACAGCACCTCATCGACGATGAGGTTGTTGCCTTGCCCGGCCATGGCGGCGACGGCGTGGCGCATGCCGCGCAGGGTTTTTTCGCCCACCGGTCCGGCCCTGATCACCACCGACGGCTTGCCGCCCTGTTGAACGGTTTCGTAGGAGAAACCATCGGCATGGTCCTGCAAGGCATCGGGCAGCATCTCGAGAAAACTGTCCATCTGGACATGCAGGAAAGGGGCGGCGGTTATTGTCTGTAACGCCCTGGCGATCGAGCTTTTGCCGGCACTGCCGACGCCATTGAGCAGGACGATCCTGGCTTTCACGCCGATGCTCCTTCGGACTACCGGTTGCGCACCACCACGCAGGCCCCGCCGACGCTCTGTAATTTCTGGCAGATGACATTGGCGGTGGCACGATCGTCGATGCCGATCCTGACGGCATAGATGCCGCGCCGGCCGATCGGCGTGCGCACCCGGCTCACCACTGGATCATGGCCGGCGAGCAGAGCCGGAAACCGGCTCCTCACCCGCAGCCACTGGTTGATCGCCGCCCCGCGCCTGAAATTGCCGGCGACCTGGACGCCCCACGGCTTTATGTTGATCGAGGCCATCGCCACGGTCTGCGACATGATCACCGGTAGCTTGCGGCAGGCAACCGCAAAGCTCGCCTTCTTGTCGAGCGGCTGGATGGTTCCGGCATAGCTGGTATCGGCGAACTTGTCCGCTGGCTCGCCCATGATGTCGAAGACATAGCTCTCGGTCTCCATCGGCAGGAAGCCGCCCGAGCCCAGCCAGCGCGACACCCGGCTTTCGCCGGCATTGTAGGCGGCGGCCGCCAGGCCAAGATTGCCGTAGCTGGTTTTCATTTCGGCGAGGTATTTCGCCGAGGCCGGGATCGCCTGGTTGATGTCGAAGGAATTTTCGAGCCCCCGCATCTTGGCGGTGCCCGGCATGAACTGGGCGATGCCTTCGGCGCCGACGGGGCTGACAGCATTGGGGTCGAAACGGCTTTCCTTCCAGATCAGCCGGGCGAAGAAATCCCTGGGCAGGCCGTTCTGGTCGGCATGGGCCTGGATCAGGTTGCAGACCTTGTCGATCAGCCGCTGCTTGGCCGATTGCGGCGGATCGGCCCCGGCAAGCGTCGACCAGGCCATACCGCACAAGACTATCAGCGCCGCCCAGAGGAAACGCTGCATCTGGTCTACTCTGCCGCGGCCTTGCCGCCACGACCGAACCTCTGATCGATATAGTCGGCGACCATTTTCTCGAAATCCGCCGCGATCGACGGTCCGCGCAGCGTCGCCGCCTTCTTGCCGTCGACGAAGACGGGCGCCGTCGGGGTCTCGCCGGTGCCGGGCAGAGAAATGCCGATATCGGCATGCTTGGACTCACCCGGGCCGTTGACGATGCAGCCCATCACCGCGACCTTGAGGTTCTCGACGCCGGGATATTTTTCACGCCACACCGGCATGTTCTTGCGCAGGTCCGCCTGGATGTTCTGCGCCAGCTCCTGGAACACGGTCGAGGTGGTGCGACCGCAGCCGGGGCAAGCGGCGACGATCGGCACGAACTGCCTGAAACCCATGGTCTGCAGCAGTTCCTGCGACACCTGCACTTCGCGCGTGCGGTCGCCATTCGGCTCCGGTGTCAACGAGATGCGGATGGTGTCGCCAATGCCTTGCTGCAAAAGGATGCCCATGGCGGCGGACGAGGCGACGATGCCTTTCGAGCCCATGCCGGCCTCGGTGAGACCAAGATGCAGCGCGTGGTTGGAGCGGGTGGCAAGCTCGGTATAGACGGCGATCAGATCCTGCACCCCGCTGACCTTGGCCGACAGGATGATTTTTTCCCGACCGAGGCCGATTTCTTCGGCCATCTCGGCCGACAGGATCGCCGACTGCACGATTGCCTCGCGCATCACCTCCTGCGCCGTCAGCGGGAAACCCTTGTCCTGGTTGTCGTCCATCAGCCGGGTCAGAAGCTCCTGGTCGAGCGAGCCCCAGTTAACGCCGATGCGCACCGGTTTGTCGTGTTTGATCGCCATTTCGACGATATCAGTGAACTGCCGGTCCTTCTTGTCCTTGAAGCCGACATTGCCGGGATTGATGCGGTACTTGGCCAGCGCCTCGGCACAAGCAGGATGATCGGCGAGCAATTTGTGGCCGATATAGTGGAAGTCGCCGACCAGCGGCACATTGATGCCGAGACGCTGGAGCCGTTCATGAATGCGCGGCACGGCGGCTGCACTTTCGTCGCGGTCGACGGTGATGCGTACGATCTCCGAGCCGGCGCGGTGCAGTGCCGCGACCTGCGCAACGGTCTGGTCGATATCGGCGGTGTCGGTGTTGGTCATCGACTGCACGACAACCGGGGCGCCGCCGCCAACGACCACGCCGCCAACATCGACGCCGACCGAGGTGCGGCGGGGGAAAGGAAAGGAAAAATATCCGGTCATGCCGGCAGCCTTTTGTCTCTGAAGCTCCGTGCGTCCGCTTGGACGCACAAGCACTCCCCGGGGCCGATGCGCTGAGGTTCGGGCATGAGGTGGAGGAGCAAAGATGGCTTGTCAATGGCGACAGGTCGCCACTGGCCAGAAATGGCCGCCGTCAGGATCGCAAATGGCTTGGTCAGAAGGAGCTTGAAGATATAATATTAGCCATGGCTCATAGCCGTTGACAAAATCAAAACCACGACACCGGCGGCGGTTGCCGCCGGCAAGAAAGACCGCAAATGATGAGCGGCTATATCAGTTGAGCGTCAATGCGTGGTCGCCCTCAATTTTTCAATCTCGTCCTTGAGTGCCAGCTTGCGTCGCTTGAGATTCACGATTTCGAGGTCGTCCACCGATGGGTGGTTCATCGCGTCATCGATTTCGCGTTCGATGTCGCCGTGTTTCCGCTGCAACTCATCAAGATGGGATGCAAGAGACATGATTGGTTCTCCCTTTCATGGTTTCCTCGATTGCAGCCGTCAAAGACACGTCCACCGCAGGTCGCTTCTGTGACGGCACGATGACACTTTGCCACCTTCCGACCGGGATGTCGAATGCTGCGTGGTAGCATTCCACGACAATGTGAAATGTGATATTGGCTGCGCGCCGGTGGCAGAAATTGCCGCCCCCGCCCAACCAGGCCCAGTTTTGGGCGCCGCAGACGTGCAGACGGTAGAGAATGTCCGATCAGGAAAAGGCCGATATTCGCCTCGAATTTTCCCGGCTGAAGCAGGAACACGCCGATTTCGACGCCGCGATCAACGCGATGATCGCCACCAACTGCGACCCGCTGCAGATTCAGCGCATGAAAAAGAAGAAGCTGGCGCTCAAGGACCGGCTGATGACCCTGGAAGACAAGATCATTCCAGACATCATCGCTTAGCCGTCTTTCGCCTATCCGCCGATCGAAAGCCTGGACGCGCGGTCGCGCAGCAGGCCGATGAGACTGCCGGTCCGCTCATCGGACGTGTCGATGGGAACCACCAGGCACATCGTCGCCTCGACCTTGCCCGGCGCTGAAAAGACCGGCACCGCAAGGCATTTCGTGTAGGCATCGACCAAGCCCGAAGTGACGCAGTAGCCGGTCACCCCTGCCTTGGCGATATCGTCGATGAAATCATCGAGCCGCAGCTTGCGACCATCGGGTAGCAAGAGATCGTCGTCAGACACCATGGCTTCGATCTCAGCCCGCTCCAACCCTGCCAACAGCAACCTGCCAGACGCGGTCCACGGCAGCGGTATCTGCAGGCCGGTGGCCGAGCTGATGCGGAACGGCCTGGTGCCTGGGCTTGCGTGGACGATGGTGTAGCGGCCGCTCTGCAGCATGCACAGTTCCGACGTCTCGCCGGTCTCGCGCGACAGATGGTCGACCTCCTGGCGCCCGCGCCGTAGCAAATCGTTGCCGCGCACATAATCCATTCCGTAGAGATAGAGCTTCTTGCCGAAATAGACGCGGTTGCCGTCGCCTTCCATTTCCAGCAGGCCGGCGTCGACCAGTGATCGCACCAGCGTGTAGGTCGTGGAACGCGGAGCGTTCACCCCCTTGGCAAGGTCGCCGATGCCGATCGCCCGCTGCGTCGTGTGCAGAAAGTCCAGGATTTCGAGCACCCGGTTGAGCCCCTTCTCGCGAGAAGCTGTCGTCTTTTCGTCGGCTGAAACTGCCAAGGCATTGCCATCTTGCATTGTCGATTCCTGGTGTTAGTATCTGTCTTGTACAGGATACATGCGTCTCTTGTAAGAGACAATCGCTTTGAAATCACCGTCGCGTGTATTGCCTGTGCATAGGGGAACACAACACGAAAGGAGGTCGCCGTGAACGACACATCCGGAAGACGTGATTTTCTGAAATTGGGAATGGCGGGACTGGCCACCGCCGGCGTGCTGGCCACCGTCGATGCCCAGAAGGCCGCCGCGCAGGCCGCATCCGACAGCCTGCTGCGCACCGTGCTCGACCGCGGCAAGCTGATCGTCGGCACCGGCAGCACCAACGCGCCCTGGCATTTCGAGAACGATGCCGGCGAGTTGGTCGGCATGGACATCACCATGGGGCGCATTCTGGCCAAGGGCCTGTTCGATGATCCGACCAAGGTCGAGTTCGTCATGCAGGATCCGGCACAGCGCATTCCCAACGTCACCACCAACAAGGTCGACATCACCATCCAGTTCATGACGATGAGCGCCCAGCGTTCGCAGCTGGTCAATTTCTCCCGGCCCTACTATGTCGAGGGCGTTGCCCTGCTGAGCCTTCCGACCGCCGAGAACAAGACCTTCGACAAGCTGCTCGCCGGCGGCGCCGCAACACGCATCTCCATTCTGCAGAATGTCGATGCCGAGGCACAGGTGCATTCGGTGCTGCCGCAGTGCCAGGTCATGCAGATCGATACCCAGGCCAACGTGCTTCAGGCACTGGAATCGAAACGCGTCGACGCAGCCGCCGTCGATCTGTCCACCGTGCGCTGGCTCGCCTCGCGCAACCCGGACAAATATTTCGACGCCGGCAAGAGCTGGCTGAGCATGCTGTATGGTGCAGCACTCCGGCAAGGCGACCTCGACTGGCTGTCCTTCGTCAACGCGACCTTCACCATCGCCATGTTCGGCCACGAAAACGCCCTCTACGACGCGGCATTCAAGGACTATTTCGGACAGGAGCCGCCGGCACGCCATCCCGGCTTCCCGGCCATCTGATCTGCATCAGGCGGGAGGGCGCCCCGGCGCCCTTCCGCCTCCCGACGGTCCGCTGTGTGCTAAGGCTTAGGCATGGGCTATGCCCTCAATTTCAATCTGATCTGGCGGCATTTCGACAAGCTCTGGGGCGGCCTGCTGCTCAGCCTCGAGCTTGCGGTGATCTCGATCGCCATCGGCGTCCTCATCGGCCTGGTGCTGGCGGTCTGGTATGTCTCGGCAGGACGCACGGTGCGCACCATCATCGCCGCCTATGTCGAATTCATCCGCAACGTGCCTCTGATTCTGCTGGTCTATCTCGTCTTCTACGGCCTGCCGACCGTGGTTGATCTCGCCTACAGCGCACCGACATCGTTCGTCCTGACGCTGTCGGTCTATAGCGGCGCCTATCTGGTCGAGGTGTTTCGCTCAGGGCTAGAAGCCGTCCCGCGCGGCCAGCTCGATGCCGGCAAGGCGATCGGCCTGACGCCCTGGCAAAGGCTCATCCACGTGCGTCTGCCGACCATGCTGCGCATCACGCTGCCGGCGCTCTCCAACACCTTCATCTCGCTGTTCAAGGACACGTCGATCGCCTCGGTCATCTCGGTGCCCGAGCTCACCTTCGGCGCCCAGTGGATCAACTTCAACACCTTCCGCATCGTCGAGGTCTATCTGGTGACGACGGCGATGTATCTGGTGACCGGCTACATCCTGCTTTTCGGGCTCAGGCTCGTCGAGCGCCGGTTCAGGGCGGCGCGCTGACATGCTGAGCCAGATCCTCTACGCCCTGCCCTTCCTCGCCAAAGGCTTCGCCCTGACCCTGTGGGTGTCGCTTCTGGTCGTCACACTGTCGCTCATCGCCGGCGTCGTGCTTGGTGTCGGCCTGGTCTATGGCCCTGCCCCGCTGCGCTGGGCGGTGCGCATCTTCTCCGACACCATTCGCGGCATTCCGATCCTAGTCTTGATGTTCTTCGTCTATTACGGCCTGCCCGCCATCGGCCTGCATCTGCCGTCTTTCTGGGCCGCCGTGCTGGCGCTGACCCTGTTCAAGACGGCTCAGGTCATCGAATATCTCAGGGGCGCGGTCGGCTCGATCCCGAAAGGCCAGTCCGAAGCCGCGATGGCGATCGGCCTGACCTTCCGCCAACGGCTCACCTACGTCATCTTTCCGCAGGCCTTCAGGCGCTTCCTGCCGCCCTGGATCAACGGCGTCACCGATGCGGTCAAGGGCAGCGCACTGGTGTCGCTGCTCGGCATCACCGATCTGATGCAGGCCATCAACCAGGTCATCGGCCGCACCTATGAGGCAATGCCGCTCTATATCCTCGGCGCGCTCATCTATTTCGCGGTCAACTACGCGCTCTCGCTCGCCAGCCGGCGGCTCGAGCGGCGCTTTGCCTTCATTCGGGAATAGCACGATGTCCGATGCCACAAACGCCAGTCCCGCGCTGCTCGACGTGCGCGATGTCTCCAAGGCCTTCGGCGCCGTCGAGGTGCTGCGTTCCGTCAGCCTTCAGGTCAACCGCGGCGAGGTGGTGACCGTCATCGGTCCCTCCGGCAGCGGCAAGACCACGCTGCTGCGCTGCGTCAATTTCCTCGAGAGCTACGACAGCGGCTCGATCCGCATCGACGGCAAGGAGGTCGGCTATCGCGAGGCTGGAACGCGCCAGCGCCGCAGCGAGCGCGACTTGGCCAGCATGCGCGCCGAGACCGGCATGGTGTTCCAGAGCTTCAACCTGTTTCCGCACCTCACCGCTGCCGGCAACATCATGCTCGGCCTCACCAAGGTGCGGGGAAAGAGCCAGGCCGAGGCGCGCCAGGCCGCCGAACACTGGCTCGGCCGTGTCGGCCTCGCCCACAAGGCCGACAGCCTGCCTGCCGAACTCTCCGGCGGCCAGCAGCAGCGCGTCGGCATCGCCCGTGCCGTTGCGATGGAGCCGAAGATCCTGCTGCTCGACGAGATCACTTCGGCGCTCGACCCTGAACTGGTCGGCGAGGTGCTGGCCGTGGTGCGCAGCCTTGCCGAGGACGGCATGACCATGCTGATGGTGACGCATGAAATGGCCTTCGCCCGCGACGCTTCGAGCCGCATCGTCTTCATGGCCGATGGCGGCGTCAGCGCTGTCGGCCCACCCAAGGAGATCCTCGCGGCGGAGACCAGCAACGAGCGCCTCCGCACCTTCCTGGCGCGCTTCCGCGCCTCGCATTTCTGACACTGGACGGCTGACGCCATTTATTTCTGACATCGGATGGCCGAAGCCATTCAAGGGAGCCTTCTTCCATGACGCCTTACATCCGGCTCGCCGAACTCGGCCTGACGCTGCCCGAGCCGCCGACGCCCATCGCCAATTTCGTCACCCATGCCGAGAGCGGCCGGCTGATCTTCCTGTCCGGCCAAGGGCCGCTGCGCGCCGACGGCACGCTCTGCACTGGCAAGGTCGGAGAGGACGTCACCGTCGAGCAGGCCTATGAGCATGCGCGCCTGACCGGGCTCAACCTGCTTGCCGTTATGCATGCCGCCGCCGGCGATCTCGGCCGCATCGTGCGCGTCGTCAAGCTTCTCGGCTTCGTCAATGCCACGCCGACCTTCAGCGACCACCCCAAAGTCGTGAATGGCTGTTCCGATCTTTTTGCCGATGTGTTTGCTAATATTGGCGGCCACGCCCGCTCGGCGATCGGCGTCGGCTCGCTGCCTGGAAACATCACTGTCGAAATCGAAGCGGTCGTCGAAATCGCTGCCTGACCTGCCACCCACGGGATCTGCTGACATGAAAACCACTTCCGCCGCCGGCTCCAACACCACCATCCGCGAACGGCTCGGCCTTCGCCCGATCATCAATGTCTCCGGCACCATGACCGCGCTCGGCGCGTCGATCATCGTTCCGGAGGCGATCAGCGCCATGGCCGAAATGGCTTCGCAATGGGTGGAGATGGACGATCTGCAGCGCGCCGCGAGCACGGTCGTCGCGCGCCTCACCGGCGGCGAGGCCGGCTTCATCACCGCCTGCTGCGCCAGCGGCATCACCATGGCGATCGCCGGTGCGATGACGGGAAACAACCTGCTTGCGATCGAACGCCTGCCTGACGATACCGGCGATCTCAAGTCGGAGGTCGTCATCCAGCTTGGCCACATCGTCAATTACGGCGCCCCGATCGACCAGTCGGTCCGCGTCGCCGGCGCCAAGGTGATCCCCGCCGGCACGGTCAGCGTGACGCAGGACTATCATGTGCGCGAAGCGATCAACGACCAGACAGTGGCAGGCCTCTACGTCGTTGCCCACCACACCGTGCAGTACGGCATGCTGTCGCTGGAAGAATTCTGCGAGATTTGCCACGCCAAGGGCGTGCCGGTGATCGTCGATGCCGCGTCGGAATACGATTTGCGCGGCTTCCTGGCGCGCGGCGCCGATGTCGTCATCTACAGCGGCCACAAATTCCTGAGTGGACCGACCAGCGGCATCGTCACAGGCCGCAAGGACCTGGTGCGATCAGCCTATCTGCAGAACCGCGGCGTCGCCCGCGCCATGAAGGTCGGCAAGGAAAGCATCGCCGGCACCATGGCCGCACTCGAAGCCTGGGAGAAGCGTGACCACGCCGGCATCCGCCTGCGCGAGGAGGCGGCACTCAATCTGTGGAAGGACGCTTTGCAGGGGCTGCGGGGCATCTTTGCGAAGATCATTCCAGACCCGACAGCCAATCCGCTCGATCGGCTGCAAATCTTCGTATCGCCGGAAAGCCGCTTCAGCGCCGCCGGCCTCACCTCGGCGCTGGCGGCGGGCTCGCCGCCGATCATCGTGCGCAACCACGAAATCGAGCGCGGCCATTTCTTCCTCGACCCCTGCAACCTTCATCCCGGCGAGGCGGAGATCGTCGCCGAACGGCTGCGCGCCATATTGACCGCGAAGGACCGTCCCGCCGATGCGATGAAGGTTGCCCGCAAAGATTCATCCGGCGTCTTGCGCTGGCCGGATTGAATGCGCACCAAGCAACACTAAGGTCTCGCCAGAGCATTTCGCCGCCGTATTGCAATGCGTGTCAGTCAGTCCTGGCAACAATCCTGACCACATCCATCGGATCCAGCCGAAGCTTCTGTGCACAGGTCAGAGCATTCGGCACGATCCAGTATGGTGAGTCGGAATCGAACGGTGCAGTGCTGTGGGTAAGATTGAACAGCGTTTTGGCGCAGGCCTCTTCAAACATGAATTGCGCCTGGGCCTGAATATCCTGACCACGATGTGCGCGTAGCGTCTTGTGCCGAATGTGATCAAAGAGGTGATGGGCCTTGGGCCAAGAACCACGGTCATCGATCATTCGGAGTAGGCGTTCCAAGGTTTCGGTGTCGCGGACATGTGGGATGAAGAACCCGATCAGTTCTTGCATTTCACGCAACATATTCAACTTCCTTGATTGCCAGAGGATTGTTCGCTGTATCTTCGCCTAGGCGCGAGACACCGAAGATCACGACACCGTGATCACGAAAGAGATGCAAGCGGGAATAAATCGGCGCCGCGACAGGTCTCCTCGACATACGCCACGGCTGGCGTTGAGGAGATCGACATGCCCCGTCATTGCGAGAACAGCGACCATGGCTGCGGCACAGGCCGTGACCATATGCTGGCGCGCATGATCGTCATCAGTCTCTCCTCCATGGCGCTTGACACCGGTGACGCAGATGAATTCAGTTTCGGCAAGGCAGGCGGCTCTGCCTGTTTCCGGGGGCTTTGCCCCTGCGAGCAAAGCAAGGTCGCCGTCGCATCTTGAGGCGGCCCGGCCCGGAGTATCGGATCATGGTGCCGCTTTGAGCGAGAGGGCCCTGGCAGAACGCTTCAACCAGGTGGTGCTGCCGCATCTCGGCGATGCGCTGGCGCTTGCCCGCTGGCTGACTGGCAATGCCGCCGACGCCGAGGATGTGGTGCAGGACGCTTGCATCAAGGCGCATGCCGGCATTTCGGGCTATGCCGGCGGCAACGCCCGTGCCTGGCTGCTGACCATCGTGCGCAACACCTCCTACACCTGGATGTCGCGCAACCGGCCGCGCGCCATGATGGCCGTCGGCGACCTCGGCGATCTCGACGATATGGCGGCGGCACACGGCACCAGCCTGCCCGACGAGGATGGCCCGGAGGCCAGCCTGATTGCCAGGGCCGATACGGCGGCACTCGAGGCGGCGATCGCTGCCCTGCCGCAGCCCTATCGCGAAACACTGGTGCTGCGCGATATCAACGGCCTCAGCTATCGCGAAATATCTGCAATGCTGACCGTGCCGATCGGCACGGTGATGTCGAGGTTGGCCCGTGCCCGCGGCCTGCTTGCGTCTGAACTGGGGAGAGCGTCATGACGCACGACGACGGACTGCCCAACGATCCCGAAGGCATCAGGCTGATGATCCATGCTTTGGTAGATGGTGAACTCGATGCAGCGGCAGCACTGGCCTTGGAACGGCGCATCGCCGCCGATCCCCGGCTTGCCGCCGAGCATGCCCGCATTGTCGCCTTGCAAGGCGCTGTCAACCGCTTGCCGCGCCCCGATGTCAGCGATGACTTTCGCGCCCGCATTGCGGCAATCGGCATGGCCGGCACCGAACAGCCGGCGCCAGCCGAGGCGAACGAGCCGCAGAGGGGCGCACCGTCGGCCCTGCCGGGATTGATTGCGGGCGCCGGCGGCGGCCAGAGACGAGAAACCGGAACACGACCCTCCCAGACACGGCTGCTGCCAAGGGCGCGCCGCTTCGGCTCGTTCGACTGGCGCGCCATGGCCGCGTCGATCATGATCAGTGCGGTGCTGGCCAGCGGGGCGACACAATGGGTGATGCAGAGCGGCGTCGATGACGGCTTTGCCGCCGCGGTCGCCAGCGGCCATCGCCGCAGCCTGCTTGCCGCAAGCCCGATCGACATCGTCTCGTCCGACCGCCATACGGTCAAGCCATGGCTTGATGCCCGCATCGGCGTCTCGCCGCCGGCGCCCGACCTTGCCCAGGACGGTTTCGCGCTGATCGGCGGCCGGGTTGAAGTGATCTCAGGTCGGCCGGTGCCGGCCCTGGTCTACCGTCACCGCGAGCACCTGATCACGCTGGTCGCCGAGCCCCAGCAAGGCAGCAAGACCACCCAGCCGGACGACCTGTCATCCGGCGGCTTCTCGATGGTGCACTGGAGCGACGGAGCCTTCTCCTACTGGGCGATCTCCGACATGGAACGGCCCGAACTCGACGACTTCGTCGCCCGCTTCCGCAAGGCGGCGGTGTGAAGGCAGTCCAGCCCCATTGTTGATCCTAACGCTCTGAGGAGGCAGTCGCCCGACCGGGAAACTGCCGGCGCGCCCGTGCGTGCTCAACTCCGGTTGCAAGCCAGATCGCTCGCCTCGCGGCTTCCTTCAAAACAATAACTTTACAAATATTCATATTTATGTGAAGTCATGGTGATTGAAGGATCGTCCATGACAACCCATCGTTTCGCCACGCGCCTGAATTCCTTTGCCTCGCGGTCGCAGGCCGAATGGCCCGATCTTACCGGCAAGCCGTCGCTGATGCAGATGGCGGCGCGCGCCGCCAAGGTCGAGGGGCTTACCGATCTCGACCTCAACTTTCCTGACCATGTCGGTGAAAAGCCTGCGGAAATCGCGCGCAAACTGGGCGATCTCGGACTTTCCATCAATGGCTTTGCCATGCGCTACTACTCCAACCCCGCCTTCAAGCTCGGCGCCTTCACCAATCCCGATCCGGCGGTGCGCCGTGAGGCCATCGACCTGACCAAGGCCGGCATCGACGCCGCGCGTGAAGCCGGCGCCAGCCTGATGACGCTGTGGCTGGGACAGGATGGCTTCGACTATGCCTTCCAGGCCGACTATGCGACGCTCTGGCAACACGAAATCGACGGAATCCGTGAAGTGGCCGCGCATGACCCCGGCTGCCAGATCAGCCTCGAGTACAAGCCCAACGAGCCGCGTTCCTACTCGCTGATGCCGGATGCCGCGACCACCTTGCTGGCGATCCGCGAGGTCGGCCTGCCCAATCTCGGCGTCACCCTCGACTTCGCCCATGTTCTCTACGCCGACGAGCAGCCGGCCTTTGCCGCCGCCCTCGTCGCCCGGCACAGCAAACTGCTCGGCGTGCATCTCAACGACGGCTACGCCAAGCGCGACGACGGCCTGATGGTCGGCGCCGTGCACACGCTGCAGACGATCGAATTGCTGCGCCAGATCCGCCGCGACGGTTACGCCGGCGCCATCTACTTCGACACCTTTCCCGACATGACCGGGCTCGATCCGGTGCGCGAATGCGAGGTCAACATCGCCACCGTCAAGCGCATGCTCGGCGTCGTCGAGCGGCTCGACAAGGACAACCGTCTGTCCTCCGCCATCGACCGCCAGGACGCGGTCGCCACGCAGGCCATCGTCCAGGAGATCATGCTCGGATCGATCGCGTGACGAGGGGGCGTGGATGACTTTGAGCGGGCTGGACCGGAAAGCGGTGGGACCGCGCATCCGCATGATGATGCCCCACCTCACCCCGCTGGAGGCGAAAGTGGTGGAAACCGTCTTCGGACGGCGCGGCTTCGACGAGACGATTCCGCTGAAGCAGATCGCCGAGGAATCCGGCGTGTCCGAGGCGATGGTGGTCAAGATCGCCAAGAAGCTCGGCTTCTCCGGCTATCGCGACTTCCGCACCGCCGTCTATGAATACAGCCGCCTGCCGACCGCCGAGATGCATCAGGAACTGTCGTCCGACGACAGTTCGGCCGAGATCGTGCAAAAAGTGTTCCGCACCTCGATCCAGGCGTTGGAGGAGACGCTCGCCATCCTCGATATCGAGGATTTCGACCGCGCCGCCGAGCTGCTCTTCCGGGCGAAGAACCGTGATTTCTACGGCGTTGGCGGTTCGGCGCAGATCGCACGCGACGTTTCGCACAAATTCCTGCGCATCGGCATCCGCGCGTCGGTCTACGACGATTCGCACATGATGCTGATGTCGGCCTCGCTGCTCGGCGCGGATGACATCGCCGTCGGCTTCTCGCATTCGGGCAACACGTCGGCTGTCATCGACGCCATCCAGCTCGCCCGCAAGAATGGCGCCCGCACCCTGGCCATCACCAATTACGACAACTCGCCGCTGGCCCAGGTCGCCGACATCGTGCTGTGCTCGACCGCGCAGGGCTCCCCGCTGATGGGCGAGAACGCGGCGGCGCGCATCGCCCAGCTCAACATACTCGACGCGCTGTTCGTGGCAGTGGCGCAGCGTGACTACCAGGCGGCGGAGTGCAATCTCGGCCGCACCATGTCGGCGGTGACATCGAAACGAAAAGACCGGGGCTCATGACGCCGTCCACAACCCCACTCGTCACTGTCTTTGGCAGCCTGCATTACGACATCATGGTCGACGCCCCCGACCGCCCGCGCAAAGGCGAGACGGTGACCGGCCATGCCTGGCACCCGAAATGCGGCGGCAAGGGCGGCAACCAGGCGGTTTCAGCGGCACGGGCCGGCGCCAGATCCGCAATGATCGGCGCCGTCGGTGACGACGATTTCGGACACGCACTGCTGGCCAATCTCGACTGCGCCAAAGTCGACCGCCGCTTCGTGCGGGTAGCCGCCGGCGCCGGCTCCGGCATGAGCGTGGCGATCTTCGACGCAGGCGGCGACTATGGCGCGGTGATCGTCTCGGGCAGCAATCTGACGCTCGGCGAAAAGGATATCGCAGGCGCTTCCGGAATGATTGCCCAGACGGCGGTGCTCCTGTTGCAGAACGAGGTGCCGGAAGCAGCCAACATAGCCGCCGCTCGCGCGGTGAAGGCGCAAGGCGGCCGCGTCGTGCTCAATGCCGCCCCGGCACGCAAACTCTCAGAAGAGTTGATCGGGCTGGTCGATATCCTCGTGGTCAATGCCATCGAGGCGGAATTCCTGGCTGGCATGGCGGTGGTCGAGACGCTCGACGGCGCCGCGCAAGCGGCACGGCGTCTGGTCGATCTCTGTCCCGTGGTGATCGTGACCGCAGGCGGCGAGGGTGTCGCCTGTTGCGATCGGACCGGCGAGGCCTTCGCGCTGCCGGCCATCCCGGTCAAGCTCGTCAGCACGCATGGTGCGGGCGACGAATTCGTCGGCGCGCTGGCCGCGGCACTTGCCCGTGGCGAGGGTATGCGAGCGGCCGTCACCGCAGCCAACGCCGCTTCGGCCCTTCTGGTCTCGACGCCGGAGGCCGAGCGTCAAGGCATCTAGCGGGCCGGTTTCCGCCTTGCCAGACGGCAAGCATGCCTGCCCATCCTTGCCGTCGCTGCCGAATTCCGCTAAGGCGCGCCTTTGTCGCCGGGGAGCATGAACTTGGACGATCAACGCGCCGACGTTGCCATCATCATGGGCAGCCAGTCCGACTGGGCAACCATGCGCCATGCGGCCGAAACGCTGGAGGCGCTCGGCGTCCCGCACAAACGGCTGATCATCTCCGCGCATCGCACCCCTGACCGCCTCTATGATTTCGCCAAGGGCGCCAAGGCCGCCGGCTACAAGGTCATCATCGCCGGCGCCGGCGGTGCGGCACATCTGCCCGGCATGACGGCGGCAATGACGCCGCTGCCGGTGTTTGGCGTGCCGGTGGAATCGAAGGCACTGTCGGGCCAGGATTCGCTGCTCTCGATTGTCCAGATGCCGGCCGGCATTCCCGTGGGCACACTGGCCATCGGCAAGGCGGGTGCGGCCAATGCTGCCTTGCTGGCTGCCGCAGTGCTGGCGCTGAACGACGACAAGCTTGCCCAGCGCCTCGATGCCTGGCGTGCCGCGCAGACTGCCAAGGTCGCGACTGAGCCGACGGATACGCCGTGAGCCTGCCCGCCGGATCGACCATCGGCATCATTGGCGGCGGCCAGCTCGGTCGCATGCTGGCGATGGCTGCCGCTCGCCTCGGCTACCGTACCATCGTGCTGGAGCCGCAGCCGGATTGCCCGGCAGCACAGGTCGCCAACCGGCAGATAACGGCCGCCTATGACGACCCGGCTGCTCTTGCCGAGTTGGCGGCAGCAAGTGCCGTCGTTACCTACGAGTTTGAGAACGTGCCGGTGGCAGCCGCCAGTTCGCTCGCCGCCAAGGTGCCGGTCTATCCGCCGGCGCGCGCGCTCGACGTGGCGCAGGACCGGGTGAGCGAAAAGACCTTCCTCAACGGCATCGGCATTGCCACCGCCGATTTCCGTGCGGTCGACACTGACGACGAGCTGACGGCGGCGTTGAAGGCATTCGGCGGCAGCGGCATCCTGAAAACGCGCCGCATGGGCTATGACGGCAAGGGCCAGCGCGTCTTCCGCAACATGGAGACGGGCGGCTTCGCCGGCACCTGCGAGGCGATGGGCAATGTGCCGCTGATCCTGGAAAGCTTCGTGCCTTTCGAGCGCGAGATTTCGGTGATCGCGGCGCGCGGGCTGGACGGTACGGTCGCGGCCTACGATCCGGCCGAGAATGTCCACCGCCACGGCATTCTTCACACCTCGACCTTGCCGGCCGCCATCAAGCCTGAAACGGCGGACGCGGCGCGCGCAGCGGCGGCAAAAATCCTGTCGGCGCTCGACTATGTCGGCGTCATCGGGGTCGAGTTCTTCGTGCTGGCTGACGGTTCGCTGCTGGCCAATGAAATTGCGCCGCGCGTCCACAATTCCGGCCATTGGACCGAGGCCGCCTGCATCGTTTCGCAGTTCGAGCAGCATATCCGCGCCGTGGCCGGCCTGCCGCTCGGCGACCCGAAACGCCATTCCGATTGCGTGATGGAAAACCTGATTGGCGACGACGTGTTGCGTGTGCCGGCCCTGCTGGCCGAACCCGACCTGATGCTGCATCTCTACGGCAAGGCGGAGGCCCGGCCCGGCCGCAAGATGGGCCATTTCACCCGGATCAGCCCGCGTACCTAATCCCGGAAACGTGCCTATTGCACCTCGTCGCTATCCTCGTCGGAATTGGCGCAGCTCGCATCGCCTTCCTCGCAATTGGCTGACGCGGCGAGCTGCTTGATACGCTCATTGGTCAGCCTTGTCAGGCATTGCGAAACCTCCATCGCGTGGATGGAGCCGCCTGTGCTGGCGGCCGTGTTGTGCGCGCATTCGGCGTCGCGGAAGGCGATCCAGGCGCGCTGTGCTGCCTGCAGCAATCTCTTGGCATCGGCATCGTCGGAACTGATCAGGTTCTGATAGGCCGAATTCAGCTTGGCGTCGGCGGCCTGATAGTCCTCGCCGGCACAGATGTTCATCATCTGCTGGCTGTCGTCGGAGCGGTCGCATTCCTGTGCGCGGGCAACCGACGCTCCCGCCAGCAGGACAAGGCAGGCAGACAGGAGTATTCGGCGCATCGTCGTCCCCAAATCACTTGAAATACACGGCATCATCCCAGCCGGCCCATGGCCGCGCAATGCCGCACGACCGACATGGCGGATATTTGATGATATGGGGGTGTGGAGCACGCTTGCGGTTGACAGGGACAAGGCTCCTCGTTTATGAGCCACCCCAGTTGAAAAGGCGCGTCTTCTGGCGCGCCTTAAAATTTCGACCCGGGTCCGGGTCCACACCGACAGGCAAGACCATGAAGATCAAGAATTCGCTTAAGGCGCTGAAGGCGCGTCATCGCGACAACCAGCTGGTTCGCCGCAAGGGCCGCGTTTACATCATCAACAAGACCGCTCCGCGATACAAGGCGCGCCAGGGCTGAGTTTTCGGCCGGAGGCTTTTTTGCCTCCGCCAATTGATGTTTGTCGGCCTGCCGACCATCTCACGCTAAAATCACTTTGCTGTTCCGCCGCCCGGGACTAGGATCGGGCGATGCGGATTCTTTTTGCATTTTTGACAGCTCTGCTTGTTTCCGGCGCCATCAGCTTGCCGGCCAGAGCCGCGGACGATCAGCCGGCAGCACCGGCCACCCCGGACGCTCCAGCCGCGCCGATGACCAAACAGGCCCGGCTCGACAAGCTGTTCTCCGACCTCAAGCGCGAACGCAATGAAAAGGCCGCCGAACGCATCGCCGGCAATATCTGGACCGAATGGTTCCAGTCCGGCAGCGCCTCGATCGACCTGATGATGCTGTGGTCGCAAAAGGCGATAGACAACCAGAAATTCGACGTCGCGCTCGATTTCCTCGACCAGGTGGTGACGTTGCAGCCAGGCTACGCCGAGGGCTGGAACCGGCGCGCCACCGTGCATTTCATGATGAAGAACTACGGCAAGTCGATGTCCGACATCGACCGCACGCTGCAGCTCGAGCCGCGCCATTTCGGTGCGCTGTCGGGTCTGGCGCAGATCATGGCACTGACCGGCCACAAGCAGTCGGCGCTCGAAGCTTGGCAGAAGGTGCTGGCCATCTATCCGATGATGCGCAGCGCCCAGGACCAGGTCGCAACGCTGTCGGAAGAGCTTGCCGGCGAAGGCATTTGATCCCTGAAGGGAGTAAGGCAATAGGGCAGTAAGGCAGTAGGGGTAGATTGCACCTGCGGAACACAAGCCCCTACTGCCCTACTGCCCTACTGCCCTACTGCCCTACTGCCCTACTGCCCTACTGCCCTACTGCCTTCCAGAACTAATCCCCCTCCACCCCCGTATATCCCCGCATGAACCTGATTTACGCCGCGCTCGCCTTCCTTTTCGCACTCATCTTTACCCTTGTCGGCGTCACCCGCGTCGGCTCGTGGCTGATCGAGCGCCGCGATCCTCCTATTGGTGAATTCGCAGACATCAACGGCGCCCGCATCCACTACGTTCATATTCCGGCGCCTGCCAATGCGGACCTGCCGCCGATCGTTTTCATCCATGGCGCCAGCGCCAATCTCAACGATCAGATGCTGCCGCTCCGGCCACTGCTCGAAGGCCGCGCCGAAATGCTGTTCTTCGACCGGCCGGGCTTTGGCTGGTCCGAGCGCGGGCCCGGCAACAATGAGGACCCCTCGGCGCAGGCCGTCACCATCGCCGCCCTGATGGACCGTCTCGGCATCAAGAAGGCGATCATCGTCGGCCATTCCTTCGGCGGCGTGGTGACGGCGGCTTTCGGCCGCGAGCATGCCGACAAGACGCTCGGTCTCGTCTTCCTGGCGCCGGCGACGCATCCCTGGCCGGGCGGCGCGACGTCCTGGTACTACGACCTGACCACCATTCCGGTGATCGGCCGGCTGTTCTCCGAGACACTGACCTATCCGGCCGGAACGCTGCAGATGGCCGATGCCACGACCTGCGTGTTCTCGCCCAACAAGGTGCCGGACAACTATCTCAGCATTGCCTCGATCCCGCTGGTGCTGCGGCCGGCAGCCTTTCGCGCCAACGCCACCGACGTTGCCGGGCTCTATGCCTATGCGCTTGGCGCCGCACCGCACTACAACCAGATCACCGCACCGACAGTCGTCATCTCCGGCGACCGCGACAAGGTCGTCTACGCGCATATCCATTCCGTCGGCCTGGTGCGCGACATAGCAGGCGCCGAACTCGTCTGGGTGCACAATCTCGGCCATAAGCCGGACTGGATCGCCCCCGACCTCGTCGTCGGCGCCATCGAGAAGGTCGCGGGCAAGGATGTCGATCTGGAGGTGATGGCCAAGACAGTGGAAGCGCGGATCGCCGGCGACACCTATGGCGTGGGCAAATGCGCTGACATCAAAGAGCCACAGGCCGAGCTCGCGCCGACCTGACATGTATGTCCTCAAGCATAGCATAAAGAGAAACCCGGAGAAGCGATGGGCGCTGCCGGATCGCATCTTTTTCGGTTACGGCGCATGCCACATTCTTGCAGGTGTTTTCCTCAAGCATCCCCCGCTTGAAGGTTTCCACGCAGAACGGATCATCCCGGACGAAACCTTTTCGGGAAACCATGTCTATGTGACGAACGGCAGGATCGCCTTCGACTACCACGGATACTCCAGCCGCGAGCGGCTCCTGCAGCATCATCGGAGGGGCTGGGCCTCCCACAGTGCCGGTTGGCACTGCACGATCGAAAAGGTCGATTTCGACTTGCTCGACAGAACGGAATTGAATCGGCGAAAGATGCTTGGCCCGGATCAGTACCTCTATGACGCAGTTCCACGTGCACGCCGGTTTCTTCAGCGAACAGACCACGCCGAAGCGGCGGCAAGAGCGCTCGAAACTACAACGAAGTGGAGCAGCTCTAGCACACGCCCTTGATGAGTTTCACGCGAGGCTCATCAACGGACACATGTCTTGAGGCCAGCTTACCGGCTGGCTTGCGCTTCCGAGCCGACATAGGCGATGCGCAGCATGTTGGTCGAGCCTGGCGTCCTCAGCGGCACACCGGCGGTGATGATGACGCGGTCGCCCGGCTTGCCGAAGCCTTCTTCCAGCGCAATGCGGCACGCGCGATTGACCATGTCGTCGAGGTCGCTGGCATCGGGCGAGACGACGCAATGCGTGCCCCACAAAAGCGACAGCCGCCGCGCCGTGTTGAGGATCGGCGACAGCGCGATGATCGGCACCTGCGGACGCTCCCGAGCGGCGCGCAGGCCGGTGGTGCCGGACGCCGTGTAGGTGATGATCGCCGCCAGCTTCAGCGTTTCGGCAATCTCGCGGGCAGCCAGTGAGATGGCGTCTGCGCCGGTCGCTTCCGGTTCCGAGCGCTGCGCATTGATGATGCCGGCATAGGTCGGGTCGGTTTCGACCTTGGCGGCGATGCGGTTCATCATCGCCACGGCCTCGACCGGATAGGCACCGGCCGCCGATTCGGCCGACAGCATGATGGCGTCGGCGCCCTCGAAAACGGCGATCGAGACGTCGGAGACTTCGGCGCGGGTCGGCACCGGTGCGGTAATCATCGATTCCAGCATCTGCGTGGCGACCACCACCGGCTTGCCGGCGCGGCGCGCGGCGCGCGTGATCTGCTTCTGGATGCCAGGCACGGCTTCGAGCGGCATTTCGACACCGAGGTCGCCGCGGGCGACCATCAGCGCGTCGGACAGTTCGATGATCTCGGCCAGCCGGGCAACGGCCTGCGGCTTTTCGATCTTGGCCATGATCAGCGCCCGGCCGCGCGCGATCTTGCGCGCCTCGGCCAAGTCTTCCGGCCGCTGCACGAAGGACAGCGCGACCCAGTCGACGCCCGTGGCGAGCACCGCGTCGAGGTCCTTGCGGTCCTTCTCGGTCAGCGCGCCGACCGGCAGGTCGGTATCGGGCAGGCTGACGCCCTTCTTGTCGGAAATCGTCGTGCCGGCGACAACCGTGCAGACGATCGACTTGCCGTCGCTCTTCACCGCCTTCAGCTCGAGCTTGCCGTCATCGATCAAAAGACGGTGACCGGCCTCGACCGAGCTCAGGATTTCCGGATGCGGCAGGTACACTCTGGTCGAGGTGCCGGGCTCGGGATTGTCGTCGAGCGTGAAGGTCTGGCCTTGTGTCAGCACTTCCTTGCCATTGGCGAACTTGCCGACGCGCAGCTTGGGACCCTGCAGGTCGGCGAGGATGCCGATCGGCCGGCCGACTTTCTCCTCGACGGCACGGATGCGGCCGACCAGCGTGCGCATCAGCTCGTGGTCGGTATGGCTCATGTTGATGCGGAACACATCGGCGCCCGCTTCGAACAATTTCTGCAGCATCTCCTCGGAAGAGGATGCCGGACCGATTGTGGCTAGGATCTTGACCTTGCGGCTGCGTCTCATTGACTGTTGGTTCCCGGGGCGGCTGCTGGAGCGCCTCCCGTTGCGGGCTCATCGGTGAGCTGGACCATCCAGCTTGCCTGTTCGCCCGTGTCATATTCCTGAAATCCGGCGCGCTGGAAGCCCCGGGCGACGCAGTCGTTTACGCCGGCGATCTTGAACTCTTTTTCAGCCACGCACATGTTGATCGGGCCGTCCCAGCGTCCACCGCGCTCAGCGTCTTCTGCATAAAGATAGTAAAACCTTGATGACAGCGGCCCTTCGATCAACGTCTTGCAGCTCGATCCTTCGATGTGCCACCAGCCTTCGGTGATCCAGCCGGCCTTGGCGCGATAGCCGATGCCGACGCCGACCAGGTTCTGCGTGGCGTTGCAGACGCGGAAATCGGCACGCGCCGGCGAGGCCATGACCATCGCCGACAGGCCAACGGTCAAGGTCAGGAGCGGCATGGCAAAGGCAGAGCGCATGCGCTGCCTGCCGGCGGACCTCATCCCAAAACCCCTCAACAACCACATCAGCATCTCTCTGCGCCCCTTTTCGGAAAAGTCCGGGCGCATGTCAACGCGCCGTTTTGATCAATTCCAATCGATTTAGGAAGGCTCCCGGCGCACTATCCGTCGCCCTGCGCCAGATTTCCCGGGAAACCTTGGCCAAACAACGGCATTGCACACGCGTCGTCTTCGTGGAATGACGATAGCACCCTCCCCGGAAGCCAGCGAACAGACCATTTCCCGCCAATGACCCGATCCACAGTTTTCGCGCCTTTCGACATTGTCGAGGGCGACCGCAAGCGGGGCATCGTGCTTCTGGCCGATCATGCCCGCCGCGACCTGCCCGAGGACTATGGCAGCCTCGGCCTATCCTCGGCGGAATTCGACCGCCACATCGCCTACGATATCGGCGTCGAGGCGGTGACACGCGAACTCGCGGCTTCGCTGGGCGTGCCAGCGCTGATCGCCAACTTTTCGCGGCTGTTGATCGACCCCAATCGCGGCGAGGACGACCCGACGCTCATTCGCCAGCTCTATGATGGCACGGTCGTACCGGGCAATTACCCCATGGCGCCGGAGGAACGCGAAAGACGGCTCGACCGCTTCTACCGGCCCTATCACGACGCCGTCGGCGCCATGATCGCTTCCGTCGCCCAGGCTTCCGGCCAGGCGCCCTTCATCCTCTCGGTGCATTCCTTCACGCCGGTCATGCAGGGCAGGCAGCGTCCCTGGCATGTCGGCATTCTCTGGGATCTGGACGATCGGGTGGCGCGGCCGCTGATCGATATGCTGGCCGAGGACAGAAACCTCGTCGTCGGCGACAATGAGCCTTATGACGGCGCACTGCGCGGCGACACCATGTTCAAACACGCCATCGTCAATGGCTATGCCCACGCGCTGATCGAGATCCGCCAGGATTTGATAGCGGACCAGAAGGGGGCGCTTGCCTGGGCCGAGCGTCTGGCACCGATCGTTGACGCCATCGACCGCCGTCCCGATATACATGCGGTTGAGATGTTCGGCTCGCGCACCGGGCCGTTATGATGGAGGTTTCGATGACTGAGTTCAGCGACGAGCAGAAGCGCGATTTCGAAGCCGCCGCCTTTCGCCGGCTGGTCGAGCATCTCCGGGAACGCAACGACGTGCAGAACATCGACCTGATGAACCTCGCCGGCTTCTGCCGCAACTGCCTGTCGAACTGGTATCGCGAAGCGGCCAATGCCGACGGCGTCGATCTCACCAAGGACCAGTCGCGTGAGATCGTCTACGGAATGCCCTATGCTGAATGGCAGGCGCTCAACCAGACCGAAGCCTCCGATGCCAAGAAGGCCGAATTCGAGGCAAGACGGCCGAAGGACCACTGAGTTCACACCGGCGGGCGTTGCCGACCAATACAACGCAGCTTCGTCATCCTAGGGTGGAGCAGTCGCGAAGCGACGTCGCGGAAACCCTAGGATCCATGCCGCGACAGTTGCCAAGAGCACGCGGCTCAGAATGAAGGTCGCGCTCACCGCGACTGGTTCTGCACCGTAGCATCGCACGCAAGTCGCGGCATGGATCCTCGGGTCTGCGCCGCGTCGCTGCGCTCCTTGCTCCGCCCGTGGATGACGAAGGGAGGGGCGTTTTCGCCAATCTCCAACGTCGGATAAATCTACATGAGCGGTACCGATCCCGGTTGCCCTTTGGTCCAAGCACTTCCTGAAGTCCGGTTCTTGACTAGAAATTGAATCGATCTAATTTGCCGCACAAAGCCATTTTCTGACCGGATTCGCCTTATGAACGCGCAAAGCGCTATGCAGACTGCCATTCGCGGGCGATGGGCCGTGGCGGCCATTTTCCTCGCCAATGGCTTCCTGACCGGCAGCTGGGCGCCGCAGATCCCGGTGTTCCTGACCCGGCTCGACATCTCGAAATTCACGCTTGGGCTGCTGATCCTTTTGTTCGGCGCCGGCGCGGTCACCGCCATGACCTGGTGCGGTCACCTGATCTCGAAGCACGGCTCGCGCACCGTGCTGCGCTGGTTCGGCCTTTGCGGCAGCCTCGGCCTGCTGGTCGTGGCGCTGGCGCCCAACGTGCCGCTGGCAGCCATCGCCATGTTCATCTTCGGCGGTTCGATCGGCGGCATGGATGTCGCCATGAATGCCAATGCGGTGGTGGTCGAGCGAAAATTGTCCCGCGCGATCATGTCGTCCTCACACGGCTTCTGGAGCCTCGGCGGTTTCGCCGGCGGCGCCCTCGGCGGCTTTGCCATCCAGCACTATGGCCACCTCGCCCACGCCGCGGTCGTGACCGCGCTTGCCTTCGCGGCGATCGCGATGGCGGTCGGGTATCTCGTCGCCGAGGACAAGCCGCAGGCGGCCGAGCATCATAAGTTCACGCTGCCGGCAAACCCACTGGTCTACCTGATCGGCCTGATGGCGCTGCTGACGATGGTCTCCGAAGGCGCGGTGCTCGACTGGGCGGCATTGTATCTCCGGCAGGAGCTTGGCGCCGACCTTGCCGTCGCCGGTCTTGCCTACGCCGCCTTTTCCGGCGTCATGGCGATCATGCGCTTTTTCGGCGACGGCGTGCGCAACCGTTTCGGCGCTGTGACGACGCTGCGCGGCTCGGCCATTGTCGCCGCCGTCGGCATGCTGGTCGCCGGCCTGTCGCCGTCGCCCTGGCTCGCCATCGCCGCCTTTGCGCTTTGCGGCTTCGGCATCGCCAACATGGTGCCGATCCTCTTTTCGGCCGGCGGCAACCAGGAAGGCATGTCGTCGGGCACCGGCATGAGCGTCGTCACCACCATGGGCTATTCCGGCATTCTGGTGGCGCCGTCGGCGATCGGCTTCGTCGCCGAGCATTCCAGCTTCGGGCCGATCTTCATCGCCATGTCGGTGCTGCTGATCGTCGTCCTGCTGATGGCGGGCCTCGCTCACCGCGCCGAATTCGCCGCCGCCCCCGCCGAATAGCGTTTCAGCTCCTCGTGGAGAAAATCCGCCACGCGGCGGATGCGCACGCTGCTGCGCACATCGCGATGCATGGCGAGCCACACCGGCAGGCTTGGCAGCGGCAGGCCGGGCAGCACCTTCTCCACCAGCGGATCGCGATCGGCCAGCGGCTCCTGGCCAAGGCCAATACCATTCCCTGCCCGCACCGCTTCCCACAGGACGATCTGGTTGTCGGCCCTGAAGCGGAAACTGCCGCGGGTGACAGGGATGCCATTCTGGACAAAGCCCCTGATCATCTCGTCGCTGCGGTCGAAGCCGATCAGGGCGTGGTCGACGAGGTCGGCTGGCCCGAGCGGGCGGCCGCGCCTCTCGAGATAGGAAATGGCCGCGCAGGCGCAGAGCGGGATATCGCAGACCTTGCGCGCCACCAGTTCGTTCTGCGCCGGCTTGACCATGCGGATGGCGATATCGGCGTCCCGACGCAGCAGGTTCTCGACCTGGTTCGAGGCGACGATCTCGACCTCGACGCCGGGTTCCTCGAAACCGAGCCGCGCCATCATATCGGGCAGGACATAGGCCGCCACCACCTCGCTGGCGGCAATGCGCACCGTGCCTTCGATCGCCTCGACCGAGCCCAGGGCGAGGCGTGAAAAGGCACTCGCCTGCTCGCTGACCGCCTTGCCGCGCTCGAACAGCGTGGCGCCGGCTTCCGTCAGCGCATAGCCGCTCCGCCCACGCCGGAACAGCGTGACACCGAGCGCCTGCTCCAACTCCCCGATGTGACGGCCAAGCGTCGGCTGGCTGGCCGACAGCTTTCGCGCGGCCGCCGACAGGCTGCCGGTTTCCGCCACCGTGACGAAGCTCTTGATCAGATTCCAGTCGATGTCAGCCATTCAATAATGAATATCAAATCTGCATCTATGGTCAATTTTAATTCATCGATGAGGCAATCATATTCGCCCTGCAAACACCGAAACGGATTTCAACCAGGAGAACTCAAATGACCAAGATCGCAATTCTCGGCGCCAATGGCCGGCTCGGCCGCGTGGTTGCCAAAGCCTTCATCGACGCCGGCTTCGACGTCCGCGCCATCACCCGCAGCGGCAAGGTGCCGGCAGAACTCGAAGGTGCCACGGCGGTTGCCGGCGATGCGCTGGACCGTCAGTCACTGATCCGCGCCACCGAAGGTGTCGATATCATCTTCAACGGCCTCAACCCGATCTACACCGACTGGGGCAAATGCCTGCCTATGGCCGAAAACGTCATGGCCGCCTGCCACGCCAATGACGCGCTGCATCTGTTCCCCGGTACCGTCTACAATTACGGCTCGCCGATGCCGGCGGTGATCACCGAAGACACACCATTCCATCCGACCACCGAGAAGGGCCGCATCCGCTGCGCCATGGAGGATTTGTTCCGCCGCGAGGCGGACGCTGGCCGGGTGCGCACCATTCTGCTGCGCGCGGGCGATTTCTTCGGCGGCACCGGCAGCGGCTCCTGGTTCGACCTAGTCGTCGCCGAGAAGATGAGCAAGGGCATCTACACCGCGCCCGGCCCGGTCGACCTGGTGCATGAATGGGCCTATTTGCCGGACTTCGCCGTAGGCTTCGTCGCGCTGGCCAAAAATCTCGACAAGCTCGGCTCCTATGAGGCGCTGAACTTTCCGGGTCACGCCATCACCGATCTGCAGATAAAGGCCGCCGCCGAGAAGGCGCTCGGACGTCGCCTCAAGATGACCTCGATGCCCTGGTGGGTGCTGCGCGCCGGCAGCCCGTTCGTCGCGATGTGGCGCGAGATCGTCTCGATGTCCTATCTGCGCTTCGAGCCGCACCAGTTGGCCTCGACGCGGCTGGAAGGCATCATCGGCGAAATCCCGCACACGCCGCTGGATCAAGCGGTCGCCCAGGCCCTCGAGGATATCGGCATCGCCACTGCGAAGGGCACGTCGAAAGCTGCTTGAACCAACGCTGGAGGCGGCGGGCCGGCTCAGAGCCGTCCCATCAGCAGCAACACCAGAACCACCACCAGCACCACGCCAAGAATGCCCGACGGTCCATAGCCCCAGGAGCGCGAATGCGGCCAGGCCGGCACCGCACCGATGAGGATAAGGATCAGGACGATGATGACGATGGTGGTGATTGGCATGAGACTTCCCCGCGCATTGTTTCGGGGCAATGTCTTCACATTGCCCCGGGGGAACAATGCAAAAGGCCGCCCGGTTGTTCCGAGCGGCCTTTGCCGGTCAAATCATGCAGTGTGCCTATTCGGCGGCTTTCGGGAAGGCGATCGCAGGCTCGGCATCCACATCCCGGCCTGGCGTTTCGGTCGACGAAACCGTGCCCTTGCCGCGCCGGAATACCCGGCGGAAAAACGCATAGAAGCGGCTGTTCTTGCTGCGTGTAAAGATCATCAGCATCGAGGGTGTCACCACCAACGTCAGCAGGGTGGCGAAGGACAGGCCGAAAACGATCGCCGAGGACAGCGAGATCCACCACTGCGTCGACGGCGCATTGATCGTCGTCTCGTGATGGAAGATTTCCAGCCCAAGGCCGAAGGCGATCGGCAACACGCCGAGGATCGCCGACACAGCCGTCAGCACGACAGGACGGGCGCGTTCCCGGCAGGTCTGCAGCACCGCGTCCATCTTGTCCCAGCCTTCTTCGCGCAGCCGGTCATAGGTGTCGATCAGCACGATGTTGTTGTTCACCACCACGCCGGCCAGCGCGATGACGCCGATGCCCGACATGACAATGCCGAACGTCTCGCCTGTTATCAGCAGTCCAAGGAACACACCCACCGTCGCCATGACCACGCACGACAGCACCATCAGCACGCTGGTGAACTTGTTGAACTGCATCAGCAGCACAAGGAAAATCAGGAAGATCGCCGCCCCGAATGCCTTGCCAAGGAAGGCGCTTGCCTCGGCGCTGTCCTCGTTCGAGCCGGCCAGCTTCCAGCGTATCCCGCTACCGAGATCCATGTCAGCGACGGCCTTGGTGACCTCCTGCTGCACGGCAGCGACCTGCGTGCCGGCGGCGACGTTGGCTTGAACGACTACCGTACGTGCGCCGTCGATGCGGTTGAGGATGCCGACGGTCGGCTCAGGCTTGCGCACGACGAAGTTCGAGATCGGCACCGAGCCTTGCGCGGTCTGCACCCTGAGTTCATCGAGCGTCGACAGGGTGCGCCTGTCTTCGGGCAGGCGCAGCCTGATGTCGACGGCGTCGTCCGCCCCGGCTGGCCGGTATTCCGAAAGCTTCAGACCATTCGTCACCAGTTGCACCACGGTGCCGACAGCGGTTGGACTGATGCCGTATTGCGCCGCCTTGGCGCGGTCGACCTCAATCGCCCAGTCGACGCCGGGCGGCGGCAGGCCGTCGGAAATATCGATGACGCCGGGCACCTTGGCGATGCGTGCCGCGACAGCGCGCGCCTTGTCGTCGAGGCCTTTTGGATCGATGGCCGAAAGCCTGATCTGGATCGGCTTGCCGGTCGGCGGACCGGCCTCCGGCACGCGGACCTCGACATCGACGCCGGGAATCCCGGCCATGACGACGCGCAGATCACTGAGGATCTGGTTCGCCGATTTGCGTTCGCGCCAGTCGATGAATTCGTACTGGATAACGCCGACCACGTCCTCGGGGACATCCTGGCCGCCGCCTTGCGTCTTGCCGACGCGCGTGTAGACCGATTTGATGCCGGGCCAGCCGAGCATCCTGTTCTCGGCAATCTTCGTCGCGGTGTCCATTTCAGCCAGCGAAAGATTGCCGCGCGCGTGCACATAGAGCAGGCCGTAGTCGGGCTCGACACTGGGGAAGAACTCGACACCCGCGCCATATTTCGAATAAGCGTAGCCGACGCCAAACAGCAGCGCGACGGTCAGCAGGACCACGGTTATGGGGAACCGCACCGCCTGCTTGACGATGGCCATGTACAACCCGTCCCGATTGCCTTCCTCATGATGCTCGGGGGCCTTGGCGAAGAGCGCCCCCAGCGTCGGTGCGAAGACCAACGCATAGAGCATCGAGGCCGAGAGCGTGACGATCAGCGTGATCGGCATGTATTTCATGAAGTCGCCGATGATGCCCGGCCAGAACAGCAGCGGCGAAAACGCGGCGATGCGCGTCATCGTGGCCGCGATGACGGGACCCGCCATGCGCTTGGCGGCGAGTGTAAACGCTTCCGCCTTCGGCATGCCTTCGCTCATGCGTCGCTCGGCGAACTCGGTGACGATAATGGCGTCATCGACCAGCATGCCGACCGCCAGGATGAGGCTGAACAGCACGATCATGTTGATCGTGTAGCCCATCATGGCGAGCAGCAATATTCCGATCAGGAAAGACGACGGAATGGCGAGACCAATCAGCAGCGAGGCTCGCCCGGACAGCGCGTAGAGGATGACGATGAACACCAGGATCACCGCGATCATCACGTGGTTCTGCAGGTCGCCAAGCAGCTGGTTGACGAAGACCGACTTGTCCTGCGTATAGGTGACGTGCATTCCCTCGGGCATCGTCTTGATATAGCCGTCGGACACCTCCCTCACCTTGGCCAGCGTGTCGATCAGATTGGCGCCGATGCGCTTCTTCACTTCAATGGCGATGGCTGGCTTGCCGTTGAGGCGTGTGATTGTCGTGGCATCGGCAAAGGTCGAGCGGATCGTCGCGATGTCCTTGGCCTGCACGACGGCATTGGGACCAGCAACCACCGGCAAGGACGCAACATCTTCGGGCGTCTCGATCAGCGACGGCACCTTTACGGCGTACTTGCCCTCCGAGCCTTCGATGTTGCCGGCCGCGACCAGACTGTTTGAAGCGCCGACGGCGCCAATCAGCTGGTCGAGCTGCAGGCCGTAGGAAGACAGCTTCATCGGATCGATGACGACTTCGACGAGATCGTCGCGCGAGCCCTGCAGCGAGCCTTCGAGGACACCGGGTACTTCTTCGATGCGGTCGCGCAATTCGCGCGCCGCGGCGGTCAAGACGCGTTCGGGCAAATCGCCCGACAGTGTAACGACCAGCACCGGGAACTCGGAAATGTTCACCTCGGTGACGACAGGCTCCTCGGCCGCCTGCGGCAGGTCGGCCTTGCCGTCCTGCACCTTGGAGCGCGTATCCTGCAGGGCCGTCGCCAGGTTGGTCTGTGGCTGGAACTCGACCAGCACATAGCCGCCGCCCTGGAACGCGGCCGAGCGCATTTCCTTGAGGCCTTTGAGGCTCTTCAGCTTGCTTTCCATCGGCCGCAGCAGAAGCCGCTCGGAATCCTCCGGCGAAATGCCTTGATAGATCAGGCTGACATACATCATCGGAATCGGAACGTCGGGTTCCGCTTCCTTCGGCGTCGACTGATAGGCAACCCAGCCTGCCAGCAGCAGGAAGACCAGCACCGAGATGGTCAGGCGGGCGTTGTTGATCGCGAGTTTGACGATATCCATGGCTAACGCCTGTCGTTGAATTTCAGAAGCTGCGTCGCAGCCGATTGACCCCGCCCGGAGTATCCCTTCGTAGACAGCGCTACTGCGTGCCGGCGGTGGCTTCGCCGATCAGCTTGTTGATGGTCGCCTGGTCGGCTTCAACCGGCTTGACCTCATCGCCTTCCTTCACCAGTTCCTGGCCGGCAACGATGATGCGCGCATCGGCCGGGATGCCGCCGAGCACGAGGCCGGTCGGCGTGTCGTCGACCAGGTCGATCGGGAAGAACGCCACCTTGTGGTCCTTGCCGACGGCGCGGATGCCGAGATCGCCTTTGTCGCCCAGCGTCACCACTGAACGCGGCAGCAGGACTGCGTCGGTCGGCAGCGCGCTGAGCTGGATTTCCGCCGTCATGCCGGCCGGCACCGAGCCGTCGGCATTGGGGATGGCAACCTCGATACGGAAGGTGCGGGTCGCCGACGACGCGTCGCGGCTGATATAGCGCACGGTGCCTTGGACGGTCTGGCCGCTGACCAGCCGAACGCCGGCCTTGTCACCGATCTTGAGATAGCCGAGGTCACGCTCGCTGATCTCGCCGCGCGCGATCACCGGATCGAGCTTGAGGATGGTCGCCACCTCGCCGCCCTGCATGACGGAGCTGCCAAGTTCCACCGGCACCCGGTCGATGACGCCGTCGAAAGGCGCCTTGACCTCATTGCGGTCGAGCTCGGCCTGCGCGGTGTCCAGCTGCGATTGCGCCAGGGTCAGATTGGAGCGGGCGGTGTCGAGCTGCAGCTTGGGCAGATTGCCTGATTTCATCAGCCGCAGCGACGCTTCCAGCTCGGCCTGGCGCTGCGCGACAAGCTGCTTGGCATTGTCCACCATCGAGATCTTTTCCTCGGCGGCCAGCATCAGCACCAGGTCACCGGTCTTGACGTGATCGCCTTGCTTGACCGGCAGCTTGTCGATGACGCCGGCGACGCGGGTGGCAAGCACGGCGCGCTTGTCGGCCTCGGTCAGCCCGGAAATGCGGATGGCGCGCGCATAGGTCTTGCGTGGCGGCGTCACCACCGCAACGGTGCGCAACGGCGCCTTCGGTTCGGCTTCCGCCGTCTTCGGCTTGCTCGCGTCCGGCGCCTTGCCCTGCTCGACTTCGGCCGCCTTGGCCTTGTTGGCCGCTACGCTGCCGACCGACGAGAATTCACCTGTCGCCATCCACGCCGCGAAACCAATGAGCACAACAATGGCTGCAAGCTTGTGAAACCTGATTCTCGGCATCGTCGTTTTTTCCGTTGCGGGTTCGGCCAGCACCGCGCCTTCATGACGCGGGCGCGTCGCCGATATGGGTGCGCGCCTGACCGTGTTCAAATTGCCGTGATAGGCGAGCGCGCTTCTACATCAAAGTTGCACCGCAATATAGTCCGAAAGTTGCAGCAGCATTGCGTAGCCGGGCAAGGTCTGGCCGCCGCGAAACTCTTTCGATCTGCTAAAATACCGGTTCAGCGGCCTCGCAGCCGGCTCAAGATCGGCCTCTCATGACCAACCTCGGACGATCGGTCTGTCATCGCCGACAGGCTGCGCATTGCTCCCCGAAATACAAGCCGCCATCGACCGCCGGGGGCTTGATCAGGACCACGATTTTGGCCTACGGGCCAAGTCATTCTGGTCAGCGGAGGACATCAAACCTCGGAGCAGTAGAGCTTGGTCAATGCATTGTAATTGCTTGCAAAATGGAAAGGCACACCCATCAGGTCGGGACTGCCCGGAGGCCAGTTCGTTGACATGGAACCCAGCGTCGAGACCATCGGTACCCGTGCACTGGAATGTCTCGGATCGGCGTGGCTCACCAGTTCATGACTTGCCACGTGCACGGGGCGGCTGCGGAAACCGGGACGATTTTCCGCGCCATTTGCAGGAGCGGTGTCTGTCGTTCCGCTATTCATCTACAAGCAACACCGCGCGGCATCGTCGGCATGCCGGTGGCAGCAGGCGTCAGCATGATGAAGCGTTCTCCGCACGCAAAGGTTGCTGCCTTGCCGGATCGCCCTGGAAACCTAGTCCGACTTCCGGAAGACCTCGCTGATGGTCTTGATCGATCCGAGGATAGCCGGGCAGCGCCTGACGCAGATCGGCTATCGCTTCTTCGGCACCCGGCGGGTTCAGGCCCGGCGGCGCTCCGCCTCCGGATTCTTGCGCGCTGCAAGAAACTCCTTGACCCGACGACCGGGCGCCGGCCCTCGCACCGGCTTGAAGCCGTCGTCGAGTTCGCTCGACAGATCGAGCGTCGGCCGCTTGCCGACGGCGTCGTAATTCTCCTCCAGCCAGTCGCTGGCCGCTGTGCGGCCGAGATCTCTGAGATAGCTCAGGAACGCCCATTCGGCATTGACCTTGGACGACGCCGACAGGTCCTTGAACGCCTCATCGGCATCGATGCGGTGCATGCGGATGTCGCGGTACTCGCCATTTGGCAGCCGGCCGGCGGCGATCAGTTCCTTGACGAAGGCGATCGAACGAAATTCGTTCAGCAGCCCGGCATTGAAGGTGATCTCGTCGATGCGGTTCTGGATCTCGTTGGCGCTCTTTGGCGTGCCTTCGCGCACCACCGGATTGATCTGCACCAAAAGCACATCCTCCGTCGCCGCCGTCTTGAAGAACGGGAACAGCGCCGGATTGCCCCCATAGCCGCCATCCCAATAGGCAACGCCCTTGATCTCGACGGCGCGGAACAGTTGCGGCAGGCAGGCCGAGGCCATCACCGTGTCGAGATCGATCTCGCCATCGGAAAACACCCGCAACTGCCCGGTCTCGACATTGGTGGCGGAAATGAACAATTCCATCGATTTGCAGGCGCGGACGTTCCGGAAATCGATCTCCTGCGCCACCACATCGCGCAGCGGATTGAGGCCGAGCGGGTTGGCGACATAGGGCGAGAACACCCGCGACATGGTGTCGAAGATGACATAGCCCGGCGTGTTCTCGATCGACCAGTTGCCCCAGGCGACATCCCACGGCATGCGCTGCACCGGGCTGAACCGGCCCTTCGCCGCCACCGCGCGCCAGAAATCGTCGAGCTTCTTGCGCGCGCCCTCGACCCCGCCGCGCACAAAACCATCGGCCAGCGCCACCGCGTTCATGGCGCCGGCACTGGTACCGGAAACCGCCGATATCTCCAGCCTGCCGTCCTCCAGCAGCCGGTCGAGCACGCCCCAGGAAAAGGCGCCGTGCGAGCCGCCGCCCTGAAGCGCGATGTTGATCTTCTTCGTTTCCTCCGCCTTGCCGTTCTTGGTCATGGCGTTCCTGTCATCCTGATGCGCCGGCCTGCCCCAACGTCATTGGAGGGAAGCAGCTACTGACGCTCTATGTTGCAGTGCAGCATATAAGGACGGACCAAGGCAAGAACACGAACACGGTCGCGTGATCACATGAAATTTCGGTCATGCCGAAAAGCCCCTCCGCTTCAATGCGGAGAGGCCCCGGTCCTTCGAAACAGGCTGGGACTTCAGGCGACGAGATCCGGCACCGGACCGACATAGCGCGATTGCGGACGGATCAGCCGTCCGGTCGTCTGCTGCTCACGCGCATGCGCGATCCAGCCGGCAACGCGCCCGGCGGCGAAGACATTGCTGAAGGCTCGCGGCGGAAAACCCGCCGCTTCCAGCACCAGGGCGGTGTAGAACTCGACATTGGTCTGCAGCGCGCGCTGCGGCTTGGCGATCCGCAGCACCTCGAGCGCCGTCTGTTCGACCTTTTCGGCGAAGGCCAGCCGGCGACCTGTTTCGCCCTCGCTGCCGAGTTGCCGCACCACCGCCTTCAGCACATCGGCGCGCGGATCGCGCACGCGGTAGATGCGATGGCCGAAACCCATGATGCGCCTGCCCTCAGCGATCTCGTCGCGCAGCCAGCCGGCCGCATCGCCATGCGCCTGGATGGCATCCAACATCTCGATCACCGGGCCGGGCGCGCCGCCATGCAGCGGCCCCTTCAGCGCACCGAGGCCTGCCAGCACCGACGAGGTCAGCCCGGCCAATGTCGAAGCAACGACGCGAGTGGCGAAAGTCGAGGCGTTGAGGCCGTGATCGCAGACGGTCACCAGATAGGTGTCTAGCGCTTTAGCCAAGGCCGGCGACGGGACGGATCCCTTGAGCATCCGCAACATGTCGGCGGCATGACCGGCCTTGCCGTCCGGCGCGATCGGCTGCTCGCCACGCTGCAGGCGCAGCAAGGCAGGCGTCAGCACCGCCGGCGCCGCGATCAGCCGCAAGGCGTCCGTCAGCGTCTCGCCGTCCGGCAACAGGGCCATGCCGGCGCGCATGGCGCTGTAGATTTCAAGCGGCGCCAGCAAGGGCAGCGACGGCTGGAGGCGGTCGAACACCTCGACGCGCGCCTCGCCCAGTTTCTCCGCCAGTTCGGTGTCGCCAGGCAGATCCTCGAAGAAGCCATCGAGCAGCAAGTGAACCACTTGCGGATAGGTCCATCGTCCGGCCAACTCGGGCAGCGAATGACCTCGGATCGTCAGGCGGCCGCCCAGACCATCCACGTCGGACAGCACGGTTTCAGCCGCCACCACATCATCGAGCCCATTCGCCATAGCCTTGTCTCCTTGAAGCTTTTCCGGATCGGAGATAAGGCTGGGCGATACAAGCATCAATCTTGATCAATAGAATCAATATCGGAGCTATCATGTCCGAATGGTTGTCGCGGGAAGAGGCGCTGGAAAGGCTCAAAGTGAGGCCGCAGACGCTCTACGCCTATGTCAGCCGTGGGCGCATCGGCATGCGCCCGGACCGGGCCGATCCGCGCCGCAGCGAATATCGCGCCGATGATATCGCCGCACTCGCAACGCGCCGGGCGCGCGGACGAAGCCCCTCGGCCATCGCCGAAAGCGCCATTGCCTGGGGTGAGCCGTCGATCGTCACGGCGGTTTCGACCGTCTGGCACGGCCAACTCATCTATCGCGGCCAGGACGCCGCTGCGCTGTCCGACCATGCCACGCTGGAAGAAACCGCCGCTCTGCTTTGGGCCTTGTCTGAGCCGGTGCGTTTCGAAGCGCCGCAGCCGGATGCACCGCGTCAACTCGGCCGGGCCCCGGCCTTTGCGCAGCTTGCTTTGCTGGCCGGCCAGGGCCGGCCTTCGCTTGGCCGCAACGCCGCCTCTTTGTGCGCCGACGCCGCACGCGCGATCGGTGTGCTGGCCGGTGCCCTCGGTGCCGAGGCGGGGCCGGATCCGGTGCATCGGCGATTGGCGCGGGGCTGGTCGGTCGAAGATGGCGGCGCGGATGCGATCCGGCGTGCGCTTGTGCTGCTCGCCGATCACGAGCTCAACGCATCGACCTTCGCGGCCCGCGTCGCGGCCTCGACTGGAGCCTCACCCGCCGCCTGCCTGCTGGCGGGCCTGGCGACACTGTCCGGCCCACGCCACGGTGGTGCTGGCGAAGCGGTGATGCAGCTTGCCGAGGATGCAGCGCGGCATGGCGCCGATGCCGCAATCCGGCGCTGGCTGGGCCATGACCGGCCATTGCCGGGCTTCGGCCATCCGCTCTATCCCGAGGGTGATCCCCGCGCCACGGCGCTTCTGGCCGCCATCGGCAACCCCGACGAGACCTTGCGGTCGCTGGAAACCGCCGCCATTGCCGCGACCGGCGCCCAGCCGAACATCGATTTTGCCCTGGCCGTGCTGACGCGCAGTCTTGGCTTGCCGCGCGATGCACCGTTCCATCTGTTCGCACTTGGGCGCAGCGTCGGCTGGGCCGCGCATATGGTCGAGCAGATCGTCAGCGGCAGCATCATCCGGCCACGCGGCCGCTATGAGGGACTGTTGCCCTGACAACGTATGAAGTCGTCAGGCGGCGTTGGCATTGGTCCCGAACCGCGCCCGGTACGCGGCGGGCGTCGTGGCGAATTGCTGACGGAAGTGATGCCGCAAGGTCGCCGCAGCACCAAATCCGGAGATCTCGGCAATCCGCTCGATCGGCATGGCGGTGTCTTCCAGCAGCGTGCGCGCCCGCGAAAGCCGTTCCGAAAGCAGCCAGCGCGCCGGTGTGACGCCGGTCGCCGCCGCGAACCGGCGCAGAAATGTCCGCTCGCTCATCCCGGCCAGGCCGGCCAGGGTGGCAACGGGATAGTCGGCGGAAATATCGGCGCGCATTCTGTCGATCAAAGGCCCCAGCCGGCTGCGTTCGTGCGGCTCGGGAACGGAACTCTCGATATACTGCGCCTGGCCGCCATCGCGATGCGACGGCACGACCAGGCGGCGCGCCACCATATTAGCCGCCTTGGTGCCGAAATCGCGCCGCACCAGGTGCAGGCACAGGTCGATGCCGGCAGCACTGCCGGCCGAAGTCAGGACATTTCCCTCATCGATGTACAAAACGTCAGGGACCACGGTGATGTCGGGATACATCTCCCTCAGTCTCTCGCTGTAGCGCCAATGCGTGGTTGCCTTCTTGCCTGAGAGCAGGCCTGCGGCGGTAAGCACGAAGACGCCCGAACAGATGGACAGAATGCGTGCGCCCCGCTCATTGGCCTTGCGAAGCGCGTCGATCAGCACTCGCGGCACCGGACAATCCACGCCGCGCCATCCAGGCACGATCACCGTGCCGGCCTCGCCGATCAGGTCGGGTCCGCCATCGGCAACGATGCGCACGCCGCCCATCGCGCGCATTTCACCCGCGTCTATGCCGGCGACGGCAAACCGGTACCAGTCCGCACCCATCTCCGGTCTGGGCAAGGCGAACACCTCGGCCGCCACGCCAAATTCGAACGTGCACAGCCCGTCATAGGCGACGGCAACGACCAGCGGATTGCTAAGGGGCCGATTGGGCACATTTGGCATGATCTTGACGATATATGGCAAAGCTGCCAGCTGCAATCACTTGGCCTCGTGCTTTATCTCCTCCGCATCAGCAACGGAGATACGTGGATGAGCTACGTGACAGACATTCCGGCGGCCCCGCCGGAAATCGCCCGAGACCATTTCCTGCGCCGGCTTTCCGTCGAGACCGATTGTTCCGACGTTGCCGCGACGCTGCGCGGCGGAGAGCCGGACTTTGTCCTTCTGCACGTCGTCGGTTCGCCGGAAGCCTATGAGCGCCGCCATGTGCCGGGTGCACTGCATCTGCCGCACCGCGAGATATCGGCCGAGCGGATGGCAGAATGGCCGGCAGGCACGCTGTTCGTCGTCTATTGCGCCGGACCGCATTGCAATGGCGCGGACCGGGCGGCTTTCAAACTCGCCAACCTCGGCCTGCCGGTGAAGATCATGATCGGCGGCATAACAGGCTGGCAGGACGAAGAGCTTCCTTTCGCTTCAGGCAAGGAGCCTGGTACTCTGCGGGCATGATCCAAACTCGGAGCCCAGCGCGCAAAGCGGCTGATATCGTGCGGCCGTTCGAGCAGCCGGATGTCGGCGCGGTGCTCGTCCTTATGCGGGCGCTCGCCGTATTCGAGGGCTATGACGACAAGTTCCGTGTTACCGAGGCGGACATCGTCGAACACGGGCTGGGGCCTTCACCTCGCTTCGGCGTGTTCGTGGCGGAAGTCGACGGGGCGATTGTCGGCATCGCCGTCCACTATCTCATCCCCTGGACCTATGATCTGAAGCCGGTCGTGGTGCTGAAGGAACTCTACGTAGCCGAGGCGGCGCGCGGCATGTCGGTCGGCCATGCCCTTGTGAAACGGCTCCGCGACCATGCCGTCGCCATAGGCGCATCCGCCATCAAGTGGACGGTGCTGCGATCCAACATGCCGGCCAAGGCCTTCTATCGCTCGCTTGACGGGCGGGCCGACGAGATCTGGGAATTGTGGCAGATGACGACCGACGGATAAGGCACGGCCGGGTTGGCCCAAGCCTTACCGGCTGGTCGGTTTACGACATCGTGTCGAGCTTGCGCTGCATGGCCGCGATCTGGCTCTTCAACTCCTGAAGGTCGTCGGACTTTTCCGGCGCTTCCTTCCTGGCTGGCTCGGTCGGGGCCGCGGCTGGCGCGGAGCTGGCTGGCGGGAACGGCGTGAACAGGCGCATCGCGTTCTGGAACATTTCCATGTTGCGGCGCGTCTGTTCTTCCAGCGCCTTGATCGGCGTCGCGATCTTCATCACGTCCAGCGGCGACTTGCCGATGGCGCCCTTCATCTGCTCGCGAAAGCGCTCCTGCTCCTTGGAGAAGGCCAGCATCGACTGTTCGAGGAAGCTCGGCACGATCATCTGCATCTGGTCGCCATAGTAGGCGATCAGCTGGCGCAGGAACGGGATCGGCAGCATGTTCTGCCCATCCTTGTTCTCCAGCTCGAAAATGATCTGGGTCAGCACCGGATGCGTTATGTCATCGCCGGTCTTGGCGTCCTGGACGGTGAACTCCTCGCCCCTCTTGACCATTTCGGCCAGATCCTCGAGCGTCACATAGGTGCTCGTCCCCGTATTATAGAGGCGGCGATTGGCGTATTTCTTGATAATGATCGGATCGTCTTTTGCGGCCATCTGCATCCTCCCCGGACACCGGCACGCCTGAGTAAGCAGCCGGTAACGATTGCGCCCTTTTTGAGGATATGCGCAAAAGCCTCATAATTCCAAGCAGTTTGTGCAGTGCGGGATCACATAATGCTGCATAGCAGGCAAAATATGCTGCGCAGCAGCGGCCTGCCTGCGGGCGCAGCAATGCGCGACCTGCTTGCTGCGCATGGGCGCCATGCCGATTTCCGGTTTGACTTGGGGTTGGGAAAGGGCAAGAAAAGTCCTCAACGACAGAACAACACCCTTGAAGTCTGGAGAAGAAAATGTCCGATTCCATCGTCATTGCCAGCGCCGCGCGCACCGCCGTCGGCTCCTTCAACGGCGCCTTCGCCGCCACGCCGGCGCATGAGCTCGGCGCCGTCGTCATCAGGGAACTTTTGTCGCGCGCCGGTGTCGAGGCCGCCGAAGTCGACGAGGTCATCCTCGGTCAGGTGCTGACCGCAGCCCAGGGCCAGAACCCGGCCCGCCAGGCCTCGATCATCGCCGGCCTGCCCAAGGAAACCACCGCCTGGGGCCTCAACCAGGTTTGCGGCTCGGGCCTGCGCGCCATTGCACTCGGCATGCAGCAGATTGCCACGGGTGACGCCAAGGTGATCATCGCCGGCGGTCAGGAATCGATGTCGCTGTCGCCGCACGCCGAGCACCTGCGCGCCGGCGTCAAGATGGGCGACTACAAGATGATCGACACCATGATCAAGGACGGGCTGTGGGACGCCTTCAACGGCTATCACATGGGCAACACCGCCGAAAATGTCGCCCGCCAGTTCCAGATCACCCGCGACGACCAGGACCAGTTTGCGCTGGCCTCGCAAAACAAGGCCGAGGCGGCGCAGAAGGCCGGCAAATTCAAGGACGAGATCGTCGCCTTCACCATCAAGGGCAAGAAGGGCGACACCATTGTCGACCAGGACGAATACATCCGCCACGGCGCCACGATCGATGCCATGACCAAGCTGAAGCCGGCCTTCGACAAGGACGGCACCGTGACCGCCGCCAACGCTTCCGGCATCAATGATGGTGCGGCCGGCGCACTGCTGATGAGCGAAGCGGAAGCGGTAAGGCGCGGCATCACCCCGCTGGCGCGCATCGCGTCCTGGGCAACCGCCGGCGTCGATCCGGCGATCATGGGCACCGGACCCATTCCCGCCTCGCGCAAGGCTTTGGAAAGGGCCGGCTGGTCGGTCGGCGATCTCGATCTGGTCGAGGCCAACGAGGCCTTTGCCGCGCAGGCCTGCGCCGTCAACAAGGACATGGGCTGGGATCCGTCGATCGTCAACGTGAATGGCGGCGCCATCGCCATCGGCCACCCGATCGGCGCTTCGGGCGCCCGCATCTTCAACACGCTGGTTTTCGAGATGCGCCGCCGCGGCGCCAAGAAGGGCCTCGCCACCCTGTGCATCGGCGGCGGCATGGGCGTCGCCCTGTGCATCGAAGCACTCTGAGCAAATAGCGAATAGGAAGTAGCGAATAGGGAAGAACGGCGTCGGCGCGATGGGACATCAAATCGCTATTCGCTACTCGCTTCAGTGACAAAAAAGGGAGGACATATGACCAAGGTTGCAATCGTCACGGGTGGATCGCGCGGCATCGGCGCGGCGATCTCGATCGCTTTGAAAGCCGCCGGCTATTCGGTTGCCGCGAACTATGCCGGCAACGATGAGGCGGCGGCGAAGTTCAAGGCCGAGACCGGCATTCCGGTCTACAAATGGTCGGTCGCCGACTATGACGCTTGCGCCGCAGGCATCAAACAGGTCGAGGCCGACCTCGGCCCGGTCTCGGTGCTGGTCAACAATGCCGGCATCACCCGCGATGCCATGTTCCACAAGATCACGCGCGACCAGTGGAAAGAGGTCATCGACACCAATCTGTCTGGCGTTTTCAACATGACGCATCCGCTGTGGAACGGCATGCGCGAGCGCAAGTTCGGCCGCGTCGTCACCATCTCCTCGATCAACGGCCAGAAGGGCCAGGCCGGGCAGGTCAATTATTCCGCCGCCAAGGCCGGCGACATCGGCTTCTCGAAGGCATTGGCGCAGGAAGGCGCCCGCGCTGGCATCACCGTCAACGTCATCTGTCCCGGCTACATCGCCACCGAAATGGTCAAGGCGATCGACGAGAAGGTGCTCAACGAGCGCATCATCCCGCAGATCCCCGTCGGCCGCCTCGGCGAGCCGGAGGAGATTGCGCGCTGCGTCGTCTTCCTGGCTTCCGAAGATGCCGGCTTCATCACCGGCTCGACCATCACGGCCAACGGCGGCCAGTATTTCGCCTGAGGCTTCCCGACGCTCGGCAGCCGCCTGACAATCGCGATTTGTCAGGCGGCCAGTTTCAGTTGGGGTCCGGCTTCAGACTTGCTGGCCGCGACTGATCCCGGCTTGCCCGAAGGCGCCGGAAGCCGGGCCAGCGGCGCCCGGCTTAGCCCTGACAGTTTCAGCGCGATGCGACGCTTCAGCAGCGGGCTGAGGTTCACCACGGAAAGCGCCAGATTGCGCAGGAACCGCTTCACCGGATTGCGGGCAAGCGCCATGTCGGTCATCCTGCCCGCAAGGTCGAGGACCTCCTGAGCCGCCGGGCGGCGCAGCGTTTCATAGAGCTCGAGTTCCGCCTCGGAACGAACGCCGTTCACCACATCGCCAAGCAATTGGCCAAGCACGACCGCATCGATGATGCCTGTGTTCATACCTTGCCCACCCGCCGGGCTGTGGACATGGGCGGCATCGCCCATCAGGAACAGCCGGTCCTTGCGATAGGCCCGGACCAAGCGATGATGAACGCGGAATCGCGAACTCCAGGTGATGCCAAGCACCCGGGCTCGCCTTCTGGTCGGTCCGCGGCTGTCGAGCAGCGCCTGGATGTCGGCGACATCAGGTTTTTCCGGCGCCTCATCCATTGTCGCGACGACACGATACGATCCGTCCGGAAGTGGCGCCACCACCACCAGTCCGGCCGGGGCAAAGAACAGCGACACCTCAGTCGGCCCCACCGGCCAGTCGAGACGAACGTCTGCCAGCACAAACGAGCCATCATAGGCCTCGCCGTCGAACTCGATGCCTGTCGACTTGCGCACCAGGCTTTGCATGCCGTCGGCACCGACGACGTAGCGCGCCGATATGATTTTCTCTTGGCCGTTTTCAACCACTGTCACCCGCGCGCCGTCACTGTTTTGAGCAATCGCCACAGCCTCGACTTCGCGATGAATGGTGCCGCCAAGTGCGGAGATCCGTTCGGCGAACACCTGCTCGGTCAGATTCTGCGGCAGCATCATCAAGTAAGGATATCTTGATGGGAGCTTGCCGAAATCGAGCTTGAGCAGCGCCCTGTTTCGGTCGCGTATGGCGAAATCTTTCAGCTTCACCGAAAGCTCGCTCAGCCGCTGGGTGACGCCGAGCGGTTCGAGCGATTCCAGTGTTTGCGCATGGATCACACCGGCGCGTGACGTCTGCAGGCCGTGAGCAAGCTTCTCGATCAGCACGTGATCGACACCGGCCTGGTGCAGGGCAATGGACAGCGCCATGCCGGTCGGACCGGCACCGATGATCAGGACTTCAGTTTTTTCAGACAGCATTTTCCCATCTGCATTTATCAACAACCGTTGACTTTCTAATAAACCGCATTGCATTTGTCAACAGGCGTTGGCATATGCATCTTCATGACCGAGAATCAGCCGAAAAAAATCACCAAGTCAGACCGTACACGGGCTCAAATCCTCGAAGCCGCGCGCCAACTTTTCGCCGAGCACGGCTATGACGGCGCCTCCATCCGAGACGTAGCAGCGCAGGCCTCGATCGATCCGGCGATGGTGATCCGTTATTTCCACAGCAAGGACGAGTTGTTCGCCAGGGCGGCAGTCGTGAACCTGCAACTGCCCGATCAGCGGATCGATCCAGCCGCTATCGGCGAAACGCTGATCAGGCGCTTTCTCGTGAACTGGGAAGGTCCGGCCAACGGACCCGGAATGATAATCCTGCTGCGCTCGGCGGCTTCGAACGAGCACGCAGCCGACAAGGTCCGCGATGTCTTCGCCAACCAGGTGAGGCCCATGGTCGCTTCGATCGGCGACCCAGCGGATGCCGGCCGGCGCGCCGGGCTGGTTGCCAGTCAGTTGCTGGGTCTCGCCATGTGCCGATACCTGTTACGGCTTGCGCCGGTGGTCGCGCTATCCCACGAAGACATCATCCGAAATGTCGGCCCCGTATTGCAACGCTACGCCATGGGTCACGACGCGCATTGAATTTGGGGATGTGCCCCAATCCGGCACGCAAAGGTTAATGGCGGCAATGCCGCCTGTGCGAACCCTGTGGGCAAGCCTGTGAATTCTCGGTGGATAAGCTGTTCACAACACAAGATATTGGCGGAACAAAACGGGAAAATACCGCCGGCTCTGTTTTGTCGCCGATTCGTTCCGGCTTTGAGCGGAAGTTAACGTTAATGGCCCGGAATCGCCTGTGGTTGCTTAACACCCGGTTCAGAAAGATTAACAATTTCATAATGTTAATCGTCCAACCTCGGGCCGGCTCTGTGGTTTCCCGGCAAAGATTAAGGACGAAGCTCGCCTTGCATAAAACGGGCCAGTTCGGCGATTCAGCATGTGGTGAGACTCATGGCCACAAAATCCACATGTAGCCGTGAACAAAAGCTGAATCTGCCGGAGTCACTGATTCGTCGCCGATTCGTTCCAGACTCGTTCCAACTCTTAATCAGCAACCACTTAAGGGCTTGACAGAGAGGCCTTCGAGCCGCTGGCGGAACATTCCGCTTTCGCTTCGCGCCCGAAATCCCTATGTGTCGGCTGTCATACGCGCCAGTTGAGGCACGCTCCCGACAACCAGAGGCCAGAAAGCCTTATTTCCGAGCCGATGAACATCCAGCCGAAACAAACCCAGCCGCTGATCCTGTCGGGCCGCGACGTGACTGCAGTGCTTGGCCCGACCAACACCGGCAAGACCCACCTCGCCATCGAGCGCATGGTGGCGCACGAGACCGGTGTCATCGGCCTGCCGCTCAGGCTGCTGGCCAGGGAGGTCTACAGCCGCGTCTGCGAAAAGGTCGGCGCCCACAAGGTGGCGCTGATCACCGGCGAGGAGAAGATCCAGCCGCCGGGCGCGAAATATTCGGTCTGCACCGTCGAGGCCATGCCGCGCGAAACCGACGCCGCCTTCGTCGCCATCGACGAGGTGCAACTGGCCGGCGATCTCGAGCGCGGCCACATCTTCACCGACCGCATCCTGCATCTGCGTGGCCGCCAGGAAACGCTGCTGCTAGGCGCGGCCACCATGCACGGCATTCTCCAACGCCTGCTGAAGGGCGTCTCGGTGGTGACGCGGCCGCGGCTGTCGCACCTCGCCTATGCCGGTTCCAAGAAACTGACCCGTCTGCCACGCCGCACGGCGATCGTCGCCTTCTCCGCCGACGAGGTCTATGCCATCGCCGAGCTGATCCGCCGCCAGCAGGGTGGCGCAGCGGTTGTGCTGGGTGCGCTCTCGCCGCGCACCCGCAATGCGCAGGTCGAGCTGTTCCAGTCAGGCGATGTCGACTATCTCATCGCCACCGATGCCATCGGCATGGGCCTCAACCTCGATCTCGACCATGTCGCCTTCGCCCAGAACCGCAAGTTCGACGGCTACCAGTATCGCAATCTGACGGCGGCCGAGCTCGGCCAGATCGCCGGCCGTGCCGGCCGGCACCTGCGCGACGGCACCTTTGGCGTCACCGGCCAGGTCGACCCGCTCGACGAAGACCTGGTCAAGAAGATCGAAGGCCATGATTTCGAGCCGGTGAAGGTGCTGCAATGGCGCACCGCGCATTTCGATTTCGCCAGTCTGGACGCATTGAAACGCTCGATCGAGACCAACGCGCCGGTCGAGGGCCTGACGCGCGCGCTGCCGGCGGTGGACGCGCAGGCGCTCGAATATCTCTCCCGCGACGAGGACATCCGCGCGCTCGCCACCGATGCCAAGCGCGTGGCGCTGCTGTGGGAAGCCTGCGCGCTGCCCGACTACCGCAAGATCGCGCCGGCCCAGCATGCCGACCTCATCGCCTCGATCTATATGGACCTTGCCCGCCATGGCCATGTCGACGAAAACTACATGGCCGAGCAGGTGCGCCGCGCCGACACCACCGAGGGCGACATCGACACGCTGTCGCACCGCATTGCCCAGATCCGCACCTGGACATTCGTGTCGAACCGGCCCGGCTGGCTGGCCGATCAGGCACACTGGCAGGAAAAGACGCGCGAAATCGAAGACAGATTGTCGGATGCGCTGCATGAGCGGTTGACGAAACGCTTCGTAGACCGCAGGACTTCCGTCCTCATGCGGCGCCTTAGAGAAAATACCATGCCTGAAGCCGAAATTAGTCCTACCGGAACCGTCCTTGTCGAAGGCCACCATGTCGGCGAGTTGCAAGGGTTCCGCTTCACCGCCGACCAGACCGCCGGCGGCGAAGACGCCAAGGCCGTGCGCACGGCCGCGCAAAAAGCGCTGGCCGCCGAATTCGAGGCGCGAGCCGAACGTTTCGGTGCCTGCGCCAATGGCGACCTGGCACTTGGCTCGGACGGCACGCTGCGCTGGATCGGCGCGCCGATCGGCACGCTGGTTTCCGGCGAAGACGCGCTGAAGCCGCGCCTTGTGCTGCTGGCCGACGAACAGCTGACCGGCCCGGCGCGCGACAAGGTCGCCGCGCGCGCCGAACGTTTCGTCAATTTCCAGATCGAAAGTCTGCTGAAGCCGCTGGTCGACCTGAAGAACGCCGACCAGATTTCCGGCATCGGCCGTGGCATTGCCTTCCAGCTGGTCGAGAATTTCGGCCTCATCAACCGCCGCGACATCGCCGAGGAGATGAAGTCGCTCGACCAGGAAGGTCGCGCAGCGCTTCGCCGGCTCGGCGTGCGCTTCGGCGCCTATCATGTCTTCGTGCCGGCGCTGATCAAGCCGGCGCCCGCTGGACTGGTGACCTTACTATGGGCGCTGACGAACGACGGCAAGGACAAGCCTGGTTTCGGCGACGTGGTCCACGCGCTGGCGTCGGGCCGCACCTCCGTGGTCATCGATCCGACCTTCGACAAGGCCTTCTACAAGCTTGCCGGCTACCGCAATCTCGGCCGCCGCGCCGTGCGCATCGACATATTGGAACGGCTGGCGGATCTCATCCGTCCGGCAACCAACTGGAAGCCCGGCCTCGGCCAGCGTCCGGACGGCGCCTATGACGGCCAGTCCTTCATGGTGACGCCGCCAATGATGTCGATCCTCGGCGCCACCGCCGATGACATGGAAGAGATCCTCAAGGGTCTCGGCTATCGCGCCGAGCCGAAGCCGCCGGCGGAGGTCAAGGCGCGGCTGGAAGCGCAGGACACTGCCGCACGCGAAGCCGCAGCAGCCAAGCTCGCAGCGGAAGAGGCTGCACGCGCCGAGCAGGCCAGGGCTGCTGAGGCTGCCGCAACAGATGCGGCGGCGGAGGCAGCAGTCGAGGGTTCGGAACCGGCTGCCGCCGAGGTCGCCGTCGAAGCGCCGGCCGAAATCATCGCTGAAACGGCAGCAGAGCCTGTCGCTGAGGAGCCAACCGAAGCTCCGGCAGAAGCCACGGAAGAGCCCGCAACGGAGGCTGTCGCCGAAGCGGCTGCTGAACCTGCTGCCGAGCCGGAAGCGGAAGCCATCACTGACATCGTCGTCGCCGAAAGCGCCGACGCTCTCACCTCCCCCTTGATGGGGGAGGTCGCGGCGCGAAGCGACGCGGGTGGGGGTGATGGCGCTGACGATACGGGTGGTGCTGACGAAGCCGCCGCTGCCCCCACCCCGGCGCTGCGCGCCGACCCTCCCCACGAGGGGGAGGGTGAGGCCAGCGAACCCGCCGAGGCGGCCGCCGACGCGCCTGCCGCCGAAGCCGAAGCGCCCAAGCCGATCCTGTTGTGGCGTCAGGGCCGTTTCGAACAGCGCCCCCGTCATCACGAAGGCCGCAACAACCGCCAGCGCAATGGTCAGGCACGCGGCGGACGCAGCAATGCGCCGGCCGATGCCGCCGGCGCACCGGCAGCGGCCACGCCAGGCGAACGCCCGGCCCATGAAGGGCGGCGCGACGGCGCCGGCAAACCGCGCTTCGACCGCTCGAAGTTCAAGCCCAAGCCGCAGGCCGAAGGCGAACAGCGCCGCGACGGCCGCCCGCAAGGCGAGCGTCCAGAGCGTCGTGACGGCCGGCCCGACTGGAAGGGCGGCAGGCCCGAAGGCAAGGGCGGTCGCCCCGATCAGGGTGGCGCAAAAGCCGCCTTCCAGCCAAAGCCGCGCGAGGAACGTCCGGTGCGCTTCGATCCGGACTCACCCTTCGCCAAGCTCGCCGCCTTGCGCGACCAGCTGAAGAAGTAAGCCAGAGCCGGATGATTTCAGGTCGAATCGACCTGAATCTGAATCCGCCTCTAAGCTAAGAGATGGAGCATGATGTCGCCCGAAAACCGCTTCGCACTTTTCGGCATCATGCTCTAGGCGGGTTCGATGGTTGCTGAAGGCCGCCAGCGTATCGACAAATGGCTGTTCTTCTCGCGCGCGGTGAAATCGCGCTCGCTGGCGGCAAAGCTGGTCGTTGCCGGGCGGGTGCGCATCAATCGCGACAAAGCAGCGCAGGCCTCCGATCTGGTCAAGCCGGGCGACGTCCTGACCATCACGCTCGACCGGCGCATCTTCGTCTGGAAGGTGCTCGCCGCCGGCGTCCGGCGCGGCCCGGCCGAGGAAGCCCGCACCCTCTATGAGGACATGTCGCCGCCACCCACACCGAAGGGCGAAGCCCTTCCCGATGCTATCCCGGCGCTGCGCGAGGCCGGCAGCGGCCGCCCGACCAAAAGAGAGCGCCGCCAGACCGACCGCTTGCATGGCGAAGATTGAGGCTTGCCGAGCGGAACGGGGGCCGCGATCTCAGGCCGACGGCGGAGGCGCGACGGAACCGAACCCGGCAAACAAGACGCTCGACGCGACATCGCACGCCCCTGGCGCGCTTGCTGTCTGGAATTCCATTCCGGAAACGCCGAAGCTGCCGGGCATGGCAACCCTTGCAAGCGACCGACAAAGGCGTTACCTCACGGAAAAAGCCCAAGAAAACTGGCCCAATAAGCTGGGACGTCCCGGAGCCGACCGATGACCTATGTCGTGACCGACAATTGCATCAAATGCAAATACATGGACTGCATCGAAGTCTGTCCGGTCGACTGTTTCTATGAGGGCGACAACATGCTCGTCATCCACCCCGACGAGTGCATCGACTGCGGCGTCTGCGAGCCCGAATGCCCCGCCGACGCGATCAAGCCCGACACCGAGCCCGGCCTCGACAAATGGCTGCAGATCAACACCGAATATGCCGACAAATGGCCCAACATCACCGCCAAGAAGGAGCCGCCGGCAGACGCCAAGACCTTCGACGGCGAGGCCGGCAAGTTCGAGAAATACTTCTCCGCCGAGCCCGGCGAGGGCGATTGACAAGTCGGCCGTAAAGGCTTGTATGACGCAGCGTAACAGGCACGTCGGATGAACCGCCTTGACAGGCGGCGATTGGTTGTGGCCTTCGCGAATGCAGCAAAACCTTGATTCTTCCGACTTTTTGTGCTACATCAGCGAAACATGCCGGTGACACAACGTCGATTTATGGCGCAGACGCCCCAAATCACTGAAAGGTGAAGATCCCACTCCGGACCAGAGCGATCTGGGCCAGGCGGTCGCAGTTCGTGCGGTTTGCCGGTCCCGGCCTTTCCGGTGGGGTTCATCTGTTGTGCGGCTAACGATCGGTTCCCCCGGTCGCACGAGTTCGGGCCGGCAGGACGCCGGTACCACAACAAGGAGTTCAGGGCGTAATGGCAACGATCACCCCCCAGAAGAAGTCCACTGGTGCGCGTCATGGTTTCAAGACCGGCGAGTACATCGTCTACCCGGCGCACGGCGTTGGCCAGATCGTGTCGATCGACGAGCAGGAAGTGGCTGGCCACAAGCTCGAACTGTTCGTCATCGACTTCCAGAAGGACAAGATGCGCCTGAAGGTGCCGGTCGCCAAGGCGACCTCCATCGGCATGCGCAAGCTGTCGGAAGAGGATTATGTCGAGCGCGCGCTGAAGGTTGTGCAGGGCCGCGCCCGCGTCAAGCGCACCATGTGGTCGCGCCGCGCCCAGGAATATGATGCCAAGATCAATTCGGGCGACCTGATCTCGATCTCGGAAGTCGTGCGTGACCTCTATCGTGCCGACAACCAGCCGGAGCAGTCCTATTCCGAGCGTCAGCTCTATGAGGCGGCACTCGACCGCATGGCCCGCGAGATCGCGGCCGTCAACCGCATGTCGGAAACCGAAGCCGTGCGCCTGATCGAGGTCAACCTCAACAAGGGCCCTAAGCGCGGCGCCAAGGCCGACAATGAGGAAGCCGAGCAGGAAGAAGCTGCCTGATCCCTTCGTCTCTGAATTTAGAAAACCCGGCCTCGCGCCGGGTTTTTGTTTTTCGAACAGGCGAAACGAGGGCCGCGTCTACGCCTGACCGCCGCCTTCCTTCTCCGCCTCCTGCTTTAGCGTCGCGATGAACCGCTTCGTCCGCTGCTGCTCCGGATTGCCGAACAGCACGGCGGACGGCCCTTTCTCGACGATGACGCCGGCATCGAGGAACACCGCTTCCTGCGCGATCTTGGAGGCAAGCCGCAAATCATGCGTCGCCATCACCATGGTCGTGCCCTCGCTGGCAAGCTTGCCGAGCACGTCGACCACCTCTTGCGCCAGTTCCGGGTCTAGCGCCGAAGTTGGCTCGTCACAGAGCAGCACCTTCGGCGACGGCGCGAGCGCACGGGCGATCGCCACGCGCTGCTGCTGGCCGCCCGACAGCGTCGCCGGCCAGGCATCGGCCTTGTGCGCCATCCCGACCTTTTCCAGCAAAGCGAGCGCCCGCTCGCGCGCCTTCTCCGTCGGCCATTTCAGCACCGTCACCAGGCCTTCCATGACATTCTCGATCGCCGTGCGATGCGGGAACAGCTGAAAATTCTGGAACACCATGCCGGTCTGCAGGCGCAGGCGCTGGATATCCTTGGCCGCGACCTTGCCGCCTGGGCGGAATTCGAGCGTCTCGTCGCCGATGCGCACCGTGCCAGAAGTCGGGATCTCGAGCAGGTTGATGCAGCGCAAGAGCGTGCTCTTGCCGCCGCCCGAAGGACCGACAAGCGCTGTGACACTGCCTTCGGCGATGGTAACGGTGACACCCTTCAGCACGAGATTGTCGCCGAAGCGTTTTTCGATGTTGCTGAGGCCGATCATGAGCGTGCCTCCAAGAAGCCGCCATAGCGGTTGAGCCGGGTTTCCAGCCTTGTCTGCAGGGCCGACAGCACCGAGCTCAGCGCCAGATAGAGGATCGCCGCCTCGACATAGAGGATCAGCGGCTCATAGGTGGTGGCGACGATGCGCTGTGCTGCCTGGAACATCTCCGGCACGGTGATGGCGGCAGCCAGCGAGGTGTCCTTGACCAGCGAGATGAAGGTGTTGGAAAGCGGCGGCACCGCGACACGGCCGGCTTGCGGCAGGATGGTGCGCCGCATCGCCTGGCTCCAGGTCATGCCGATCGAATAGGCGGCTTCCCACTGGCCTTTCGGCACCGAGCCTATCGCCGCACGGATGATCTCCGACGTGTAAGCGCCGATGTTGAGCGTGAAGCCGATCAACGCTGCCGTGAAAGCGTCGAGCAGAATGCCGACCGACGGCAGGCCGTAGAAGATCAGGAACAGCTGCACCAGGAGCGGCGTGCCGCGGAAGATCCAGACATAGAAGCGCACCAGCGCGACCAGCGGCTTTGGCCCGAACAGCCGGCCAAGCGCTGCCCCCAGGCCAACCGTCAGGCCGAGGACGAAGGATAACAGCGTCAACGGCACGGTGAAGATCAGAGCGGCCCAGAGCAGCGAAGGCAGCGACTCCAGCATCAGTTGCAGCCAGTGCGGCACGAAAGGCCCTCCAGAATGAATGGTCGAAATGCGAATTCAGGCGCCATATCACGACAAAAGCGGCGAGCCGTCAAAGACGGCTCGCCGCTGGATGCCTTGCAGGGCGACAATCAAACCCCGCCTCGAAAAACTACTTCGAAACGTCCTGGCCGAAATAGGTGTCGGCGATCTTCTTGTAGGTGCCGTCGGCCTTGATGTCGGCCAGCGCCTTGTTGATGGCGGCGACCAGCTCGGGATCGCCCTTGCGCACGATGACGCCGGAATAGTCGGCGTTTTCCTCTTGCGCGGCGATCTTCACATTGGCGTCGGGCTTGTGCTTCTTGAAGTCGAGGAAGGACAGGCTGTCATTGATGGTGGCGTCGGCGCGGCCGGTCAAAAGCAGTTGGATCGACTGGTCGAAACCGTCGGTGCCGACCAGTTCGGCGCCGTTCGTCTCAGCCAGCTTGCCGAAGTTCGAGGTCAGCGACTGCGCCGACTTCTTGCCCTTGAGATCGGCAAAGGTCTTGATGTCGGTGTTGTCCCCGCGCACGATCAGCACGGCCTTGGAGGCGATGTAGGGATCGGAAAAGTCGTACTTTGCCTTGCGGGCGTCGGTGATGCCGACCTCGTTGATGACGGCGTCATAACGGCTGACGTCGAGGCCCGCGATCAACCCGTCCCATTTGCCTTCGAGGAACTCGACCTTGACGCCAAGCTTGTCGCCGATTGCCTTGGCGATCTCGACATCGAAGCCGACCAGCGCGCCCGAAGCGTCATGATAGGTGAAGGGTGCGTAGGTGCCCTCGGTGCCGACCTTGAAGGTGCCGGCCTGCTTGATCTGATCAAGATTGGCGCCGGCATGGCCTGATGCGACAGCCAGAACCTGCAGCGTTCCAGCGACGATAAACGACTTGAGCCATTTCATTTTTCTGTGATCCCGTCCTTGGCCGGTTGCCCGGCATGTTGTGAGGGCTGGAAAATGGCAGATGCAACCGGAAAAAATAAGGAACTGAATTTCAAAAACAGAGCATTTCCGAAATCAGATTCTCGAAACGTCGTTTCTTGGCGACATTCGAAGTCGTTACTGGCCCGTGCTGACATCGCTCAAGCAAGATGATCCGCCTGGCAACAGCCAGGGAACCATTCCCGCACACCACACGTTTTGGCTGTTCTAGGGCGCGACGCCGCGATTTCAACCGGTGCCCTGCCAAGTTCGTAACCTCAGTCATAGCGCCTGAGCCAGGGAGCACCTCATGATGCAAGACACGGCAGGACGGATCATGGTCCGCGCGGCGATGAAGGCGCCCTACCTCGAACGGGACGAGGAACATCGGCTGGCCTTGCTCTGGAAGGAAGACAACGACCAGAACGCGTTGCACTGCATCACCGTCGCCCATATGCGGCTGGTCATTTCCATGGCCTCCAAATTCCGTCACTACGGCCTGCCGCTCGGCGACCTGATCCAGGAAGGCCATGTCGGCCTGCTCGAGGCCGCCGCCCGCTTCGAGCCCGAACGCGAAGTGCGGTTTTCGACCTATGCGACGTGGTGGATCCGCGCCTCGATGCAGGATTACATCCTGCGCAACTGGTCGATCGTGCGCGGTGGGACGAGTTCTGCGCAGAAAGCTCTGTTCTTCAACCTGCGACGGTTGCGTGCCCGGCTGGCGAACGGCGCGGAGCCGCTTTCCAACACAAGCCTCTACCGCGAGGTGTCGGTTGCGCTTGGCGTCTCCGAGGCTGACGTGGCGATGATGGATTCACGGCTCTCCGCGCCCGACTCCTCGCTGAACGCGCCGCTTGCCGACGATGCGGGCGCCACCGAGCGGATGGACTTCCTGGTCTCGGACGACCCCCTGCCCGATGAGATTGTCGGCGACAAGATCGATGTCGCACGTCGCTCGCTGTGGCTGAAAGAGGCCCTTCACGCGCTCAATGCACGGGAACTCAGGATCATCGAGGAACGCCGGCTGAACGATGACGGCGCCACGCTCGAAGCACTCGGCGAGACGCTCGGCATTTCCAAGGAACGCGTCCGCCAGATCGAGGCCCGCGCCATGGAAAAGCTCAAGGTCGCGCTGGTGAAACAGAACCCGGAATTTCTGGCGACAGCCGCCTGATCCCAATACAGAGATTCGAGATATAAAACATAAGATTTATCTTAAATAAGATATTCCACGATCACGGGAGAATCTATTCTTTTTAATCTGAGGATTGTGATTTCTCTAAAAGACCAAAGCATGGCAAAAAGCCTCTTTAGGCTACAAGACCATAACAACTATGGGTTTTGCCATGCTGAAACGCTGCGCGTTCCTTGCTGCCTTGATCCTCATGACCCTGTCGACATTCGACGCACGCGCCGATCGAAGGGTTGCGCTCGTGATCGGCAATTCGCAGTATCGGGAAATCCCGGCCCTCAAGAATCCGAACAAGGACGCTGAGGACGTTTCGAACACGTTCCGGCAGGCCGGCTTCGACGTCTTCGTCGCCAAGGACGTGACCAAGCTCCAATTCGAAGAGAAGTTCCGCAACTATCTGGCCGCAGCCGACGGCGCCGATCTCGCCGTCGTCTATTATTCCGGCCACGGCTTTCAGATCGGGGGCCAGAATTTCCTGATCCCGGTCGATGCGTCGTTGAAGGATGCGGCCGACATGGAGGTCCAGACCATCAGGCTTGACGACATACTGCAGCAATTGCGGCCGAAGTCGAAGGTCCAGCTGATCATCCTCGATGCCTGCCGCAACAATCCTTTCCCGCGCAAGGACTACTGGCTGCGCGACCAATTGATCGTCTCCGGCGGCACCGGGCTCGCGGAGGTGACCGGCTCGCAGAATGCGCTGATTGCCTTTGCCACCGGGCCCGGCGCTGTCGCTTATGACGGGTCCGGCGATCTTAGCCCCTTCTCATCCGCCTTTTCGCGCCGCGCGCTGGCGCCGAACCAGGAAATCCGCGCCGTCATGGCCGCCGTGCGCCGCGATGTGGTCAAGGCGACCAATGGCAGGCAGGTTCCGTGGGAGAATTCCTCGCTGATCGACGATGTCGTGCTGATGCGCGCGGCGGGGCAATCCACGCTGGCGGCGCCCGACGCCCAGCAAAACCAGCAGGTGGCGGAGCGCGGAATCCAGGTCGGCACTGCCGCCGAAGCTATCGAAAATCGCGACATCAGCGTCCCGGTCGGCGTCGGTCCGGTTGCGCTGAAGCTGGATTTTCCGGCCAAGGATGTCTCGACGAGCCTCAAACTTGCCGGTTATCCGGCAGCTGGAACGCTGTCCCTGCCGGATCGCGTCCTATCGCCGCAGTCGAGCCTGATGGCCGCTGAAGTCGACCAATTGCGCTACGAGCCGCAGATCGGCTCGACCGCTCCCGTCGAGATTAACTTTCAAATCCGCGCCGGCAACACGTCGAAACGGGCTAAGATGAAGCTGTCGCCGAGCGTTGACCCCTGCGACCAGGCCGCTGGCGAGCCGCTCGACCTGCAAGGCGTCGTCCCAGGCCGGTTACCGAACGAGATCGCAGACGGCGCGGTCGAGGCCTGCGAGGCGGCGGTGAAAGCCTATCCCGATGTCGCCCGCTTCCGTTACGAACTCGGGCGGGCGCTGCTGGTCGCCGGCAACATCGACGAGGCCAGGAAGGCGATCCAGGAGGCGTCCGACAAGGGACACGTCCGCGCCGTCTACGAGCTCGGCTACCTCGCCGCCTCGGGAATAGGGATGCCCGTGGATGCCACGCAGGGGAACGATTTCTATTCGCAAGCGTCCGACAAAGGCGACCCCTACGCCATGAGCGCGTGGGGCCAGGCCCTTTTCGATGGCGTCGGCGTCCAGCGCGATACCGGCAAAGGGCTTGACCTCATGCTCAAGGCAGCAGCGATGGGGCATATCAACGCCATGAACGATCTTGCGATGATCTTCCAGGAAGGCCGCAATGGCGTGCCCGCCGATCCGGCCCGTGCCTTGGCTTTCCTCAAGGCTGGCATCGAACGGCAAGAGGCTTATTCTATGGGCATTCTCGGTCTTTCGCCCAGGCCAAGCACGCTGACAGTCGCGGCGTGCACGCCCAAGGTGGTGATCAAAGTCATCACGAAGACAAAGGTGATCCGTACACCCGTGCCAAAACCGCCGCGGCCGAAGATCGCCAAGCCAAAGGCCCCGACAGTGCCAAGTGAAACCGGACCAGTGCTCTGGCGCGGCAATGGCGGCGGCAACTCCGACCACAGCACCAGCGGTGGCGGCAGTGACGGATGACGACAGCGATGCCATGGGCGCATCGTCGGAACAGACAGTGTCGAAATTGATTGTTCCGCAGCCGACTGAACGCCGACACCGATTTACTTGTCGGTGACGATCTTGACCTTGTCGCCGGCCGAAACCGCGGCACCCGGTGACAGCGCATTGAGCACCCGGAACAGGTCGAGCTTGCGGTCGACGCCGACCATCTGCGCGGAGAGCGAGCCCATGGTCTGGCCCGGCTGCACGGTGAGCACGCGGATATGCAACGGCTTCAAGGCCGCCTTTTCAGCGGGACTGAGGATACGGAACGACCCGCTGACCGAGCGCGCCACCGTCTCCAGCGAGGTGCTGGCAGAGGGTGCCGCCGTCAGCAGCCGGTAGACCTGGCCGCCGGCGCGGATCACCGCGATGTCGAACTGCCAGCCTTCGGCACCGGCATGCGCGGTCGCGGCCTCATTGCCGTTGATGGTTTCCTGCTTGACCGTGCTGTCGTCGAGGCCAGCCACCCAGCCGCTTCTGATATAGTCGGTCAAGGCGCGGTTCTTGTCGATCGAAACGCCGTCGAAGCGGATGGCTATGTCGCCAGGGCCGGTCGCCGTTACCGCCGCCGCCGAATTGTCGATGATGAAGCCGTCCGGCACCGTGAACGACACGCCGAGGCCCGGATGCAGGAAGGTCTCGCCGCGCACATAGCCTTCTTCCGGCGTGTCGCCATAGAGCAGGCCGTCAATGCCGGCGAGGAAGGAATCGCGGTCGCGCGTGCCGACGCCGGGCGCGCCGAACTGGCGGGCATGGCGCTGCGCAAGGTCGATGCGCTGCGGCGTGTTGGGGTGCGTCGCCAGGAAGTCGAGGCTGGCATCGGTGGCGCCGCTGATCGAGCGAAAATCGGTATAGGCCGACATCGATTGCAGGAATCGGCCGGCGGCATAGGGATCGTAGCCGGCTTCGCCGATCGACTTGATGCCGATGGCGTCGGCTTCCAGCTCCTGGTTGCGCGAGAACTGCGCCAGCCGGAGCTTGCCGCGGATCAAAGCCGCCTTGGCGGTCGGGCTGTCGCCCAGCACATCCGAGACAACCTTCGTCGCCAGGCCTTCCTCGGCCTCCAACTGCTGACGCTGCAAGCCGTGATTGGCGGTGACGTGGCCCATCTCATGCGCGATGACGGCGGCGAGCTCGGACGAATCATTGGCCAGCGCCAGCAGGCCGCGCGTGATGTAGAGATAACCGCCCGGCAGCGCGAAGGCGTTGACGTTGGGCGAATTGAGGATGGTGATGCGGTAGGTCTGGGTCGGGTTTGCCGACACCACGGTCAGATTGCCGACGACCTTGGCCACCATGCGCTCGAGCTTGGGATCGGAATATTCGCCGCCATAGGTCGCCAGGATGCGCGGATGCTGCGCCTTGGCGAGCTCCGCGAGCTTGTTGTTGGCGCCGACATTGTCGACCGTAATCGGCTTGTCGGAAGGCTGGAAGCCGGATTCCTGGACCGCCGGAGGCGTGAACATCTGGCAGCTTGCCAAGGCCACGGTAAAACCGGCCAGCGCCAGAAAGCGCGCCAGCGGATTCATTTTGAGCCTGTCAACGCCGATCGCCAGAACGGCTTCCTTTCGGGTCCCGGCGCATGACGACGACGATCGGGGGCGATCTTCGAAGAGTGTCACGCGCTACTTCAAACTGCTACAGCATCCGTCGCACGTCCCTCAGGGCGGACGGCGGATGCTGTAGGCAAATCACGGCGTATGCCGGACCGGTATTGAGCGGACCTAGCCACACTACTCCAGTCATGGCAAGCAAGCGCCATATCGCCTCGGACCGGTTTGGGCGTAAATTATGTCCGCTTCCGGGCAATATCTCGTGATCCAGCCGTCTGGATGCTTGTGCCAACATAGCGTCGGAACGCCTCGGGGCCAGCCCCGGCAAAGAAATCGTCCGCCGTGCCGGTGGCGGCAACAGTGCCATTGTCCAGAAACACCACATTCTGGCCGATACGGCGGGCGTCCTCAGGCTGGTGCGTGACGAACAGCACGGTCATGCCGCGCTCGGCATGGAGGCCGGCAACCAGATCGAGCATGTCGTCGCGCAAGGCCGGCCCGAGCGAAGCAAAGGGCTCGTCGAGCAGAAGCACCGGGCGATCGCGCACCAATACGCGCGCCAGGGCGACGCGCTGGCGCTCGCCGCCGGAGAGTTCGCGCGGCAGCCGTTTTTCCTTGCCGGCAAGACCGGTGCGCGCCAGCGCCTCGGCGATGGCGATCCGATCGGTCTCGGTCAGCCGCAGCGATGGCGAACGGCCAAGCCCGACATTCTGCTCGACGGAAAGATGGGCGAAAAGGTTGTTTTCCTGGAACACCATCGACACCGGACGCGCCGCCGGCGGCGCGGCGCCGACATCGGCCCCGCCGATCAGCACGCGGCCGGATTGCGGTGTCTCGAAGCCGGCGACCAGGTTGAGCAGCGTCGACTTCCCCGAACCGCTCGGCCCCATGATGGCCGTGATTTTTGCGGCATTGAATTCGACATCGAAGGCGTGCGATGCCTCGCCATAGCTGAACGAGACCTTGTCCAGCCGCACCGGAACGCCCTTCCTGCTCATCGCCCCGTCAGACATTGCGGGCCTTTTCCCTTCCCAACCAGTCTGCTGCCAGCACCAAGGCGAGGCAAACCAGACCAAGCAACAGCGCCAGGCCCGCGGCGTCCTCGGTGCGGTAGCTGCCCATGCGCGAAAGCAGAAGGTAGGGCAAGGTCTGCACGGAATCACTGCCGAACAGCGCGATGACACCGAGATCGCCGAGCGACAGCGCCATGGCGAAGGCGAAGGCGGTGGCGAGCGGGCGCCGCAATGACGGCCAGTCGACCAGAAGCAGCCTGGCCCAGCCGGAAATGCCCAGCTGCGCGCAAAGGCGTTCGTGACGCTCGCTCGCCGCATCATAGGCGGGACGCACGGCGCGCAGCGCGAAAGGCATGGCCATGACCGCATTGACGGTGACGACCATGACCGGGGCGATGGCAAAGACGTCGCCGACGTGGCGCAGCAATAGGAACCAGCCGGCGCCGATGACGATAGGCGGCACGACCAGGACAAAGCCGGCGCCGGTATCGGTTACATGTTCAAGCAGTGTCTTTGCACCGGCGCGGCGGCCCAGCGCCAACGCCCGCCGCGCCATGGTCAGGGCCAGCGACAGCATCACCGAAAGCAGCGCCGACAGGAAGGCGAGCACGACGCTGGTCAGCGTTGCCTGCCGGACAGTCGCTTCGCCGGCGAGCCGGCCGAGATCGGCCCCTAACCCGGCGATCACCGTGGCCGCCATCGGCCCGACAACGAACAGCAGCGCCAGCACGATCAGCGCAGCGTTGAACACGGTTTCGGTCCCAACGACCGAGAGATAGCGGCGCTGCGCCACCGGCAGGTTGGTGTCGCCGACGACATTGGTGCCTAGCCGCGTCAGCGCCAGCACCACGACAAAGGTCAGCGCGATCTGCAGCAATGTCAGCGTCACCGCGCGCGCGGGATCGAAGTCGAAGCGCAGTGCCTGATAGATGCCGACCTCCAGCGTCGTCGCGGCCGGTCCGCCGCCAAGGGTCAAAACGATGGTGAAGGAGGTGATGCACAGCATGAAGACCAGCCCGGCGACACCCGGCAAGGCGGCGCGCAGCGTCGGCCATTCGATCAGCCGGAAGGCCGGCCGCGCGCCCATGCCGAGTTGGCTCGCCAGCCGCCATTGGTCGGCGGGAATGGTCTGCAGCGCCTCGAGGAACAGCCGGACGCTGAGCGGCAGGTTGAAGAAGACATGGGCGACAAGAATGCCGGACAGGCCGTAAATGCCTGGCCAGCCCTGGCCGCCAACCGCGCTGAACAGGCCGGCGAAATAGCCGGCGCGGCCGTAGAGCGCCAGGATGCCGAGCGCCGCGACGATCGCCGGCAGCGCCAGCGGCACGGCGAAGAGCTGCAGGATGAAGGCGCGGCCAAAGAAGCGCGGATGCCGAAACAGGGCACGCGCAACGAACAGTGCCGGGCCGACAGAAAGCAGCGTCGAAAGGATTGCCTGCCAGAGCGTGAATCGCACGACGCGCAGGAGATAGGGGTCGAAAGCCGCCCAGGCGCCCGAAAGATCATAGGCGCCTTCGACAAGCAGCCCGGCAAACGCGCCGCCGATCAGCAGCGCGATTGCGGCAAGCGCCAGGATGCCGGCGCCGACACGATGGTCCGTGGGATGCGCCGGCACCATCGCGTTGCCTACTTGCTCATCACCGCCAGCCATTCATCCACCCAGGCCTTGCGATTGGCGGCAACCTCCTCGGGGCTGAACAGCAAGGTCTTGGTCGGCTTGACCAGCTTGTCGAAGGCCGGGTTGAGCGGCTTGTCGGTCTTCCCTGCCGGGAACATCCAGTTGGTCTCGGGGATGGCATCCTGGAATTTCGGTCCGGTCATGAAGGCCATGAACTTCGCCGCCAGCGGGTTCTTGGCCCCCGTGGTGGTGATGCCGGCGACTTCGATCTGCAGATACTCGCCTTCCTCGAAAGACGCCGCCTGGTAGCGCTCGGTGTTCTCGGCGACCATGTGATAGGCCGGCGACGTCGTGTAGGACAGCACCATCGGCGCCTCGCCCTTGGTGAACAGGCCATAGGCCTCGCTCCAGCCCGGCGTCACCGTCAGCACCTTCGTCTTGAGCTTGGCCCAGGCCTCCGGCGCCTTGTCGCCATAGACCGACTTCACCCACAACAGCAGGCCGAGGCCGGGTGTCGACGTGCGCGGATCCTGGATGACGATCTTGTCGTCGGCACTGCCTTCGACCAGATCCTTCAGGCTCTTGGGCGGCGTCTTCAGCTTCTGCGTGTCATAGACGACAGCGAAATAGCCGTAGTCGAAGGGAACAAAAGTGTCGTCGGTCCAGCCGCCCGGCACGTTGACATCGGAGACCGCGCCATGCGGGGCAAACAACCCGCTAGCCTTGGCATCGGCGGTCAGATTGGTGTCGAGGCCGAGCACGATATCGGCCTTGGTCAATGCGCCTTCGAGCTTGACGCGGTTGAGCAGGGCGACGCCATCGGCGACCGAGACGAACTCGACGTCGCAGCCGCATTCGGCCTCGAATTCCTTCTTCACCACCGGGCCTGGACCCCAGTCGGCGCTGAAACTTTCATAGGTGTAGACGGTGAGCTTGTCCTTGGCCAAGGCCGGCCCGGACAACGTCACGACCATCGTTGAGACAAGAGCGTATAAAAGCGTGCGCATCGGCGCCTCCTTCGTTCGAATTGAAAGGAATTGAGGCGTCGGACTGTCCGAAACGTCTAATCCCTCCGCCGGTACAAACCGGATCAGGTTCAGCGGGTTGGCGAGATTGCCTCTCAGCCGGTCCGCGAAGATCGCAGCCGGCACCCCGTTAGAGCGTCTCGACACATAGGCCCGGCCGAGGAACCACGCAAGTGGCAGTTTGCCGGCCTTCCGTTTCCGCTGCCGGGCTGGTACAGGCCACCAGATATGAGCACATTCACCATCCTGCTTGGCGGCGATCTCATCCGCACGCCCCGGCTCGACCGCCAGGTCGAGGGCTCCCGCGTTATCGCCGCCGACGCCGGCATCGGCCATGCGCGGATGCTCGACCTTGTGCCGGAACTGTGGGTGGGCGATTTCGATTCCGTGCCGGCCAATCTGCCGAACGATCTCGCCGCTGTGCCCCGCCAGACCTTTCCGGCGGAAAAGGACAAGACCGACGGCGAACTGGCGATCGCTGCAGCCCTCGAGCGCGGCGCGACCAGCCTGGTGCTGGCGGGCGCCTTTGGCGGCAAGCGTGCCGACCACGCGTTCCTGCATCTGGCGCTTGCCCTGCGGTTGGCCGAGGCTGGAACGGACGTGCTGCTGACCAGCGGCGCCCAGGAAGGCGTGCCCTTGCTGTTGGGAAAGGCCGGCTTCGACTATGCCGACGGCACGCTGTTTTCGATCCTCGGCTTTTCCGAACTGGCCGGCCTGACCGTCACCGGCGCCAAATGGCCGCTCAACCAGGTCGAAGTGGCCTTCGGCTCGTCGCTGACCATCTCCAACGAGGTCAAGCTCGAAAAGACCGGGGGCCGCCTCGACATCTCGCTCGGCCACGGCCGCGCACTGTTGCTCGCCCATCCCTATCCCTTGCCTGAAAGCTGACATGGCCCCGCCCCTTCTCAATCTCGACGGGATAAAACTGACCTTTGGTGGCACGCCGCTGCTCGACGGCGCCGCCTTGACGGCTTCGGCCGGCGACAAGATTGCGCTGGTCGGCCGCAACGGCTCCGGCAAGTCGACGCTGCTCAAGATCGCCGCCGGCCTGATCGAACCGCAGGACGGCGAGGTCTTCCGCCAGCCCTCGGCGACCGTCCGCTATCTGCCGCAGATGCCCGACATGGAAGGATTTGCCACCGTACGCGCCTATGTCGAGGCCGGGCTCGGACCCGCCGACGATCCCTACCGCGCCAGCTATCTGATGGAGCATCTCGGCCTGTCGGGCGAGGAGCGGCCGAACGATCTCTCCGGCGGCGAGGCGAGGCGCGCCGCGCTTGCCCGCGTCATGGCGCCCGAGCCCGATATTCTGCTGCTTGATGAGCCGACTAACCATCTTGACCTGTCTGTCATTGAATGGCTGGAAGAGGAACTCGTCCGCACCTCATCGGCGCTGATCGTCATCTCGCACGACCGCCGCTTTCTCGAGCGCGTGTCGCGCGCCACCGTCTGGCTCGATCGCGGCCAGACCCGCAGGCTGGACAAGGGCTTTGGCCATTTCGAGGAATGGCGCGATCTGGTGCTGGAAGAAGAAGAGCGCGAGCAGCACAAGCTCGGCCGCCAGATCGTGCGCGAAGAGCATTGGCTGCGTTATGGCGTGACCGCGCGACGCAAGCGCAACATGCGCCGGCTCGGCGAATTGCAGACCATGCGCAAGAATTTTCGCGGTCATCGCGGCGCCGAAGGCAACGCCACCATGGTGGCGAGCGACGCCGCCGAATCCGGCAAGCTGGTGATCGAAGCAAAAAACATCGAGAAGAGCTTTGGCGATCTCACCGTGGTCAAGGGCTTCTCGACCCGTATCCAACGCGGCGACCGCGTCGGTCTCGTCGGCCCGAACGGCGCCGGCAAGACGACTTTGCTGAAGATGCTGACCGGCGAGATGAAGCCGGATGCCGGCTCGGTGCGGCTCGGCACCAATCTGGAGATCGCCACGCTCGACCAGAAGCGCGAGGCCGTCGACCCTCAAGAGACGCTGGCGCAATACCTGACCGATGGACGCGGCGAAAACCTCGTGATCAATGGCGAGCAGCGCCATGTCGTCTCCTACATGAAGGACTTCCTGTTCAAGCCGGAGCAGGCCCGCACGCCGGTGCGCGAGTTGTCCGGCGGCGAGCGGGCGCGGCTGATCCTGGCGCGCGTGCTGGCGCGGCCGGCGAATCTTCTGGTGCTCGATGAGCCGACCAACGATCTCGACATGGAGACGCTCGAACTTTTGCAGGAACTGGTCGCCGGTTTTGCCGGCACCGTTATCCTGGTCAGCCACGATCGTGACTTTCTCGACCGCACGGTGACCAGCCTGATCGCGCCGGACGGCGACGGGCGCTGGATCGAATATGCCGGCGGCTATTCCGACATGCTGGCGCAGCGCGGCGGCACCCGTCTCGACGACCGCAAGGCCCGCACCAAGGCCGAAGTCGGCGATGCGCCGGCGCCAGGCAAGAGCGAGCCGGCAGCCTCAAAAGGACCGGCGAAGAAACTGTCCTTCAAGCAGAAATTTGCGCTGGAATCACTGCCGAAGAAGATCGAGGCGGTGATGGCGTCGATCTCACGGCTGGAGAACAACATCGCCGATCCGGCCTACTACGAGCGCGATCCGGCCTCGTTCCAGAAGACCATCGCGGCCCTCGACAAGGAGCGCGCGACGCTGGCGGCGCTCGAGGAGGAATGGCTGGAACTCGAGATGCTTCGGGAAGAGATGGAGGGGTGAGAAGCGCTCGCCCGAGGGCTGGGAGCCATAGCGTAGGGCCGGGCGTCCGCACCTCTCATCGGAGCCGCCCGATTGCCCCTGCACGAGAATGCGCATACATTATGCGCATGTTGCGGAGGCCATTATGCGTAAGATTGCCTTGAATGCGATCCGTCAGCCAGCAAATCTGTCGATCGATTCCAACCTCATGCGGGAAGCCAAGGGGCTAGACGTCAATGTCTCGCGCGCCGCAGAAGCTGGCATCGCGGAAGCGGTGGCCGCTGAAAAAACGCGGCTGTGGAAGCTTGAGAACCGGGCCACGATGGATGCGTGGAACGACTATGTGGAGAAAAACGGCATCCCTTTGGAAGAGTACCGGCAGTTCTGATGGCCCGCTATGATGTCTTCGCCGGTCGCATCGAAGGCAACTATCTGCTCGACGTTCAATCCGACCTGCTCGACAATTTCAAGACACGGGTGGTCGTCCCGCTTCTTCCGATTGCAGCGGTGCCGCCGCCGATGCGAAAACTTCACCCGATCTTCGAGATCAACGGCCGGAAGCTGGTCATGGCGACACACCTTATTGCCACCGTTCCGGCGAGCGAATTGGGTGAAAGTCGGCTCAACCTGACGAAGCACCACGACGACATCGTCGCCGCGCTCGACATGCTATTTCAGGGCTTCTGAGCGAAGGCAGCCTCTACGGCGTGCCCTATCAGCCCGCCGTCTTCGCCTGCCAGGCCTTGATCGCCTCGTCGAACACCTTCTCGCCGGGAATGCCCTTTTCCATGGTCAGCAGCGCCCGCCGGCCGGTCTTGTAGACCACCGGCACGTCGATCCAGTCCTGGCCGCGCAGCAAGGTCATGTTGGCGTCCTCGTCGGCCTTGGTGTCGTTGAGCGCGACGAGGAAGAAGCCGTCGGCGATCTTGGCCGGAATGCCGATCAACGGGCTGCCGGCGTCCTGCTCGGAGCTTTTCATGGCGACGCGCAATATGTTGTCGACACCGCCGCCCTCGAAACCGTCGGGCGTCAGGAAGATCATCTCGATGATATGGCTGGCCGGCAACGTCTGGTCGGTGTTGCGGCGGATGGTCATGCGCAACTGGATGTCCTTGCCGGGGATGGTTGCTTCGGCGCGGATCGCCGGCTCGGGCGGCAGGTCGCCGCCGGGCGATTCCTGCACCAGCGACCAGACGATGCTGCCGGGCTCGGCCGAACCCTGCGCCGTGCTGGTGCGCTCCTCATAGAAGATCGCCTTCTGGCCGACCGGCACCGAAGTCGCCGTCGCCGGAGCGGCCGCCGGCGCCGCGGGCGTGGCGGCTGCGGGCGGTGTAACGGTTGCCGGAGCGGGCGGCGGCGTGGCGGCCGCATCGGCCGGCGCCGCGGGTGCGGTTCCGTTGGCAGGCGGGGTTGCGGCGGGCGCGGTGCCCGCTGCGGGTGCGGTCTCGGCAGGTGCCGCAGCAGCAGGTGTCGCCGCGGCGGGCGCGGCTGCAGCCGGTGGCGCCGCGACCGGCGCATTCGTAGCGGTCGGCGGCGTCGTCAGCGCGGCGACGGATTCACCCTCGCCTATGCCGGTCTGTCCACCGGCTGGGCCGGGGTCGGTTTCGCCACCTTCAGGCGTCAGCCGCTGCGTGAATTTCGTCCCTTCGGCACCAGCCGCGGGCGCCGGCGGCGTCGCCGCCGCGTCGGTCGCCGGCTTGGCCGGCGCCGGTTTCACCGGTTCGGTCTTGGCAACAACCTTGCTGCCGCCCAGGCCCAGCATCTTGCTGAAGGCGTCCTTGTTCAGCCAGACGCCATAGCCGCCGCCGGCAACGACCAGCAGGGCAACGACAGCGGCGATCAGCCCGCCATAGCTGCGCTTGCGCTCGGCCGGACGCAGACGCTGGAAGGTGTCGGCAGCCGCGGGCTCGTCGTCATTCGGGAAGACATCGGCGCGGTCATCGTCCTGGTCCGCATCCATGCCCGGCAGGGCATGGTCGGCAAGGTCAGGAGCCGACGGTTGCACCGGCGCGGCCTTCTGCCAGCTTGGTTCGGTCTTGGCGGCGGGCGGCGGCGCGGGGCGGTAGGGTTCCGGCTTGTAGGGTTCCGGTTTGGCGGCCGGCGGCGCCGGCCACGCCGACTCCGCCTTCACCGGCTGGCGCGTGTGGCTCGGCTGGTTCTTGTTGCGGTCGATCGAGGAAAAGATGTGCTCGAGCTCGGCGAGCGGATCGGCTTCAGGCACGCTCTTGGCATAGTCGCGCTCGACGCTCGCAATCGCGTCTTCCAGGGAACGCTTCTGCTTGGCCACGACGTCGGGCGACAGCGGTGGCGAAAATTCCGCAAGCTTCTTGACCAGCGCGGAACGCGCGCCGTCATAGGTCCGCGTGCGCGTCTCGGGCGTCGGCTCGCCATACTTGTCGAGCGCCTTTTTCAGAACAGCAACAAAATCTGCCATGCTTCAGTCGACCTGTATTTTTGCTTCCGCGCCGGCCCCCGCAAATCAGCCGCGATGCCCGGAAAGGCTTCAGAAACTAGTCTTGAAACGGATCGGTCACAAGTATCGTGTCGTCCCGTTCCGGGCTGGTGGAGAGGAGTGCGACCGGCGCGCCGATCAGCTCCTCTATGTATCGGACATATTTGACCGCCTGGGCCGGAAGATCGTTCCAACTGCGAGCGCCGGCAGTGGTGCCTTTCCACCCCTCCAGCGTCTCATAGACCGGTTCGACACGGGCCTGCGCACCCTGGCTTGCCGGCAGGTAATCGATCATCTCGCCATCGAGGCGATAGCCGGTGCAGACCTTAATCTCGTCCAGCCCGTCGAGCACGTCGAGCTTGGTCAGCGCGATGCCCTTGATGCCGTTGACGGCGACAGCCTGGCGCACCAGCACCGCGTCGAACCAACCGCAGCGGCGCTTGCGTCCGGTGACGACGCCGAATTCATGGCCACGCGTACCGAGGAATTCGCCGACCTCGTTCTTCTGTTCGGTCGGGAACGGACCTTCGCCGACGCGCGTCGTGTAGGCCTTGGTGATCCCCAGGACATAGCCGATGGCGCCCGGACCGACGCCGGAGCCGGCGGCCGCCTGCCCGGCCACGGTGTTCGACGAAGTAACGAACGGATAGGTGCCGTGGTCGATGTCGAGCAGCGTGCCTTGCGCACCCTCGAACAGGATGCGCTCGCCGGCACGGCGCTTGTCGTCGAGGATTTTCCAGACACGGTCCATATAGGGCAGGATCTCGTCGGCGACCGAGGTCAACTCACTCATGATCGCGTCATGCGTGACTTCGGCATGGCCAAGCCCACGCCGCAGCGCATTGTGGTGCGTCAGCAGCCTGTCGATCTTCAAGGGCAGTGTTTCCAAATCCGCCAGATCCATCACCCGCACCGCGCGCCGACCCACCTTGTCCTCGTAAGCGGGACCGATGCCCCGACGGGTCGTGCCAATCTTTGTCCCGGAATTTGAGGCGGCGTCCTCGCGGAATCCGTCCAGCTCCCGGTGCAGCGACAGGATAAGCGCTGTGTTTTCGGCTATTTTCAGGCGATCCGGCGTAACCTCGACGCCCTGCGCCTTGAGCTTCGCCACTTCCGCCACGAACGCATGCGGGTCGAAGACCACGCCATTGCCGATGATGGACAGCTTGCCCTGCCGCACGACACCGGACGGCAACAGCGACAGCTTGTAGACCTTGCCGTCGACGACCAGCGTGTGGCCGGCATTGTGGCCGCCCTGGAAACGCACCACGACGTCGGCGCGCTCCGACAGCCAGTCGACGATCTTGCCCTTGCCTTCGTCGCCCCATTGCGAGCCGACGACCACCACATTGGCCATGTTTCTTTTCCCTTGAGACGCCGCCGAGCGGCTTGGATATGGTTCGAAACGACAGGCCTCTATAGCGTCAAGACCTCGCGAGTGCGACCTTTCTTTGCCGCCGAAAATGCCCTGAGGCACAACAATTTTCGGCTTTGTCATCATTTACTTGGGCTGACGGGGGCAATAGGCCGGCAAACACCGCTGCGCATCCGCCGCGGCGGGAATCCCGCGATGCACCGAAGCGCCTACCTGTTCCTGCTGCTCACCACCTTGTTGTGGGGCGGCAATTCGGTGGCCGGCAAGCTGGCGGTCGATCACGTCTCGCCGATGACGCTGGTCTTCCTGCGCTGGGTGCTGGCCGTGGCGATCCTGCTGCCGATCGGCTGGCGCACGATCCAGCAGGACTGGCTCGTGGTGCGCCGGCACTGGTTCGTCCTGGCGGCGCTTGGCGCCAGCGGCTTCACTTTGTTCAACACCATCTTCTACACGGCGCTCAACTACACGACGGCGATCAACGTCTCGATCGAACAGGCGGCGATGCCGATCCTGATCATTGTCGCCAATTTCGTCTTCTTCCGGCTGCGCGTGAACTGGGCCCAGATTGCCGGCGTCGTCCTGACCATTGCCGGCGTCGTCCTGACCGCCTGCCATGGCGACCCGCGTCGGCTGTTGACGCTGGAGCTCAATTTCGGCGACGCCATCATGCTGGTGGCGGTCATCCTTTACAGCGGCTATTCGGTCGGCTTGCGGCTGAAGCCGGTGATGCATTGGCAGAGCCTGATGCTGGCCATGTCGATCGCAGCACTCATCACCTCGCTGCCCTTCTTCCTGTGGGAGATCGCCGCCGGCAAGGTCATCGTGCCCGATGCGCGCGGCTGGACTGTCATCGTCTATACCGCGATCGGCGCCTCGGTCATCTCGCAGATATTCTACATCAGGGGCAACGAGCTGATCGGCGCCAATCGCGCCGGCCTGTTCATCAATCTGGTGCCGATCTTCGGCACGCTGCTTTCGCTGCTGATCGTCGGCGAGACGTTCCAGCTCTATCAGGCTCTGGCACTGGCCCTCGTGCTGAGCGGCATCGCGCTTGCCGAGTACAGCGGGCGCAAGATGGCGATGCGGTCACCAGCCAAGACACGCTGAGCAGCAAAAAAGCGCGACCGAGGCCGCGCCTTCTGATCTTTCATAACAAGCCAGGGATCAAACCCCGCCCACGTCGAACTGCAGCCGCTTGGCCGAGTCGATCGACTTGTGCGCCCGCACCTGCTCCAGCACTTTTTCCGGGAACGGTGCATCGAGATAGAGCAGCGCGATGGCGTCGCCGCCCGGCCGGTTGCGGCCAAGCTGGAAGTTGGCGATGTTGACGCCGTTCTCGCCGCACACCGTGCCGAGCAGGCCGATGATGCCAGGCGCATCAGCATTGGTGGTGTAGAGCATGTGCTGACCGACCTCGGCGTCGAGATTGATGCCCTTGATCTGGATGAAACGCGGCTTGCCGTCGGAGAAACAGGTGCCGGCGATCGAGCGTGTCCTGTGCTCGGTCTTGACGGTCAGCTTGATATAGCCGTCGAACACGCCCGACTTGTCGCGTTTGACCTCGGCGACGATGATGCCGCGCTCCTTCACCATGATCGGCGCCGACACCATGTTGACGTCGGCGACCTGCGGCCGGATCAGCCCAGCAAGTGCCGCACTGATCAGCGCGCGCGTGTTCATCGTCGCGGTCGAGCCGTCGAACAGGATCTCGACCTCGGTGATCGGATCCTCGGTGACCTGGCCGACAAAGGCGCCGAGCACTTCGGCGAGCTTGACAAACGGCTTCAGCCGCGGCGCTTCCTCCGCCGTGATCGACGGCATGTTGATGGCGTTGGAGACGGCGCCCTTGATCAGATAGTCCGACATCTGCTCGGCGACCTGCAGCGCGACATTCTCCTGCGCTTCCGCCGTCGAGGCGCCGAGATGCGGTGTCGCCACCACGTTCTCCATGCCGAACAGCTCGTTTTGTTCGGCAGGCTCGACCTCGAACACGTCGATGCCGGCGCCGGCCACCTTGCCGCTCTTCAGCGCCGCGATCAGATCGGCCTCGACGATCAGCCCGCCGCGCGCGCAATTGATGATGCGCACGCCCTTCTTCATCTTGGCGATTGCCCCGGCATCGATGATGTTGCGCGTCTTGTCGGTCAGCGGCGTGTGCAGCGTGATGAAGTCCGCGCGGGCGAACAACTCGTCGAGTTCGACTTTGTCGACGCCGAGTTCCTCGGCACGCTTGTCCGACAGGAACGGGTCGAAGGCGATGACATGCATCTTCAGGCCGACGCCGCGCGTTGCGACGATCGAGCCGATGTTGCCGCAGCCGATGACGCCCAGCGTCTTGCCGGTGATCTCGACGCCCATGAAGCGGTTCTTTTCCCATTTGCCGGCATGGGTCGAGGCGTTGGCTTCCGGGATCTGGCGTGCCAGGGCGAAGATCATCGCTACGGCATGTTCGGCAGTCGTGATCGAATTGCCGAAGGGCGTGTTCATCACGATGATACCCTTGCGGCTCGCCGCCGGGATATCGACATTGTCGACGCCGATACCGGCGCGGCCGATGACCTTGAGGTTCGTTGCGGCGTTGATCAGCTTCTCGGTGACTTTGGTCGCCGAGCGGATGGCGAGGCCGTCATACTGGCCGATCACCTCAAGCAGCTTTTCCTTGTCCTTGCCGAGGTCGGGCAGGTAGTCGACCTCGACGCCGCGATCCTTGAAGATCTGCACGGCAGTGGGAGAGAGTTTGTCAGAGACGAGAACGCGGGGCGCCATGGCGGCCTCCTTGAAAAGGGATTGTCGGGGAAATGGCGGCCCGCGGGCCGCCATGAAATCTCAGGCCGCCGCTTTCAGCGACGCCTTCTGCGCGGCGAAAGCCCAGTCGAGCCAGGGCAGCAGCGCTTCGAGATCTGAGGTCTCGACCGTCGCGCCACACCAGATACGCAAGCCGGGAGGCGCGTCGCGATAGGAGCCGATGTCATAGGCGACGCCTTCCTTGTCGAGCACCGAAACCAGCCCCTTGGCGAAAGCCCCCTGCGCGTCGGCGTCGAGCGCCGCGATATCCGGATCGGTGAAGGCCAGGCAGACCGAGGTATTCGACTGCGTCGCCCGCTGGACGGCGAGATGGCCGAGCCAGGATGATTTGCCGACAAAGCCATCGAGGACGGCCGCATTGGCATCCGCCCTGGCGACCAGGGTATCGAGGCCGCCAATCGATTTCGCCCAGTGGAGCGCATCGAGATAGTCCTCGACGCACAGCATCGACGGCGTGTTGATGGTCTCGCCCTTGAAGATGCCCTCGATCAGCTTGCCGCCCGATGTCAGGCGGAAGATTTTCGGCAGCGGCCATGAAGGCTTGTAGCTCTCCAGCCGCGCGACGGCGCGGGGCGACAGGATCAGCATGCCATGCGCGCCCTCGCCGCCCAGCACTTTCTGCCAGGAGAAGGTGACGACATCGAGCTTTTCGAAATCAAGCTTTTGCGCGAAGGCGGCCGAAGTGGCGTCGCAAATGGTCAGTCCCTTGCGATCCGCAGGGATGAAATCGCCGTTCGGCACACGCACGCCCGACGTGGTGCCGTTCCAGGTGAAGACCACGTCGCGGTCGAAATCGATCTTGGCCAGATCCGGCAACTCGCCATAGCCGGCCTCGATCTTGCGCACGTCGGCGAGCTTCAACTGCTTGACCACATCGGTGACCCAGCCGGAGCCAAAACTTTCCCAGGCGACCATGTCGACGCCGCGCTCGCCGAGCAGCGACCACAGCGCCATCTCGACAGCACCGGTGTCCGACGCCGGCACGATACCGATGCGGTAGTCTGCCGGGACCTGAAGGATTTCGCGCGTCAGCTCGATCGCCTGTTCGAGCTTGGTCTTGCCGATCTTGGCGCGATGGGAACGACCGAGCGCAGCATTCTTCAGCGCCTCGACCGACCAGCCGGGACGTTTTGCGCAGGGACCTGAGGAGAAATTGGGGTTTGCCGGACGGAGTCCGGGCTTCGTATGCGTCGTCATCGTGGTCTATCCTTCCAGATAGTGGCCCCTCGTTGGGGAGGGGTGGCCCACGGACGGCGATATGCGTTCAGGCTTCGGGCGTCAAGAGGAAATTTTTTGTCGCTGCCGGGATACCGGCGATCCGCGATCAGGATCGCGTGATTTCAAACGCAAACGGCGGACCGCAGGGATCCGCCGCCAAAATCCTGTTCGTCCCCAGGCCTACCAGAGATCGTAGCGCAGCCCGAGCTTGACCTGGTGATTGCTGATCCCCTTTTTGACCGGATAGGAGGTCAGGCTTGCGGCCGTGACATATTCGGCATCCGGGGCGGAGAAATATTGATAGCCCAGGTCGACGGAAACGTTCTTCGTCACCTGATAGGCCAGACCGGCATTCAGCGTATAGGCCAAGGAGTACTTGGTCTTGTCGTCACCCTGGACGAAATCGTCGGTGGGGTCGTTATTGTCGGTGAAATAGCTCGCCGAAAGCTTGTGCGTGCTCTGCACGACACCGACGCCACCGCCCACATAGGGCGTGATCCCGACATAGGTGCCAAGGTCGACATAGCCGTTGAGCATGAGCGAATACGCGTAATTCTTCAGGCTCGCCGATGCCACGGTGGCGGTTGCCGGCGATACGACGGTCAGTGTGTCGTCGTAACCAACGCCAATTTTGTTGCCGGGCAGATAGCCGAGATTGAGATCGGCACGCAGATAATCGTTGAAGTGATAGCCGAAGCCGATGCTGGCAAAGATTGGGTCTTCCTTGTCGCTGAAACTCGCCGGCGTGAAGGCGAAATCATCCTCCTTGAAGCTCTTCTGCGCCAGATAGGAGACGTCGCCGCGCAGATACCAGCCCGAGCCGACTTCGACCGGCACATAGTCGGGGGCCTGGTCGGTATAGATCGGCGGGTCATAGTCGGCGGCGAATGCGGGGGCCAGCGGCAAGACGCCAAGTCCGGCAAGCGCCAGCACAATACGCGATGTGAGTGTCATGGTCCCGACTCCCGGATTTGGCGACACCTGCAATGAACGCGGCAGCCATCGTTTCAAGGAGCATTGTTAACCATAGTGGTTAAGTCACGGTTAAGGCTAACAGAGCGTTAGCGAATTCATTCCAGCTAATGCATGACGCCCTGAATTGGCGTTCCTTTCCAGATACTTCACTGGCGACAGCTGAAACGAAAACCGCCCGGTCAAGCCGGGCGGTTCGCGTGTATTCCGGGCAGTGAAGGTCTTACTTGGTGTAGACCGGCTCGGGTTCGGGCTGGTAGGCAACCACCGGTGCGCTGCACCCATTGTTGCCGCCGAACTGATAGCGCAGGCCACCGCGCACTTCGTGGGTGTTGATGCCGCGGTCGAAGCCTGGGCCGGAGCTGGTCACATCCCACTCGAACATGCGGCCGCCCTGGATATGGGAGAAGCGATAGCCAGCATCGAGGATGACCTTGTCGGTCAGGCAGTAGGAGGCACCGGCCATCAGAGCGTAAGCGAAGCGCCAGTTGGATGCTCCGGGATTGGTCTCAGCGGTGTTCGGGTCGTAGACGGTATCCCACTTGACATGCGCGCCGCCGATACCGGCGCCGACATAAGGCGTGATGCCGTGCCAGGTGCCGATATCGACATAGGCGTTGGCGAGCAGCAACAGGGCGCTCATCTTCGACACTTCGACCGAAGATGTGAGGAGATCCGAGGTACCGCCGTTGAAGTTCGACTTGAACCAGTAGTCGGCGGTCACGTCAGCGCGCAGATGATCGCTGATCTTGTAGCCGACGCCGCCGCCGACCGAGAAGCCGCCCTTGAGCTTGCCGTAGTCGAAACTCTTGCCGCCCGGCGTCACCGTACAATTACAAGGATCGACGGTGTAGGTCATGTAGTCGATGCCGCGCACATCGGACTTGTGATAGTCGATGTCGCCACGGATATACCAGCCACCGATGTCAGCCGGCTGCTCGTAAACCGGCGGCGGTGCCTCTTCGACCTGCGGCTCGGGCAGGTCGGCTGCGAAAACTGGCCAGGCCAAGCCCGCGAACAGCAACGCGAACAGGGCCTTTCTTGCTGTATTGAACATGCTTGTCACCCCTAGGAACCCTCGGAACGGCGATCGTGTCCGAATGAGATTGGCTTTCAAGCGTGGATAATGAATTGGAAAAGTTAAAAGGCGTTTAACCCTGTCAATTAACCACGAATCTCTAAAATTCGAAGGATTCGGGGATGATTTCGACACCCAGGGGGTCGGTTCCGGTCAACAAAAAAGCCCGCCGGAGGGGCGGGCTTGGATGCAACCGGAGAGCGGCGGCGTGACGCCGTTTGGGCGCGCCGGTCGCGACACCCTTTGGGTGCCCTAGGGATCAGGCGGCGCTGCGGGTCTCCGAGATGACCTCGACGATGTCGTTGACGACGGCCTCGACCAGCTGCGGATCGTCGCCCTCGGCCATGACGCGGATCAGCGGCTCGGTGCCGGACGGACGGATAACCAGCCGCCCGGCCTTGCCGAGACGGTGGCGTGCATCCTCGATGACCGCCTTGACCGGCGCTTCCTCGAGCGGCTTGCCGCCGGCGATACGGACGTTCTTCAAGAGCTGCGGCACCGGCTCGAACTTCTTCGACAGTTCGCTGACCGGACGGCCCTGCCGTTTGATGCAGGCCAGCACCTGCAGCGCCGATACGAGGCCATCGCCGGTGGTCGAGAAATCCGACAGCACGATGTGGCCCGACTGTTCGCCGCCGACATTGAGACCATGCGCGCGCATATGCTCCACGACATAACGGTCGCCGACCTTGGTGCGGTGCAATTGCAGCTTCATGTCGCCGAGGAAGCGTTCGAGACCGAGATTGGACATGACCGTCGAAACCACGCCGCCGCCGGCAAGCCGTCCGCTCTGGTGCCAGGACTCGGCGATCAGCGCCATGATCTGGTCGCCATCGACGATCGTGCCATTCTCGTCGACGATCACGACACGGTCGGCATCACCATCGAGCGCGATGCCGATGTCGGCACGCACTTCGTGCACTTTCTTTTGCAGGCCGGCTGGATGGGTCGAGCCGCATTCCTTGTTGATGTTGAGACCGTTCGGCTCGACATTGATGGCGATAACCTCGGCGCCCAGTTCCCAAAGGGCGGCCGGCGCCACCTTGTAGGCGGCGCCATTGGCGCAATCGACGACGATCCTGAGACCCGAAAGCGACATCGAGCGCGGCAAGGTGCGCTTGGCGAATTCGATGTAGCGGTCATGCACGCCGTCGACGCGCTTGGCACGGCCAAGCCCGTCGGAATCGGCGAGTGCCAGTTCGATATCCTTGTCGAGCATGCTCTCGATGCGCTCTTCGATCTCGTCGGAGAGCTTGTAGCCATCCGGACCGAACAGCTTGATGCCATTGTCGTAATAGGGGTTGTGCGAAGCCGAGATCATGACGCCGATATCGGCGCGCAATGAACGCACCAGCATGGCGACGGCCGGCGTCGGGATCGGCCCGAGCAGGAACACATCCATGCCGGCGGCGCAAAGACCGGCCACCATCGCATTCTCGATCATGTAGCCGGAAAGCCTGGTGTCCTTGCCGAGAACGACACGATGGCGGTGGCTGCCACGCTGGAACGAAAGCCCTGCGGCCATACCGACCCGCATGGCGATTTCAGCGGTCATCGGAAACTTGTTGGCGCGCCCGCGGATGCCGTCGGTGCCGAAGTAATTTCCTGCCATGCTAGTTATAGTCCCTGACGGTTCTTTGCCGGCATCTCATGCCACAATTGGCCGATGCGCCATGATCACATTGTGTGATTATATGTTACCAATCCTTAGAAAATCATTGTTGTGCACTGCACACGACAGAGCCGCACTCCAACATGGCGGCATGTGGCACTGCAATATACCAGCTCGGCGAGCTATTCGACGCAGATGCACGCGGAAAATCTTGTTTTTGACCCGGTAGGCGACAACAACTTCATCACCTTATCGGGAGGAGCAAGCTTTGGGCGATATATACGCCACATAGCATCTGGCGCAACCGACCGCTGAGCGTTATTGATTCGCGGGGACGTATAATGGGCTGCTGCAACGGAGAAACGCTATGCTCATCCACCGACTTGCCACTTTGACCGGCCTTGCCGTAGCGACGTTGTTCCTGGCCGCGCCAGCCAACGCGTTGACGATGGCCGAGTGCAGCACGAAATATAACGCCGCCAAGGACGCGGGGACACTTGCCGGGGCGACCTGGAACCAGTTCCGCAAGGCACAATGCGGCACCGACGCCGCCGCCACCACGGACACCAAGCCGGCCGACACGAAGAAGGCAGCCGAAACCAAACCGGCCAAGACCACCAAGGCTGCGGCCGCGGCGGCTGACAGCACGGCCAAGGGCCTGACGGCCAAGGAATGCAGTGCCAAGTACCAGGCGGCGAAGGCTGCCGGCACGCTGAACGGCCAGAAGTGGAACGACTTCCGCAAGGCCGAATGCGCCGCTGGTGCATCGGCCGCCGCCGACACCACCAAGCCGGCAACCACCAAGGCCGCCGCGGCCGCCGCCGACGGCAAGGGTCTGACCATGGCCGAGTGCAGCACCAAGTACCAGGCTGCCAAGACGGCGAACACGCTGAAGGGTCAGAAGTGGAACGACTTCCGCAAGGCAGAATGCGGGGCCGGCGCCTCGGATGACGACAGCGTGCCTGCTCCGAGCGAAGCAAGCTACACCAAGGAGCCGGCAAAGCCGACGACGGTTGCGCCCAAGGGCGTCAAATTCCCGTCCGCGATCTCGGCGAAATATGCCAGCGAGACCCCCGGAAAGGGCCGCATGCACACCTGCCTCGACCAGTACTATGTCCTCAAGGACGCCAACGCGCTTGGTGGCCTGAAGTGGATCCAGAAGGGCGGCGGCTTCTACAGCCTGTGCAACGCCAAGCTGAAGAGCTGATCGACAGCATCATCTGAAAAACAAAGCCCGCGAGCCCAAGGTTCGCGGGCTTTTCGTTGCGTTGAAAAGCTCAATGGCCCTGCTTCCGCTACCGCGAAAGCCTTGAACCGATAGCGTGGTCGCCCCACGCCCGGCAGCCGGGTGCGGGAGGTCTTCTGGGTGAGGCAGAAGATTCTAGTTGAACATAAGAAGAACAAACAGTATACAAAAGATGTTCAATCTGTACTCGATATGGAGGGTTTGATGTCTGGCTTGAAATTGACGGCGCTGGCTGCAACGACTTTTATTGCCTGGGGTGCTATCCCGGGAAACGCAATGACGATGAAGGAATGCGGCGAGACCTATCGGACCGCCAAGGAAAGCGGCGCCCTGAACGGCATGGACTGGAACGCTTTCCGCAAGGATAAATGCGCAACGTCCGCTACGGGAAGTGCCGAGGCGAACACGGCGACACAACAGCCGAAGAAGGAAGCCAGCGCGGCGACCGCACCAACCGTAGCGCCGGGTGGCGTGACGTTCCCGACCACGCTCGCGGCCGAGTTTCAGGCCGAGAAACCCGCCAAGGCGCGAATGAAGACCTGCCTCCAAGGCTACCATAGCAACAAGGATGCAGGAACGTTGAGCGGCCTCAAGTGGATCCAGAAGGGTGGCGGCTATTACAGCCTGTGCAATGCCAAGCTGAAGACCTGATCGCCAGCAATAGCTCAACGAAGAAAGGCCCACGAGCCGCAAGGTTCGCGGCTTTCTTTGCCGAGCGATCTACACGTGTTTGCGCTGCCCCTCACCTGCCTGCCGGCATCCTCTCCCCGTATAGTGACGGGGAGAGGGGCGCTCTCATCTATAGTTTCGCCAATCACTAACGTCGCAAAAGAGCGCCGACGTTGCGGCAAGCTACTTTCTCCCCGTCACTATACGGGGAGAAATGCCCGGCAGGGCAATGAGGGGCGGCGCCGACTTTAACAATTGGCCGGCCCTTGGCTGGGCGAACCGCCGGCGATGCCGCCACAAACAAAAACGCTGCGGACAAAGCCGCAGCGTTTGTTGCACTTCTATCATGTCTGCTCAGCTTGACGGCTGAGGCTCCATGCCGCCCTCGGGCTCGGGGCCCTTCTTGCGGCGGCCGGACTTCGGCACGGCGGAGCCGCGGCTCGGCGGCGTGTCGTCGCCGAGGTCACGTGCGGGCTTGTTGCCGGCGATCAGCTGCTTGATCTCTTCACCCGACAGCGTCTCGTATTCGAGCAGGCCTTGCGCCAGCGTGATCCATTCCTTCTTCTTCTTGGTCAGGATGGATTTGGCCGAGACATAGGCCTCGTCGATCAGGCGGCGCACTTCGGCGTCGATGATCTGCGCGGTCTCTTCCGAGATGTTCTGCGTACGCGCCACCGAATGGCCGAGGAACACTTCCTCCTGATTGTCGCCATAGGCGACATGGCCGAGCTTGTCGGAGAAGCCCCAGCGCGTGACCATGGCGCGCGCCAGCTTGGTCGCCTGCTCGATGTCGGAGGAAGCGCCCGAGGTTATGTTCTCCTTGCCGAACTTGAACTCCTCGGCGACGCGACCGCCCATCATGATGGCGAGGCGCGAGATCATGTATTTGTAGCTCATCGAATAGCGGTCGCCTTCCGGCAACTGCATGACCATGCCGAGCGCCCGGCCACGCGGGATGATGGTGGCCTTGTGCAGTGGGTCGGCCGACGGCACGTTGAGCGCCAGGATGGCGTGGCCGGCCTCGTGATAGGCGGTCAGCTCCTTCTCAGCCTGGGTCATGGCCGACGAGCGGCGCTCGGCGCCCATCATGATCTTGTCCTTGGCGTCCTCGAACTCGGCCATGGTGACAAGGCGCTTGTTGCGCCGGGCCGCCATCAGCGCGGATTCGTTGACGAGGTTCATCAGATCCGCGCCGGAGAAGCCCGGCGTGCCGCGCGCAACGACCTTGAGATCGACATTCGGCGCCAGCGGCACGTTGCGTACATGCACCTTGAGTATCTTCTCGCGGCCGACGATGTCGGGGTTCGGCACCACTACCTGGCGGTCGAAACGGCCCGGCCTGAGCAGCGCGGGATCGAGCACGTCGGGACGGTTGGTGGCGGCGATCAGGATAATGCTTTCGTTGGATTCGAAGCCGTCCATCTCGACCAGCAACTGGTTCAGCGTCTGCTCGCGCTCGTCATTGCCGCCGCCGAGACCGGCACCGCGATGGCGGCCGACGGCATCGATTTCGTCGATGAAGATGATGCAGGGCGCGTTCTTCTTGGCCTGGTCGAACATGTCGCGGACACGGGATGCGCCGACGCCGACGAACATCTCGACGAAGTCCGAACCCGAAATGGTGAAGAACGGCACATTGGCCTCACCGGCGACCGAGCGGGCGAGCAGCGTCTTGCCGGTGCCGGGAGGACCGACCAGCAACACGCCGCGCGGTATCTTGCCGCCAAGGCGCTGGAACTTCTGCGGATCGCGCAGGAACTCGACGATCTCTTCCAAATCTTCCTTGGCTTCATCGACGCCGGCAACGTCCTGGAACGTGATGCGGCCGTGCGCCTCCGTCAGAAGCTTGGCCTTCGACTTGCCAAAACCCATGGCGCGCCCGGATCCGGATTGCATCTGGCGCATGAAGAATATCCAGACGCCAAGGATGAGGATCATCGGCAGCCACGAGATCAGATAGCCGAACAGCGAATTGGAGCCGTCGGCCTCTGGCCTTGCATTGATGGTGACGTTCTTGTCCTGCAGCCGTGAAACCAGCGAGGGATCGCCGGGCGAATAGGTCTGGAAGCCGGTGGAATTGTCGGTGTAGGTGCCGGTGATGCGAGCGCCCGCTATGGTCACCGTCTTGACCCGGCCGCCGGCGACCTCCTGCAGGAACTGCGAATAAGGCACATCGCTCGAAGCCCCGCGCGTCTGCGGCGTCTGGAACAGATTGAAGAGTGCGATGAGCAGGACCGCTATGATCGCCCAGAGCGCGAGGTTGCGATAGTTCGGATTCATCAATTGTCCCGTTGGCGTCCGCGGACGGACAGCATCATGAGAGGAAACTTGCGCCTAACATAGGGAGAGCGTCTCGCCTTGCCAAGCATAACAGCACGTCTGGGTTAAGCTTTCGACCAACCATCAATCGGCACTGTGGCCGAGCAATGGCAGAGCAGGCAGCGGCGGCGCGCCGATCAGCTCGGCGACGGCCCGCGCCGGCGCCAGATCGAAGGACGGCAGGAAGCGGGCAAAAGGCGACACGACCGGCCGCACCACGAACCCTGGCGACCTCGGGTTTTCAAGGGCTTGCTGGGATGTCGGTTCCGCAGCCAATGCGGCACACATCAGACTTGCCGGGGTCTTTCCATCATCGATCGCCACGCGCTTCGCTGCGGCCGCACCCAGCGGAGCGATCAACAATGCGTCTGACCTGTCGTTCAATGTGATGTGGCGACGGCCATCCCAGATGGTGCTGTCCACAACTGCAGCGGCGGGCGGCAAACCCCGCGCCTCGCGGCGCAGGAAGATGCCGGCACGCCGAAAATCAACCACGGTCCGCGACAATGTGGCGCAAAGAAAGCCGGCCTTCAGCCGATCGAACAACGCCTCGCTGCGCGCCTGGTCCGGAAGAAAGGCAGCGCCTCCGGCGGTGGCCAGCAAAATACGCAACGCGTAGATGGCCGCCTGATCGTCGCCGGCCGAAAGCAGGCGCGGGTCGAGGCGGATGAGACCCGTGGTCGGCTGGTTGGCGAAGCGATGGATCAGATCGGCGGCGCCGGCGCCAAGCTGCCTGCGCTCCACGGCGGCCTGACCGGCGAGCAGCAGCCTGCCCTCGATGGACTCGACACTCTCGCCGGCAAGCGCGGCGCGCACACGCGGCCGCTCGAAGGCCACGTCGGTGTTGGTCGGATCATCGGCCCAGCCGACATGGTCACGCCGCAGGAAATCGCGAAGTGCTGAGCGCTGCGTGCCCAGAAGCGGGCGAGCGATCCACTCGCGCCAGTCATAGAGGGTGGCCGGCGCCATGCCGGCAAGCCCGCGGCCTGCCATCTCAGCAAGCCCCCGGCTTGCCATTTCGGCAAACTCTCGGCCCTCATCCCGCGCCTGACGCATCAGCACCGTCTCGGCCTGGTCGTCGGCGGTATGGCCGGTGACGATGAGCCCGATGCCTTCCGCGCGCGCCGCTTCGGCCAGCAGCCGGTAGCGCGCTTCCCGCGCCGCCGCCGGCAGTCCGGTCGATGGCTTGCTTCCGGCCCAGGCCAAGGTGCGGTGGGCAATGCCGCGCTCGGCGCAAAGCTTCGCCACGGTCTGCGCCTCGGCCGCAGAACCTGGTCGCAGGCCATGGTCGACCGTCAAGGCCAGCAGCTTCACGGACGGCGCGGTTCGATCGAGATGCAGTTTGAGAAGGAGAAGCAGGGCGGTCGAGTCACTGCCGCCGGACACGGCCACAACGGCGCCGTGGGTAAAATCGATATGCGAAAAAAGACTCTTCGTATCGGAAAGAAGGCTGGTCGAAAGATCAGGCTCAGTCGCGAGCATCAACGCATGTCACTCAAAAGTGGTCCCGGTTTTGGGACTGAGACATGCGTAGGAAAAATCAGCACGCAGCCAGGGCCTTCTCCTGCTTGACGCGTTCCTTGAGTGCATTGGAGATATCGGGGTAGCGCTTGCCGACCTCGCTGAAGGTGGCGCAGGCGACATCGTGTTGCTTGAGTCCGACCAGCGACACGCCTAGCTTCAAGAGCATGTCGGGTGCCTTCTTGGCCTTCGGGTAGTCCTTGCTGGCGGCGAGGAAGACTTCGGCCGCGTCGCGGTATTTCTGCTGGCCAAGCAGCGATTCACCCAGCCAGTAGTGCGCGTCCGCCGTCTTCGCATCGCGGGGGAAGCGCGAGATATGATCGCGGAAACCCTGTTCGGCGGTGCTGTAATCGCCCGACAGGATGAACTGATAGGAATTGCGGTAGAGCTCTTCGGGGTCCTTGGTGGAGGGCAGCGCCGCGACGATCGTGCCATTGGACTTGCCGGCCTTGGCCGGAGCGCCGGTGGCAGGGGCCGCATCTTGCGCCGGCGCAGTTGCCTGGGTGTTGCCGCCGGCATCGATCACATTGCCGTTCTTGTCGACGGTGATCGAGCCAAAAGTCTTTTCCGGCGCTCCCGTGCCGGGGATCACCTTGCCGGGATCGCCATCGGGTGATTCGACGATGACATCCTCAACCGTCTTGCCGCCGGTCGACTGATCGCTGCCGGTAGCGGCGCCGGCATCAGCCGGCGCCTGGGTTGCCGGGGCCGCGGCCACGTCGGTGTTGGTGTCGGTGGTTGCGTCGGACTTCTTCTTCGGTGCCGCCGGTGCCTGTCCGCCCTGCGAGCCGCCTTCCAGCTGCTGGAAGCGGAACTCGTTGTCTTCCTGCTGCTTGCGGATCTGCTCCTGCATCTGCAGGACCTGGAAATTGAGTTCCTCGATCTTGCCATTCATCTGCCGCAGCTGGTCTTCCAGGCTGGTGACGGCAGTAGGATCGGATTGCACCATCTGGACCTGATCCGGCTTCTTCTTTTCACCGAAAAGGCTGGGCAGCTCGATGCTGGGCAGATGGAAGGAAAAGCCGCTGTCGGTTGATTGCCCTGTGCCGCTGGCCCCCAGGCCGCTAGCCGGGGCGGTGACGCCTGATAGGAGCAGCAGCGCAAGCGTGCCGCTCAGAACCGATCTCAAATGCATGTGCCTCTCGCCGTGTGTCGTTGGTCTGTTTCGCGCCTTCCAACCAGAGTGGGACCAGCCAAGCGCCCTCGGCTCATAGCAGGGCGCGAGACTTCGGCCAAATTTTGTTTCAGGCATCAGGATATGAAAAAGGCGGCCCAAGGGCCGCCTTTCGCAAAGCTGTGTTGTATTTTTGCCGATCAGGAACCAGCGCCGCTAAGCGTAGTAACGGCGCGGCGGTTCTGCGACCAGCAGGAGATGTCGTCGCACACAGCGACCGGACGCTCCTTGCCGTAGGAAATGGTCTTCAGGCGGCTGGAAGAGACGCCCTTGGAGACCAGGAAGTCGCGTGTGGCGGCGGCGCGGCGGGCGCCGAGCGCCAGATTGTATTCGCGCGTGCCGCGCTCGTCGGCATGGCCTTCGACGACGATGGCATACTGCTTGTACTGGTTCAGCCATTGCGCCTGGCGCGCAAGCGTCTGCTGTGCGTCAGCCCGGATCGAGGTCGAGTCCGTATCGAAGAAGATGCGGTCGCCGATATTGACGGTGAAGTCCTGCGCCGAACCGGGCGTTGCAGCACCGGCGCCGTTGAGGCCAAGGTCAGCGGCGTTGTTCGGCGTCTTCTTCGAGGCGCAACCGGTGATGGCGAGCAACGCCACCAGCGCGATCATGGCCGGGTTTCTGGTAAGTGCTGCGATACGGCCCATGCCGCCTCTCCTTCGTATTTCGAGTGATCGTATTCGAGTGATTTCGTTGATCACCCAGTAACCACGTTTGGGTTAACCGGCATTCAAGAAACACGGTTAAAATTTGGTTTAGGCTGGTTTAGGCTGCCCGTCCGCAACCTCTTGATCCGAGGCCACAGTTGGCGCGGACCCTAGGCGGAAATACGGCCAAAACGCGACCAATGCATGGAAAAGGGGCCGAAACGGCCCCTTTTCAGCATGTGTGGCAATTCAGCCGAACCTATTCCAACAACGGCGACCAAGCCGGGTCCGAGGCGAAGTTCGCGGTCGGGATCGGCTGCTCGTTGCGGCCGGTGAGGTCGACGGAAACCAGTTTCGGGCCGCCAGCGGAGTCGCGGAAGAACATCAGCACGCGGCCGTTCGGCGCCCAGGTCGGTCCTTCCTGCTGGAAGCCGGACGACAGGATGCGCTCGCCCGAACCGTCGGTCTTCATGACGCCGATCTGGAACTCGCCGCCGGTCTGCTTGGTGAAGGCGATGAGGTCGCCGCGCGGCGACCACACCGGCGTCGAATAGACGCCGTCGCCGAAGGAGATGCGGGTCTGGCCCGAGCCGTCGGCGCCCATGACATAGATCTGCGCACGGCCGCCGCGGTCGGAGGTGAACACCACCTTGCTGCCGTCGGGCGAATAAGAGGGCGAGGTGTCGATGGCGGTCGAGTTGGTCAGCCGCGTCGTCGAGCGGCTGCGCAGGTCCATGGCGAAGATGTTGGAATTGCCGTCGTCGCGCAGCAGGCTCATGATCACCTTCTGGCCGTCGGGCGAGAAGCGCGGCGCAAACGTCATGCCGGGGAAATTGCCGACCAGTTCGCGCTGCCCGGTCTCGATCTGCAGGAGATAGACCCGCGGCTGGCCGCTTTCGTAGGACATGTAAGTGATTTCCTGCCGGTTCGGCGAGAAACGCGGGGTCAGTACGATCGACTTGCCATCCGAGAGGTAGCGGACGTTGGCGCCGTCCTGGTCCATGATGGCCAGGCGCTTCTTGCGCGCGTTCTTGGCGCCGGACTCGTCGATGAAGACGACACGCGTGTCGAAATAGCCCTTCTCGCCGGTCAGCCGCTCATAGATCGCGTCGGCGATGATGTGGGCAACGCGGCGCTGATTGGCGTCGTTGGCGAAGAACTGCTCGCCCGCCATCTGCTGTCCGGCGAAAGTGTCCCAAAGCCGGTACTGCGCACGGATGCGTCCATCGGCCTCCTTGCTGACACTGCCGGTGACCAGCGCCTGGGCGTTGATCACTTTCCAGTCGTCGAAGCGAGGCGCGGCGTCCGGGTTCGTTATCTTTTCGATGAAGGCGCTCTTGTCGATCGGCGCGAACAGCCCGGAGCGCTTCAGATCAGCGGTGACGATCTGGGAAATCTGGGCGCCAAGTGCATCGCCGCCCTGGAAATCCGTGATGGCGATCGGCAGCGGCTCGACATTGCCCTTGTTGACGTTGAGCTCGACGAGCGCCAGCGCCGGCAGCGTGCCGACAGTGGTCATGCCCATCGCCATTGCTGCGATCATCAGGAGCGGCTTGAGGATTGATTTCATGTCTTCTCGCTTCTCATACTGATTTTCGGATGTCAGGGCCTAGAGGCCCAGCATCTCCCTTGGGTCGAAGGTGACCCTTATGTCGTTCCAGATGTCCTGCTTGCCGGCAGGAACCTGCAGGCCAGCCACGTCGCATTTCTGAACCGCGCGCACCGCGCTTTCATCGAACTGCCGGTTACCGCTCGACTTTTCGACGGACGGTCGACCATCGAGCTTGCCGGAGTTGTCCAGGTTGAAGCGCACGACGACGACGAAATCCTCCGAACCTTCCAGCCCGACCGGCAAGGTCCAGCAACCGCCCAACTGACTCTCCAGCGCGCCCTGCTCCGACTTCGACAGCTTCTGGCCCTGATCCTTGTCGCCACCGAGCGACGCCTGCTGCGTCGAGCGCTTGGCGCCACCGCCCGACGGCTTCTGCTTGTCGAGGAGTGCGGAGATCTCGTTGGCGTTGAACTGCTTGTCGTCGGACTTCGGCTTCGACGACGCTTCCTTGACCGGCTTTTCGGCATCCTTGCGGTCCGGCGCCTTTGCGCTTTCAGCCTGTGCCGGCTGCGGCTTCGGCCGCGCTTCCGGCGCCGGCGCCGAACTCGGCAATTGCGTCTCTTCGGTGGGCGGATCCTTGGCTATGGCCTCAGCGACGGCATCCGGCTTGACCTCGGGCGTCGGATCGATGGCAGCGGTCTTGTCCTGTGGCGGCGGGGTCGGCGCTGGCTTGGCCGGCGTCGGCTTGGGCTCGGTCTGCTTGACCGGCTCAGGCTTGACCTCTTCCTTGGGCGTCGGTGCCGGCGCCACTTCCGTCGCCGGAATGGGCTTCGGCTTTTCCTGCGGCTTTGGCACGTCCTCGGTCTTCGGTGTTTCCTTTGGGGTCGGCGCGGGTGGTGGGGCCGAGGTCGTATCGACGGGCTTCGGCTTGGCTTCCGGCGTTATCGGCTTGTCGGTGTCGACGCTGTTTTCGCCGACCTTCTGCGAAGCCGGCACGATATCCGGGCGCTGCGTCGGCAACGGCGCCGGCTTTTCATGCATCACGGCCTTCTTGTCACCCTGCAGCGTCTGCGCAATGGCTTCCATCGGCACGATCTCGACCGCGACCGACTCGGCATCGGCGGACGGAAGCGCGGCCGGCGCCGTCAGCGTGAACAGGCCGAAGGTCAGCGCCGCCGTATGCAAGATCACCGATGTGGTGAGGCCGGTCTTCATCGCGCGTCTACTGATCCTGTTCCTGCAGTGAAACCAGACCGATATTCTTGTAACCAGCCGCCGAAATGCGGGCCATGACCTTCATCGCAGTGCCATAGTCGGTGGACTTGTCGCCACGGATGAAGATGCGCTCTTCATAGCCGGTCTTCGAGATAGCCTGCAGCTTGGCCACCAGCTCATCGATCGGAATTTCGGTTTCCTGGAGAAAAATCTTGCCGGAGGCATCGATCGAGACGGTGATCGGCTGCGTGTCGGCATTCATCGCCTTGGCCTGCGTGTCAGGCAGGTCGATCGGCACGCCGACCGTCAGCATCGGCGCCGCGACCATGAAGATGATCAGCAGCACCAGCATCACGTCGACCATCGGCGTGACGTTGATTTCCGACATCAATGCGTGGTGACGACCGCGCCGCCGGTGGCCGCGCCCGCCGCGTCCTCCCATGCCTACGGACATACCCATCTCGTTACTCCTCAGGCCTTCGGCGCGACTTTTTCATCGATTTGGCGCGAGAGTATGGCGGAGAACTCGTCGGAGAACCCTTCCATGCGCACAGCGATCTTGCTCGCATCCGATGACAGCTTGTTATAGGCGATGACCGCCGGGATGGCGGCGAGCAGGCCGATGGCCGTCGCCAGCAGCGCCTCGGCGATACCGGGCGCAACCACCGCCAGGCTGGTGTTCTTGGAACCGGCAATGGCCTGGAACGAGGTCATGATGCCGATGACCGTGCCAAACAGGCCGATGAAGGGGGCGGCCGAACCGGTGGTGGCGAGGAAGCCGAGGCGCCCCTCCAGCTTCTCCATCTCGCGGGTCAGCGCCAGGTCCATCGCCTTGTCGATGCGGGTCTGCAGCCCGAGTGGCGTCTTGGCGCCCTTCTCGAAGCTCTTCTTCCACTCGCGCATGGCGGCGACGAAAATGGCGCCCATGCCTGATGTCTTGCGGTCGGCGAGCGTGCGGTAGAGCTCCTCCAGCGACTGCCCCGACCAGAAGACCTGCTCGAACCGGTTGAGCGCCAGCCGCATGCGGCCATAGGAGACGAGCTTGTCGACGATGATCGCCCAGGTCCAGACCGAGGCGCAGAGCAAGCCGATCATGACCAGCTTGACCACCCAGCTGGCCGAAAGGAACAGCGACCAAACCGACAATTGCGCGCCCGGATCGGCGAGTGCGATATTTTCCATCGTTACGTCCTTAAGATTTTCCGGGCAAAGCTGGCGGCTGGCCCATGGCATCCCTTGTGGTCGGTTCGCACGAAGCTACCGGAACAACCCCAAACTGTGCCGTTAGCGGCCTTTTCGGGGCAAATATTGGTGAAAGGAAGGCGCAGGATCGCGCCAATCTTCGCCAATCTCTTCATGAACCGTTATGGTTAAGGATGGGTTAGTAGATAAGGCGCGGCGCATTGCCGCGCCCGGCAGTGGGGCACAGGCATAAGATTTGTGCCGATGTTGTTAGGAGTCGGTTTCGTCCACGTGGTGGGTGGGGTAATCCTGCCCGCCATAGAGGACACGCAGGATGAGCACCTGCTCTTCGTCGACCCGGAACAGGATCGACACGCGCCGTTCAAAGCCGACGACCCGAATCCCAGGTCCGATGGCTTCGCGAACGATGCCACGTTCCGGGAACGTGGATAGCGCCATGCACGCCGCCTCGATGCGGTCGATGTAGCCCCCGGCACGCGCGGCGCTGCTTTCCTTTTCGATGTAGTTGTAAATGGCAAAGAGGTCGGACCGCGCCGAGGGTCTGAAGACGACCTTATGCGTCACGCTTGGCGGCCTTCATGCGGTCCGCATGGTGCTCGCGCAATGCCTTGAACACGTCTTCGGCCGAGATGTCCGGGCGCGGATCGTCGAGAGCTTCCTGCACCTTGGCCCGCATAATGGCGGTGATGACCTGCTCCTCGCGGTCAAGGGCGCGAAGCGCGGCACGCATGACTTCGCTCGCGGATTCGTACGCTCCCGACGCCAAGCGAGTGTCGACGCTGCTCTGCTGGCGTCCGAGCGTCACGCTTATGGGCTTGCTGGTTCTCATGGCGATTTGTTTCCTTGTCCTCCCAAATAGCACAATGTATGACACTGTCATACCACTTTAATCAGCTGAAGCATGAGACTTGGGCATAAAGGCTGCCACCCATTCCTTGGGAAAGCGTCTTGGCCGGCCATTCTCGCCGATGATCGCCGCCTCGACCCTGGCCTCAACCAGCACCTCGTCGCCGCGCTTGAGCTGCTGCGCCATGAAAATGCGCGCGCCGGAAATGCTGTCGGTGCGGGTGTCGACGGTCAGGATGTCGTCGATGCGGGCGGGGATGCGGAAGTCGATCTCCATGCGGCGCACCACCCACACGATCTTCTCGCCATGCTTACCGTCGGCGAGTTCCGTGTGATGCACGCCGGTGAGCCTGAGATAGTCGGAGCGGCCACGCTCGAGGAATTCGAGATAGCGCGCGTGGTAGACGACGCCCGAGAAATCGGTGTCGGCATAATAGACCCGCGCCATCAGCCGGTGGCCGAACGTCGTCAGTGCGCCGGAAAGCCCGGCCAGCAGCGTCGCCGATTCACCATGATCGCCCATTGCGCTTCCTTTTTCGGTCTCGACGAGGCACCTGTCCTCACGTGACATGGCATCGGATGGCACTGTTGACGGCGATGATCAAGGGTTTGATGGCGGCGCTGCTTGTGCTGTTGGCTTTGGCGTGGCCCAGCCAGGCGGCGACATTCTCGATGAAGCGCGGCCTTAATCTCGACCAGTGGGTCACCTGGCCAAGCGAGGACAAATGGGGCGACGCCAAGGCGATCTTGCCCTATCCGGAATGGCGAAAGTTCCTCAAGGAGGACGATCTCAAGGCACTCAAGGAAGCGGGCTTCGATTTCCTGCGCATGCCTGTCGACCCCTCGCTCTTCCTGTCCGACCAGACAACAGCGTTGCGTGATGACCTCTATGCCAGCGTGCTGGATTCAGTGCGCATGATCAACCGCGCCGGCCTGAAGGTGATCGTCGACATGCATCTGATCCCGGCCGGCGGCAGCCGCAAGATCGGCATGGCTGAGGTGATGGACGATCCGCAGACCTTCGACCTCTACGTCGACATGGTGCGCAAGATGGGTCGCACTTTGGCTGGCGAAGATCCCAGACAAGTCGCCTTCGAACTGATGAACGAACCGATCGTCGATTGCGACAGCGACGGCACCAGCCTGTGGCCGGACCGCCAGCAGAAATTGTTCGCCGCGGCCCGTTCCTCGGCGACAAAACTGACGCTGGTGCTGACCGGCGCCTGCTATTCCGCCGCCTCGTCGTTGGAAAAGATCGATCCCAAGGCGATCCCCGACGACAATGTCATCTGGACTTTCCACTCCTACGATCCCTTCCTGCTCACCCATCAGGGCGCGACCTGGGCCGGCGACTTCATCCCCTATGTGACCGGCCTGCCCTATCCGCTGACCGCGGTGCCGAAGGCGCAGCTCGATGTGACGCTCGACACGATTCGCGCCCGGATCAAGGCCGAGGCGCCCTGGACACGGCAGAGCGGCCTGCTTGCCTATCTCGACGAGCAGGTCGCCAGCATGGACAGCCCCGACAAGCTGCTTGGCCTGATGGATGCGCCGTTCACGAAAGTTGATGCATGGGCGAAGGCCAACGGCATCAAGCCGGAAAACATCACGCTGGGCGAGTTCGGCATGATCCGCCAGGAATACGGCAATGCCTATGTGATGCCCGCCGAATACCGCGCCGCCTATGTCAAGGATATGGCCGCCCGCGCCGAGGCGCACGGCTTCTCATGGTCGGTGTGGAGCTATGGCGGCGCCTTCGGCATCGTCGACGCATTCAACGGCGACAAGGCCGAACCCGATGTGATGGACGTGATCCGGTCACTTTACTGAGAGCTATTCTTCAGATCAGCCGAGGTCGATCTGCAGGATTTCGGGTCGCATCCCAAAACGAACCGGCATGATGCTGAAGCCAAGGCCGCCCGAGACGATCAGGTTGCGATCGTTCTCGACGACATGGCCATAGGCGTAGCGATTGCCGAAACGCGACGGCACGACGGGCGAATAGCCGAACAGCCGCACCTGCCCGCCATGGGTGTGGCCCGACAGGGTCAGCGACACCCGCCACGGCACGGTGGCAAAAATGTCAGGCTCATGGGCGAGCAGGATGATCGGCGCGGTGTCGCTGACCTTGGCCAGCGTACCGTCGAGATCGTCCAGCCCCGTCAATCCGGGACGCTCCTTGGTCGGCAACAGGGCCTGCTGGTCGGCCAGCCCGGCGAGCCACACACCGTGCCCATCCTTTTCCAGGCGCACGACATCGTTCTCCAGCACCGGGATACCGACCTTCTCCAAGGCCTTGCGCGCTATGGTTGGACCGGCTCCGGCCCGCTGCGCGAAGCCGTCGTGCCACCAGTCATGGTTGCCAAGGATCGACAGCACGCCGAGCGGGGCCTTGAGCCCCGACAGAGCGGACGCCCATTGCGATGGCGTCACCCCGCCTGTCACCAGGCGCATGCCGGCGATATAGTCGCCAAGCAGAACGATCACATCCGGCTGCAGGGCATTGGCATCCTCGACAAGCGAGGCTATCCGCTCCGGTGTCATCCACGGCCGGCAGGCATGGATATCGGCGAGCGCGACGACCCGCAGCTTCAGGCCATCAGGCCAATGCGGCGGCGTCAGCGCATAGCGCTTCACATGCGTCAGCAGCATCGGCTCGATGCCGACGGCATAGGCGCCAAGCGCGGCGGCCGTCACGAACGACCCGCCGATGAAGCGCAGGAACCCGCGTCTGGTTATCATGGATTGGCTCCCGGCCCTTCGATCGCAGCGGTTCCCCGCGCGCGTCCGATAAAATCCACGATTACGCCGGCAAATCGGCGAAGACGCGTAGATTTTGTGCAGGACGGGTCACATATCCTTGATCGTCGGCTTATCCCCGATCGCTTGGGGGCTATTCTTCCTGGAACAGGTTGATCTGCTGCTGCGCCAGATCCTTCGGCGCATCGAGGCCGAGATGGCGCCAGGCATTGGCCGTCAGCATGCGGCCGCGCGGCGTGCGCTGGATGAAACCCTGCTGGATCAGATAGGGCTCGATGATGTCCTCGATGGCGTCGCGCGGCTCGGACAGGCCGGCGGCGATCGTCTCGATGCCGACCGGACCACCGCCGAAATTGCGCGCGATCATCGAGAGATAGCGGCGGTCGAGCGCGTCGAGGCCGAGCGCGTCGACCTCCAGCCGGGTCAACGCCTCATCGGCGATCTTACGGTCGACATGACCGTCGCCGGCGACCGAGGCGAAATCGCGCACGCGGCGCAACAACCGGCCGGCGATGCGCGGCGTGCCGCGCGCGCGTCGCGCGATCTCCAGCGCGCCGTCGTCGCCGAGCGGCATTTGCAGGATGCGGGCGCCGCGCCGCACGATCTGCTCGAGTTCCTCGACCGTGTAGAAGTTGAGCCGCACCGGAATGCCGAACCGATCGCGCAGCGGATTGGTGAGCAAGCCAAGCCGCGTGGTGGCGGCGACAAGCGTGAAACGGGCTAGGTCGATCTTGACCGAGCGCGCCGCCGGTCCCTCGCCGATGATCAGATCGAGCTGGAAATCCTCCATCGCCGGATAGAGGATTTCCTCCACCGCCGGGCTCAGCCGGTGAATCTCGTCGATGAACAGCACGTCGCCTTCTTCGAGATTGGTGAGCAGGGCCGCGAGATCGCCGGCCTTGGCGATGACCGGCCCGGAAGTCGAGCGGAAATTGACGCCGAGTTCGCGCGCCATGATCTGCGCGAGCGTCGTCTTGCCAAGCCCCGGCGGCCCGACGAACAGCACATGGTCGAGCGCCTCGTTGCGGCCCTTGGCGGCCTCGATGAAGACTTTGAGATTGGCCCGCACCGCAGCCTGGCCGACGAAATCGTCAAGCGTCTGCGGCCGCAAGGTCTGCTCGGCATCCTCGCCGCGTTTTTCCGGAGCAATGAGACGGGGCGGCAGGCTCATGCGGCCTTCCTCGCATAAGGCAGAGGACCGGGCAAGCGAGCCCTCACCGCGCCAGTTCCTTCAGCCCGAAGCGGATCAGCTTCGAGGCATCGGCATCCTCGCCCGCAGTCTTCAGCGCCGCCGCTATCGCGTTGGCGGCGGTGTCGCGCGAATAGCCGAGATTGACCAGCGCCGAGACGGCATCGGTGATCGGCGCTGATGCCACGCCGTCACCGAGTTCCTGCTTAAGCCCGATGGTACCGGAGGCAGTGCCCGCATAGGCCGGCGCCTTGTTCTTCAACTCGGTGACGATGCGCTCGGCCACCTTCTTGCCGACGCCGGGTGCACGGGAAACCATGGCGATGTCGCGCAGCGCAATGGCGTTGGCGAGATCGGCCGGCGCCAGCGTCGACAGGATGGCCAGCGCCACCTTGGCGCCGACCCCTGGCACGTTGTTCATCAGCAACCGAAACCACTCGCGCTCAAGCTGCGACTGGAAACCATAGAGGCGCAGCATATCCTCCCGCACATAGGTCTCGATGAACAGCACCACCGCTTCGCCAGGCGAAGGCAGTGCCGCCAGCGTGCGCGCCGAGCAATAGGCGACGTAGCCGACGCCGTGGATGTCGACGAGACAATGGTCTTCGTCGATCTCGTCCAACGTGCCCTTGAGTTTGCCGATCATGCCAGATCTTTCATGGAAGATGGGCCCTCATGGGTGCGTTTCCGGAGAGATGATGTCGAGGTCGGGGAAATAACTGCGATAACGCGCGGCGTCGCGTGTCAAAAGACGATGCCCGGCAACAGTCGCATGAGCGCCGATAAAGAAATCAGGCAAGGTTCTTTCCCTAACGCCACCAGCCCGGCGATAGCGGGAATGTGTGACGCCGGCAAGGAATGCAGCGTCCCAGGGTACAAGTTCGCGGTCCATCTCGAGCATGTCGACGGCTTTTCGAAGTGCCGTCTCCGTGGAGATCAGCGGCGCGAGCTCGGACCAGATGATTGTATTTAGCACCAAGGCACCATCGCGGCGGCAGGAGGCGATCGCCGATGCCGACCATTCTTTCAGCGGCCCGGCCGGTCCCCAGACGTCGATCAGGACATTTGTGTCAATCAACGTCGAGATCTTCACGCGGCCCCCTCAACCACTCCATGTACTGATCGGTGGTCATGCCTCCCAGATCCAACGTCCCCTCCATCCGGTCGAGGACATCGTGGAACCTGCGCAATTTCTCCTCCTGGGAGAGATTCTCGTTGACGGCAACCAGCTGAACGCCCTCGTCGGTGGCCACGAACTCCACCTCGGAACCCGGGCCGATGCCCAGATGGTCCCTTATCGGCTTGGGGATTGTAACTTGCCCCTTGGTTGTCACGCGCATGGTAATACCTCTGGAGTATTACTTACTCTCACAGCGTGAACAAGTCAAGAACATCGCTAACCGGCAAGCGCCATCCGATAGGCCACGCTCTGCCGGTGATGGGCGTGGCAAATCGCGATGGCCAGCGCGTCGGCGGCATGTTCGGTGTCGAAGGTCGCTTTCGGCAGCAGCACCTTCACCATCATGTGGATCTGCTTCTTGTCGCCATGGCCGACGCCGATGACAGCCTTCTTCACCGCATTGGGCGCATATTCGGCAACGACGAGGCCGGCGCGTGCCGGCACCAGCATGGCGATGCCACGCGCCTGGCCGAGCTTCAGCGTCGCCACCGCATCCTTGTTGACGAAGGTCTGCTCGACGGCCGCCTCGTGCGGCATGGCTTGATGCAGGATTTCGGCGAGCCCGTCATGCAACTGGCACAGCCGCGTCGCCAGCGCCGCCTTGTCTTCGGAGCGCACGGTGCCGGACGCGATGAAGCGCAAGGAATTGCCGAGGCTCTCGACGATGCCCCAGCCGGTGCGCCTGAGCCCCGGATCGATACCGATAATGCGAATCGCTTCCCCCATCCGGCGAGTTTACCTCCGGCGGACAGCGATGCCAGCGAAATGTGAACAAACCAGAAACAATGCCCTTGCCGGGCCAGGAGAATCTAGTGAGATCGCCTAGTTGCGGGCGAAAGCCGTGTTGAGCAGGCTGATCTGGTCGGAAACCGGATTGGGCCGGCGGCCCATCGGCTGCATGTCGACCACGGCGCCGGCGCCGTAGATCTCGTCGTCCATGCGGCGCACCAGAGCCTGCAGGCGCAGCGAGCGATTGACGAGGTCGAGGAAATCCTCCGGCAGTTCGGCCCAGCCGGCGGCTTCGTCATGGGCGGAAGCGGTGTCGAGGCGCACCTTGGACTTTTCCGACGCTACCTGGTCGCGGGTCATCTCGCCGGAATTCGCCGCGCGCTGCAAAAGCAGCCAGGAGGCAACCTGCATCAGCCTGGTGGTCAGCCGCATCGATTCGGCCGCGTAGAGCGTGGCCGCAAGCCGTGACAGTTTCTTCGCCTCGGCGCGGCCCTTGCCGTCGAGATACTCAGCCGCCTGTTCGACCAGCCCCATGCCTTCCTGGTAGAGCGGTTTGAAGGAGTGCGAAAAAACCCGACGCTCCGCCAGCTTCACGGTCTTCGCACTGCCCTTCGAAGGCTCGTTCATTGATACGCCCCTGCACTTGCAACCGGCCGATTCGACTCACTGCCGATACACCCGGAAGCCTATATGACTGAAGCTTGAAAATGCGCTTCGCCGGGGGTGAAGGCAAGCACATGTTTAACAGAAGGTTAACAGCCATCCGTCACGCAGGTTGCCGCCGGAATGCAGACAAAAAAAGAGCCGCGGATAAGGCGGCTCTCAGGAGTTTAACAGGGAGGCGTCAAACAAAGTGGCTCCAACCACTCGGTAAGAATCCAGATCACTGGATGAACATAGTAAACACCTGTAAAGCTTAATGAAGCCTTAACGATGCGGATGTTTTTTGACCGAACACCGCCATCCTGTGCCGTAACAGCACAGACCCGAAGTCCGCTTCAGGCTCAGGCCTTCTTCCAGACAGCCGGCAAGGCGATGAAGGCAAACAGCAGCATGCCTGCATAGAAGCCGATCGAGGCGATCCCCAGCACCGGCTCTATGGCCGGGTTGCCGGCGAGCAGGGCGAAGAGGCCGATCATCAGCCCGATGCCGCTGATCGCCGTCAGCCAGAAATGAATGACAGCGAGCGTCTTCTGCGCGACAGCCGGAAACAGATGGTAGAAGAAGGCGAAGACCGCCGACATCAGCCAGCCCGCGACCATGATGTGGGCGTGGGTTGGCATCTGGCCATGGTCTTCGCTGATCGCCATGTGGATGCCGAGCGCCATGCCGCACAACGCATAGATGATCGCCAGTGTGAAAAAATTCCGTGCTACCCCTTGCATGCTTGTCCCCTCGAATTGCCTTTTCCCGTTTTCGGGAATGGGTTGATCGTCAGGCGATTGTGATCGCCGCCGGGCTCCCGGCGTCGGCGCACTAGCATCGGCAGTGTTTCCAGACGATGTCGCGCTCCCCTGACGCATCCGACAATAGCAGAAAATGATACCGCGCATCAGTTTGCTGTCGAGAACCGCGCCCGTCGAAAACCGCCGAAACAGAGCCAGTTTTTCGCGACATCGTTCCGAAACACCCGCCACGCTAAACGCCCGCTCCTCTGACGGCCGGCGCCTGTCCGCGCCACCGCAAACCCAACAGAAACATCCCGGGAGCAACCGATGGACTGGTATTCGATCGTCAAATTTCTTCACATCGTCTCAGCCACTTTGTGGGTCGGAGGCGGCTTCGTGCTGTTTCTGCTCGGCGTGCTTGCCGAGCGCGCCGGCAACATCGAGGACAAGCTTCAGGCAATGCGTGCCAGCGGGCAGTTGGGAGGGCGTTTCTTTGCACCGATGTCGATGCTCACGTTGCTCTTCGGCCTCATCATGTGCGCCTTCTGGGTCGGCTTCTCCGACCTGTGGATCATGATCGGCCTGGTCGGCTACGCCACGACCTTCTCGATCGGCATGTTCATCTTCAAGCCGACCGGCGAGCGCATGGGCGCGATGATCGCCAAGGAGGGTGTGACGCCTTCCGTGCTGGCCATTGGCCAGCGCATGATGAGCGCGGCACGCTTCGACTATGCGGTGATGCTGGTGATCGTCGCCGACATGGTGCTCAAGCCGACCACGCATGACATAGGCATCCTCGCCGGCATGATGCTGGTCCTAGTGACGGGCGCCACGCTGGCCTTCGGCGGAAGCCGCCGGCTGGTGGAAAGCGCCGCCTGACGCTGGCGTTGAGCTGCATGCGGCGACAAAGTCGCCGCGCCTGTCACAGCAGGCCGGCGATCCCATCCCACAAGAGCTTCAGCGCCACGACCGCCACAGTCGCGTAGGTGAAAGGATAGAATATCTCGGGCCGCATGCGCCGTACCAGCCAGGCGCCGGCGATGGTCGACAGCGGCGCCAGCGGCATCAGCACCGCGGACGCCGTCAGATTGGCGGTATCGAACTGGCCGAGCGCGAAATAGGGAATGAGCTTCAGCGCATTGGTCGCGGCGAAGAAGATCGCTGCCGTGCCCGACAGCACCTTGGGATCGAGCCGGATCGGCAAGGCATAGACCTGGAAAGGCGGGCCGCCGACATGGGCGACGAAGCTGGTGAAGCCGGCGACCGTGCCCCAGATCGCGGCAGCCACGCGGTTGGGTTCTGCGGCGTGGTCGGAGCCATGGCGGAACTGCAGATAAAGCCAGCGCAGCACGAAGATGATGGCCACCGCGCCGACGATGAGCCGCACCGCCTCCTCGGTGACCAGTGCGGCGGTCAGCCAGCCGAGGCCGATGCCGATGACGGCGCCCGGCATCATGTCGACCAGCATCTTGCGATCGTACACGCCCCACCATGTCCAAACCGAGACGATGTCCATCAGGCACAGGATCGGCAACAGGATGGCGGCCGCCTGCACCGGCGGTATGGTCAGCGCCATCAGGGGCACGCCGACGAAACCGACAGCGCCGCCGAACCCGCCCTTGGACAGGCCGACCAGAATGACCGCCGGGATGGCGGCCGCGTAGAACCACGGATCGAGAAGCAGGCCTGACATGGGGAGGGACTGATCTGGAGGGAAGGCGTCAACGCCTGAATAAACCAGAATTGCGTTTCGGGCGACTGTAAATCCGGACCGGTTGCCGAACACCCGCCAATGTCCGGCTCGTGCCCTATCGCCGGGCCGAGACCAGCAGGAACATCGGCCGCTCGAGTTCTTCCGCCAGTTCCGGCCTGGCCGCGATCTGTGCGGCGGTCGGACAGAATTCCTCGACATGCCCGATCGCGAAACCGGACAGGATCAGCGCGTTGAGCGTGGTGCCGATCGTGCGGTGATACTTGACTACGTCCTTGGCCAGCCAGTCGGTCTTGCGCGGGCTTTCCACTAGGTACTGGTCGACAGGCCACGTCCTATGGCCTTCGGCATCCACCACCCAGCCGGGTCTGGTCGGGGCCATGTAGATCGGATGTTCCGTCGAAAAGACGAAATGCCCGCCGGGCGACAAAGCCTGATGCACGGTCCTGAACAGGCGCGCGACATCCTCGACATAATGCAAGGCAAGCGAGCTGTAGGCGAGGTCGAAACCGCCTTGCGGCAGGCTGAGCTGGTCGAGATCGGCCCTCTGATAGGTGATGCCTGTATCCGGGCCGACGGCCCTCGCACGCGCCAGCATCTTCTCCGACAGGTCCAGGCCAAGGACCTGGCTCGCCCCGTGCTCATGTGCCCAGCGACAGAACCAGCCGAAGCCGCAGCCAAGGTCGACAATTCGCAAGCCGTCGACATCGGGCAGCATCGCGCGCAACGCCGGCCATTCGGCAGCACCGTCCAAGCCTTCGACCGACCGGCCAAGCTGGCTGTAGCCGGCGAAGAACTCCGGCTGGTCGTAGATATTCTGCGCCATGTCGTCCTCGTCTCTCAGTCCATTATCTGGCGGAGCTGCAGGGCATTTCCACCACAGCCATGCGGAGTCAAGACGATGAGGCCGACGGCGCTCCAAGCGGTGGCGGCCGCCGCCGGATCGGCTGCGCCTTGATGATGGCGGTGCTGGTCTCGGCCTTGTCGGCGATGCGGTCGAGAATGCCATCGAGGTCGCCGATCGAGCGCACGAACAGCCGGGCGACAAAACAGTCGTCACCCGTCACCTTGTCGCATTCGCCGAACTCGGCGATCTCCTCGATCAGTTTCTGGACGATGTGCAGCTTGCCCGGCAAAGGCTTGATGCGCACGATCGCCTGCAGCGTGTAGCCGAGTGCCAGCGGATCGATCTCGACGGTGAACGCCCGGATGACGCCGCGCTCCTCGAGCCGCCGCAGCCGCTCCGAGACGCTTGGCGACGACAGCCCGACCTGGGCGGCCAGCTCCTTCAGCGAGGTCCGTGCATCCCTCACCAGGATTTCGAGGAGACTTCGGTCGAGATCGTCCAGCATTTCAGATTTCCCACAGATTCGGAGGCATCACCTAATATAATTAGGCCGTTAATCTATATCGCCTTCTCAAAGAGATGGAAAGCTCCGGCATCGGATGAGATTATGCGACCTCAACGGACACAGAGGTCTATCATGAACGATACGGTACGCGGCACGGTCGAAATGTCGGCCGCAATGGCGATCCTGGGAACGATCGGATGGTTCGTCGTCATGTCCGGACAGCCGATCATGGATGTGGTGTTCTGGCGCTGCGCATTCGGCGCGGTGACGCTGCTCGTCATCTGCGCTTCGCTTGGATTGCTGCGCGACAGGCTGTCGTTGCGCGTCATCGGCCTCGCCGCGCTTGGCGGCGCTGCCATCGTCATCAACTGGCTGCTCCTGTTCAGCGCTTTCTCACGCGCCTCGATCTCGATTGCCACCGCCGTCTACAACACACAGCCCTTCATGCTGGTCGGCTTCGGCGCGCTCTTCTTCGCCGAACGCCTGACACTGACCAAGCTGACATGGCTGGCAATAGCCTTCGCCGGCATGGTGCTGATCGTCGAGGCCGCGCCCGACGCCGGCGATGTCGGCACCAACTATTTTGCCGGCATCCTCATGGCGCTGGCGGCAGCCTTCTTCTGGGCCGTCGCGGCCATCGTCACCAAGAAGCTCAAGGGCACGCCGCCGCATCTGATCGCGCTCATCCAGGTTTGCGTCGGCGTCGTCATGCTGGCGCCCTTCGCCAATCTGTCGCATCTTCCGACCGATCCGTGGGGCTGGGCCATGCTGGCGACGCTCGGCATCGTCCACACCGGCCTGATGTACATATTGATGTACGGCGCCATCCAGAAGCTGCCGACCCATCTGCAGGGATCGCTGTCCTTCATCTATCCGGTCGTTGCCATCCTGGTCGACGTCACCGCCTTCGGCCATCGGCTGCATCTCAGCCAGATCGTCGGCGCCGCTTTGATCCTGACGGCGGCGGCCGGCATGAATCTCGGCTGGTCGCTGTGGAAGTCGAAAGTCCCGGCATAGCCCGCGAATGTTGGATCGCTGCTGCGATATTTTCGAACGCATGATCTCGTGGCGGATAACGCGTTGCTGATTTGCGCGGCGATCGTCGTCCGTGCGATGTGGATGCGGGCACAAAGCAACGGGGTAAAGGCGTGGCGATCGGATCTTTTCAGGGACGGCTATTGCCCCGCGAACACATCCTGTGGAGCGGTCTTCCCACGCAAGGCCTATTCTTCACCAGCCGGGATATGTTTCTCATTCCGTTCAGCCTTGTCTGGTGCGGGTTTGCAATCTTCTGGACCTATACCGCGACAAAGCAAGGCGCGCCGCTTTTCTTCGGCGCATGGGGAGCAATGTTCATCTGCATTGGTCTCTTCTTCGTCTTTGGCAGATTTGCGGTCGACGCGTGGCTGAGACGGCGCATCTCCTATGCGGTGACGGACAAACGCATTCTCATCATGCGCACCGCTCCTTTCGCCAACTTCACATCGATCGACCTGGAGCGTCTTCCCGACATCCAGCTGACCGGCGAGGGTGAAAAGCGTGGCAGTTTGCGGTTCGGCGCAGCGACATCGGTCTTCGGAAATCCGGGCGGCTGGCCTCAGTCGCGTTATCGAAGTTTTGCCAGTTGGTCGCCGGCTCTCGACCCGGTGCCGCAATTCCTTGGCATCGAAGATCCGTCGAAGGTGTTCGACATCGTCACGAAAGCCCGCAATGGTCTTCGTCCCGCCTGATGCCGCCTGACAGCTGACGCCTGTTCAATCCCGGCAGTTTGTTCTATGCCGCAATCCAACCATCTTCGCCCGGCATAGGCGAAACCCGGGATCGAAGAACCATGAACGACGCCACACCCCCAAATCGCTGCCGCATCGTGCTGATCGCGCCATCCGGCGTGCCGGCCGCCCGCATCACCACCGCATTCGATGGCGGTGACGTCGCTTCGCTGATCCTGCCCGAGAACGGCATGGACGAAGCCTCTTTCCAGGCCTTCGCCGAACAGATCGTGCCGGCGGCTCAGGCCGCGGGCGTCGCCGTCATCATCGCCGGCGACACCCGCATAGCGGGCCGGGTCCAGGCCGACGGCATCCATGTCGAGGTTTCCAAGGCCGAGCTCGCCGAGACGATCGGACATTTTCAGGCGAAAATGATGGTCGGCGCCGGCGGCGCCAAGACGCGTGACGACGCGCTTGAGCTTGGCGAGACGCGGCCCGACTACATCTTCTTCGGCCGCTTCGGCTACGACAACAAGCCCGAGCCGCACCCGCGCAACCTCTCGCTGGGGCGCTGGTGGGCTGACATGATCCAGATCCCCTGCATCGTCATGGCCGGATCCGATCTGGCTTCCATCGAGGAGGTGGCCGCCACCGGCGCCGAGTTCGTCGCGCTGTCGAGCGCGGTGTTTGCCGACGGCGTCGATCCGCAAGCGGCGATTGCCAAGGCCAACGCGCTGCTCGACGAAACCGCGCCGCGCTTCGAGGACTGATGTGGCTCCGGTAAGGCTTCCCCTTCAGGCCTTGCTTGCAGCGGTCATGATCCAGGCCGCCGCCGCCGAAACCATACCCTTGCCGCAGCCCAAGCCGGAAATCGGCGTGCACACCGACAAGCCGATCGAAAAGCAGCTGCCGCAACCCGCCACCACGGCGGAGCCCGCACCGCTGCCCTCCGCTGACAGCATCAATCCCGACCGCTTCGGGGCCAAGCCTGCGGACGCGGCCTATGGTGCCTTCCAGCGCGGCCTCTACAAGACGGCCTACAACCTGGCGCTGGTGCGTGCCCAGAACGGCGACCCGGCGGCGCAGACATTGGTGGCCGAGATCCTGTCGCGCGGGCTCGGCGTGCCGTTGAACGCGGCGGAAGCCTCGAAATGGTATGCGCTTGCCGCCGAGCAAGGCGTGCCGGAGGCGCAGTTCCAATACGCGCTGATGCTGCTCGACGGCCGCTACGTCAAGAAAGACACGAAAGAGGCCTACGCCCTGATGCAGGCCGCCGCCGAAGCCGGCAACCAACTGGCGCAGTTCAATTTCGCGCAGATGCTGGTCCAGCAGGATCCCGGCGACGCGGGCCTGACCAAGGCTGCCGCCTACTATGAGCGCGCCGCCGCGACCGGCCTCGCCGACGCGCAATACGCCATGTCCCAGATCTACGCCAACGGCGTCGGCGGCAAGCCGCGCGACGACGCGCAGGCAAGGCGCCTGCTGGCGCAGGCCGCACGGCAGAACTACGACACCGCGCAGATCGATCTCGCTGCCTGGATGATCGAAGGCCGCGGCGGCGCCCGCGACCTGAAATCGGCTTTCGGCTGGACGAAGCAGGCCGCCGAGGGCGGCAATGTCGCCGCCGAGAACCGCCTGGCAAAACTCTATATGCAAGGCATCGGCACCGACCCTGACCTGGTGCTTGCCGGCGCCTGGTACATCGTCGCCCGCCGCGCCGGCCTCATCGACCCCGACATGGACGATTTCCTGCAGGGGCTGAGCGACGACCAGACCAAGCAGGCCCTGCAGAAGGCGAACCGCCTGCCCTAGAGCAATTCCAGGAAAAGTGTGGGCGGTTTTCCGTCAGGAATTGCGTCAAAACAAAGAGTTAGAGCGGTTCGTCGTTTCCATGAAACGGTGAAACGCTCTAACGGCGTCTCGCCAAATCATTGCATGTGATCGAGGACAACCTTGCCGAAGGGTGAGCCATGCTCGAGGTGGTGAAAAGCCGCCGCTGCTTCTGTCCATGGGAAGACGCGATCAATCATCGGCCGCAGCCGGTTAACCGCGAGCGCCCGGTTCATCGCCTCGAAGGATTCGCGTGAGCCCACAGGTATGCCGCGCGCCCTGATCTGGCGACGAAAGATATCGAGCGGATTGATCGCCCCGTCGCTGCCGCCGAGATAGCCGATGACATTGATCTGGGCGCCACGCGCCGAAGCCTTCAGCGACTGAGCGAAGCTTTGCGGCCCGCCGACTTCGATAATGTGGTCGGCGCCGCGGCCGTCGGTCAGCGCCAGCACGATTGACGACCAATCGGGATTGTCGCGATAGTTGATGCCGTCATGCGCGCCAAGCGCCTTTGCCCGCGTGAGCTTGTCGTCGCTGCTCGACGTGACGATGACACGCGCGCCGGCTGCCGCGGCGAACTGCACCGCAAACAGCGAGACGCCTCCCGTGCCCAGGCTGAGCACCGTCTCGCCCGGCTTCAACTGGCCTTCGGTGAACAGCGCGTGCCAGGCTGTGACCGCGGCGCAGGCCAATGTCGCCGCTTCGACATCGCTCAGATGGGGCGGCGCAAGCACGGCTGCCTGTTCGTCCAGCCGCGCGAACTCGCTGAGCAGACCATCGATGGGACCCCCGCGCTGATAGGACGGTTCGGCCATGGCGAAGCTGCCGCCGACCCAGCGCTGCCAGAACGTGCCGCAGACGCGGTCGCCGAGCTTGAAACGGGTCACTTCGGCGCCAACCGCAACCACTTCGCCGACGCCGTCCGAAAGCGGTATCAGCGGCAGCGCGAAGGCGGTGTGGTAGCTGCCACGGGCGATCTCCACGTCGCGGTGGTTGAGCGCGGTTGCCCTGACCTTGATGATCATCTCCTGGCGACCCGGTTCCGGCATCGGCCGTTCGACCAGTCTGAGATTGTCGATGCCGCCGGAGGCCTGCAATTCGATCGCTTGCATTGTCTTCCCTTCCATTTTGGAAATCCGTTGAAAGGAAAATCGCTTGCCGGCATCCTGATTTCAAATTCATAATAATCAGAATGATTATGCATCTGGAGTAGTTTGAAATGCTGGAGGAACTGCGCACGCTCGTTCTCTTCGCCGAGGAAGGCTCGATCCAGAATGTGGCCCGCCGCCTGCCTCTGACGCAGCCTGCCGTCACGCGGACAGATGCAGCGACTGGAGGAGATGCTCGGGACGACGCTTCTCGATCGCCGGCAGAAGCCGCCGCGCCTGACTGCGGCAGGATTGGAGGTGCTGGCGCGTGCAAAGGACATACTGGCTTCGGTCGAGGCTCTAAAAGCGTTCGCCGCTGACGCCGAGCCGCAGGGCGTGCTGCGTGTCGGCCTGGCGCATGGCTTGTCCGATGCGAGCATTGCGGGCGCCATCGCCGGCGCGTCCGCTGCGTTTCCAAAAGTATCGTTGCGGCTCAAGACCGGCTGGAGCGCGGAACTCATTGAGCAGTTCGAACGCGGTCAGCTCGATATGGCGATCGTTCTGCGACCTGCCGATCATCAAGGCTCGGACGCGCTCGGCGCCGAACGTCTCTGCATCATAGGCCAGGCTGGCGGCACCGCTCCCCAGCGCACGGACGCTCTGACCCCTATGCCTTGGGTTCTCAGCCCCGAACCCTGCGACGCGCGTCAGACGCTCCTCTCCAGTTTGGGAGGCGAACGGCATCGGCTCGTTGTGGCGGCGGAAATTCAGGACCCGGCGATGCAGATGGAATGGGTACGTCGGGGACACGGCCTCGGCCTCATGCCGTTGCGGCTCGCGGCGCGAGGACTTCCCGATGGCCTCGCGCTTGTCGATGTCGAGGATGTCGACCTTTCCTTGCAGGTCGTGGCACTGCGCTCGCCGCACCTCAACCGGCTGGCGAAGGCCGCGGAGGCCATTGCAAAGGCCGTCGCCGAAGCCATCACGATCAAGGCCTGATGCCGGCCAGCAGGCTGGAGCCGATCCGGCGTCCCTTGCCTCTCCGGGCGATTTGTGGTCTTGGGAGCCCCTAAATCGCTTGTCCAGGCGAAAATCTCATTCCGGATCCCATCATCATGGCCAAGATCAATGGCAACGAAATCCGTCCCGGTTACGTCATCGAGCACGATGGCGGCCTCTGGGTGGCGGTCAGGACCAACACCGTCAAGCCCGGCAAGGGCGGCGCCTACAACCAGGTCGAACTGAAGAACCTCATCAACGGCACCAAGCTCAACGAGCGCTTCCGCTCGGCCGAGACGGTTGAACAGATCCGCCTCGACCTGAAGGATTTTTCCTTCCTCTACGCGCAGGAAGACGCACTGGTGTTCATGGACACCCAAAGCTACGAACAGCTCGAACTGAACAAGGATTTCGTCGGCGACCGCGCCGCATTCCTGCAGGACGGCATGATGGTGACGGTTCAGCTCTATGAGGAAAGGCCGATCGGCATCTCGCTGCCCGATTATGTGACGCTGACCATCACCGAGGCCGATCCGGTGGTGAAGGGCCAGACGGCCGCGTCCTCCTACAAGCCGGCGATATTGGAAAACGGCATTCGCGTGCTGGTGCCGCCCTTTATCGGCGCCGGCGAACGCATCATCGTCGACACCAACGAAATCACTTACGTGCGCCGCGCCGACTAGAGCATGGTCCCGAAAAGTTGCAGACTTTTCGGACAAGATCATGCGTGCAAAGACAAGCAGATGAAGCGGGGCCGCGATCCAATTTGAGTTGATCCGCCCCAAGCTTTTGGAGTTTCAACGATATGGCACGCTCAGCCCTTCTCAACGTCATGGTCCAGGCCGCAATGAAGGCCGGCCGCTCGCTGTCGCGCGACTTCGGCGAGGTCCAGAACCTGCAGGTCTCGCTGAAGGGTCCGGGCGACTATGTCAGCCAGGCCGACCGCAAGGCCGAGGACATTCTGTTTGCCGAGCTGTCGAAAGCGCGTCCGGGCTACGGTTTCCTGATGGAAGAGCGCGGCGTGGTGGAAGGCGACGACAACCAGCACCGCTGGATCGTAGATCCGCTCGACGGCACCACCAATTTCCTGCACGGCATCCCGCTGTTTGCCGTCTCGATCGCGCTGGAACGCCAGGGCCAGATCGTTGCCGGCGTCATCTACAATCCGGCTATGGACGAGCTCTATACGACCGAGCGCGGCGGCGGCGCCTTCATGAACGACCGCCGGTTGCGCGTCGCCGGCCGCATCAAGCTGGTCGACACGGTGATCGGCTGCGGCATGCCGCATCTGGGACGCGGCCACCACGGCAATTTCCTCGTCGAATTGCGCAACGTCATGGCCGAGGTTTCCGGCATAAGGCGCCTTGGCTCGGCATCGCTCGATCTGGCCTATGTCGCCGCCGGACGCATGGATGGCTTCTGGGAAACCGGCCTGTCGGCCTGGGACATCGCCGCCGGCCTGCTCCTGATCCGCGAAGCCGGCGGTTTCGTCTCCGACATGGATGGCGGACAGGACATGCTCGACAACGGCTCGGTCGTCGCCGGCAATGAAGTCATCCAGCGCGCGCTGCTGAAGACGGTGAAAACACCCTTCGCACCCCGCTGAAGCGATTCCAGGAAAGTGCGGAGCGTTTTCCCAGGAAAAGCGCGTAGCGCTTCCCTGGGAATTGTAGGCAAGCAAAGGCCCGCCGTGCTGAACCGCCGCAGTCGCAAAACCGCAACCAAAGCTTGAAATACTGTCCGGTGGCTGCCCAGATAAGGGGTGACGCAGGACTCCGCATGACCAACACACCGCCGCAACTCGAAATTCCCTTTGTCGGGCGCTGGCACTATTCCCGTGCGGAGATGATCGCCGACGGCATCGTCCATGCTGTCGGCATCGTGCTGGCGATCGCGGCCGGCTCGGCGCTGCTGGCGCTGGCGGCGTTTCGGGTCGGGCCGGGCGAATACATCGCCGCCGCCTTCTTCGTGGTTTCACTGCTCACCGTGCTGTCGGTATCGATGACCTACAATCTCTGGCCGGTGACGTCGCCGGCGAAATGGATCTTGCGGCGCTTCGACCACGCCGCGATCTATCTCTTGATCGCCGCCACCTACACGCCCTTTCTTGCCCAGCTCGATGGCTCGCCATTGGCCAGCTGGATGATCGTCCTGGTGTGGGCGGCGGCCGTCATGGGCATTGCCATAAAAGTGTTTTTCCCCGGCCGCTTCGACCGGCTGGCTGTTGTCTTCTACCTCGCCATCGGCTGGAGCGGCATCGTCCTGGTCAAGCCACTCGTCGAGACGCTGCCGACGACGTCGATCGTGCTCATCGTCGCCGGTGGCGTCGTCTATTCCTGCGGTGTCATTTTCTTCGCCTGGAAGGGGCTGCGCTTCCACAACGCGCTGTGGCATGGCTTCGTCGTCACCGGCGCGGGCCTGCATCTGGCGGCCATGGTCGACTGTCTGGTCATCAACCGGCTCTGATGATGGAAACCGACTTCGGTTTCCATCTCAGATCGGACGCGTTGCATACTAGCCCGACGGCAATATTGCCAAGCGCCATTCAATTTGGTCACAATTCCGTTTAGAGTCGCGAACTGCGTGATCGGCGGCGCTGGAGCAATTCCAGGGAAAGTGCGAGCGGTTTCCCGTTCGGAATTGCGTAAAGGCAAATAGAGCATCGGAAACGGGGCACGGATGGCTTTTCTCAGATCCTTCGGCATAGGCAGGCGCTCCGACGTCCTGATCTATGATCCGCATAAACTGTCGAGTCCGCAGGTTTTCCTGCTGACCATGGTTATCTTCCTGGCCATCGTCGCCTTCATCGCCGCCATCCTGACCCGCCAGATCTCGACCGCCTTTGGCAGCAATCCCGGGCTCAACGGCCTGATCGTCGGCGTGCTCGTGGTCGGCATCCTGCTCGCCTTTGCCCAGGTCGGGCGGCTGTTTCGCGAGGTGCGCTGGGTCAACTCCTTCCGTGCCGGCTCTGAGACAACAGAGCCGATTCTGCTGGCGCCGATGAAGGCGATGATCGGCCGCTCCTCCGCGACGGCCTTTTCGACCAGTTCGATGCGCACTATGCTCGATTCCATCGCCACGCGCCTCGACGAGAGCCGCGACACCTCGCGCTATCTCGTCGGCCTGCTGGTGTTCCTCGGCCTGCTCGGCACCTTCTGGGGCCTGTTGAATACGATCGGCTCGATCCGCGAGACCATTGAATCGCTCGACCCCGGCACTGGTGACGCGGCGGCGGTGCTCGATTCGCTGAAGCAGGGTCTGTCGGCGCCGCTGGCCGGCATGGGCACGGCCTTCTCGTCCTCGCTGTTCGGCCTGTCGGGCTCGCTCGTGCTCGGCTTCCTCGACCTGCAGGCGGGCCGCGCCCAGACCCGCTTCTACACCGAGCTTGAGAACTGGCTGTCCTCGGTGACGGATCTGTCGTCAGACATCGTCGTCTCCGACCCGGCCAAGACCGAATCCTCCGACGAGATCCGTGTGCTGTCGGAACGGCTGCGCAGCATGCAGGAGAATGGCGGCGGCTCCAATCCGCGTGTCGCCACCGCCATGGCCAATCTCGCCGACGGCATTTCCGGCTTGGTCAAGAACATGCGCTCCGAGCAGCAGATCATGCGGGACTGGGTCGAGGCCCAGTCCGATGAACAGAAGGCGATGCGCAACACGCTGGAAAAGATTGCCGAAGCCCTGAAGAAGCCCGGGGTGCACTGACATGGCGCTTGCCAGGGGCCGGCGTACCGATCGCCGCATCGACTATTGGCCGGGCTTTGTCGACGCGCTGTCGACGCTGCTGCTCGCCATCATGTTCCTGCTCACCGTCTTCGTGCTGGCGCAATTCCTGCTCGGCCGCGAACTCTCCGGCAAGGATACGGCGCTCACACGCCTCAACTCGCAGATCAATGAACTGACGCAGCTTCTGGCGCTGGAACGCTCGACGGCGCAGGACAAGGACGATTCGCTCGCCAATTTGCAGGCGTCGCTATCGGCGGCGGAGGCGGAGAAGAGCCGGCTCGAACAGTTGCTGGCGCAAGGCGCCGGCGCCGGCGACGCCGCCACCCAGCGAGCCACGGAGCTGGGCGGCGAACTCGACAACCAGCGCCAGATCAGCCAGCAGGCGCTGAGCCAGGTCGAGATCCTCAACCAGCAGATCGCGGCACTGCGCAAGCAGATCGGCGCACTCGAGGACGCGCTCAACGTATCCGAAACCCGCGACCGCGATTCCAACACCAAGATCGCCGATCTCGGCCGCCGCCTGAACGTGGCGCTTGCGCAGCGTGTGCAGGAATTGAACCGCTACCGCTCCGACTTCTTCGGGCGTCTGCGCGAGATTCTCGCGGACCGCGAAAACATCCGCATTGTCGGCGACCGCTTCGTCTTCCAGTCGGAAGTGCTCTTCCCGACCGGGTCCGAAGTGATCAACGATGCCGGCAAGGTCGAGATGAAGAAGCTCGCCGACGCCATCATCGAACTGCAGAAGGAAATTCCGCCCGAGATCAACTGGGTGCTGCGCGTCGACGGCCACACCGACAACAAGCCGTTGTCCGGCAACGGCCGTTACCGCGACAATTGGGAATTGTCGACGGCGCGTTCGACCTCGGTGGTCAAGTTCCTGATCGAGAACGGCGTGCCGGCCAACCGGCTGGTCGCCGCAGGCTTTGGCGAGTTCCAGCCGCTCGATCCCGCCGACACCGACGAGGCGCGCAACAAGAACCGCCGTATTGAACTGAAGCTCACCGAACGGTGATTCACCATCACGGAAAAGTCACGCGAACTTGTTTGCCAGCTCAACTCTAGGGCGCAGACCGGAGCCGGCAAGGCCTGAAAAGATTATCTTTTTTTAATTACACTTCACTCCGAAGCGCTCCTAGCTTGCTGCGCAGGGCCGAGAACCGCCGGCGATGCCTCCCATCGCGACGCGACGGAACTGGACGACCCACAGCTGGAAGGCAGACGAAAGAACCGCTGCCTTTCTCTTCAGGAGGAGACGCGACGATGCGCTCTTTTAACCCCACGCTCAGAACTGCAGCACTGACCGCATTCTTCATCGCCATTCCGCTCGCCGGCGCCTATGCCGCGGGCCATCACAAGGGCGCTCTCGATGCCACCAACCCGACCGATTTGACGGGTCCGCGTGTCGAAGCCCTCATTGAACAGGCTCAAGGCGTCCGCCAGGGCATCGTCGACGCACGGCAGGCCAACAACATCACCCCGGCCGTGGCGGCACACCTGGAAATGCGCACCAACCAGATCCGCCAGGCGGCCGAGAAGATTGCCGCGTCGGATCACGGCAGGATACCGGCCGCGCAGTATCATGACCTGCTGAGCCATCTCGACCGTGTCGACCAGCGTTTGATGATCGATACCGGCAGCGGTTTCCAGATGGGCGACGGTTCCGACGGCGGAAACTATCCGAACGGCTGAGGCGATCCCAAACGATTCAAGAGGAAAGGACACCTGGCGCCTTCGGGACCCCAATCCCGCGGGCGCCCTTTTTCCTCACCAACCCGGCCTGCCTTACCAACCAAGCCAGACCGCGATCAGGGCGACCAACGCCGGCGCGGTCTGGATGAACAGGATCTTGCGGCCGACCGTTGCCGCGCCGTAGAGGCCGGCAATCGCCACGCACAACAGGAAGAAAACCTTGACCTGAAAGCCGGCGGCGCCGAGATAAAGCCCCCAGATCAGGCCGGCGGCGAGAAATCCGTTGTAGAGGCCCTGATTGGCGGCCAGCACCTTCGAGGCATTGGCGAATTCCGGCGTCAGGCGGAATGTCTTGTGCCCGCGCGGCGTGTCCCAGAGCACCATCTCGAGATAGACGATGTAGACATGGATCAAGGCCACCAGCCCGACCAGGATGTTGCCGATCATTTGCTCCCCCTTCGTGGTTTGCCGACAGCATTTCATGCGTGGTATCGCCTGCGCAAGGTGCATCTGACGGAGGGTGTCTAGAGCAATTCCAGGAAAAGTGTGAAGCGGTTTTCCCGGGAAAGGCGCGTAGCGCTTTCCCCCGGAATTGCGTCAAAACAAAGAGTCAGAGCTGCTCACCGTTTCCGTGAAACGGTGAGCAGCTCTGAGGGTTGCCAACGCTTTTGCGTTGGTGTCTTTTCGCGCCGTCCTCAATCACGGAAGCCGCCATGTCCTTTCAGAAACTCGACGACCTCGGCCACAAGCTCGAAGCACTTGAGCATGCGCTGGCCATTCTCGGCGCCGATGAGGCGACGCATATGGCCGTCGGCGGCGGCGAGAAGCGTGCCGAGGCGATGGCGGCACTGGCCGGCATGTACCACACCAGGGCAACCGCACCGGAAATCGCCGACTGGATCGCCGCCGCCGAAGGCGAGGCGCTCGACGACGAGCAGCGCGCGGCTCTCGCCGAACTGCGGCGGCAATACACCAACCTGACCTGCCTGCCGGTCGAATTCGTCGAACGCCAGACGACGGCCCGCATGCGTTGCGAGCAGCTGTGGCGCGACCTGCGCGCCAAGAACGATTGGGCGGGCTTCCAGCCGGCGCTCGAGGGCGTGGTGGCGCTGGTGCGCGAAGAGGCGGCTCTGCGCTCCGCCGTGCTCGGCCTCGCCCCTTACGATGCGCTGATGGAGCAATTCGACCCCGGCAACCGCACCGCCGACATCACCCCCGTCTTTGCCGACCTGAAGGCCTTCCTCAAAGGCTTCGTGCCGGAGGCGCTGGCGATTCAGGAAGCGCGGCTGCGCAAGCATCCGCTGAAGCCGCTTTCGGGCACCTATGCGATCGACAAGCAGCGCGAGCTTGGCCTTGCCATGATGGCGGCGGTCGGTTTCGACCTGACGCACGGCTCGCTGTCGGTCTCGCACCATCCCTTCTGCGGCGGCGTGCCGAGCGACGTGCGCATCACCACCCGCTACAAGACATCGGATTTCCTGTCGGCGCTGATGGGCGTGCTGCACGAGACCGGCCATGCGCTCTACGAGCAGAACCTGCCGAAAGCATGGTCGCACTGGCCGCTCGGCAAGGCGCGCGGCATGGCCGTGCATGAAAGCCAGAGCCTGTTCGTCGAAAAGCAGATCGGCCGCAATCCAGCCTTCTGGCGCTGGGCGCTACCGGTGGTGGAAAAGCATCTCGGCGAGGCCTGGTCGCTCGACGATCTCCTGCCGCATGTGCATCGCGTCGAGCGCGGCCTGATCCGCGTCGACGCCGACGAGGTAACCTATCCCCTGCATGTCATCCTGCGCTACGAACTGGAGCAGGAACTGGTCTCGGGCAGGCTGGAGGTGGCTGATCTCCCCGAAGCCTGGGATGCCAAGATGCGCGACTATCTCGGCCTCTCCACCATCGACAATCCGGCCGACGGGCCGATGCAGGACGTGCATTGGCCGGGCGCCGCCTTCGGCTACTTCCCGTCCTACACGCTGGGCGCGATGATGGCGGCGCAGCAATGGGCCGCGCTGACGCGCGAGCATCCCGCCGCCGACGACGAACTGGCGAAAGGGAATTTCGCTGGTATCAACGACTGGCGCCGCAAGAAGATATGGTCGCAGGGGTCGCGCTGGTCGACACCGGACCTGCTCGAACGCGCCACCGGCGAAAAACTCAACGCCGTGTATTTCGTCAATCACCTGAAGCAACGCTACGGCGCATGAGATCGGCCGTCATGCCATCCCGATTTCGCTGACCATCGACACGAACCCGCAACAAGGCGATGACAAGGCTCTATCGGACGACGACCGAATTCCAATGTCTTGCGGGATCGCCGCTACTTTTCTATCACTGGTGGTGTCCGCCGATATCTGTCGAACGTGCGGATCATAAGGGCGGGTACTTTCCGGTGACATCTTCTGCGATCACACGGCTTGTCGTCTTGATTGCCTTCGCGATTTTCTGCGCGCCGGCCATGGCCGACCCAGAAATCCACAAAGGCAGGCCAGGCGCCTGGATCGACCGGATCGAACTCCCCAAGGCAGACCCGCGCTTCGACAGCCAGATCAAGAACGGCATCTCCAATCTTGTCTCGGAATATCAGATCCGGCAGCAGCCCGGCGGCATCGAGGCCTTCGACCGCTATGCCTACAAAATCGTCGACCGCACCGGCCTCGAGCGCGGTGCCGCCATAAATTTCGAGTTCGACCCGGCGACGTCGCAGGTCACGATGAACTGGCTGAACATCATCCGCGACGGCGTGGTCATCGAGCGGCTGCCCGGAGCCACGTTCGATGTCTTCCGGCGCGAAAAGGACGCCGAGAAAGGACTGTTCGACGGCTGGCTCACGGCCTATGTGAATGTCGACGATGTCCGTGTCGGCGACATCATCGACTATGGCCGTACCACTGTCAGGACACCGATCGTCGGCGCCGATCTGTTTTTCCACTCGGTCGCCATGGCCTGGGGCGAACCCATCGCGCTCATCCGCGAGCAGGTGACCTGGCCGGCAAACCAGCCCTTGAACATCCGCCAGGTCCGCACCGACATCCAGCCGGATGTCAAAACCGACGGTGCGTCGAAATCCTACACCTGGCAAAGCGTCAACCCTGCCCCGGTCAAATCAGAGGAAAACCTGCCGGCGGATTTCCTGACCTATCCGACGATCCAGATCTCCTCGACAGCCAAATGGCAGGACGTTGTCGACGCGATGTTGCCCTACTATCGGCTCGACCAGGAACTGCCGGCCGCTTTCATATCGAAGCTCGATGACATCGCCGCCAGATACGCCAGGCCGGAAGACCGCATGATCGAGGCAATGCGGCTGGTCCAGGACACCATCCGCTATGTAAGCCTGTCGATGGGCCGCGGCTCCTATATTCCCCGCAGCCCCGGCACCGTGATCGCCTCAGGCTTCGGCGACTGCAAGGACAAGGCCCTGCTTCTTGCCTCCAGCCTGCGCCGGCTTGGCGTTGAGGCCGATCCGGCCCTGACCGATCTCGACGACGGACTGGCGCTTGGCGACATGCTGCCGACGATCCGCGCCTTCGACCACGTCATCGTCAAGGCAACGATCAAAAGCCAGACCTACTGGATCGATGCGACCAATTATCTGCAGGGCGGTCGCGCCGAAAACCTTGTTGCGCCCGACTATGGCTTTGCCTTGCCGATTATCGCCGGCAAAGCGCAGATGGAGAGGATGGAGCGCAAGGAGCTTTTCCAGCCGACCACTTTCGTCAACGAGGCGTTCGACTTTCCCAAACTCAAGGGCGAGGCACTCAAGCTGACGGTCAGCACGACCTATCGGGACGCCGATGCCGACTCCATGCGCTACAGGCTGGTTTCTCAATCGGCCACCAAGCTCGCCGACGACTATCTCCAGTATTACAACCGGCAGTATCCCGGAATGACCAGCCTGGCACCTTTGTCGACACATGACGACCGCGACGGCAACGTCGTCACCACGGTCGAATCCTACGCGCTTGCGGCCGAGGATCTCGACGCCGATGATCTCGTCAAGAACTTCCCGCTGAAGGCGGATGTCGGCATCAGCAATCTGCCGGAGCCGGACATGGTCGGCCGGGCCGGGCCGATCTGGCTCGGCAGCCCGATGTTCAAGCGCCATCAGTGCATCGTCCGGAACCTGAAGGCGGCGTTTGTCGGCCCCGAAAAGTCCGATGACGTGATCACGGCCTATGTCGCCTTCAAGGCGCGCTGGTCGAGCACGCCGACCGAGTTCCAGGTCGACTGGTTTCTCAAGACGATCGGCGATCGGGTCCCCGCCAAGGATATCGGTTCCTATTTGAGGTCGCGCAGGAAGATGAGCGATAACGCCTCATGGAGCTACAATTTCGGCTATGCCGAAACCGAGGCGAATTGACCGGTATAGTGGAAATGCTTACTCCGCCGCGCCCCTGAAGGCGCTGGCGCCGGTCTCGAACTGCAGCTTGGCCAGCCTGGCATAGATGCCGCCCTTGGCGACCAGGCTCTGATGTGTGCCTTCCTCGACGATACGGCCGCCATCCATGACCAGGATGCGGTCGGCCTTCAGCACCGTAGCCAGCCGGTGGGCGATGACGATGGTGGTGCGGCCCTGCATCAGCCGTTCCAGCGCCGTCTGCACCAGCGTCTCGCTTTCGGCGTCGAGTGCCGAGGTGGCTTCGTCGAGCAGCAGGATCGGCGCGTCGCGCAGGATGGCGCGGGCGATCGCCACACGCTGGCGCTGGCCGCCGGACAAAGTCACGCCGCGCTCGCCGACCTGGCTGTCATAGCCATTCTCGAGCTTGAGGATGAATTCGTCGGCCAGCGCGTCCTTCGCTGCCGTCTCGATCTCGGCATTGCCGGCACCCGGCCGGCCAAAGCCGATATTGTCGCGCGCGCTGGCCGCGAAGATGGTGACGTCCTGCGGCACGATGGCGATGCGCTCGCGCACCGAGACCGGATCGGCCTCGCGCACGTCGACGCCATCGATCAGGATCTTGCCGGTCTCTGGATCGTAGAAGCGCAGGATCAGCGAAAAGACCGTGCTCTTGCCGGCTCCAGAGGGCCCGACAATGGCCACCGTCTCGCCGGGCATGACCTGAAAACTCAAGCCATGGACGGCGGCACGGTCGGGCCGCGCCGGATAGGAGAAGGAGACGTTGTCGAAGACGATCGCGCCCTTGGCGACCGCCGGCAGCGGCTTCGGATCGGCCGGCGCCTGGATCGCCGGCTTCTCGGCCAGGATTTCGGTCAGCCGTTCGGCCGCACCCGCCGCCTGGGCAAGTTCGCCCCAGACTTCCGACAGCGCGCCGAGCGCACCGGCCGCGAACACCGAATAGAGCAGGAACTGGCCAAGCGTGCCCGGTGATATCGTGCCTTCGAGGACGTCGCGCGAGCCGAACCAGAGCACCGCGACAACGGACGAGAAAATGGTGAAAATGGCAAAGAAGGTGAGAAAAGAGCGCGCGAAGATCGAGGAGCGCGCCGCCTCGAAGGCAGCCTCCACCGCGCCCGAAAAATGGCTGGTGACCAGCTTCTCGTTGGTGAAGGCCTGCAGCGTGCGCACCGCGCCGATCTGCTCGCTGGCATAGGCCGTGGCATCGGCAAGTGTGTCTTGCGCCTGCCTTGATTTGCGCCGCACCGAACGGCCGAAGGCGACCAGCGGCAGAACGATCACGGGTATGGCAGCTATGACCAGGCTGGACAGTTTCGGGCTGGTGATGACCATCATTCCGACCGCGCCGAGGCCAAGGATGACGTTGCGCAGCGCGACCGAAGCCGTGGCGCCGACGGCCGATTTGACCTGCGTGGTGTCGGCGGCGAGCCGCGACACGATCTCGCCCGACTGCGCGGTGTCGAAGAAAGCAGGCGACAGCGTCGTCACATGGGCAAAGACGTCGCGCCTGATGTCGGCAACGACGCGCTCGCCGAGCGTAATGACGAAATAGTAGCGACCGGCCGATGCTGCCGCCAGCACGGCGGCCATCGCCACCAGCGCGGCGAAATATTCGGCGATGAAGGTGGTGCTGGCCGACGAGAAACCATGGTCGATCATGCGCCGCACGGCCAGCGGCAGCGCCAATGTCGTTGCCGCCGCGATGGCCAGCGAGATAAGCGCGCCGACGACCAGCGTGCGATATCCAGTGATATAGGGGAACAGGCGTCTGAGCGGCTTGAGCGAGCGTCGACGCTCGTCTGCGCTGCTTGATTGCGCCATCTCGGTGTTTCCTCTAGCCGCTTCGGCTTCATGCGCCGCAATATGCGCTTGCCGCGGCCTTGTGATTCAATTCCGCCTGATGTATAGGCTCGCCGACCGTTTTAGAAGCCGTGGCTCCTCAATAGCTGCGGCTTCGAGTTTTAAAAAGAGGCGCATCGACGCAGGCTTATGCCCGTCAGCCGCGCCGGCAAGCCAGGAACCGAGCCATGAAGAGCGCTATTCACCCCGATTACCACACCATCAAGGTCGTCATGACCGACGGCACCGAATACACGACCCGTTCGACCTGGGGCAAGGAAGGCGATACGATGAACCTCGATATCGACCCGACCACGCACCCGGCCTGGACCGGCGGCCACCAGACCCTGCTCGACCGCGGCGGCCGTCTGTCGAAGTTCAAGAAGCGTTTCGAAGGTTTCGGCCTCTAAGCCATTTAGACATTGCCGCAGATCAAAAACCCGCCTTCGAGGCGGGTTTTTTGTTCAACGGATGGTGGCACGAACAAAGTCCCCCTTGAGGACGACCGAGGGCTTGGCGCCGGTGGTGTTGGCAAGCGCGCTGTCGACGAAGGATGCCGTGGCGATGACCGAATAACTGATCGCAACCCCCTGGCCGAAGGCCAGCGTGGCATCCAGCGCCTTGCCGGTGATGGCGATGTTTTCGTCCTGCCTGACGCTGCCGAAGGCGAGATTGGCTTTCAGCGCGTCGCCTTTGAGATCGACGGTCGAGGCATGCCCGTCCAGCGAAACATCGGCCGCCTTGCTGGTTATGGCGATGGTGGAGAAATTCCCCGCCATGTTGGCCTGCAGCGCCGCCTGGTCGATCGACACCGAACTTTCGGGCTGAATGTTGGCGTTGATCTCGACCCTGCAGTCGGAGGGATCCAGCCATGAGGAGGGGGCAACGTCGATACGCAATGTCGAGGCCTCCAGCTTCATGTCGCTGGCAAGGCTGCAGTCATTGGCGAACCAGCTCGAATACCAGCGCGAAAACCAGCCTTCGCGGCGGCTGCCGATCGTCGCCTGATAAGGCGCCGAAGCCGACGTGGTGAGCCTGACGGAACTGGCTTCGCCCGATATGACGACGGCGCTCACACCGGCGAGATCGAGTGTCTTGCCGGCATCCCCGCTTGCCGGTGACGCAAGCACGATGCTGCCGAATGACAGCAGGCCAAGAATTGCGAATTTCATGGATATCTCCGATCATGTGTGGCGGTCCTGGCTGGACCGTGGCGCTGTCGCAATGACCCGGGACGTCGATTTCGGCGACCTCGATCGCGATCCGGGACGACCGTGAACGCAATCCAGGTCATTGTCGGTCGCTACCAGCCTTGGAACCACGCTTGCGATCATGATCTTCATTCCCCTTCCCTTCGTCGTCGCTCTGCTGCTCATCATCCTGCTCGTGCAGATGATCCGCCGAAACGAGGCCGATCTGCGCGAACACATCGCCTTCATGCTGCTGATGGCCGCCTATGCCTTGCAGTCGGTGCTGATCGGTGTCCGCTGGGGTTATGATGTCAGGGCCATGATGCCGGTCCAGTCGGTGCTGGCGACGCTGATCGCACCGCTTGCCTGGATCGCCTTCAGCGGCTTGACGAAGGAACGATCGGAGCATCGCCTGGCACGGCTGTGGCCACATCTGCTGCCGGCCTGCCTGGTTGCCTTGCTGCTGGTCTTCTGGCGCGAGCCGGTCGGCCCGGTGATCATCCTTGTGTTCCTGTCATATGGGTTCGCGCTTCTTTGGCTTGCGCTGGCCGGCCCGGATGTCCTTGTCGAATCGCGCCTCGACGGCGTCTTGCGGTCCTACCGGTCGCTGTGGGTGACGGCGCTGGCGATCCTCGCGTCGCCGATCACCGACATCATCATCAGTTTTGACATGCAATGGACCGGGGGAGCTCATTCCGGTGCGGTGATTGCCGGCGGCAACGTGCTGGCGCTGTTGCTTCTCGGCGGGGCTGCCGCGGTCGCCAGCGAAGCCACCGCTCCGGACGAAGACGAGGAAGAAGACGATGGGCCCGAGCTGCAAACCGCAACCAGCGAAGACTCCGCGATCGCGGCGGCGGTCGACGCGCTGATGCGGTCGAGGGAACTCTACAAGGATGTCGATCTCAACCTTGGGCGCATCGCCAGGCGGCTCGGCCTGCCGGCACGGCAAGTGTCGTCGGCGATCAATCGCATCCACCGATCGAGCGTGTCGCAATATGTCAACAACCAGCGGATCGCCGAGGCGCGCCGCCTGCTGGCGACGACGGACGAACCGATCACCCGCATCATGTTCGACGCCGGTTTCCTCAGCAAATCGAACTTCAACCGCGAGTTCCTGCGCATCACCGGCCTGAGCCCGAAGGCATGGCGGCTCGAGCATCAGCCGCCAGGCGGTGCGATGTCGGTCACATCCTTGCCGGCCACATCTTTGCTGGAGGGTGGAAAATGAACACGCGCAGTGCCACTCAGTCTCCCGTCAGTTCCCGCAGCGCCATGCGCTTGTAGGCGGCGACCAGCCTGTCGCCTTCCTGCCGGTCGACCGAGATCGCCAGCCGCATCGCGGCTTCGCCCATCTGCCAGACGAGAAACGCGGTCGTCTCCAGGGACACCGGGTCGGCATCCGGACGCAATCGCTTCAGCACCGCCACGAGGAATTCAGCGTTGGCCCGGCTGTCGGCGAGTTCGAGTTGGCGCAGCGCCTTGTCGGCCTGCGTGCCCGACCAGATGTCGCGCATCACCGGCTCGGCCAGGAACAGCCGATAATAGATATCGACCAGGTCCGAGAAAGCCCGCCGCAGGCCTTCGGCATCGCCGACATCCCTAAGTTCGGCCGAGATGCAGGCCTGGCTCTCGGCGGTGTAGCGCTCGGCCAGCGCCCAGATGATCGCCCGCTTGTCGGGAAAGAACTGGTAGAGCGAGCCGATCGACACCCCTGCCCGTTCGGCGACTTCGCCCATGCGCATGGCATCGCTGCCTTGCTCGGTGATCAGCGCCGAGGCAGCCGCCAGCATGCGCTCCACCCGCTCGCGGCTGCGCTGCTGGCTTGGCGCCCGCCGTGGCGAAGCCATCTGCTCATTGGCCGGCGTGCCTTCCATGGACTGTCTCCAACAACGCATTCGGCAAATCGCCGAGGGAATGGCTTGACTCGCAAAATACGAGGGTTTATCACGTTTTGCAAATGTGAGGATTACTCATGTTTTGCAACCAAGGGAAAACCACCATGACCGACACCAAACCAATTCTGATCCTCGGCGGCACCGGCAAGACCGGCCGCCGTCTCGCCGCGCGGCTGACGGCGCAAGGCATTCCGGTACGGGTCGGCTCCCGTTCCGCCGCGCCGCGCTTCGATTGGGACGCTCCTGCAAGCTGGGCTCCTGCACTCGAGGACGTCAGCGCGGTCTACATCAGCTACTATCCCGACATCGCCGTGCCGGGCGCCGCCGAAGTGATCGATGCCTTCGCCCGCCTTGCCGTGGAGCGTGGCGTTCGCCGGCTGGTGCTTTTGTCGGGCCGCGGCGAGCACGAGGCGCAGCGCGCCGAAGAGATGCTGAAAGCGTCCGGAGCCGACTGGACGATCCTGCGCTGTGCCTGGTTCTCGCAGAATTTCAGCGAAGGCTTTCTCATCGAGCCACTGCTGGCTGGCGAGGTGGCACTTCCGGTCGGACCTGTCGGCGAACCCTTTGTCGATGCCGATGACATCGCTGACTCCGCCGAAGCAGTGCTGACCCAGCCTGGTCATATCGGCCAGCTCTATGAGCTCACGGGGCCGCGGCTGTTGAGCTTCACTGATGCGGTCGCCGAGATTGCCAAGGCGGCAGGACGCGACATCCGCTTTGTCAGAATTTCGCATGATGAGTTCACGGCCGCTGTCGCGTCGTACGAACTGCCACCCGAAATCGTCTGGCTGCTCAACGAGCTGTTCACCCAGGTGCTCGACGGTCGCAACGAGTCGCTCACCGACGGCGTCCAGCGCGTGCTTGGCCGTGCGCCGAAAGACTTTTCCGCCTACGCAACCGAAACCGCCGCAACCGGCATCTGGAGCAACTGAAATGACCAAGCTTGTTCCCGCCCTCACCATCATCGCCGCAATCGGCTCGGGCGTCGTCGGCGGCGTGTTCTTCGCCTTTTCCAACTTCGTCATGGCGGCACTTGCCCGGCTGCCCGTCCCGAGCGGCATCGCGGCGATGAATTCGATCAACATCACGGTGATCACGCCGACTTTCATGACGGCGCTCTTCGGCACCGGACTGCTCTGTCTGGTGCTTATCGCCGCCGCCATCATGAGCTGGAGCCAGCCCGGCTCTTACTGGCTGCTTGCCGGCGCGGTGATCTACCTGATCGGCAACCCGATTGTGACCATGGTCTTCAACGTGCCGCTCAACGATGCGCTTGCCGCCGTCGACCCGGCCAGCAGCAACGGCGCCGCCGTGTGGGCGAACCACCTGAGCCAATGGGTGCTGTGGAACCACGTCCGCACCATCACCGCCATCGGGGCGATGGCCTGCTTTATCTTCGCATTGCTCTAGGGAGACCTTCCAAAACGCAAGGGACTCCGCTCAGGCGGGGTCTTTTTGCGTGTGGCCCTTGCGGTCGGAATGGCCGAGATCGCGATTCGGATCGATCACGTCGCGCACCAGCTGCTTGAGTTTTGCCGCGTCCGGAAAGCCGCCGTCGCGCTTGCGGTCCCAGACCAGCACGTCATTGCAGGAGATGGTGAAGATGCCGCCGGTGCCGGGCACCAGCGTCACTTCGCCGAGATCCGTGCCGAAGGTGGAGAGCAGCTCCTGCGCCATCCAGCCGGCGCGCAGCAGCCACTGGCATTGCGTGCAGTAGGTGATGACGATCCGGGGTTTTTCCAAAAGGCTCATTCATGTGTCTCGCGGGTGCGAACGGTTGTTCCGGCAACCCGATCATGGATCGGCTCATATCCCAAAGCTATCGATATTCCGATCCAGGCCGGCCAGAGCAAAGCTATGCCAATCGCGACGAAGGCGAGCACCAAGTCCAACCAGGCATAGCTCGGCACGGGTCCTGCAACGCTGCCCCAGGTCTGAAAGGCAAACCAGCCCCCTGTCAGCACCAGAGGGAAAGCGCCGAGAAACTTGATCACCTGACGGCGAAACGCCTTTTGCAGAGGCAAGCCTCTTCTTCGCCAGTCATTCTCGTCATACACGACGAGCGTCAAAGCCCGCTTGCCGATCGACCGGCCGCTAGCCTCCATGACAAGAAGATAGATCGCCAGAGCGGGTACTTGGAGGAAACCTAGATCCAATGCCGCCGGGCGAGATTTCTCCTTCGAATTAAGATCGAACGAAACAGTCTCGCGCACTACGGATTGGGTCGCTTTCGCAGTGCCAATTGCCCAATCGGCTACGGGAAAGCCGAAGAGAGACGACCTGCACACTTGCCAATCGTAACGTTCAAGCGACGGACCGCCGTGCACCTTGGCCGGTCTGCATACGTGCAAGAACAGCCAGAAGTCAGCTTTCACCCCACCGTCGGTCAGCAGGAACAAGCCAGCCACCAGAAAACAGAGAGGTATCAGCACGACAAGGTAGTCGACAAACGAAGCAAGGAACCGACGCCAGAAGCCACCGCGGCGAGACCAAGCCATCGCAGAGGCATGCTCCATCCCTTCGCCAGTCATCTCCCCTCCCGCCGACAACTGACTGATCTATAAGTTGGGTGGGGACTCCTTGGCTATGGCGTTCGCCTACACACTTCCGTGTGACGGTCAGAAACTCAGGCCGCGCTGAGCTTGGCCAAGGTCTCGTCGTCGACTTCGAAGTTGGCGTAGACGCTTTGCACGTCATCGTCGTCCTCGAGCGTGGCGACCAGCTTCATCAGCGACTGTGCCCGCTCCTCGTCGACTGGAACATTGTTCTGCGGTCGCCAGATCAGCTTCACCGATTCTGCCTCGCCGAGCGAGGTTTCCAGTGCCTTCGACACCTCGCCCATGCTCTCGAAACCGCAATAAATGGTATGGCCTTCGTCGTCGGTTTCGACATCGTCGGCGCCGGCTTCGATTGCCGCGTCCATGACCTTGTCGGCGCTGCCGACCGATGCCGGATAGTAGATCTCGCCGACACGGTCCCACATGAAGGAGACCGAACCGGTTTCGCCCATCGCGCCGCCGGCCTTGGTGAAGGCGGCGCGCACGTTCGACGCCGAGCGGTTGCGGTTGTCGGTCAACGCCTCGACGATGACGGCGACGCCACCTGGGCCATAGCCTTCATAGCGCACGGCCTCGTAGCTTTCGGCATCGCCCATCGAGGCCTTGTTGACGGCGCGCTGGATGTTGTCCTTCGGCATCGACACGGCCTTGGCGTTCTGGATCGCCAGCCGCAGGCGTGGGTTCATCGATGGGTCGGGCGTGCCGCTCTTGGCGGCGACGGTGATTTCGCGCGCCAGCTTGGAAAACATTTTCGACCGCACCGCGTCCTGGCGGCCCTTGCGGTGCATGATGTTCTTGAACTGTGAATGGCCAGCCATGGCACCCCTGTCGTCTTCTCGGCTAGAGCATTTTGCAGCCAGGTGGATCACCTCGCCCTTGCAAAAATGCTCGAATTCAAAATTTCAGAGCGTCCGAGCTGCAACTCGCGGAAGCACGGCGTTCTCTGTCGGAATGGCCGGCTTATAGATAAATCGGCTCAATTCGTCCAGCCGCACTGTGTTGCGAGGCAGGCGCTCAGGATCGACGCTTTTCCTGCCTGAGACCAACATGGATGCTTCGGCGAGCTTGAGACCAATTATTGGACGGCACTTCCGGAATGTCCGAAGTGTCGATCTTGTGGTCAGGCAAATCAGCCAGCTTGGCTAACTGATCGCGCTGATCCTGGCTAAGGTCATTGATAGTCATATTCAATGCCCATCGCCAGGCTTCGCCTTCCTGCGCCGCCGCGCCAGCATGTTGAGCCCCTCGACCAGCGCCGAAAAGCCCATCGCCGCGTAGATGTAGCCCTTGGGCACGTGGTAGCCCATGCCATCGGCGATCAGCGTCATGCCGATCATCAGCAGGAAGCCGAGCGCCAGCATGACGATGCTGGGATTCTTGGCGATGAAGTTGGCCAGCGGACCGGCCGCCAGCATCATCACGGTGACGGCCACGATCACGGCGATGTACATGATGGCGATCTCGTCGGTCATGCCGACGGCGGTGATGATCGAATCGATCGAGAAGACGAGGTCGAGCAGCAGGATCTGGAAGATCGCGCCGGCGAGGCTGATCTGCAGCGTCCCGCCCAGCATCGTGTCCTGGTGGTCGTCGGGATCGACCGTGTGATGGATCTCCTTGGTCGCCTTCCAGACCAGGAACAGGCCGCCGGCGATCAGGATCAGGTCGCGCCAGGAGAAGCCATGGCCGAAGGCGGTGAAGACCGGCGTCGTCAGCTGGACGATGATCGAGATGGTGGCGAGCAGCACCAGCCGCATGATCAGCGCCGCCGAGATGCCGAGCCGGCGGGCGCGGGCCCGCTGCGCTTCCGGCAGCTTGTTGGTCAGGATCGAGATGAAGATCAGATTGTCGATGCCGAGCACAATCTCGAGCACTATCAGCGTCAGCAACGCAACCCAGGCCGTCGGGTCGGATACAAAATGAAAATGCGGCGCCAGGAACTCAATGAGCTGCATGGAGGTCGTCCCCTACGATCTAGAGCAGTGTCGCCGGCAGTTAGGTACTACAAACCTCTATATCAATGTCACGACCAGAAAGATGGAGCCGTTTCTTCCAATCGCGGCCCGCGACGAAACGGCGCGATCTTCTCGGTCAGTCCGGTACGATCGGAAATAGTGACACCAACCCCACACAATGTCGCCGGTCCGGTCGCAGCCTCGAAACGCCCTTTCGGCACTTTCGACAGGAACCGGTTGAGCGGCTCCTCCTTGTCCATGCCGAGCGAGGAATCGTAATCGCCGCACATACCGGCATCGGACAGATAGCCGGTGCCGCCATTGAGGATCTGGTGGTCGGCGGTCGGCTGGTGGGTGTGGGTGCCGACGACGAGGCTGGCGCGACCATCGACGAAATGCGCGAAGCACATCTTTTCCGAGGTTGCCTCGGCGTGGAAGTCGATCACCACCGCATCCGCCTGTTCGCCGAGCGGACAGGCGGCAAGCTCGCGCTCGCCGGCCTGGAACGGATCGTCGAGTTCGGGATGCATGAACACCCGGCCCATGATGTTGGCGACCAGCACGCGCGCGCCGCCCCGGGAGATGTAGACGCCGGAACCGCGCCCCGGCGTGCCCTTGGGAAAATTCGACGGGCGCAGAAAACGCTCTTCGCGCGGCGCGAAGGCGAGCGCGTCGCGCTGGTCCCAGACATGGTTGCCGGTGGTGACAACATCGGCGCCGGCCGCGATGGTCTCGCGAAAGATCTCTTCGGTGATGCCGAAGCCGCCGGCAGCATTCTCGCCATTGACGATGACGAAATCGAGTTTGAAGTCCGAGATAAGGCCAGGCAGTTGTTCCCAAACCGCCGTGCGTCCCGTCTTGCCAACCATGTCGCCGAGGAAAAGAAGTCTCATATCCACTTCTATCCAGAGCCAGGGACGCTAGGCAAGCGGCACCGCGCGATTGGTTCTAACGCCGGCCGAAAGTACGGCTTTGCGCTCGCACCCATGACGCAAGCTCGCTATGGCCACAGCGGCAACGTCAACGGCGCATTCCGCGCAGCCAGAAGAACCAGACGTAGAAGGCGGTGAAGCCGCCGGTGCCCGCAATGAGTAGCAGCATGCCGCGCCAGCCTTTCATTCCCGCGGTATCGAGGTTCGATGGATCGCCAGGGTCGTAGTAAAATTCAACCTCATCGCCTATCGACGCCTTATAAAGGCCGACCACCTTTCCTTTTCCAGACCAGGTCATCGGCGTGTCGTCAATCGTATAGGTGAGGGCGACATTGATGCCGTCTGTGGCGGGCCCATTTTTATGCATTTCAGTGTAGGAACTGACATCCGTCACGGTGGCGACCGTCCGGTTCCAGGCGGCTTGGTGGTAAAGCGCAGTTCCGACGATGTGCAATGCCATCGCCAACAGCACCACCGCGATCAAGACGAACGGCATCAGCAGGAAGCGTGCAAAGACAAAAACCATGGTCGCCATCGGCCCGGACTGTATTAAGGGAATACTAGCCGATATGTCTTGGAAACGTATTAAGCAGATCGCGATATTTTAAGCGATGCTGAAGCGGCGCAACCCACTCTCGGTGAGTATTTCCGGGATGATCACGTCATGGTTCTCGTCCGGCACTTGCGCCACCTCCTGGCAGTCGAAGGCGATGCCGATCAATCGGGGCGCATGCCCCTTGTCGACAAGCTTCGCGATCGCGCGGTCGTAATAGCCGGCGCCATAGCCGATGCGGTGGCCGCGCGCGTCGAAGGCGGCGAGCGGCACCAGCATCACCTCGGGATCGAGAACCTCGGCCTCGGCATGGGGTCCGACCGTGCCAAAGCCCATCTCGACCATCGGCGCGCCGCGCACCAGCTCGCGAAAGACGATCGTGGTCTTGTCGAGAATGGCGGGCAGGCAAAGCCTGGCGCCCTTTTCACGCAAGGCAAACATCAATGACCTGACGTCGACTTCCGAACGCATCGGCCAGAAGCCGGAGACGATCTGGCCGGGCTCGATGACGAGATGATCGCGCGCCGTCTCGGCCATTTCGAGCGCCACTTCGACCCGCCAGAATTCATCGAGCGCATCGCGGCGCCCAAGCGCTTCGCGCCGCAGCTGTTTTTTCAGGTCTTTGAGAGATGTCATGCGGCCAGGATAGAAAAGGTCAGATCTGGATGGCGTTTTGGGAGCGACGTTTTCTACCACGCGATCCACCGAAATGCGTGGATACAGGGGCAAGAAGTGACGATCCACACAACCGGTGGAGAGAGCGATCCCGGGAACCTACAAAGTAGGTGGGCGCCGTATGAGAAAACCCACGGGTCTTCCCAGGGACAGCTCCCTAAGGATCGTTAAGGCCCCGGGGAAAATGTTCTCCTGCCGGGAAGCACAGACCGTCCTCCCCAATATAGGCCGCCGGTTGCCTAAGCGCCAGTGAGACGGGCGCTCTCGGCTGCTTTATTCGCGACGCGGCCCTGCCACCAGACTAGCGCCGGCACCGCCAGCAGTTCGACGCAGAGCCCGGCAAGGTGCCCCAGCGATGGCGCGCCGACCAGGAGCAGCGAGACAAGCCGCGCCAGTCCGCCGGTGAACGTGCAGGCGGCAAGCAGCCGGAACCGCTCCGTCTTCGTCTCGATACTGGGAATGCAGCTGTACCAGGCGAGACCAACAGCCAGGAAAAACCCGGACAGGAAGCGGAAATGGCTGTCGAGATCGATCGGCCATGGATGGATGACGTGCAGGAATTCCGGCCCGGACACGATACCCTCGATGCCGACCAGTACCGGCGTGGCCGCCAGCACCGCGACAACGATCTGCAGTGCCGTCTTGCCTGATATCTTGTCTTTCATGCTGCCGCCCTTCGGCCTGCCAAGCGGCCTCGTGTTAGCAACGGATATTTCCATCGCGGGTTTCAAGCCCATTCGTCGCAGCCGGCTCGCCCTTGCACAGGCAGACCGGCGTCCTTACGCTCATGGCATGAACCAAGGAGCAAAAATGCGTTTCGAAGGCACGGCGGCCTATGTCGCCGACAAGGATCTGATGGTGGCCGTCAACGCGGCGATCGCGCTGGAGCGGCCCTTGCTGATCAAGGGCGAGCCGGGCACCGGCAAGACCGAACTTGCCCGCCAGGTGGCATCAGCGCTCGGCCTCGATCTCATCGAATGGCACGTCAAATCGACGACGCGGGCGCAGCAGGGTCTCTATGAGTATGACGCCGTGTCGCGGCTGCGCGACAGCCAGCTCGGCGATAGCAGGTTCAACGACATCAAAAACTACATCAAGCGCGGCAAGCTGTGGGAAGCGTTCGCGGCGGGCAGGAAGGTCGTGCTTTTGATCGACGAGATCGACAAGGCCGACATCGAATTCCCGAACGACCTGCTGCAGGAACTCGATCGGATGGAGTTCTTCGTCTACGAGACCGGGGAGACGATCCGCGCCGCTGTCCGACCGATCGTCATCATCACCTCCAACAACGAGAAAGAGCTGCCGGACGCCTTCCTGCGCCGTTGCTTCTTCCACTACATCCGCTTTCCCGACGTCGACACGCTGCACAGAATTGTCGATGTCCACTATCCCGGCATTAAACAGAATTTGGTGCGCGCTGCCCTCACCCAGTTCTACGAAATCCGCGAGGTACCGGGGCTGAAGAAGAAGCCGTCGACCTCCGAGGCGCTCGATTGGATCCGCCTGCTGGTCGCCGACGACATCGCGCCCGAGGATTTGCGAGCCGATCCCAAGAACGCACTGCCCAAGCTGCATGGCGCGCTGCTGAAGAACGAACAGGATGTGCATCTGTTCGAGCGGCTGGCCTTCATGGCCAGAAGGCAGCAATAGCCAGGCAGCAATAGCGCTTTCCCCGGCTGTGGACCGTTGCTGTCGGCCGGCCGGGAAGGCAGCTTCGGCCACAACCTTTCGGAGGAGATGAAATGTCTGAGATTATCGTCCGCCCGCTCGTACAGTCCGACCACGCCGACTGGAAGCGTCTGTGGACCGACTATCTGACCTTCTACGAGACCAAGCTGCCGGAAGAAGTCTACGCCATCACCTGGAAACGGCTGTTCACGGCGGGTGAGTTCGAGCCGAAGGGGTTTATTGCCACCCTCGACGGCAAGGCGGTCGGTCTCACCCACTATCTCTACCACCGCTCAGGCTGGTCGGAGAAAAACAACTGCTACCTGCAGGACCTGTTCGCCGACCCGGACCTGCGTGGCAAGGGCATCGGTGCGGCATTGATCAAGGCGGTGCAGGACGCGGCGGAAAAAATCGGCGTCAAGAACGTCTACTGGATGACGCACGAGACCAACACCACCGCACGCAAGCTCTACGATCATGTCGCGCGCCGCACCGGCTTCATCGAGTATGATCTGCTGTAGATAGAAAATGTTCATCCCCTTCTTCCTCGAACTGAAGGCAGCGCGTGTTCCCGTTTCTCTGCGGGAATATCTGTCGCTGCTGGAGGGTCTGGAAGCCGGGCTGGTCGATTACGACGTCGAGGGTTTTTATTACCTCGCCCGCGCCGCTCTGGTGAAGGACGAGCGCCATATCGACCGTTTCGACCAGGTGTTCGCGCATGTCTTCAAGGGCATCGAGGCGCTTGGCGGACCGGATGCGGTCGACGTCGCCAACATCCCGGAAGAGTGGCTGCGGCGGCTCGCCGAAAAGCACCTCACCGACGAGGAGAAAAGACTGGTCGAGGCGCTCGGCGGTTTCGAGAAGCTGATGGAGACCTTGAAGCAGCGGCTCGAGGAGCAGAAAGGTCGACACCAGGGCGGCTCGAAATGGATCGGCACCGGCGGCACTTCGCCCTTCGGCGCTTATGGCTACAATCCCGAGGGTGTGCGCATCGGCCAGCACGAAAGCCGCAACCGGCGCGCGGTAAAGGTCTGGGACAAGCGCGAGTTCCGGAATTTCGACGATGCCGTCGAGCTCGGCACCCGTAACATCAAGATCGCGTTGAAGCGGCTGCGCCGCTGGGTGCGCGAGGGCGCCGAGGAAGAATTCGACTTGCCCGGCACCATCCACGCCACCGCCGAACATGGCTATCTCGACGTGCAGACGCGGCCCGAACGGCGCAATGCCGTGAAGCTCTTGATGTTCTTCGATGTCGGCGGCTCGATGGACGACCACATCAAGAGCGTCGAGGAGCTGTTTTCGGCGGCGCGTGCCGAATTCCGCCAGCTCGAATATTTTTACTTCCACAACTGCCTCTACGAGGGGGTGTGGAAGGACAACCGCCGCCGCCATGCCGAGACCATCCCGACCTTCGATCTCCTCCACAAATACGGCCCGGACTACAAGGTGATCGTCGTCGGCGACGCCTCGATGAGCCCTTACGAGATCGCCCACCCCGGCGGATCGGTCGAACATTGGAACCCGGAAGCCGGCGTCGTATGGCTCGGCCGCCTGCTGCAGCAATGGCCGAATGCGGTATGGCTAAATCCGGAGAGCGAAAAGAGCTGGGGTTACACCCATTCCATCGCGATGATCCGCGACATTTTTGGCGGCCGCATGTTTCCGCTGACGCTGGCCGGGCTGGAAAGCGCGACGAAGCAGCTTTCCAGAAAGCATTGAAAGACTGATCCGATGACCTGCTTCCTTTGCCTGCAGTGCGGCGTCCAGTTCGCGGCGACGGAGACACCGCCGCAACACTGCCCGATCTGCGAGGACGAGCGGCAATTTGTGCGCTGGGAGGGCCAGGCCTGGATCACATCGGACGAGCTTGCCGCTGGGCATGGGCTTGTGATGAGGGACGATGCCGGTGTGCTCGCCTTCGGCATCGAGCCGCGCTTCGCCATCGGCCAGCGGGCGCAGCTGGTTGAGACGCCGCACGGCAATGTGCTGTGGGACTGCGTCTCGATGGTGAGCGACGAGGCGGTGGCCGAGATCACCGGCGCGGCGGACTGACCGCGATCGCCATCTCGCACTGCCATTTCTATTCGGCGATGGCCCGCTGGAGCGAGGCGTTTGGCGGCGTGCCGATCTATCTCCATGCCGATGACCGCCAATGGATCATGCGGCCGCATCCCTCGATCGTCAGTTGGAGCGGCGAGACGTTCGCCATCAATCCCTCGCTGACACTCATCCGCTGCGGCGGACACTTTGCCGGCAGCCAGGTGCTGCACTGGCAGCGCGCGGGCGGCAACGCCCTGCTGACCGGCGACACCGTGCAGGTGACGCCGACGCGCCGCCATGTCAGCTTCATGTACAGCTATCCCAACCAGATACCGCTCAACGCGGCGGCCGTGCGCCGTATCGCGGCAGCCCTTGAACCATATGACTTCGACGACATCCGCGGCGCATGGTGGGACCTGAACATCATCGGCGGCGGAAAGAAGTCGTTCGCCACTTCGGTTGCCCGCTATCTCGCGGCGATCGCCTGAGGAAGACGGCACGATTGAAAATGTGGGCAAATCCCGTAACAAATGCCTATGTTGGAGCGAATATCCGGTTGCAATCAACAACGAGCCGCCAAGGCTGAGGAGATCAAATGGACACCCACACCTACCCCGTCACCCGCACCGACGCCGAATGGCGCGCCCGGCTGACGCCGGAGCAATATGCGGTCATGCGCGGCCACGGCACCGAGCGGCCGGGAAGCTGCGCCCTGCTCTACGAGAAGCGCGCCGGCACATTTTCCTGCGTCGGCTGCGACCAGCCGCTGTTCGAATCCAAGCTGAAGTTCGAGAGCGGCACCGGCTGGCCGAGCTTCAACGACCCGGTCCCCGGCTCGGTCGAGAACACCATCGACCGCAGCTACGGCATGGTCCGCACCGAGTGCCACTGCGCCCGCTGCGGCAGCCATCTCGGCCACGTCTTCGAGGACGGCCCGCCGCCGACCGGCCTGCGCTACTGCATCAACGGCGTGGCGCTGAAATTCGAGCCGGCAGCCTGAACTGCATGTTGTAAGCTTTCGGCAAAGGGCGGCTTCGGTCGCCCTTTTTTCGTGCTGCGTTCGGTCCCTTCAGACCGCCACCGTGGCGACGAGCCAGAGCGCCGAGCCCAACAGCATCAGGGAGGCCTTGGCGCCCGATTGCTCTGCCGTCCGCCAGACCGCGACAGTGAGAAAGATGTTGTAGGGCACCGGTGCGAAATGCACCGCCAGCACGAGGCCGAGCGACATTTTCAATCCAAGCAGGACGAGTGCGGCCGCGGACGAAGCAACGTTGATCCCCGTCCCGACAAGCAGCATGTCGCGCCAGAACAGCCGGTCGATCGGCACCTGGCCAAGCCAACGCGAGCGGAAGAAATCCGCAAACACCGGCGCCCTACTCCTGTCCAAGCACGTCGATGACGGCCTGCTCGACCCGCGAGCATTCCGTCACCAGCCAGTCGGTCATCGCAGGCCAATTGTCATCGGCATAACAGTTGACCCGCCACATCGAATTGATGCCGAGGCCCTCGCAGCTTTGGTCCGGCCTGAGCTTCAGCCTGTCTTCGATCGCCGGCTGGAACGGCTTCAGCCGCGACCAGCTTTCCGTGGCGCCAAACTTCTCGTTACGTCCGAAGAAGACGCCGACATGGTTCTGCGCCGGCGCGACATACATGGAAAGGACCAGGGCGAAGTCGGGCAGCCCGCGCTGCCAGAACCAGGGTCCGCGCCGCGCCAACCGGGCTCTTTCTTCCGGATGCCGTTCAGCGAACAGCGTCCAGAAACCGCGATGGCGGAATTCCGAGGCGCGGCGACCGCCGAAGTCGAATTCGCTCATGGTTCAAACCGTATCCCCGGCCACCGCATCGGGCGCCGGGCGGCCAAAGCAATTCCAGGAAAAGTATCAAACGGTTTTCCGTCCGGAATTGCGTCAACAAGAGATAGAGCAGTTCACCGTTTGTGTGAAACGGAGAACTGCTGTGGTCTTAGACCATTCCGAGTGCGGCCATGTACAGATCGAGGATGGCGTCCTCTTCCTGGCGCTCGGCCTGGTCCTTCTTGCGCAGGCGGATGATGGTGCGGATCGCCTTGGTGTCGAAACCGGTGCCCTTGGCCTCGGCGAACACTTCCTTGATGTCGTCGGCGATTGTCTTCTTTTCTTCCTCGAGCCGTTCGATGCGCTCGATGAGGGCACGCAGCTGGCCGGCTGCAACAGTCTGGCTGGTCTCGGTGATATCGTCGGCCATGTTTTTCTCCAAAGATTCGTTCTATGCCGCGACTCGCGGAAGGCAGCGGCAAATTTGAGCCGGTTCGATGCCCGACCAGCGGCGGCGGGTCAAGCTGTTATCGAACAGCTAACCAAGGGCTGCCGACAGAAGCCGACAGCCTGCGCGTTCTCTGCGAGCACTTAAGCGAATGCGATCAGCAGATCCTTGGCATCGATCTGGTCGCCGGCCTTGACCAGCACCTCGGCGACGGTGCCGTCGCGCTCCGCATGCAGCGCCGTCTCCATCTTCATCGCTTCGATGGAGAGCAGCACGTCACCGGCCTTCACCGCCTGGCCGGCGGCGACCGAAAGTGCCGAGACCACGCCCGGCATCGGCGCGCCGACATGCGCCTCGTTGCCGGGCTCGGCCTTGCGGCGCGCCTTGGCGGCGGAGGCGCCATGCGCCCGGTCTGGCACCTTCACACGCCGCGGCTGGCCGTTGAGCTCGAAGAACACGGTGACCATGCCCTTGTCGTCGACATCGCCGATCGCCAGACAGCGCACGACCAACGTCTTTCCCTTCTCGATATCGACGAAGATCTCGTCTTCGGACTTCATGCCGTAAAAATAGGTCGGCGTCGGCAGGACGCTGACCGGGCCGTAGGTCTCCTGCGCGCCGGCAAAATCGGTAAACACCTTCGGATACATCAGCCACGAGGCGAATTCGTATTCCGAGAGCTTGCGCTCCAGCTTCTCCTCGATCTCCTTGCGGCTGGCCTTGAGATCGGCCGGCTTCAGGAGCGAGCCGGGCCGCGCCGTGATCGGCTTGTCGCCCTTCAGCGCCTTCTTCTGCAGCGCCTCTGGCCACCCTCCCGGCGACTGACCGAGATCGCCGCGCAGCATCGAGACGACCGAGTCCGGGAAGGCGATGTCCCTGGCCGGATTCTCGACATCGGCGACGGTCAGGTCCTGGCTCACCATCATCAGCGCCATGTCGCCGACGACCTTGGACGACGGTGTCACCTTGACGATGTCGCCGAACATCAAATTGACGTCGTGATAGGTCTGTGCGACCTCGTGCCAGCGTGTCTCCAGCCCGAGCGAGCGCGCCTGTTCCTTGAGGTTGGTGAACTGTCCGCCGGGCATTTCGTGCAAATAGACTTCCGAAGCCGGCCCCTTGAGATCGCTTTCGAAGGCGGCGTACTGGTTGCGCACCGCTTCCCAATAGAACGAGATTTTGCGGATCCATTGCGGGTCGAGGCCGGGGTCGCGCTCGGTGCCCTTCAGCGCCTCGACGATCGAGCCCAGGCAAGGCTGCGATGTGTTGCCGGAGAAGGCATCCATCGCCGCGTCGATGGCGTCGACCCCGCTCTCCACCGCCGCCAGCACGGTTGCCGCCGACAGGCCGGACGTGTCGTGGGTGTGGAAATGGATCGGCAGGTCGGTCGCCTCGCGCAGCGCCTTGAACAGCACGCGCGCCGCCGCCGGCTTCAACAGGCCGGCCATGTCCTTGACGGCGATAATATGGGCGCCGGCGGCCTGCAATTCGCTGGCCAGCCCGACATAATATTTCAGATCGTACTTGGCCCGCGCCGGATCGAGAATGTCGCCGGTGTAGCACATCGCGGCTTCGATCAGCTTGCCCTCGGCGCCAACCGCGTCCATGGCGACGCGCATGTTCTCGACCCAGTTCAGGCAGTCGAAAACCCGGAACAGATCGATGCCGCCGGCAGCCGCCTGCTTGACAAAATACTGCACGACATTGTCGGGATAGTTGGTGTAGCCAACGCCGTTGGCGCCGCGCAGCAGCATCTGCAGCAACAGATTGGGGGCTGCCTCACGCACCAGCGAAAGCCGCTCCCACGGATCCTCGGTGAGGAAGCGCATGGCGACGTCGAAGGTCGCGCCGCCCCAGCATTCGAGCGACAGAAGCTGCGGCAGGGCGCGCGCATAGGTGCCGGCAATGTTGGCAATGTCGTGCGTGCGCATGCGCGTGGCCAGCAGCGACTGGTGACCGTCGCGCATCGTCGTGTCGGTGACCAGCACTTGGCTTTGCTCGCGCATCCAGCCCGCGAATTTCTCCGGACCGAGCACGTCGAGCTTCTGCTTGCTGCCGCCGGGCACGTTGCCGTTGAGGTAGGGCACGACGGGAGCGGCCGCATCGGCCTTCGGCGTCGGCCGGCCGCGCGTCTCGGGATGACCGTTGACGCTGACGTCGGCCAGATAGTTGATGAGCTTGGTCGCGCGGTCCTGGCGTTTGACCTGCTGGAACAGCTCCGGCGTCGTGTCGATGAACTTGGTCGTATAGGAGTTGTCGGCAAAGCTCGGGTGGTTGATGATCGCTTCGAGGAAGGTGAGGTTGGTGGCAACGCCGCGGATGCGGAATTCGCGCAGCGCGCGGTTCATGCGGGCGATGGTCTCGGCCGGCGTCGGTGCCCACGCCGTCACCTTTTCCAGCAGCGGATCGTAGAAGCGGGTGATGACGGCGCCGGAATAGGCCGTGCCGCCATCCAGCCGGATGCCGAAGCCGGTGGCGCCGCGATAGGCGGTGATGCGGCCGTAATCCGGAATGAAATTGTGCTCGGGATCCTCGGTGGTGATGCGGCACTGCAAGGCATGGCCATTCAGCCTGATGTCCTTCTGTGCCGGCACGCCGGATTCAGGCGTGCCGATGGCGAAGCCGTCGAGGATGTGGATCTGCGCCTTGACGATGTCGATGCCGGTGACCTGCTCGGTGACGGTATGCTCGACCTGGATGCGCGGATTGACCTCGATGAAATAGAATTTTCCGCTGTCGGCATCCTGCAGGAACTCGACCGTGCCCGCGCCGATATAGCTGGTCTCACGCGCAAGCTTCAGCGCGTGGCCGCAAAGCTCCTCGCGTTGCGCCATTTCGAGATAGGGCGCCGGCGCCCGCTCGACGACCTTCTGGTTGCGGCGCTGGATCGAGCAGTCGCGCTCGAACAGGTGCACGACATTGCCATGGGTGTCGCCAAGCACCTGCACCTCGACATGGCGGGCGCGCTCGATCAGCTTTTCGAGATAGACTTCGTCCTTGCCGAAGGCGGCTTTCGCCTCGCGCTTGCCTTCCATGACTTCGCGGGCGAGATCGGCCTCGGCGCGTATGGCGCGCATGCCGCGCCCACCACCGCCCCACGACGCCTTCAGCATCACCGGATAGCCGACCTCCTTGGCCAGTTTCTTGACTGCCTCCATATCGTCCGGCAACGGATCTGTGGCGGGAATGACAGGCACGCCGACTTCGATGGCGAGGTTGCGCGCCGCGACCTTGTTGCCGAGACGGCGCATCGTATCCGGCTTCGGGCCGATGAAGGTGATGCCGGCTTGCGCGCAGGCTTCGGCGAATTCGGGGCTTTCCGACAGCAGTCCGTAGCCCGGGTGGATGGCATCGGCGCCCGAAAGCCTGGCGACGCGGATCACCTCCTCGATCGACAGATAACTCTCGATCGGCCCCATGTCCTTGCTGAGATGCGGACCGCGCCCGACCTGGTAGCTTTCGTCGGCCTTGAAGCGGTGCAACGAATATTTGTCTTCCTCGGCCCAGATCGCCACGGTTTTGAGGCCCAGCTCATTGGCCGCGCGAAAGACGCGGATGGCGATTTCTGACCGGTTGGCGACGAGGATCTTCGTGATGGCCAAGGACTGGGCTCCAGCAGCGGAAGGAACGGGAAATCGGTCCAATGATTAGCGTGAAAATGCTGCAGTGCAAACAAAATCAACGCTGATTTAAACCGATTTAAATCAATTATCCGGCCAACACTCGCACGCCTTGGCCCGAACGGGCGGAACAAGGGCGACAATTTCGATCCTGGATGCGATCTTGCCCGGCTGGAAGAGCCGGCAAGGATGGCAATCGGCCGCCGGACGCGCCAAAGAAAAATGCCCGGCGCGAGGCGCCGGGCATTTCATATTGATCGAAGTCGACGGGCTTACATCTTCTGGATGTAGGTGTACTTGCCGTCGGCGCCCTTCTTCCATTCGTAGATGACGTAGCCGGGCAGCGTCGGGTCGCCCTTGGCGTCATAGGACAGGTCGCCGAGCACGGTCTTGAACGGGCCGTTCGCATGCAGCGCCTTGGCAACTTCCTGCGGGTCGTTCGACTTGGCAGCAGTTGCTGCTTCCGCGATCGCCTGCACGGCAGCGTAGGCGTAGAGCGTATAGGCTTCCGGCTCGAAGCCCTGCGCGCGGAACTTCTCGACGAGTTCCTTGTTGGCAGGGATCAGGCGCGGATCCGGGCCGAACGTGTTGAGCGTGCCCGCAACCGCGTCGCCCGCGATCGAAGCCAGCTCGTTCGACACGATGCCGTCGCCGGAAACCAGCGTCGCCTTGAGGCCCTGGTCAGCCGCCTGGCGGATGATCAGGCCGGCTTCGGTGTGCAGACCGCCCCAATAGATGATGGTAACGCCGGCTTCCTTCATCTTGGCGATCAGCGCCGAGAAGTCCTTGTCGCCGACATTGATGCCTTCATACATGACTTCCGTCAGGCCCTTGGCATTCATCGCCTTCTTGGTTTCGTCGGCAAGGCCCTGACCGTAGGTGGTCTTGTCGTGAACGACAGCGATCTTGGCGTCCTTGAAGTTCGCGGCGAGATAAGCGCCGGCAATGCTACCCTGCTGGTCGTCGCGTCCGCAGGTGCGGAACACGTTCCACAGGCCGCGCTCGGTGAACTGCGGGTTGGTGGCAGCCGGCGTCACTTCGACGATGTTGTTTTCAGCGTAGACTTCCGATGCCGGGATCGAGACGCCCGAGTTGAAGTGACCGACCACGAACTTGACGCCGTCGCCGACGAACTTGTTGGCAACCGAGATGCCCTGCTTCGGATCGGAGACGTCGTCACCAACCTCGAGCTTGATCTGCTCGCCATTGATGCCGCCCTTGGCATTGATATCGGCGACAGCCGCTTCCGCACCCTTCTGAAGCTGTGCGCCGAAAGCTGCGTTCGGACCGGTGATCGGGCCGGCGACGCCGACCAAGACGTCAGCCCACGCGGCGCCGCCGAACGCGACAAGCGCGCCTACGGCGACAGCGGACAACAGTAATTTTCTCATGTAAAACGCTCCCATTAACGGAGTGGGCGTGGATGAAGCTTTCATGCGATGCCCACCCTTATCGCAGAAGGCATAGTTTGCCGATTTTCAGGCACTTGTCACGCCGATTCATCCCTGACGCGGCGTTAATGATGAACGTCAACCTTTGGGTTTCCAGCTCAAGACTGAAGCTCTTTCGTAGAGCCAGTTATACTGTGTGACCATCTGGTTTGTTCGTGTGTATTGATAGCCGACGAAGCCCAGTATCATCAGCACGATGGTGTCGACGATGTAGTAGTGCAGCGAGAACATCGTGCCGCCGAACAGCGCGTGATGAATGAACCGGATGCCGATGCCGAGACCCAGCATATAGGCGAACAGCTGCGGAAAGCTGCGCCAGGTCTGGGCGCTGGCCTTGCCCGTCATCCAGGCCGCCCAGCCGCCAAGCAGGCAGGTGACGAAGAAGAACTGCCAGATCGAGGGTTCCTCATAGAGAATGCCCTGCATGATGAAGTCTCCTTAGCATGATCCCGAAAAGTTGCAGACTTTTCGGACAGAGGTCATGCGACAAACAAACAACCTGGAGCGGAATACCCGTTCCACACATTCCGCTCCGAACTCAGTGGTGTCCGCCTTCGAGATAGGCGGCGCGCACTTCGGGATTGGCGAGCAGTTCCTTGCCGGTGCCGCTCATCGTCACATTGCCGTTGACCATGACATAGCCGCGCGTCGCGAGTTTCAACGCACCAAAGGCGTTCTGCTCGACCAGGAACACGGTCAGCCCCTGCGTGCGGTTCAACTCGCGGATGGCATCGAAGATCTGCTTGACGATCAGCGGCGCCAGACCCAGCGACGGCTCGTCGAGCAAAAGCAGCTTTGGCCGCGCCATCAGCGCGCGTCCGATCGACAGCATCTGCTGCTCGCCGCCAGAGAGCGTGCCGCCGCGCTGGGCGATGCGCTCCTTGAGACGCGGGAACAGCGTGAACACTTTCTCGACGTCCTCGTCATAGTGCTTGAGGTTGTCGAGGCTGGCGCCCATCTGCAGGTTTTCCATCACCGTCATGCGCGGGAAGATACGGCGACCTTCCGGCGACTGGGCAATGCGCATGCGGGCGATCTCGTGCGTCGGCATCTGGGTGATGTCGGTGCCGGCGAAGGTGATGCTTCCCGCGCGGGCGCGCGGTGCCCCGAAAATGGTCATCATCAGCGTCGACTTGCCGGCGCCGTTGGCGCCGATCAGCGCCACGATCTCACCCTCATTGACGGTGACGTCGACGCCGTTCAGCGCCCGGATGTTGCCGTAGTAGGTCTGTACGCCCTTGATATCGAGCAGCGTTGTCCCGGCCATTATTTGCCCCCTCCACGCTTGCCCGACACAGGTTTGCCCGACACAGGTTTGGTCGTGCTGGCGGTCTTTGCGGAAGCATGGCTGGTCGCCACCTTGCCGGCATCGACGCGGCGCGCGAATTCCGTGTCCTTGCCCTGGCCGAGCAGCTTGGCCTGCTTGACCCACTCTTCACGCGCGATGCGACCATCGAAGGCCAGGTAAGCTTCGGCAGCCTCGACATCGGCCTTTTTCCAGGCGCCGATCTGGTCGAAGTGGAAGATGCCGTGATCGTTGAGCTTCTTCTCGTTGACCGTACCGATGCCCTTGATGCGGGTCAGATTGTCGGCCTTGCCACCGCGGGGCGCCGCCAGCCTGTTGGAGATTCCCTCAGCCTTGCCCGCAGCAGACTTAGCCACTGGAACCTTAGCCACTGGAACCTTGGCCACTGGAGCCTTGGCTGCCGGTTTGGCCGGTGCAGGCGCCGCAGTCGACTTCACCGCCGTCCCGGTTGCCGCCTTTGACGCCGGTTTCGGAGCAGGCTTTGCTTTCGCTACAGGAGCGGGCTTTGCAGCCGATGCCGCCGTCAGCGCGGCCGCCTTGTTTGCCTCGGCGAGCGACTTGGCATCGACCTGTTCGGCGTTTGAAGCGCCCTTCGCAACGGTAACCCGCTCTCCCGAACTGTGACCGACCGTGTCTGTTACCGGCCCGGCGAGATACGATGACGATGTCCCAGGGCCATGCGCGGCATCAGGACCCGTATCGAGCTGCTCGATGACGTCCTCGTCGCCGACCTCGGTGAGGACCTGCTCGACCTCCTCGTCGTCGACGCCGAGATAGGCGGCGATGACGCGCGGATCGGTACGCACCGATTGCGGACTGCCGTCCGAGATCTTGCGGCCATATTCCAGCACCACGACATGGTCGGAGATCTGCATGACCACGGACATGTCATGTTCGATCAGCAGGATCGAGGTGCCTGATGTGTTCTTGATGTCGATCAGCAGTTCGTTGAGCGCCGCCGATTCCTTTGGATTGAGGCCGGCTGCCGGCTCGTCCAGGCACAGAAGCTCCGGGCCCGTGCACATGGCACGTGCGATCTCGAGACGCCGCTGCGCGCCATAGGGCAAGTCACCGGCCGGATCGTCGGCGCGGTCGACAAGATCGGCCTTCTCCAGCCAGTGCCTGGCCAGATCGATCGATTCGGCCGAGGCCTTGCGGTAGCCGCTGAAACCGAACAGGCCAAGGATCGTATAGCCCGACGCCTTCATCAGCTTGTTGTGCTGGGCAACCAAAAGGTTCTCCAGCAGTGTCATGCCCGAGAACAGGCGAATGTTCTGGAAGGTACGCGCCACCTTGGCGCGCGCCGGAATCTCGTGGTTGGGCAGCCGCTCGAGCAGGAAGCTCGACCCATCGGCCCGGTTGAGGGTGATCATGCCTTCAGACGGCTTGTAAAAGCCGGTGATGCAATTGAACACGGTGGTCTTGCCGGCGCCGTTGGGGCCGATCAGCGCCGTGATCTCGCCGCGCCTGGCAGCGAAGGACAGGTCGCCGATGGCGATCAGGCCGCCGAACTTCATCGACAGATGTTCGACCTGCAGGATGGCGTCGTTCATGCCCGGATTGCTCTTCTGGATCGGGTTCGCGTTCATCAGCCGTGACCCTCCTTGGTGAAGGAGCTGGAGACAGCCCTTCGCTCCTTGAGGAAGGCCGTCGGTTCACGACTGCCGACGAAGCCGCGCGGCTTCCACAGCATGACGATGACCATGGCCATGCCGAACAGCAGCATGCGGTAGAGTTCCGGGGTGAAGTCAGGCCCGAAGATCTGCTTGAGGAAGTCGAGCTCGCGCAGCGCCTCGGTGCCGCCGATCATCACCAGTGCCGCCACCGCGATGCCGACCAGCGAGCCCATGCCGCCGAGAACGACGATGGCCAGGATGATGGCCGATTCCAGGAAGACGAAGGATTCCGGGCTGACGAAGCCTTGCCGCGCGGCGAAGAACGAGCCGGCGAAGCCGCCGAACATGGCACCTGTGGCAAAGGCGGTCAGCTTGGTTGTCGTCGTGTTGATGCCGAGCGAGCGGCACGCGATCTCGTCCTCACGCAACGCTTCCCACGCGCGGCCGACCGGCAGACGGCGCAGCCTGATGGTGACGAAGGCGGTGAGCAGGCACAGGCCCAGGATCAGGTAGTAGAGGAAAATCTTGTAGTAGGCGCCTGACTGGGCGATGTGCAGAACCTTGGCGATGTAGTTGGGGTCCGACACGTTGAACGACATCAGGCCGAAGAAGCTGACCTTGGGAATGCCGGAAATGCCGGCCGATCCGTTGGTGACCTCGCGCCAGTTGATCAGCACCAGGCGGATGATCTCACCGAAAGCCAGCGTTACGATCGCCAGATAGTCGCCACGCAGGCGCAGCACCGGGAAGCCGAGCAGCACGCCCCACAGCGCCGCCATGGCGCCGGCTGCCGGCAACAGGATCCAGAACGACAGGCCGAAATGCGTGGCGAGAAGCGCATACGCATAGGCGCCAAGTGCATAGAAGGCGACGTAGCCGAGGTCGAGCAGGCCGGCGAGGCCGACGACGATGTTCAGGCCCCAGGCCAGCATCACATAGATCAGGATCTGGATGCCGAAATTATCGACCCATTTCAGCGAACCCTGCAGCCCGCCAGTGATCGACCAGGCGTTCAGCGACAGCACCGCGACCACGAGGATCGGGTACAGCACCAGCGCCGTGATGCCCAATTTGGTGAAGTTGGCATGGATGAAGGCGCGGAAGTAGTAGATCACGCAAGCCAGCACATAGATGATCGCCAGGGCGCGCAGGAATTGCAGATAGCCGGCCGGTTCTTCTCCCACCCACCCGGCGAGAGAGCTGTTCAACACGAACAGCAGCACCGCCGCGACAACAGCCGCGATGAACCACGGCAACTGGAAGAACCGTGACGCCACGCTGGCCGGCAACAGGCCGGTGGCGACATTGGTTATCTTCTGGCTGGCCATGAAGGGTTGGCCATAGGCGACATAGAGGAAGCGCCCGACGGCCGTGGCGATCACCACGGCGGCAAGCAGGCCCCAGCGCGTCGTCACGACCAGTTCATTGGAAATGTTCTGACCGGTTTTCAGGCCGATGAACAGCACGAACAGGCCAAGCGATATGGCGCCGGCATAGAGCGCTTCCTTGAACGCGCGCTGCACGGGGGTGGCGACGGTGTCGCTCTCCGGAGATACGGTGACGGCCATGATCTCAGACCTTTTCGACTTCTGGCCGGCCCAGAATGCCGGAAGGTAGGAAGATCAGCACGATGGCCAGGATCGAGAACGCCGCGACGTCCTTGTAGTCGATCGAGAAATAGGCCGACCACATGCTTTCGATGAAGCCGATCATCAGCCCGCCGAGCACCGCGCCCGGCAGCGAACCGATGCCGCCGAGCACCGCGGCGGTGAACGCTTTCACACCCGGCGTGAAGCCGTCGGAGAAGGCGATGACGCCGTAGTACATCAGGAACAGCGTGCCGGCGACGGCGGCAAGGGCAGCACCCATGATGAAGGTGATCGAGATGGTGCGGTCGACATCGATGCCGAGCAGCGCCGCCATCTTGCGATCCTGTTCACAGGCGCGCTGGGCGCGGCCAAGCGATGTCTTGTTGACCAAGTACCAGAACAGCGCCAGCAGCAGCGCGGTGACGACGACGATGATAATCTGCTTCAGCGACACGCTGATGCCGCCGATGTCGTAGACTTTCGACACCATTGGCGGGATCGGCTTGTTGCGCGGCCCTTGCGTCACCTGAACGAAGTTCGACAGCGCGATCGACATGCCGATGGCGGTGATCAGCGGCGCCAGCCGGAACGAGCCGCGCAGCGGCCGGTAGGCCACCTTCTCGATCGTCCAGTTGTAGAGGCTGGTCAGCAGCATCGCTACGATCATCATGACCAGGAGTGCTACGACCACGGGCACCGAATAGAACAGAGCGCCGAGGACGAGGAAGACGATCAGCGCCGTGAAGGCGCCCACCATGAAGATATCGCCATGGGCGAAGTTGATCATGCCGATGATGCCGTAGACCATCGTGTAGCCGATCGCGATCAGCCCATAGATCGATCCCAGCGTCAGCCCGTTGATAAGCTGCTGGACAAAGTACTGCATGTGTACATGGCTCCCCTGGAATGTCGCCCATGCAGACGCATTCCTTTTCGTATTTCCCCTAGTCGTAAAGTTTCGAGCCCGGATTGCAACGTCATTTTTCAATCGTCATGCGTGTTTTGTCGGCACGCCGTCCGATTGCCCGTTTTCTCCCATCCGACCCCTGGACTATCGCGGACCCTACCATTGGCATAACGCAATGTCTTTGACGATTCGGCCGTATCATGCGCCCCGTTTCGAAGAAATCGCCGTCAAAATTAGGTGATAAGAGGAATCGTTGCGTTCCTGACACGGTTCGTTTTTTCGCCACACTCCTTTCCGCAGGGTCAGGATTCTTCCTGCTTGACCACAAACCATGTCTGAGCGGGTCGCGGTCGTCGTCGACGATACCATTCAATGCGCTTGTACTTGTCCAGCTACCGATCGAGGAACGATTGCCTTGCGCCGGATCAGTACGCTGAGCCACCGTCCCCGCTCAGCGCATGCCGCTCCGTGCCATGAAGGGGAGGGTTGAAGACACTGACCAGGATCATGTCGCTTGCAGCGTCGGCACGCAGATAATGCTCGTCATGGTCGTCGAGCACATAGATCGTGCCGGGCTCGATGCGATGCACCGAACCGGACATGTCTTCCACCTCACCAGCACCGGCGATGCAGTAGCAAGCCTCGAAATGCCTGCGGTAGTGGAGGCGCGATTCGCTGCCGGCGCGCACGACGGTGTGGCAGACGGTGAACCCCATGCCATCCTGCTGTGTCAGCAGGCGGTGGCTGGTGCCATTGCCCCAATCCACGAAGAAGTCAGATTTTTCTACATCAGCCAATTGTCTGGTGAACATGCTTTGTTTCCCTGCGGGTCGTGGCCGCGCCAATAATGTCGATGGGGCCGGCGGAATGGATGCAGGAGTGGCGCAATGGGTGCGGACATTCAAATGATTGCTTCTCACCTCATGTGTTAGTAAATTTTACAGATGGACTATATCCCGTTGAATGCCATCCGCGCTTTCGAGGCCGCCGCCCGTCGCCTGAGCTTTTCGGCGGCCGCCGAGGAGCTTCACGTCACGCATCCGGCCATCAGCCACCAGATCAGGCGGCTGGAAGAGTGGTTGGGCGTGCCTCTGTTCCACCGGGACGCACGCAAGGTACGGCTGACGGATGCCGGCGTGATCCTGCAGGCGTCGGCGAGTGGCGCCCTTGCAGAGCTTGGCGCCACCTGCCGGCGTATCCGCCGCAATGCGGCATCGGCGACACTGTCCGTAGGTTGCATACCGTCCATCGCCAGCCGCTGGCTGGTTCCTCGCCTGCCGGACTTTACATCAAGCCATCCCGGTATCGGCATGCGGGTCGCCTATGCCAAGGCCGAGGACAGGCTCGGAGATGATGAGAATGATGTGCTGATCACGCTCGGAGCCGATCCGACGCCTGGCGTCACCAGCCTCAAACTGTTTTCACGCCTCAACCGGCCGGTGTGCAGCCCGCACTATCTGGCCGGCAAGGAGTTGCGTACCCCTTCGGCGATCGCCGGCGCGGACCTGTTGCATGACGAGAACCGGCAGGGCTGGAGTGAGTGGTTCTCCGAGGCCGGACTGGCCAATGTGGATGTCGGCAACGGACCCGTCTTCGCCGATTTCAATATCCTCGCAACAGCGGTCATTGCCGGCCATGGCGTGGCGCTTTGTCCGGTAGACGTCTTTCGTGACGAACTGAAGCGCGGCGACCTGGTGGTTCTGTCGGATGTCTCGACCAACCGCGACAAGAGCTATTTTCTGACGATGTCGGTGGATGCCTCATCAGCCGCGCTCACCTTCGCCGACTGGTTTCGCCGTGCGGTCTCGGTCGATGCCGATGATCAGTGGTCCGCCGATATCACTTGACGACGAAACCATGCGCGAACGGGTCACGGTCGTCGATGAAGATCGTGTTCAGTCCGGTCATGCGCGCCCAGCCGCCGATCGAGGGAATGATCGCCGGCTTGCCCGCGACGGTAACCTCTTTTTCGACCTTGCCCTTGAACAACGAACCGATGATCGATTCATGCACGAAGGCGTCGCCGGCCTTGAGCTTGCCCTTGGCATGGAGCTGCGCCATGCGCGCCGAGGTGCCGGTGCCGCATGGTGAGCGGTCGATCGCCTTGTCGCCATAGAAGACGGCGTTGCGGGCATCGGCCCCCTCAACGGTCGGCTTGCCGGTCCACAGCATATGCGAAAGCCGGTTGATGCCCGGGTTTTCCGGATGCACGAAAGTGTATTTCTCATTGAGCCTCTGGCGCACCACCGGGCTCCAGGCGATGAGGTCGCCGGCGGAGTAATCCGCCATGTCGCGATAATTCGCCTGCGGCTCGACGATGGCGTAGAAATTGCCGCCATAGGCGACGTCGACGGTGATCTCGCCGAGCCCGGGACATTCGACCGTCAGGCCTTCAGCATAGAGGAAGGACGGCACGTTGGTGATGCGCACCTCCTCGACATAGTCGCCGACCTGTTTGTACTCGGCGATGACCAGGCCGGCCGGCGTGTCGAGCCTCAGCACACCCGGCGTCTTCGGCTTGATCAGCCCGTGTTCTATGGCCATCGTCACCGTGCCGATGGTGCCGTGCCCGCACATCGGCAGGCAGCCCGAGGTTTCGATAAACAGGATGGCAATGTCGCAATCTTCGCGCGTCGGCGGATAGAGGATCGAACCCGACATCACGTCATGGCCGCGCGGCTCGAACATCAGGCCGGTGCGGATCCAGTCATATTCGGCGAGGAAATGCGCCCGCCGTTCCATCATCGTCGAGCCCTCAAGCAGCGGGCCGCCGCCAGCAACCAGCCGCACCGGATTGCCGCACGTGTGGCCGTCGATGCAGAAGAAGGATTTCTTGGCCATGTCGTTCCTCGAAAAATTCAAAACCGCGATGAACTCAAAAACGTTGTGGACTGAAAGGGGTCAGATCAACAGGCGGAGTCTGCCCCAGGATGATTTCCCGGATCAACCGCCCGGTTGCCGCCGCCTGGGTCAGGCCGAGATGGCCATGGCCGAAAGCATAGACCACCGGCCGGCTTCCCGACGCTTTGCCGATGACAGGAACCGAATCCGGCAGCGAAGGCCTGTACCCCATCCATTCGCGCCCGCCCGAGGGATTGAGGCCCGGCAGGAATTGCTGTGCCTTCTGCAGCAGCGCCTTCGACCTGGCATAATTGGGCGGCCGCTCGATGCCGCCGAGTTCGACAGCACCGCCGACGCGCAGGCCCGTCTCCAGCGGCGTGATGACGAAGCCATGCCCGGAAAAGATCAGCTGCCGCTTCACGTCGAAGGCGCTCTTGGGCAAGGTCGTGTTGTAGCCGCGCTCGGTTTCCAGCGGAATGCGGTCGCCAAGCTGCCGCGCCAAAAGGTGCGACCAGGCGCCGGCGGCGACGACGAGCTGCCGCGCATGCCTGGTCGTGCCATCGGCCAACGTCAGCGTCGCGCCATCCTGGTCCGCCGCGACGCGATCGATGCGAGCCATCTCGAAGCGGGCGCCCTTGGCCTCCGCGTAAGCCCACACCGCCTTGCCGAGCAGTTTTGGATCGGCGACCGTCTTCCAGCCCGGCACGAAGGTGCCCTTGACGAAACGCGGTGACAGTCCCGGTTGCAAGCCCGCCAAGTCCTCGCCCTCGACATGGCGAAAGCCGATGCCGAAACGCTCGCGCGCGGCCCAGCCGGACAGCCCAGCCTGAAACTCGGCCTCGCTCTCGTAGAGTTCGAGCGAGCCATCCTCGCGCAGCATCGGCCGCGTGCCGGAGCGATCGAGCAGACCCATCCATTCCGTTTCGGCGAGCTTCATCATGCCTGCCTGGGCGGCGAGGCTGGCCTCGTATTTCGCCGGCGCACCGGCACGCCAGAAGCGGATCAGCCAGGGCACGAGCTTCGGCAGGTAGGCCGGTGGAATGCTGAGCGGGCCGAGCGGATCGGCCAGCCATTTCGGCAGGTTCTTGATCATGCCCTTGTGCGCCAGCGGCAGCACGTCGGAGAAGGCGAAGGCGGCGGCATTGCCGGAACTCGTCTCCTCGCAGATGCCGGTGCGGTCGAAGACCGTCACATCCAGCCCTGCCTCGGCAAGGAAGGCCGCCGCGCAGATGCCGATGATGCCACCGCCGACAATGGCGATGTCCTCGCCTTCCCCCCGCGAACGGGGAGATGGTGCCCCAGTGGCGGAGCGTTGCTCCTGTTCCGGGGATTTGGAATTTCCTGGCACGTCGGTGCTGTCCCTTATTCGGCTGCCACCAGTCTGTCCGCCGATAGAGGAGACGCCTGGAGCGACGGCAGCTTCGGCCGCACCGCCAGCGCATCCCGGATGATCTTCTCCACCGCCTTGCGGCGCTCGCCCGACAGGGGCTGGCGCGGCATGCGCACGCGGTCATTGGTATCAATCGCCAGCACTTCGGCAAGCTTGATGTTTTGGACCAGATAGGTCGAGACATCGAGATCGAGCAGCGGCCGGAACCAGCGGTAGATGGCCAGCGCCTCCTCGCGGCGGCCCTGCTTCATCAGCTGGTAGATGGCCACGGTCTCGCGTGGGAAGGCGACGACCAGGCCGGCCACCCAGCCGATGGCGCCGACCGACAGCGCCTCGAAGGCGAGATTGTCGACGCCGGTGAAGAGGTCGTAGCGGTCGCCCAGCCGGTTGATGATCTCGGTCGAGCGCCTGATGTCGTCGGAGGATTCCTTGATGGCGACGAAGCGCTTGTCCGATGCCAGTTCCTCCATCTGGTCGACGGTGACGTCGACGCGATAGGCGAGCCGGTTGGAGTAGATCATGACCGGCAAATCGCCGGCCTCGGCGACCGCGCGAAGTGCGGCGACCGTCTCTTCCGCGTTGGTGTGGTAGATCGGGCTCGGCACCACCATCAGGCCATTGGCGCCTTCCCTGGCGGCGCGCTTGGCGATGCTGGCAGCCTCTCGGGTGCCCGCCTCGTTGACCGTCAGCAGCACCGGCTTCTTGCCGGCGACTTTCTGCGCGGTCTTCAGCACTTCTATCTTCTCGTCAGGCGACAGCATCGGCCCTTCGCCGAGCGAGCCGCAGACGATGATGCCGTCGCAACCGGCCTCCATCTGCAGGTTGAAGCAGCGCTCCATCTCGGCATGGTCGAGCCGATCGTCGGGGGTGAATTTGGTCGTGACGGCGGGGAAAACTCCAGTCCACATGGTCATTGCTCCTTCTGATATATCAGTCGTATATCTGTTAAGAAACTACCTGTCAACGCAGATTCTGCTATGATATATTCAAAATATATCAGGAGCCCGCCGTTGATATCCACCGAAGCCATCAGAGCATCCGCCGAGCCGGCCGCGACCAGGGCGTACCACGTGCTCGAACATATGATCGTCACGTTGGAGTTGGCGCCGGCGAGCTTCGTCACCGAGGGTGCGTTGATCGAAAAGCTCGACCTCGGCCGCACGCCGGTGCGCGAGGCGATCCAGCGGCTGGCCTGGGAAGGGCTGCTCGACGTCAGGCCACGCGCCGGCATCGCGATCGCGCCACTGCATCCCGGCGACTGGCTGCGCGTGCTCGACGCCCGGCGCGGTGTCGAGGTGGTGCTTGCCCGTTCGGCAGCCCGCTTCGTCACCCGCGAGGCCGCCGACCTGTTTCACGAGGCGGCCCTTGCCATGCAGAAGGCGGTCATCTCGGGCAATGTGCTTGCCTTCATCCAGGCCGACAAGGCGCTCGACGAGGCCCTGGCGATGGCCGCGGACAACCCCTTCGCGGCGCGGCTGGCCGCCCCGTTGCAGACCCACAGCCGCCGCTTCTGGTTTCGCTATAAGGCCGACACGGGCCTGGCCGAATCAGCCGAGCACCACGTCGCGCTGATCCGCTCGATCCTCGACGGCGACGAGGAGGCGGCCGCCAAGGACGCCAAGCGGCTGATGGCACTGCTGCGCGGCCACGCCGAGGTGGCCGCGACGCGCTGAACGGCGATCAGATCCCTTGCGCCGCGGTGACGGCGGTACTCTCCCACCCGTCACCGGTCGCGAAAATGCAGCTTCGGCCCTGCACATCGGTCACCAGCATCGACCAGGTCCCACTTGCCGAAACATAGATTTCGACAATGGCAGCCTGGCCGACCAAACCGTAGCCGATCTGCTTCTGTTGAAAGGCTCGCGCCAGTCCCGCGACAAGGTCAGTATGGCCGCCGCAGATAAACTGCGCCTGCGCCGATAGCGTCGACATCGCCAGCGCGGTGCCGATCGCGGCTATCCTAATCCATCGAAACGAAAATTTGCGTGCCATTTGGCACCTCCTTCGCCTTCGCGTTCCGGCAAAGGGGAGGCACATGGGACAGCCTCAATATACCGAAACGCTCCAGGCCGGGTTCGACGTCTTCATCACGTCACTCCTTCTGGTTTCCGGTCTGTCGTCAGGGAATTCTATCGCATTCCCAGGATTCGATATGGTGAGGCTCCGATCCGAAAACAAGCACCTTTGCGAGCTTTGCGGCGCATTGCAGGCACGGTCGGCGTCAGACTTCCGCTGGTTCGCGAAGTGCTGCCCATTTCAGCAGGGCGTCGAGGGCCGGGCACAATGCCTGGCCCCAATCGGTCAGGCAGTATTCGACTTTCGGCGGCACCTGATGGTGCACGATGCGCCGCACGATGCCGTCGGCCTCCATCTGCCTGAGCTGCTGTATCAGCATCTTCTGCGAGATCGCCGGGATCGCCCGTTCGAGGTCGGAAAAGCGCAGCACCTTGCCGCCGAACAGGTGAAACAGGATCACCAGCTTCCAGCGCCCCTCGAGGAGGCGCAGCACATTCTCAACGCCGCTCGCCGCGGACAGTGGAGTGAGCATCTCGGGCTTACTTTCGGGCCAAACCTTACTTTCAGGTAAGTACCTTACTTTTTCGTCGGTTCTTGTCACTTCACCAGCATATCGCATTTTAGAAGCCGGACAAGCGCCGCGGGCCTCGACGAGCGTCGGCAACCGCATCGGAGAAAAGCCATGACCGTAGAACTACCCCAGCCGCTGGCGGACTATTTTGCCGCCAAGAACAGCCACGACATCGACAGTATGCTCGTCCCCTTCGCTTCGGACGCCAAGGTCCGGGACGAAGGCGAGACGCATCAGGGATCAGCCGCCATCCGCGACTGGATGGAGGCAACGACGCGCAAATACCGGGTGACCGTCGAGGTCGCCGACGCGACGGCCAATGGCGATGCATGGCGGGTCGCCGGCATCGTGTCGGGCAATTTCCCCGGCAGTCCGGCGACGCTCCACTACGTCTTCACGCTGGCCGACAACAGGATCACGCGGCTGGAGATCGGCGCATGACAGGATCCGGATGCCACGCAAAAAAGGGCGCGACAAAAGCCGCGCCCTCAATTTGTGAGATAAACTCAGACCTCAGTTCATCGTCGGGATGACGAACTCCGCACCGTCCTTGATGCCCGCCGCGCGCCCCGCAGCCGAAGGCGAGGACGCGCAAACGAAGAACCGTCCGGCTAGTTCATCGTCGGGATGACGAATTCCGCACCGTCCTTGATGCCGGACGGCCAGCGTGAGGTCACCGTCTTGGTCTTGGTGTAGAAGCGGAAGGCGTCCGGGCCGTGCTGGTTAAGGTCGCCGAAGGACGATGCTTTCCAGCCGCCGAAGGTGTAATAGGCGATCGGAACCGGGATCGGCACGTTGATGCCGACCATGCCGACCTGGACACGGCTTGCAAAGTCGCGAGCGGCATCGCCGTCACGGGTGAAGATGGCGACGCCATTGCCCATTTCGTGGTCGTTGGCGAGCTTGATCGCGCTCTCATAGGTCGGCGCACGCACCACCGAGAGCACCGGCCCAAAGATCTCTTCCTTGTAGATGCGCATGTCCGCCGTCACATTGTCGAACAGGCAGCCGCCCATGTAGTAGCCGTCCTCGTAGCCCTGCATGGAGAAGCCGCGGCCGTCGACGACGAGCTTGGCGCCTTCCTTGACGCCGGTATCGACGTAACCCTTGACGCGCTCCAGCGCCTGCGCCGTCACCAGCGGACCGAAATCGGCCGAGGAATCCGTCGACGGGCCGACCTTCAGGCTCTCGACGCGCGGGATCAGCTTTTCCATCAGCCGGTTGGCGGTGTCGTTGCCGACCGGGACAGCCACCGAGATCGCCATGCAGCGCTCGCCGGCCGAGCCGTAGCCGGCGCCGATCAGCGCGTCGACGGTCTGATCCATGTCGGCATCGGGCATGATGATCATGTGGTTCTTGGCGCCGCCGAAGCACTGCACGCGCTTGCCGGCCGCGGTGCCGCGCGAATAGATGTAATGAGCGATCGGCGTCGAGCCGACGAAGCCGATGGCCTTGATGTCGGGATCGTCCAGGATCGCATCGACCACATCCTTGTCGCCATTGACGACGTTGAGGATGCCGGCAGGCAGGCCGGCTTCGAGGAACAGTTCGGCGATGCGCATCGGCACGCCTGGGTCACGCTCCGACGGCTTCAGGATGAAGGCATTGCCGCAGGCGATCGCCGGCGCGATCTTCCACAGCGGGATCATCGCCGGGAAATTGAACGGGGTGATGCCGGCGACCACGCCGAGCGGCTGGCGCATCGAATAGACGTCGATGCCGGGGCCGGCACCATCGGTGAACTCGCCCTTCATCATATGCGGCGCGCCGATGCAGACTTCGACCACTTCAAGGCCGCGCTGGATGTCGCCCTTGGCGTCGGCGATGGTCTTGCCGTGTTCGCGCGCCAGGATATCGGCCAGTTCGTCATAGTCGCGGGCGACCAGTTCGAGGAATTTCATCAGCACGCGCACGCGGCGCTGCGGGTTGGTCGCGGCCCACTTCGGCTGCGCCGCCTTGGCGTTCTCGACGGCTGCGCGCAGTTCCGCCTGCGAAGCCAGCGCCACCGTGCCGCGCACGGAGCCGTCCATCGGCTGCATGACGTCCTGCTTGCGGCCGCTGGTGCCGGCGACATGCTTGCCGCCGATGAAATGACCGTATTCGATCATGATTTTCTCTCCCTTTGTTTGTGATGCTGCATTGTCTGCCTTTGGTCGGCAGATGGCAACGCGAGGGAGAACGCAACCGTTGTGCGTAAATTAGATATCGATTGACGGGCGAGCATCAATTCTCGCAAATAGGGGGTCTCAAGATATCTCCTGGGGATGCCCATGAACTGGGACGACGTCCGCATTTTCCTCGCCGTCGCGCGCGCCGGCCAGATCCTTGGCGCCGCCAAAAGGCTGGAGCTCAATCACGCCACCGTCTCGCGCCGCATCGCTGCACTCGAGGACGCGCTGCGCACGAAACTGTTTCGCCGGCTGACCACGGGCAGCGAGCTGACGCACGCCGGCGAGCGCTTCCTCGACATTGCCGAGCGCATGGAAGGCGACATGATCGCCGCGCGCTCGACCATATCGGGCGAAGGCGACGATATCTCCGGCACCGTGCGTATCGGTGCGCCGGACGGTTTTGGCGTCGCCTTCCTGGCCAGGCGTCTCGGTGAACTGACCGCGCTGCATCGCGAACTGACGATCCAGCTCGTGCCGGTGCCGCGCTCCTTTTCGCTGTCCCGGCGCGAAGCCGACATCGCCATCACCGTCGAGCGGCCGACCGAGGGCCGGCTGGTGGCAGGAAAGCTGGTCGACTATTCACTCGGCCTGTTCGCCTCGCGTGCCTATGCCGCTGCCAATGGCCTGCCGAAAACCGCTGCCGAACTCGGCCAGCACACCCTCATCGGCTATGTGCCTGACCTGATCGTCAGCCCTTCGCTCGACTATGCCTCTGAATTCAGTGCGGACTGGCGCACCAGCTTCGCTATCTCCTCGGCGCTTGGCCAGGCTGAAGCCGTGCGCTCGGGCGCCGGCATCGGCATCCTGCACACCTTCGTCGCCCGCTCGATGCCGGAACTGGTGCCGGTTGAGGCCGTCGCCCCGATCCGCCGCGCCTACTGGCTGGTCTATCACGAATCGGTCCGGCCGCTACGCCGTGTCCAGATCGTCGCCAGCTTCATCACCAAGGCGGTAGAGCGGGAAAGAAGCCTTTTCCTGTAGAATAGAAGCGCTGTCAGAGGCGCCTGGCAGATATGCCGCCGCGACAGCAACACGGCCGAGCCAGACACGCCGCCTTTCCCTTGCCACAAAACCGGGCAGTGTGGCATCAGGCATGCGGTCGTCGGCCACGCGGCGAGGCCGCCGGGTGGGGAAATCGTTCAGAAAGCTGGCGCGGATAAAAATGCGAGCCGTTCTTGCCATCCTGCCGCTGGTTTTCGTCTCGGCCTGCGCTAACCCATGGACAAAAGTGCCGGAAGCCGAATTGCCCAAGCCGATCCGTTACGCCATGGCGCGCCCCTCGCCTTTCGTCATCGGCAATTACTGTGGCCCCGGCACCCGCACCGGCGATTTGTCGGCCCGCCCCGTCGACCGGCTCGACGCTGTTTGCCAGACCCACGACGCCTGCTACATCGCCCGCCACAATCATTGCGACTGCGACGGTGCGCTTGTCGCCTCGGCCAGGGCGATCCGCGATGACAAGTCAGCACCCCGCAAGATGCGCGACGAGGCGGAACTGCTGATCGCCACTTTCGCCATTCCCATCTGCAAGGTGTTTCCGCAGGGCTTCATGCCGCCGCGCGACCCGGCGCAATTGAGCGCCATGAAGACCGGAGCCGCAGGTTGACCGGCCGCGCACCCATCATCCTCGCTTTGTTCGGGCTGGTGCTCATCGCGCTTGTCGGCTGCGCCGGCGCAGGCCGCAATGCCTGCGACCTCCTGCCTGGACAGGAGGCCTGCACGCGGCCCTCGCTGTCGGCCAGCACGCCCGGGCCGCAAGTCGCGGCGTCGCAGTTTTTTGGCGATGCCGGCGCCAGTGACTACGAAAGACGCTTCCTGGCGTTGCTTGCTCATAACCAGCTCGGCGCCATGGATCGCGCCAACGGCACCGGCCCGTTCGGGCGCAACCGCCGCGACGTGCAGAACAGCGACTTCCAGGCGACCTATTCGACGCTGCAGCAACTCGCCGGGCCGCTCGCCAAGACGCATCTGCCGCCGGCCAATGGCGGCAGCGGCGATGGCCATTTCGACGGCCGCTGGCGGGTGTCGCGGCAGACGCTCTACATCGATGCGGCGGCGCGGCCCTTGGCTCCCAAGATTTTCGATTTCTCCGGCCTGCAGGCACGCAGCACCGAGATCGTCCTGCGCCAGGCGGGCAAGCAGCCGGCCGACATCGAAGGCAGCTGCGACGGTCCTCTGGCGATCCGCACCGGCGGAGCGTCACGCAGCATCGCCGCCGGCGCGGCATTCCGCTTTCGCCTGTCGGGTGAGGACGACACGGTCAGCCTGTTTCCAAGCGACAGCCTGAACCGCTGTACGGCGAGAATCCGCTCCAGCCTTGCGCCGGCCGGCGCGCCGCTCACCATCCGACGCGAAGAGACCGCCGATCCGGCACTCGCCAGCTTCGATAGCCAGTACCAGCACTGCCCGGTTCCCAGCAGCGCCGGCCTCGACTCACTGGAGCGCGCCTTCTACGCCAGCCGCTGGCTGTCGCAGACCTGCGCCCTGCCGATCGGCGAGCCCAGGCTGCTGCGCAAGTCGCGCGACGGCTTCAACGCCAAGGTCGAGGCGCTGGTGGGCGCGCCGCTGTCCGATGCGGCCATAGACAAGGGCGACCCGGAACTGCCGCTCGATTTCTCCAGGGCGCCAAGGCTGAAGCTGATCTATCTGTCCTCGCTGGAATTCAAGGCCGACTTTTCCGGCCGCATCATCGAGCGGCTGATCCGCCATCATGCGGCCATGGGCACCAAGGTGCGCATCATGGTCACCGACGTGCTGGAGCGCGAAAAGGACGACGCCATGCTGCACCGGCTAGCGGCCGAATTCCCCAATGTCGAATTGCAGGAATATCGCTGGCGCGCCGATCATGGCGCGCCGATCGACGAGCAGATTTCACAATTGCACAAGGTCCTTCACATCAAGATGCTGGCGACACTGGCGCAGGACCCTACGCGTTCGCGCGTCATCATCGGCGGCCGCAACATCCATGACGGTTTCCTGTTCCACCAGCCGATCGACCTGTCGCGCTATCCGGACCTCGAACAATACGGCAAGACCGACGGGCTTTCGCTGAACTACTATTCGAACTGGAGCGACTTCGACATCGAGTTCGCCGACCGGACGACAGTCGAGACGCTTGCCGCGCACCTATCGACCGTGTGGCTGCGCGACGCCGACACCAATCTGGCGCGCCCCTTCTCGATCCCGGTCCGCGCCGATGGCCACCCCCGAGGCAATGCCCGGCATTTCATCTCGGTGCCCTATGAGGACGACCATGCGCTGGAAGACTATTTCGTCGAGTTGGTCGACGCCGCCCAGCACCATATCCAGATCGTCAACCCTTACCTCAATCTGACGCCCAGCCTCGCCCAGGCCTTTGACCGGGCGCTCGCGCGCGGCGTCAAGATCGACATTGTCGGCCGCATCGATCTCAAGGGCGATATTGGCGGCAAGTTCCTCACCGCGCTCAACAAGCTGTTCGTCGAGAAATATGGCGACCGCATCAATATCCGCGAGTTCAAGGCGCCCGACGTGGTGCTGCATTCCAAGATCATGATGATCGACGAAAGGCTGGTCGCCATCTCCTCGGTCAACCTCAACAACCGCAGCTTCTTCCACGATTCAGAGAACGGCATGATGGTGCTCGATCCCAGCTTCTACCTCAGGATGAAGCCGGTCTATGACGACTATCTCGCCCACTCGAACCCGGTTTCCACCAAGGTGACGATCCCGTGGGCCTACCGGCTGCTGTTCGACGAGGCCTGGGTCAGGCAGGCGTTCTGATGCAATTCCAGGAAAAGTGTGAAGCGGTTTTCCGTCCGGAATTGCATCCACCCAAGAAGACGCGCCGCGGTTATTTCAGGTAGCGTTCCTGCGCCAACGCACGGGCATCGATCTCGGGGACCCGACTGGAGATGATGTCGGCCAGCACCTTGGCCGAGCCGCAGGCCATGGTCCAGCCGAGCGTGCCATGGCCGGTGTTGAGGAAGAGATTGGAAAGCTCGGTGCGGCCGATCAGCGGCGGCCCGTCCGGCGTCATCGGCCGCAGCCCGCACCAGAACGTCGCCTCGCGCATGGCGCCGGCGCCCGGAAAGAGATCGCCGACCGAATGTTCGAGCGTGCGGCGCCGCGATTCGTGCAGCCTGAGATCGAAGCCGGAAATCTCGGCCGTGCCGCCGACACGGATGCGGTCGCCCAGCCGGGTGATCGCCACCTTGTAGGTTTCGTCCATCACGGTCGACACCGGCGCCAGGCCAGCATCCTTGATCGGCACGGTGATCGAATAGCCCTTGACCGGATAGACCGGGATCGACCGTTTCATCCGGCGCATGAAGCCGGCCGAGTAGCTGCCCAGCGCCATCACATAGGCTTCGGACGACTTGAAGCCCTTGCTGGTGCTGAGGTTGGCGATGCGGTTGCGGCTGCGGATGACGCGCCAGATCGTCGTGTCGTATTCGAACGTCACGCCACGCGCCACGCAGAGTTCGGCCAGTTTGTCGGTAAACATCTTGCAGTCGCCGGTCTCGTCATGCGGCAGCCTGAGACCGCCGACGAACTTCTCGCGCACACCGGCCAGCGCCGGTTCCGCCGCGATGCAGCCGTCCTGGTCGAGGACTTCGTAGGGCACGCCATATTTCTTCAGCACCTCGACATCGCCACCGGTGCCGTCGAGCTGCTTTTGCGTGCGAAACAGCTGCAGCGTGCCTTGGGTGCGCTCGTCATAGCTGATGCCGGTGGCCTCACGCAGCGCCTTCAGCGTATCGCGGCTGTATTCGGCCAGCGGCACCATGCGCGACTTGTTGATGGCGTAGCGCTCCGCGGTGCAGTTGCGCAGCATCTTGACCAGCCACGTCCACATATGCGGATCGAAAGCCGGCCGCACCACCAGCGGGCCGTGCTTCATCAACAGCCATTTGATCGCCTTGAGCGGAATGCCGGGGCCGGCCCAGGGCGAGGCATAGCCGGGCGAAATCTCACCGGCATTGGCGAAGCTGGTTTCCAGCGCCGGGCCTTTCTGGCGGTCGAGCACAGTCACCTCGTGACCGGCCTCGGCGAGATAATAGGCCGTGGTCACCCCGATGACACCGCCGCCCAGCACCATGATCTTCATCGCATCACGCTCCACGCCGCCACGGACACCGGGCATGCCATTCCCTGTCTGCCGGATTTTGCCGCGCCCGCCAAGAGGCTAGCCCCAAGGGCTAACCATTGACGTAGCGCCGGTGAAAGCGCGGGCCGAGACTGGCGAGGATTTCGTAGCCGATGGTGCCGGCGTGGCCGGCGGCATCGTCAACGCTCTGCGAGGGACCCAGCAGCTCGACCAGATCGCCCTCGCGCAGTCTGCCGGGCGGCAGAGCGGAAATGTCGAGAATGATGGAATCCATCGAAACGCGCCCGAGGAACGGCAGACGCGCCCCTTCGAACCAGGCCGCCGAAGAGGAACGGCGCAGCCAACCATCCGCATAGCCGAACGAGATCGTCGCCAAGCTGAGTGGGCCTTCCGCCTGATAGGTATGGCCGTAACCGACGCCGGTGCCCTTTTCGACGCGGCGCGTCTGCGCCACCTTGGCCTGCAGCGACACGACAGGAAGCATCGGATTGGCTTCGCCGGGCGTCGGGTTGATGCCGTAGAGCGCCGCCCCTGGCCTGGCGAGGTCGTAATGGTAAGACGGCCCGAGAAAGATGCCGGAGGAATTGGCGAGCGAGGCAGGCGCCTCGGGCAGCATGGCGCGTAGCCGCTCGAAGGTCAGCCGCTGTTGTTCATTGGCCGCATGACGTGGCTCGTCGGCGCAGGCCAGATGGCTCATGACATATCTGACGTCGATTCCGTCGAACGCGCCGGCATCCCCGGCCAGCGCCTCGACTTCCGCCGGCGCCATGCCGAGCCGCGACATGCCGCTGTCGGCCTGAACCGCCGCCGGCAGCTTTCGGCCGGCAGCGCGTGCCGCAGCACTCCAGGCTTTCAACTGCGCGCCACTGTTGATGACCGCACAGAGGTCCGCCGCCACCGCCTCCGGCTCAGAGCCTGGCGGCAGCCCGTTCAGCACGTAAATGTCTGGCCCAGCCCCAATCGCCTTGCGCAGCGCGATGCCTTCAGCCAGCAGGGCGACGAAGAAGATGTCGCAGCCTTCCCGGGTCAGCGCCGATGCCACTTGGGCAGCGCCGAGACCGTAGCCATTGGCCTTGACCACGCCGGCGCAGCGCACGCCGCCCAGCCGCGCCTTCAGTCGCCGGTAGTTTTCACGGATCGCGCTGAGGTCGATGGTGAGGATGGCCCCAGCCGCCGCCTCGCTTATGGCAGCATCCTCGGGCGATGACCTCTTGGGGGCGTCGTGCATGGCGACCCTTATTGTGGCGGATAGACATCAATAGGACCGTCGGGCCAGTGGGGCAACCGCGATCGTTTCAGAGGCCGCCGTTCACTTTGCTATCTCTTAGTTTCAACGCAATTCCCAAGGGAAAGCGCTACCCGCTTTTCCCGGGAAAACCGCTCACACTTTTCCTGGAATTGCTCTATCGCGCCAGATGGCTGAACGCCGCCACCACGTCTTCATAGACCTTGCGCTTGAACGGCACGATCAGGTCGGGCAGGTCCTGCATCGGCCGCCACGACCATTCGTCGAATTCGGCGGTGTGGCCGCCTGGCGGCGGATTGATCTGGATTTCGCTGCTGTCGCCATGGAAGCGGAAGGCGAACCATTTCTGCGTCTGGCCGCGATACCGGCCTTTGAAGGCAATGCCGACGAGATGGTCCGGCAGATCATAGTTGATCCAGTCCGGCGCCTCGGCGAGCAGCGAGACGCTGCGCATGCCGGTCTCCTCGTAGAGCTCGCGCTCCGCCGCCTGCAGCGGCTCCTCGCCCTTGTCGATGCCGCCTTGCGGCATCTGCCACAGCTGCGTCGTGCCGGCGAATTCGCTGTCGGGCTCGGCAATGCGATGCCCGACCCAGACCAGGCCCTCGCCATTGAGGATCATCAGCCCGACACACGGACGGTAGGGCAGCGTTTCACGATCAACTGTCTTTTTAGCCATCTGACGCTCTCTGGCTGTTCTTGGGAAAGTTCGGTGCGATCAGCAGATCGTCACCCCTTTTGCGGATCGATCGCCACCGCCGAAATCGGGACGATCTCGATGCCGCGTTTCTTGGCTTCGGCAATCCAGGACGAGACGGTGTCGACCGTCAGGTCGAAGGCCGAGCCGATGCCGACGGCAGAGCCCTTGGCGCGCGCGGTGGCTTCGAGACTGTCGAGTTTCTTCAGGATGGCGCCGCGATCCTGCACCGCGTCGATCGCCATGTCGCCGGCGACGAAGGGCACGCCGTCCTTCAGCGCCAAATCGGGTGCCAGGCTGCGTGCCGACGAGCCGTCGTCGATATAGGCGAGGCCCCGTTTGCCGAGCTCGGCCATGAACGGCTCCATCGCCGCCGTGTCGGCGGAAAAGCGCGCGCCCATATAGTTCATGACGCCGGTATAGTTCGTCGTCCGCGACAGCGCCCAGTGCAGATTCTTGAGGTTCTCTTCAGCGCTCGCCGCTACGGTCAGCGTGTTGCGGCCAGGGTTGACGTTGGGATAGTCGAACGGTTCGAGCGGCACCTGCATGACGATCTCGTGGCCGCCCTGCCTGGCAGCCTGCATCCAGCGGCCGATGCTGTTGCCTTGCGGCGCGAAGCCCAGCGTCACTTCCGGCGGCAGCTTCGCAATGGCCGCCTGGGTACCGGTCTGCGAGACCGCAAGTCCACCGATGACGATCGCCACGCGAGCACCGCGCGCGCCGGACCACGGCCGCGCATAGACATCGAACGGCCGCCGCCCATCGGCGGAGCGCATCGGCAAGGGTCCGGTGTCGCTGGTCTCGATCAGCGCCTTGTCGGGGATATGCGCGATCTTCAGGTTCTGGCCGATGCTTGAGGGGTCACGGATGACGATGGCCGCCTGCGGAGGACCATCGCCCTCCTGCTTCTGCACATGGATGATCTGCGGACCACCGGTCTTGGTCGGCGTTTCAACCTTTGGCGCCGCGACCGGGGCCAAAGCGGATGGTGCAGCGGCGGGCTCGGCGGCCGCCGTCACTTTCGGCGCCGAAACGGCGACCTCTTGCGGCTTGCGAAACGGCTTTTCCCGGAGCGCGATCGCGGCCGAGACGCCGACCACCGCCAGCACCACGGCGCTGGCTGCAATCACGCCCGCGCTGACCTTGCCGGCAGCGCGCGGCGCCCGGACGGTCTGTCCAAGCGGGCGTTCGATGTCCTTGCCGATATCAGCCAAGCCCTGTCCCCGGGCGCATCCCTGGCGCCACATCTGGAGGCCGCGTCTTGCCTCCCCGAATCAAACTGCCGGAACCTTTCGGTCCCGGCAGCATCGCATTGCTTCGTTCAGGCGGCCAGACCTGGCCGGCCAAACCGTTACTGCCAAACCATTACTGGTTGAGCACGGCCTTTTCCGGATTTGGCGGGAAGGCCGGATCGGTCTTCTCGCCACGCAGCAGCTGCTCGGCAAAGATGAGCTGCAGATCGTCCTTGGGATCCGGCGGCACATAGGCTGCCGAGCCCGAGCCGGTCGAGCTCTCGTCGGCGCCCTTGATGTGGCCCTTGAGGTCGGATTCACCGCGGGTCAGATCCCTGCCCTGCAGTTCGGGCGGCAGCGGCTGGTCGACCTTGATGTCGGGCGTGATGCCCTTGCCCTGGATCGACTTGCCCGACGGCGTGTAATAGAGCGCCGTCGTCAGCCTGAGCGCACCATTCTCGCCGAGCGGAATGATGGTCTGCACCGAACCCTTGCCGAAGGACTGCGTGCCGACCACCGTGACGCGGCGCAGATCCTGCAGCGCGCCGGCGACGATTTCGGAAGCACTGGCCGAGCCGCCATTGACGAGCACGATGATCGGCTTGCCGTTGACATCGTCGACCTGCTTCGGCTTGGCGTCGAAGCGGGTGACGTCCTTCGGATCGCGACCGCGCGTCGAGACGATCTCGCCACGCTTCAGGAAGGCATCGGACACGCTCACCGCCTGGTCGAGCAGGCCGCCCGGATTGAGGCGCAGGTCGAGCACATAGCCCTTGAGCTTGTCGTCCGGCACCTGCTTCTTGATGGTGTCGATGGCATTCTCGAGGTCGTCATAGGTCTTTTCGGTGAAGGAGGTGATCTTCATGTAGCCGATGTCGTTCTCGACCCGGAACTTGACCGCCTTGACCTTGATGATGTCGCGCACCACCGTCAGCTCGATCGGCTTGTCGGCGCCCTGGCGCAGGATGGTGAGCTTGATCGGTGTGTTGACCAGGCCGCGCATCTTCTCGACCGCGTCGTTCAGCGTCAGGCCGCGGACCTCTTCGCCGTCGATCTTGGCGATATAGTCGCCGGCCAGCACGCCGGCCTTGGCAGCGGGCGTGTCGTCGATCGGCGTGATCACCTTGACCAGGTCGTTCTCCATGGTGACCTCGATGCCGAGGCCGCCGAACTCACCCTTGGTCTGCACGCGCATGTCCTGCGCCTGCTCGGCGTTCATGTAGGAGGAGTGCGGGTCGAGCGACGAAAGCATGCCGTTGATGGCGTTCTCGACCAGCGACTTGTCGTCGGGCGGCGTGACATATTGTGCCCGCACCCGCTCGAAGATGTCGCCGAAGATCGCCAGCTGCTTGTAGGTCTCCGATCCCGCAGCGTTCGCCGACGAGCCAGGAGCGCCATAGACAAGGCTCATGGCGGACGCGCCCATCAGCGCACCGGCAAACAGAAGCGACAGTTTCCGCATCATTTCACGTCCTTCCAGAAAAACGGTCCGCCCACCATGGGGCCGGATCGACGGGTTTTCCATCCTTGCGAAACTCGACGTAGAGTTCCGGTGTGGCATTTCCATTCTTCGAAGCCGAGGTGCTTGCCACCCGGGCCTCTCCCATCGCGCCGACCGGCTCTCCTGCGAGCACCGACTGGCCAGTCACGACGCTGATTCTGCTCATCCCTGCCAGAACGACATGATAGCCGTCCCCGGCATTGAGGATCAAGAGTTGACCATAGGAGCGAAACGGCCCCGCATAAAGCACATTCCCATCCGCCGGTGCGGTGACGATGGCTCCCGATTGTGTCGCAAGCATGTCTCCAAGCATCACCGCGCCGTTACCGTCATCGGCGCCAAACCGGCGTTTGATGCGGCCGGTAACCGGCAACGCGATCTGCCCTTGCAGCGCTGAAAAGGGCGCCGTCGCGGTGAGCCTGTTGCCTTCGGGAACCGGCAATGACGCCAGCGATGCCGTTGTGTCGCCACCCGTCCGACCGTCACCCCCCTGGCCCGCGGCGGCCGCCTTTGCGGCATCCGCGGCCTTGCGGGTCTTGTCGGCCTGCGCTTCGAGCGACGCGATCAGATCCTTAAGGCTGGAGGCCTTGGCCGCCAGCGCTTCGGATTTCTGCTGCTCGGTCGCCATCTGCGCCTGCGTATCGGCCTCGAGCTTCTGCTTGGCCTCCAGCAGCATGCCGAGCCGCTTCTTTTCCGCCGTCTGCTCGCCGACCGCCTCCGTCAGCCGCGCCCGCTCGGCTTCGATCGAGGCCGTCACCCGGGTCTGTTCCTTGAGGTCGGCCAGCAGGCTATCGGTCTGCTGGCGCAATTCCGGCACCACGGCGCCGAGCAGGATGGCGCTGCGCACCGACGACAGCGCATCCTCCGGCTTGACCAGGATCGCCGGCGGCGGGTTGAGCCCCATGCGCTGCAGCGCGCCCAGCACTTCGGCCAGCACGTCGCGCCGTGCCATCAGCGAGGCACGGATCTTCTGCTGCTGGGCCTTGAGCCCCTCCAGCTTGGCGCCGATGTCCTCGATGTCCTGGCCAAGCTTCTGCTCGGTCATCGCCGACTGGATCAGTGCGGCGGTGATCGAGGCATGGTCCTTCTTGACCGCGGCGATATCGGCGGCGAGCTTGGCCAGCCGTTCCGACGACAGCGTGATTTCCTTGGAAACCTGTTCGTATTCGGCACGGCTCTGGTCCGGATCAGGCGTCATGTCGAGCGTGTTCTCGGCCCGCGCTGCGTGGAGCGACAGAAGGATCGCCGCTGCCGCGATGCCGCAGCGCGCGCGCCAGGAGCCCCCTTTTGGGCTCGGTGTCGATTTCCAGCCTTCAGACATTCGCGATCTATACTATCCGCGGCTTCGTTAACGAACCATCAACCATGTTTGAACAGCCCGCCCGAATGCATGTCACCCAAAAGTGGTCCCGATTTTGGGAAACGACATGCATAAAAACCTGAGATTTCGATCTTACGCGGCATTGGGGCGGAAATCCGGGCAACGGGCGACGAATCACAGCTTCCGGCAACTGTAGCGGCAGGCTCACGCGCGATGATAGGGGTGGCCGGAGAGGATCGTCGAGACCCTGTAGAGCTGCTCCCCCAGCATCACCCGCACCAGTTGGTGCGGCCAGGTGAGCGCGCCGAACGACAGCACCAGATCGGCCTGGTCGCGCAGTGACGGATCGTGACCGTCGGCGCCGCCTATGGCCAGCACCAGCGCCTTGCGCCCGCCATCGCGCAACTGTCCGATGCGATTGGCTAAATCCTGCGAGGAAAGGCTCTTGCCGCGCTCGTCGAGCAGGATCAGGGCGGTGCCAGGCTGCAGCTGCGTCTGCAGCCTGGAGCCTTCGTCGCGCTGGCGCTCGGCAGCGCTCTGCGCGCGGCCCTCGGCGATCTCGGTTATCCCCGAGAATTCAAGCCCGACCGCTGGCCCGCTCTTGGCAAAGCGCTCGAAATAGCGGTCGGCCAACTCCCGCTCGGGGCCGGTTTTCATTCGGCCCACGGCATGAACTGAAATCTTCATCCTCGCCTCTATAAGCCGCTAATGCATGTCACCCAAAGGGTAAATCCGATTCTGGGCAACGGCACAGTGCAGCTTAATGAAGGGTCTCTTCCTCGAGATCCGGCGCCTGCCACATCTTTTCAAGATTGTAGAATTCGCGGACTTCGGGGCGGAAGACATGGACGATGATATCGCCCGAATCGATCAGGACCCAGTCGGCGCCTGACAGCCCCTCGACGCGCGCCGTGCCGAGGCCGGCATCCTTGAGCGCCTTGAGGAGATGATCGGCGACAGCCGAGACATGACGGTGCGATCGGCCCGACGCGACGACCATGTAGTCGCCGAGGCTCGATTTCCCCTGAATGTCGATTGAGACAATATTTTCGGCCTTGGAGTCTTCCAGACTGGCAAGGACTGTCTTGATGGCACGGGACACGGCGTCGTCTACGCTGATCCTGGCCGGCGAAGGCATGATATCGGCCTTCTTCCGCAGTGCTGTTCTCAGTGTATTTCCTTTCGCAGCAAGAACAACCAAATCACCCCCAAAAGCAGGTGACACTGCTTAGATAGGCAGAGTTCCCTGACAGTTTCAAGACGCAGCCGCGCCGCGCACTAACGTCTTGTTGGTCCTGTGGTTCCGCCGCACCCCTTAAAAGATCGGAACTCAGGCCGCCCGCATGGGTTATCGGCTCATCGACCAACCGGGATTCCACTATGCCGATCGACCCGCAAAATGCTCTTCTTACCGTTCAGGCCAGCCTGGCCCAGCTCAGCACGCTGATTGTTTCGTACTCCTTTTCGGCCATTGGTGCCGTCATTCTGCTTGTCGTCGGCTACATCGTCGCCGGGCTCGCCGAACGCTCCATTTTCGCTGGCCTCGGCCACATCCATGGTTTCGACCAGACGCTGCGGCATTTCTTCTCCAAGATCGTCCGCTACGCCATTTTGGTGCTCGTCGTCATCATGGTGCTCGGCCAGTTCGGCGTGCAGACCGCATCGATCATTGCCGCGATCGGCGCCATCGGCCTTGCCATCGGCCTGGCGCTGCAAGGCACGCTGCAGAACATCGCCGCCGGCATCATGCTTCTGGCGCTGCGGCCGTTCCGCATCGGCGAATCCGTCGAGGTCGGCTCCATATCAGGCTCGATCGAGGAAATCGGCCTGTTCGCCACCAAGCTCAGGACCGCCGACGGCGTCTATATCCTGGCGCCCAATTCGACGCTGTGGAACCAGCCGGTGCGCAATTTCTCGCGCAATGGCGTGCGTCGCGCCGATATCACCCTCTCGATCGGCTCATGGAACGACATCGACCGCGCCCAGAAGACACTGCTTGCCATAGCCGGCGCCGAGAAACGCATCCGTCGCGAACCGGCACCGATCGCCTTCGTCGCGACCTTGGGCGACAGCACCGTCTCCATCACCTTGCGCTACTGGACGTCATCAGCCGATTTCTTCGCCACCCAGATCGATCTCACCAAACGCGCCAAGCAGGAGTTCGATAGCGAAGGCATTTCGATCCCGCTGCCGCCGCCGGAAGCACCGACGCCCGAAGCGCGCCGGCAGTAATCAATCACCCGCGCGCCGAGGCTCGTCCGGCGCATAAGCAAGCTCGACCGGCAGCGGCGCTTGCGCCGTCATCGGCGCGAAGCTGCCGGTCTCGGTGGCAGGCACGGCCTGTGTGGTGAACACGCGCAGCAGCACGAACAGGCAGAAGGCGCAGGCAATGACGATTGCCACATAGATGAAGGCCTGTGTGCCGAAGACGGCCGACAGCGCGGTGACGATGCCCGGCACGATGAAGCCCGACAGCGACCAGGCAAACAGAAGCGAACTGGACAGCGCCACCATATCGTCCTTGCCGGCACGGTCGGCGGCATGCGCGCTGGACAGCGAATAGATCGATTCCGCCGCGCCGTCCCACAAGACATAGATCACCAGCAGCGCCGGCAGCGCGCCGCCGTCGAAGCCGAGCGCGAAAATGCCGGCCAACGCGGCAAGCCCGGATGCCCCGATCAGCACATAGCGGCGGTCGGTGCGATCGGAAATCCAGCCGAATGGGAGCTGCAGGATCAGCGTCCCGAGCGGCATCACCGAAAGCAGGAGCGCCACATCGGCCTGGCTATAGCCCTTGGCGGTGGCATGGATCGGCGCAAAGCCGGCAATCGACATCGACAGGCCGCCGACCGCCAGCATGCCGGCAACGCCGACCGGCGAAATCCGCCAGGCCCGGCGCAGCGCCACCGAGGCCGCCTGCGGCGCCGGCGGCTGCGCCAGCCGTGTCATGCCGACGGGCAGGATCGACAGGGCAGTAAAGACGATGCCGATCAAGGGCGCATCCGCGGTTCTGATATCGACCAGCGCCAGCGTCGCATAGCCAACACCGAGCCCAGCGACATAGGCAACGTAGAAGAACGCCATCACCCGTCCGCGTATGGCGTTGGCCACGGCATCGTTCAGCCAGCTCTGCGCGACGATGAACAGGCCGCATATGGCAAAGCCGTACAGAGCGCGGGCAGCGATCCACAGAATCGGATGCGGTCCAGCACCAACGGCGGCATTGGCCAGCGCAATCAGCGCCGACAGCACCATGAAGGCGCGGGCATGGCCGACCCGGCGCACCAGTGGTCCGGTCAGGATACAGCCTGCGAGACCGCCGGCCGACAGCCCGGTAATGATCAACCCGGCCCAGGTCGGATCGAACCCTTCTGCACCGAGCCGGACCGGGATATAGGCAAACATCAACCCGTTGCCGATGGCGATCAGCGCCATCGACACGATGACGCTGGCAATCGCGATCAGCGGCGTGGGCTGACTGCCATGCTCTGGGTCGATCGTGGTGCGGTTCTTATCCAGCATGCGCGCAGCATCGCCCACCCCAAAGCGAAAAGCCGCCGCAAAAGCGACATCTTGGGACAGATGACGGCGCCGATCACATGGCGAGAATTTCGCCTAGCGGCGAGGTCGCAGGCACATCGGCGAACGACAGCTTGCGCAGCGATCCGCGCCAGAGGTGGATCGCCAGTGTGTCTGGACCGACCAGGTCGGCGAGAGACCGCTGCGGATCGAGCAACGTGCCTTCACCCTCGACATTGGCATAAAACACATTCTGAGCCGACGCCTGGTCGAGCAGCCCGTGCTTGCGCACCAGATAAGTCAGCAGAGGCGGCCCGAGCGAGGCATGCGGCAGGTTCTCGAATCCCTTGAGCCGGCCGAACGCCCGCCGAACACCGAAGCGCAGCCGCTTGCTCCAAGAATACCATTCCGGAAACCGCTCGGGATGGTCGACCATGTCGGCGAGATCCCCCAGGATCGGCGATCCGGCGGGCAGGCTCAGCACCGCATTGTTGATGCGGGTCTGGCTCTCCCAACCGAACATGTAGGGCCGGCGCGGCAAGGGCCTGATGCAATACATGTCGCAGTCGACATAGATCTCGGCCCCGGTGGTCAGCAGCTTGTAGCGGAAGATATTGCCGAACAGAGAATAGCTGCCGTTGCGGTGAACGATGACACGCTCGCGCGGCAGGATGTTCGTCGCGTCCGCAAGCTCCACGCCCGGCGGCGCGTCGCCGGGATCGTCATAGACGTGCAGCACGGTACGATGGCCAAGGCGGACGAAGGATTTGAGGCAGGCGACTTGCATCGGCCCGAGCGGCCCGCCGATCCAGAAAGCATGAACCGAGGGCAGGCCGGGATCGATCATGACTTCGCCATCTTGCGGATCGCGCTCGACGACAGCGAGGAGCGTGGGCCGTGAATGAAGGTCCAGGCCGGCGCTTTCATGCGCGCAAGCAGCGGCGCATCGCCTTCATCGATGCGGGCATAGTCGAAGGTCTTGGCGACAACCGATGACAGGAATGACAGCGTCGCGCCCGGCCGATCGATGACCGCGATCGGGAAGGTCAGCACGATCTCACGCCAGCGCTGCCAGCGGTGGAAATCGCGCAAACTGTCCGCGCCCATGATCCAGACGAACTCGACGCCGGGATTGCGCGCCTTGACCAGCGCCAGCGTGTCCGCGGTGTAGCGCACATGATGCGCTGCTTCGAAGGCGGTGACCTTGATCTTCGGGTTCTTGGCGATCTTCTCCGACAGCTGCAGCCGTTCAGTCAGCGGCGCCAGCTCGCGCGTGCTCTTCAGCGGGTTGCCCGGCGTCACCATCCACCACAACTGGTCGAGCGCCAGGCGCCGCAACGCAATCTCCGCGACCAGCGCATGGCCGGCATGCGGCGGATTGAACGAACCGCCGAACAGGCCGACGGCGAGGCCTTTTTCGGCGTGCGGCATGCGGAGATAGGCCGAGGGGGCGGGGGGTGGAGAAGGAGATAGCATCGCGCTAGGCACCCCCCTCTGCCCTGCCGGGCATCTCCCCCGCAAGGGGGGAGATCAGCAGTTTCGACGAAGGCGTAGATCTTGCAACGTTGAAGATTGGCGAAACCCGAAATGCCACCCAATCTCCCCCCTTGCGGGGGGTGAGGAGTGGTCCGCGAAGCGGACGGGAAGCCAATTGCTTGGCTTTCCGAACGACGAACGCCCGGAGCGACAGCGAAGGGCCGGGTCCGGCAGGACAGAGGGGGGTGCCCGGGCGCAAGCTTCAGCCCCTTAGGACGAAAAGCTTCAAGGCCTCACCTGTCCCGAGCCGCGCACGCGGTATTTGAACGAGGTCAGCTGCTCGACGCCAACCGGCCCACGCGCATGCATCTTGCCGGTGGCGATGCCGATCTCGGCGCCCATGCCAAATTCGCCACCATCGGCGAACTGCGTCGAGGCATTGTGCAGCAGGATCGCCGAGTCGATCTCGTTGAAGAACCGTTCCACGGCCTTCGCGTCCTCGGCGATGATCGCCTCGGTGTGATGCGAGGAGAAGGTTTCGATGTGCTCGATCGCACCACCGATGCCATCGACCAGCTTCACCGCGATAATGGCGTCGAGATATTCGGTCACCCAGTCGGCATCGGTCGCCGGCTTGGCGTCGAAAAACACCTTCAGCACCTCGGCGTCGGCATGGATCTCGCAGCCGGCGGCGCGCAGGGCGTCGAGGATCGGCACCAGATGGGTGGATGCCACGGCGCGGTCGACCAGCAGCGTTTCGGCGGCGCCGCAGACGCCGGTGCGCCGCATCTTGGCGTTGACGGCAATCTTCACCGCCATGTCGAGATTGGCGGAACGGTCGATATAGAGATGGCAGATGCCTTCGAGATGAGCAAAGACCGGCACGCGCGCCTCGCTCTGCACCCGTCCGACCAGGCTTTTGCCGCCGCGCGGAATGATCACGTCGAGCGTGCCACCTAGGCCCTTGAGCATCTCGCCGACCGCGGCGCGGTCGGTGGTCGGCACCAACTGGATGGCGTCTTCAGGCAAGCCGGCTTCCTTCAGGCCTTCGACCAGGCAGGCATGGATGGCGGAGGATGAATTGAGCGAATCCGAGCCGCCGCGCAGGATCACCGGATTGCCGGCTTTGAGGCAGAGAGCGCCGGCATCCGCCGTGACGTTCGGCCGGCTTTCATAGATGACGCCGATGACGCCGAGCGGCGTGCGCACGCGCTCGATCTGCAAGCCGTTCGGCCGCTCCCAGGCCGCGATCACATCGCCGACCGGATCCTTGAGTTCGGCGATCTCGCGAATGCCGTCGGCCATGGCACGAACGCGCGCCGGATTGAGCTTCAGCCGGTCCATGAAAGAACCGGAAAGCCCGGATTCGTGGCCATTCGAGACGTCGATGGCGTTTGCGTCGAGAATGTCCTGCTCCCGGGCAAGGATCGCGTCTGCCATGGCACGGAGTGCGGCATTCTTGGCCGCGGTGGTGACGATGGCCAACGGTCGGGCGGCAGCGCGGGCGCGGCGGCCGATATCGGCCATCAGCGCCACGGTGTCGTCCCCGGATTTTTCATGCAGCTTCAGCATGGCTCACCCTCCGCTTATGTCGCTTCCAGCCCGTACTTGTTCATCGGAATGACTCACCACCAGATCATCGCGGTGGATCATCGCCGAACGCGCTTCGTAACCGAGCACGGTTTCGATCTCGGCCGTCTTCAGGCCTGCGATCCTTACGGCATCGGCGGCATCATAGGCAACCAGCCCGCGCGCGATCTCGCGGCCTTCGGGCGACAGGATCGCCACCGTATCGCCGCGCGAGAAATTGCCGCTGACCAGCTTGACGCCGGCCGGCAACAGCGATTTTCCCGACGTGAGCGCGCCGACAGCGCCGGCATCGACCGTCAGCCGGCCCGCCGGTTCAAGTTGGCCGGCGATCCATGTCTTGTAACCCTTGACCGGATTGCTGCTCGGCCGGAAGAAGGTGGCGCGCTCGCCGCGCTCGATCGCCATCAGCGGCGACAGCCGCGTGCCCGATGTGATGATCATAGCCGTGCCGGCGGCGGTGGCGATCTTGCCGGCATCGAGCTTGGTGCGCATGCCGCCGCGCGACAGCTCCGACGCGGCCGCTCCCGCCATCGCCTCGATATCGGGCGTGATGCGGTCGACCACCGGAATGAATTTTGCTCCCGGATCCTTGGCTGGCGGCGCCGTGTAGAGCCCGTCAATGTCGGAGAGCAGGACCAAAAGGTCGGCCCCCATCATCGTCGCCACGCGTGCGGCCAGCCTGTCATTGTCGCCATAGCGGATTTCGGAGGTGGCCACCGTGTCGTTCTCGTTGATGACCGGCACCGCCTTCATCTTGAGCAGCGTCGAGATCGTCGCCCGCGCATTGAGGTAGCGGCGGCGCTCCTCGGTGTCGCCAAGGGTCAAAAGAATCTGGCCTGATTTCAGCGCGCCCTTGCCGAGCGCATCCGACCAGGCGCCGGCGAGAGCGATCTGTCCGACGGCGGCGGCGGCCTGGCTTTCCTCGAGTTTGAGCGCCCGCTTGCCCAACCCCAGAATGGTGCGACCAAGCGCAATGGCGCCGGAGGACACGACGAGGATTTCAGCGCCACCTTGGGCGAGCACGGCAATATCGTCGGCCAGCGAGGCCAGCCAATCGCGCTTCAAGCCGCTCGCCCGGTCGACGAGCAACGCCGAGCCGATCTTGACGGTGATGCGCCGGTATTTCCTGAGCGACTGCATGCCTTACTTTTCCCAGCGCGTCTCGACCACCGGCGCAGCCTCCGCGCGCGCCTCGGCAATCACCCTCATCAGCGCCCGCAGCACCGCCTCGACCCCCTCACCGGTGACGGCGGACAGCAGCATCGGCGCGCGTCCGGCGGCTCGCTTCAGCGAAGCAACCTTCTTCTTGCGTGCATCGGCGTCGAGCGTGTCGACTTGGGAAAGCGCCACGATCTCGACCTTCTCGACCAACCCATTGCCATAGGCGTCGAGTTCGGCACGCACGGTCTTGTAGGCCTTGCCCGGATTTTCCTCCTGCGCCGAAACCAGGTGCAGCAGCACGCGCGTGCGCTCGACATGGCCAAGGAAGCGGTCGCCGATGCCGACGCCTTCATGCGCGCCTTCGATGAGGCCGGGAATATCGGCGATGACGAACTCGCGCGCGTCGATGCGCGCGACGCCGAGGCCGGGATGCAGCGTCGTGAACGGATAGTCGGCGATCTTCGGCTTGGCCGCTGTAACAGCCGCGAGGAATGTCGACTTGCCGGCATTGGGCAGTCCGACCAGCCCCGCATCGGCGATCAGCTTCAGCCGCAGCCAGATGTTGAGCTCTTCGCCGGGAAGGCCGGGGTTGGCGCGGCGCGGCGCCTGGTTGGTCGAGGTCTTGAAATGCTGGTTGCCGAAGCCGCCATTGCCGCCCTTGGCGAGCAAGAAGCGCTGGCCGACCACGGTGAGGTCGCAGATCAGCGTCTCGTTGTCCTCCTCGAAGACCTGGGTTCCCGCCGGCACTTTCAGCGTCACATCGGCGCCCTTGGCGCCGGTCATGTTGCGGCCCATGCCGTGGACACCGGTCTTGGCCTTGAAATGCTGATGGTAGCGATAGTCGATCAGCGTGTTCAGGCCGTTCACCGCTTCCAGCCAGACATCGCCGCCACGGCCGCCATCGCCGCCATCCGGCCCGCCGAACTCGATGAATTTCTCGCGCCGGAAAGACACCGAACCGGCGCCTCCGTCACCGGAGCGGACATAGACCTTGGCTTGATCGAGAAATTTCATGGGATTGCAGTTTCTTTTATTGGCCTTGCGGCATTGCTCTAAACCTTGGGCCTTGCTCTAAACCAAGGCGCGGCCAAGGGCGAGGCCGTTTTGTGACAATGGCCGCTTGGGGTCGGCCGGAGAAATGTTGGTATGAAGCTTGTAACCTACAACATCCAGTACGGCATCGGTCTTGATGGGCAGTACGATGTCGGACGGATCGCCGATTCCGTGCGCGGCGCCGACGTGATCGCGCTGCAGGAGGTCACCCGCAACAATCCGAGAAACGGCAGCCGTGACATGGTCGCCGAGATCGGCGAGGCGCTGCCCGACTATTTCGCCGTCTACGGCAGCAATTTCGAGGCCAATATCGGCTCGCGCATCGAGAACGGCCGCGCCATCACCACGACCTTCCAGCTCGGCAACATGATGCTGTCGAAAACACCAATTCATCTGTCGCGCAACCTGCTTTTGCCGCGCAGCCGCAGCTTCGAGATGATGAACTTCCAGCGCGGTGCGCTGGAGGCACTGATCGAGACGCCGCTTGGCTTCATCCGCTTCTATTCCATCCATCTCGATCACCGCAGCCCGGTCGAACGCGCCAGCCAGATCCAGTTCCTGCGCCGGCGCCTGTTGAACTATGCGCTTGAGGGCGGCGCGCTGTCCGGCGTCGCCGAGATCGGCCTGCCGGAATTGCCGCACCCCGAGGCGTTTGTGGCCTTGGGCGATTTCAACATGCTGGCCGGCTCGCCCGAATATGTCGAACTCGCCGGCCGGCCGGACCACCAATTCGGCATGCCGCTGACCGCCGACTTCGCAGTCGATGCCGCCGTGCGCCTTGATGTCGCCGGCGACGATCTCGTCAGTTGGGTCGACCCCAAGGACCCCGCCAACACCGACCGCCACAAGCGGATCGACTACGTCTTCACCAGCGCCTCGCTTGCCCGATCGCTACAGCGCCTGTGGGTCGACCACCAGGCAACCGGTTCGGACCACCTGCCGGTGTGGGCCGAACTGGGCTGATGGCTCTTTATCCGCCTGCGTTTTCGCGTTCGACGATCGCCATCATGATCGCATCGCGATATTCCCCATCGATATAGACCGCGTCGCGCTGCACGCCCTCCCTGACAAATCCGACCTTGTCGTAAAGCGCGATGGCGCGGGCATTGTCGGCATGTACGAAAAGCTCGATACGGACAAAGCCGTCCTTGCGCGCTTGCGCCACGGTTGCCTTGATGAGCTTCCGTCCAAGGCCACGCCCCCGATAAGACGGGACAATGCCCATCCCAAGCGCGCCGCGATGAGCGTGTATGGGCCGATCATGGCGCGTGATGTCGCACCAGCCGACAACCTCGCCACGAACAGCTGCTACATAGCCTGGATCGCCTCTTGCGATTCGGTCCATCACAAATCTTCTGGCTTGATCCAGCGGTGGCGCCTCGAGAAAGGACAAGTACTTTCGCTCACGCGAAACGACATCGAGCGCGTGATGAAAGCTTTCGATATGCCCAAGTGCGAACGGCACGATCGCGACCGTTTCAATTTCGCTGCTGTCCTCAACCATTGGCTTCACCAACGCCATACATCAGAAGTGAACCCAATTCCTGAGGCTGGTCCAAGTCTTGCGGTCGAGCCGGTAGCGCTCGACGGGCACCTGGCCGGCGACGATCGAGTTCAGCATGCCTTGGCCAGCATACTGGAAGCCGCATTTGTGGATCACCCGGCGAGAGGCCGGATTGATGACCCGCGTTGACGCCTGCAGCACCTGGATCGACGTCTTCTGGAAGGCGAGGTCGACCAGCGCGTGGGCGGCTTCGGTCGCATAGCCGCGCTTCCAGAAGGGCTCGCCGATCCAGTAGCCGAGCTCCAGCCCGCGATCGGTGGTGTTCAAGCCCGCGCAGCCGACGAAGGTGTCGGTGCCGGCCAGCGTCAGCGCATAGACAATGCCGGCGCGGCGCGACTTGGTCATGGCCAGGAAGGCGCGCGCCTCGGCCTCGCCATACGGGTGCGGCATGCGCGCCAGCATTTCGGCGACATGGCGGTTGTCGGCAAGCTCGACCAGTTGCGCGATGTCGCTTTCGCGCGGCGCCCGCATCACCAGCCGCTCGGTGACCAGCACCGGGCAGTCTATCGCGTAACTTTCGTCTTCTGAGTCTTCTGCTTCGGCAACCATTTGAAGTCCTCCAGGCAAAGAAAAAGGGAGATGGAAACCCATCTCCCTTGATCCTTTTCCTGGCTTTGCCAGACACCGGTCCCCGAGATGGGCGCCGGTGTTCTAGTGCGGAACCGGCTACTCCGCGGCTTTGGCAATCGGGTTGACCGATACGTAGGTTCGGCCGTTGGCTTTTTTGTTGAACGTCACGGCGCCGGATTCGAGCGCGAAAAGGGTGTGGTCCGTGCCCATGCCGACATTGACGCCGGGATGCCAGGTCGTGCCGCGTTGACGAATGATGATGTTGCCCGGGATGACGGCTTCGCCGCCGAACTTCTTCACGCCCAGACGCTTGGAATGCGAGTCGCGACCGTTGCGCGACGAGCCGCCAGCTTTCTTGTGTGCCATCTAACTAACTCCGTTGCGCCGCAAGGCGCCTAAAAGGCCTTATGAACGCGTTCGCGTTCCGTTTCAAGTCCGATCCGGCGACCTGATCGCCGGAAAAATTACTTCTTCGCCAGTTCTTTGGCCTGTTCGCGCCAGTCCTTGATCTGGTCGGCGCTGAACGGCATGTGCTCGTCGATCTTGGCGACATCCTTGTCGGACAGCTTGGCCAGCTGCGCGAAGGTGATGATGCCCTGCTCGGCGAGATCCTTGGCGGCGACCGGGCCGATGCCCTTGATCACGGTCAGGTCGTCCGGCTCGCCCTTCGGCGCCTTGAACAGCGGCGCTGCAGCCGTCTCGGCCGTCACTTCCGCCTTGGGGGCAGCTTCCTTCTTGGCCTTGGCTTCCTTCGGTGCGGCCTCGGCCTTCGGCTCGGCGGCCACCTCGGCCTTGGCTTCCTTCTTCGGTGCCTTCACCGCTGCCGTCTTCGTCGGCTTTGCGCCACCCAGCAGGATCTCGGCGATCCGCACGGTGGTCAGAAGCTGGCGATGGCCGATCTTGCGGCGCGAATTCTGGCGGCGGCGCTTCTTGAAAGCGATGACCGTGCGGTTCTTGCCCTGCTCGACGACTTCGGCGGTGACCAGAGCGCCATCGACGAACGGCGCGCCGAACGTGACATTCTCGCCCTCGCCATGCGCGAGCACGTGGCCGATCTCGACGATATCGCCGACATTGGCTTCGACTTTTTCGATCTTCAGGAGATCGTTGGCGGCAACGCGATACTGCTTACCGCCCGTTTTAATGACTGCGAACATTTTTTGCCTTTCGCTGTTCGGTCGGCCTTGATGAACCGCCTGAGGCGGTTCGGCCGTCTTTTTGTCAGTCTGCGGGTTCAAAAAACAAGCGGCGTGGAAGAACCCTCCACGCCGATTGCGCGCTGTCCCTAACCGAAGGTTGCGTGGGAGTCAAGGCAAACAGCCGTTGCCGAGACTGTTATTGGCCGGCGCGAACCGGCCGTGTCAACATGCACAGGCGTTTGCCGTCGGGGGAGGCGAGGATGCGTGGCTGGTCGGGACTTTGCCTGAGTTTGATGCTGTTGGCATGGCAGCCCGCTCTATCGGCGCCCAACCCGGTCGCCGAAAGCGTCGACAGCGCCGTCACCGCCTGGATGAAGGACTATCACATCGCCGATGCCGAGGTTGCCGTGGCGCTGCACCAGACGCTCGTCGGCTCCTACGACCATGGCTGGAAACCGACCGAGCGGCACCCGATCGCCAGCCTGTCGAAAGCGATCACCGGCGTTTGCATCGCCGGTCTCGTCGATGACAAGCGCCTGGCGTTCACGGATACGCTGGGCAGCGTGCTCGTCGGCTATTTCAGGCGCAACAACGGCGCCAACGCCCCGAAGGATCCGCGTTTCACCGCGATCACCATCGACGAATTGCTCACCCATCGCGCCGGGCTGGTAAAGAACGCCTTCGACGACAAGAACGACCATTCGGTCAGCGCCTCGTTCAAGACGGCGACACAGACCATGCTCGAGTTTGCTCCGGGCAGCACGACTTCCTACAGCGACAGCGGCTACCTCATTTTGGGCTACGTCGCACAGGTGCTCGCCAACCACGCCTATAGCAACGTCTGCGGCAAGGTCTTCACAAGGCTTGGGTTGGCCGCAAATGCCGGCGTCATCGACGACACGCTGGTGGCGCGGACACCGAATGGCGGCTGGGATATTTCGGCGCAGGATTATGCCAAATTCCTCTATGCCTTCGACAAACAATCCGGCGTTCTCGGCCCGACGACACGCCAATGGCTGGACGCTCTGCCGGGCAAAGTGAGCTATGGCCTGGGCGCCTACATGAAGCGCACCGCCCGTGGCACCCAGTATTATCATGATGGCCTGCTGCATCATCACATGCCCGACTACCCCGAGACCGGCGGCTCTTTCTTCTTCGTCAACGAAGCCGGCTACGCCGCCGTGGTGATCTTTTCCGGCGAGAACGACGGCAAGGTCTACGGTGCCTTGGAAAAAAGCGTGAGGGCGGTGATGACCGCCAAGGCCGCCTATACCGTGCCGGGCCAGTGACCGGCAAATACCGCCTTGAATCCGCTGCTTGCCCGGCAGGCCGGATGGCAAGCCAAATATCGGCGGATTTGGCCTTGTAACCTGCCCGTTCAGCCGTTATCTAGTGCGCCGCGCCGGCAACGGCCGACCATGACCGCGGAGAGGTGGCAGAGTGGTCGAATGCACCGCACTCGAAATGCGGCATGGGTGCAAGCCCATCGGGGGTTCGAATCCCTCCCTCTCCGCCATTCCTGCGCCTGAAGCTATGAAGTAGCGTAGGGGACCTGCTTCACCGGTCACTTCCCGCACGGCCCTCAACAGCACCTCATGCAAGGTCATGACGCGATAAGTTCGACCAGTTGCTTAGGTTCCGGCGTCCGGTTCGCCAATGGCATGCTGTTTCAATAGATCTGTACGCCAAGCCGCTCGTTCTTCCTCCACCGCACCACGGCACGATATTCGACACCATCGGCATGGATGTGCAGGACGAACCGCTCGGGAACCACCACGCCCGGCTCCACCCGTAGCTCCGCCCCATGAGCGTGCTGGTTTCTGACGGAGCAAGCGATTGTCACATCCTCGGTGACAATGGTCCCATCCTTTAGAACGGCCGCCCGGGGATGTGAGCGTCGTTCAATTGGTGGATCATCGGGGTTACCGCTCATCTTTTTTATTCCTCCCGAAAATCTCGCAGCCAAGCGCATAAACTGACCGCAACAATCGCCATTCAATTAGCATACGCTAAAATAGTTCCGGAACATTTACTGCGACGCGAGGTTCGATCGGCTGCCGCCCAATAGGCAAAAAGAGCCCGCCCGGAATGGGGATCAAGGGCGGGCCAAGAGGTGGCTAGGGATCATCCCAGCATAGGTCAACGAGCAGCGGAGGGGTTGGTTGCCACTGCGCAAAACCATGGTTTGATTCCTTGCATCTTGGCTAAATTGATTGTGTCAGTGGCCATGGAATTCCGAGCGGGGGCTCATGACCACAGACCTGTTTCTCACCGCGGTCGCCGCAATGCTTGTCCCGCTCTATTTCATTCTCAAGTGACAGATGACGACGGGGGGCCGCCACAGGGACGGCGGGGCTTGTGGGCCATCGGTTGGCCCCCGAATTGCTGCTCTTGTACTTCATTCGTATGACTTCAAGAATATCAGCCTGGGTGCATATATTCGCCAGCCCACGGCGCCGTTCCTCACAAACCGCTCCGTCGGGTTAGGCCCGGTGTCTCGTTTAGATCCCAACAAAGGATGCCGGGCCGCTTTCTAAAGTTCCAACACAAGAATCCCGCCGCCCCACTCACGGCAGCTGCGGATCGATCTAGCCTCTTGAGCGCGATCTCGGGCAGGCGAAATAAGGGAACCGCCCGCCGAATTCAAACCTTTGTCGATCACTTATGTTCCGGTGCACTTCGGTCAAACGTAAGCTTCCCGTCGCGGACGCGCTCCCGCTGGTGGCCCTCATAGTTGGGAATGGCAGGAGATCGCCGGTGCCGCGCTTTTCCTCGCCAGCGACGCGGCGTCTTTCGTCAACGGGCATGTCCTGACCGTCGATGGCGGCATGTCGATACAGATGTGACGATTGCGCGGACGGCCTTCAGGCCGATCCACCCGCCTGGTGCGCCGCAATGGCGCTCAGAAAGATCTGCCCGAACTCCTTGAGCTTCGCCGCCCCCACGCCATTCACTTCGGCGAAGGCGTCGAGGTCGCGCGGACAGCGCTCGGCCATGTCGATCAAGGTGCGGTCGGAAAACACCACATAGGCCGGCACCTGGCGCTCCTTGGCGAGGCGCAAGCGAAGTGTCTTGAGCGTGGCCAGCAGCGAAGCGTCGACGCCTTCGGCACCCGAACCTTCGGCCGCTCGCATCTTGCGCAAGGCGCGGCTGCGCATCTCGACACGGTAGCGGAACGGCATCTCGCCGCGGCCAAGCGCATGACCTTTTTCGGCGATGGCGAGCCCGCCATGGCCGCTCGGGTCCGGCTCCAGGAAACCGTTCGCGACCAGCTGCCGCATCAGCGACATCCAGAAATCCTTCTTTTGCGCCGCGCCGCTGCCGAAGCAGGCTAGCCTCTGATGGCTTCTGGCCTGCACCTTCTCGGTCTCGTGGCCGAGCAGGATGTCGATGACATGGGCGGCGCCGAAGCGCTCGCCGCTCTGCGCCACGGCCACCAGGATGATGCGCGCCTCGGCCGCACCATCGGCGCGCGGCACCTGGTCGAGGCAGTTGTCGCAATTGCCGCAAGGCTGCGCCTCCTCGCCGAAATAGCCGAGCAGCACCTGGCGGCGGCACTGCGCCGTCTCGCAATAACCGATCAAGGTGTTGAGTCGCTGGTGCGATCGTTTTTTGTGCTCGGCTGATGCGTCCTCGTCGTCGATGAACAGCCGCCGCATGCGGATATCGCCGAGGCCAAACAGCATATGCGCCTCGGCATCCCGCCCATCGCGGCCGGCACGCCCGATCTCCTGATAATAGGCTTCCAGGCTGCCCGGCATATCGGTGTGAAAGACATAGGCGACATCAGGCTTGTCGATGCCCATGCCGAAGGCGATGGTCGCCACCATGACGACGCCCGACAGCGTCATGAAAGCGTTCTGATTCGCTTCACGCGCCTCCTTGCTCATGCCGGCATGATAAGCGAGCGCGGTGACGCCGTTCTTCTCGAGGAAGGCCGCCATCTCTTCCGTCTTCTTGCGCGACAGGCAGTAGACGATGCCGCTCTTACCGGCATGGCGTTCGATGAAACGCAGCAATTGCCGCTTGCTGTCCTGTTTGGATTCGATCGCCAGCTTGATGTTGGGCCGGTCGAAACCCAGCACCAGGGTCTCGACGCGCTCGGCGAACAGCCGTGCCACGATATCGCTGCGCGTGCTCTCGTCCGCCGTCGCCGTCACCGCGATGATCGGCGCGTTGGGAAAGACGTGCCGCAGCCGCGACAGATCCTCATATTCGGGCCGGAACGCCGGTCCCCATTGCGAGATGCAATGCGCCTCGTCGATGGCGATCAGGCTGATTTCGAGCCTCGAGAGCGCCTCGAGCATACGCTCGGTCATCAGCCGCTCCGGCGCCAGGTAAAGCAGCCGCGTCTGGCCGGACGCTACGCGCCGCCAGGCCGCGACATTGGCCTCGCGGTCGATCGAGGAATTGATCGTGTCGGCGGACACTCCGGCCAGCCGCAAGGCGGCGACCTGATCCTGCATCAGCGCCACCAGCGGCGACACGACGAGGGTGAGCCCGCCCAGAACCAGCGCCGGAACCTGGTAGCAGAGCGATTTGCCCGCACCCGTCGGCATGACGGCCAGCACATGGCGCCCACCCAGCAGCGCGTCCATGACATCGGCCTGCCCGGGGCGGAAATCGTCGAAGCCGAACACGTCCTTCAGGACGCGCCGCTTGGGATCCTCGGTCCGAAGGCTAGCTGCCTGCGCCGACATCAGGCGGACACCGGACGGGAAGCGATTTTGCGAGGATTGGAGAGGATGTGGAAACCGGTCAAGAGACTCTCCGCGTGAGCCTTCGGAGTAGCGCAGCTGGTCTCGGAACACAACCGGAACGGCCACTCCATCTCGACGGAGGACTGATTGGCCATGGCTAGCGAAGGCTCACCTTCCCCAACGACACCTGCACCCCCGCTGGATTCCTTCACGCGCTAGGATGTAAGCTTGGCCAGACGAGCCAGGGAGGGCACGATGCTGCAGGTGAGACAGGACGTCCTCGGCGAACGGTTCCAGCTGCAGCGCGCCGCCTTCGAGAAGCGGCCCTTTCCGGACCTGAGCGTTCGGAAAGACCGCCTGAAGCGCCTGCAGGCGCTGACCGAGCAGCATGAGGCGGAGATCTGCGCCGCAATCAACGCCGACTTTGGCAGCCGCTCGACACACGAGACGCGTCTTGCCGAGCTGTTTGTCGTACGCGCCGGCATCCGCCACACACTGTCTCATCTGAAAGGCTGGATGCGGGAGCGTCGTGTCGCCACCACCTTGCCGTTCCTGCCGGGTCGAAATCGCCTGCTGCCGCAGCCGCTTGGTGTGGTCGGCATCGTCTCGCCGTGGAATTACCCCTTTCAGCTCGCCGTCGCGCCGGTCACGGCAGCGCTCGCCGCCGGCAACCGCGTGCTGGTCAAGCCGTCCGAACTGACACCGGCTTTCTCGGAATTGCTCGCCAAACTTGTCGGCGAGCATTTCGCCCCGGATGAGCTCAGCGTCATCACCGGCGATGCCGAGATGGGCAAGGCCTTCGTATCGATGCCCTTCGATCATCTGCTGTTCACCGGTTCGACCGCGGTCGGCCGCCATGTGGCGATGGCCGCTGCCGCCAACCTGACCCCGGTTACGCTCGAGCTCGGCGGCAAGTCGCCGGCAATCTTCGACCCCTCCTGCGATCTCGATGCGGCAACAGCCAGCGTCGCCTATGGCAAGCTGCTCAATGCCGGGCAGACCTGCATCGCGCCGGATTATCTGCTGGTGCCGAAGGGACAGGCAAGCGCGGTCGCCGCGAAGCTCGCAACGGCAATCGCGAAGCTCTACCCCACCCTGCGCGACAACCCCGACTATACCGCCATCATCAGCGACCGGCACTTTCAGCGCCTGCACGCCATGATCGCGGAAGCCCGCGATGCCGGCGCCGATGTCATCGAAATCAACCCAGCCGGCGAAGATCTCGGCACCACGAGCCGCAAGCTGCTACCGACCCTGGTCCGCAATGCCGGCCCGGACCTGCGGCTGATGCGCGAGGAGATTTTCGGACCGGTGCTGCCGATCGTCGAATACGCCACCGTCGACGAGGCGATCAGCCATGTGAACCAGGCCGACCGGCCGCTGGCGCTCTACTGGTTCGGCAACGACAGCGGCAACCGCCAGCGCATCCTGCGCGAGACCGTCGCCGGCGGCGTCACCATCAACGACTGCATGCTGCATCTGGTGCAGGAAAACCAGCCCTTCGGCGGTGTCGGCGCCAGCGGCATGGGCGCCTATCACGGCGAATGGGGGTTCCGCACCTTCAGCAAGGAGAAGCCGGTTTTCCTGCAGTCGCGCTTGAGCGCCGGCGCCCTGCTGCGCCCGCCCTATGGCAAGACGTTCGAGCGGCTCTTCGGCCTGCTCCGGCATATCACCTGACCGACATCAATGCCGAAATGACGAGGCGGGGCGGCGGCGATACCGGCTATCGCTCATAATGTTACGTCTGGCGCATATTCCCTCTGGATTCAGCCGGGGTTTGCTGTCTTCTTGCATTTTTTCCGAAGCTGGCTCCCCTCTCGACGCCATAGCCCTAACGGATCCGCCCGACCATGGACTTGCCCGCGCCGCTGCTGATTTTCTACGTCCGCAACGACGCCCTCGGGGATGGGTTGCTGCGGATCCCGGCCTTGCGGGCGGCGAGAACGGCCTTCCCACAAAGCCATATCGTCTATGGTTGCCAGGGCAAGTCTTCGCTCATGGGCATGTTGCACAAGCATGCCGCTCCCCTGGTCGACGACTTCAGGCTGAAGCCGCTTTCCGACATTCTCGCTGAATTCGCACGGCCGGGCAGACAGAAGACGGTCGTCGACTTCCGGACGGGCGTGCCCGGCTTGATGGTCACCGGATTGCAGCTTCTCGGCCGCGGCGTTCACTACGAGCCCAATTTTGCCGGCTATCTCCTGTCGCTGCGCCGGGGCACCCGATGGACCTTGCGGCCCGAACACAACGCCTGGCGCTACCACAGGCTGATCGAGCGCCTCGCCGGCCGCCACCTGCCCTTCGACCACAGGCTCGATGTTCCGCCGGCCGCCCGGACCATGGCGCGCCGGCTCGTCGGCGCCGACGACCGTCCGCTGGTCCTGCTTGGCGGCAACGCCAGGGGCAACAAGTTCATGAGCGAGGACCAGATATCAGCCGTTGCCCGCAATCTCATCGATGCCGGCTATCACGTGCTGTATCTGGTCACCCCGGGCAAGGGACCGACGCCACAGAGCCTGGCCGCCAGGGAAAGCCGGCTCACGATGATCGGTCCCGACCTTGGGCTCGATGTCGAGGCATTCGGCGATCTCCTGCTGGCGCTCGGCGAAATGGCGGCTGCCTATGTCGGCATGGAAGGCGGTCTGGGGCACCTGTTCGCCACGGTCATGACACCGACGGTGATCGTCAACAACGGCGCCAATCTGGAGCGGTGGCGGCCGCTGTCGAACATGGTCGAGGTGGTGACGGCGCCGAGACGCGGACGCAGGGCTGACGTCGCCGACGCACCGGTCGAGGCCATTCTCGAGGCCACGCATCGCTTGCTCGCCGCCGGTCGCCGTGACCATGCGGGCGCTCGCGCTTTCAGGTGAGAAAATCGGCCCTGTGCGGCGTGAAGCTGTCAACCAGCCGCCCCGCTTCCAGCGCCTTGACGCCGTGCACCAGACCCGACGGCACGATGAAGCTGCCGCCTGTCCCGAGGATTTCGGTTTGGCCGTCTATTGTCACCTCGAACCGGCCCTCGGCGACATAGCTTGACTGGACATGCGGATGCGAATGCAGGGCACCGACACCGCCCTTGTCGAAACCGAATTCGACCAGCATCAATTCATCGGTGGAGAGGAGAACCCGCCGCCTGTTGCCGTCAGACGTCGGCGTCCAGTCGCTCTCGCCGGCATGGGCGAAGATCTTTGTCATCGTCATCTCCTCATCGTCGACGGCTGGCCAACGGTAATCGCATCGGCATGCATCAGAGCCGATAGGCTTTCTTGGCGAGCGTATAGGCCAATTCACCGGCCAGCTCATGCGCCTCGTTTTCGCGCAGCCGGTGTTCGGCGACGAGCCGCGCCAGGAAGGCGCAGTCGACGCGACGCGCCACATCGTGGCGGGCCGGGATCGAGGGAAAGGCGCGGGTGTCGTCGTTGAAGCCGACAGTGTTGTAGAAGCCGGCCGTCTCCGTTGTCATCTCGCGGAAGCGGCGCATGCCTTCCGGACTGTCGTGGAACCACCAGGCCGGCCCGAGCCGGAGCGCCGGATAGACGCCGGCCAATGGCGCCAATTCGCGTGCGTAGCTGGTTTCGTCGAGCGTGAAGGCGATGATTGTCAGGTCGCGCTCCAGTCCGACGCAGTCGAGCAACGGCTTCAGCGCCGTCACATAGTCGGTCCGCGTCGGAATATCGAAACCCTTGTCGCGGCCGAACTTCTGGAAGATGCCAGGCGAGTGATTGCGCCAGGAGCCAGGATGGATCTGCAGCACCAGCCCGTCATCCCGGCTCATCTTGGCCATCTCGGTCAGCATCTGGGCTCGGAACAGCTTTCGCTCGCGCTCATCGTCCGAGCCGTGGCGGATGCGGTTGAACAGCTCCTGGGCAGCCGCATCGGAAAGGTTGGCGGTCTCGGCCGTCGGATGGCCGTGGTCGGACGAGGTCGCGCCAAAGCTCTTGAAGAAGGCGCGGCGCTGGCGATGCGCGTCGAGATAGCCAGCCCAGCTGCCGGTATCGCAACCGGTGATCTCGCCGAGCCGGTCGAGATTGGCCGCAAACCCTTCGAAATCGGGATCGACAACCGCGTCCGGCCGATAAGCGGTGATGACGCGGCCCTCCCAGCCGCTGTCACGAATCATCTGGTGCCATTTCAGGTCGTCGAGCGCGCCTTCCGTCGTCGCGATGACCTCGATGTTGAAGCGCTCGAACAAAGCGCGCGGGCGGAAATTCTCCCACTGCAGCAGCGTCGCGATCGTGTCGTAATGGCGGTCGGCGGTCTCGGCGCTCAGCGGCTCTTCAATGCCGAACAGATCGGCCAGCACATGATCGAGCCACAGCCGGGTCGGCGTGCCGCGAAACAAATAATAGTGCTCGGCAAAGCGCCGCCAGATCGTCCTGCCGTCGGTCTCGACCGGGGCGCCGTCCAGGGTCGCCACACCGAGATCCTCGAGCCGCACGCCCTGGCTGAACAGCATGCGGAAGATGTAGTGGTCGGGCACGATGAGCAATTGCGCCGGATCCGGGAACGGCTCGTTGAGCGCATACCAGCGCGGATCGGTGTGGCCGTGCGGGCTGACGATGGGCAGGTTCTTGATGCCGGCATAGAGGTCGCGGGCAAGCGAGCGCGAATGCGCTTCGGATGGAAACAGCAGGTCCGGATCGGTCAGCGCGACCATGGGGAAAGCGGCTCCTTCCAGTCTGGATACCGGTACGTTCGGGCCAAGGCGAAGTCAATGTGCGCTGGCAAAGCGGCATCCTTGCGGCAGGCGCAAACAGGTGTTACGCCGCCTGTCATCCGCCGCGTCCCCAAGCCCTCAGCCCCGGTATCGTGATGACCAGAAGCCATCTGTCCGACGCCACGCTACAACAGCTGCCCGAGGGGACCAAAATCCCCTTATATGATCGCGGCAAGGTTACCCCAGGCATGGTGCATCTTGGTGTCGGCGCCTTCCATCGCGCCCATCAGGCCGCCTATGTCGACGACTGCCTGGCTGCAGGCGAAACGGACTGGGGCATCGTTGGCGTCTCCTTGCGCAGCCCCGACACGCGCGACGCGCTGACGCCGCAGGACGGGCTCTACACGCTGGCGATCCGCAGCAGTGGCGAGGAGGAGCTGCGCGTCATCGGCTCGATCCAGTCGCTGCTGGTGGCCCCGGAAGACCCCGGTGCGGTGCTGGCCGCGCTGACCGATCCTCGCACCCGCATCGTCACGCTGACGATCACCGAGAAGGCCTATCTCAGGGCGGCGGGCGGCGGACTGGACGCCAGCCATCCCGACATCATCCACGATCTGGCCAATCCGCGGATGCCAAAGACCGCGCATGGTTTTCTGACCGAAGCGCTTGCCCGAAGGCTGGCCGCGGGAACACCGCCCTTTACCGTGCTGTGTTGCGACAACCTGCCGGCCAATGGCGCCACACTGCACCGGCTGCTGACCGAATTCGCGGCGTTGCGCGATGCCGGGCTCGCCCGTCACATCGCCGATGCAGTCGCGTTTCCCTCCAGCATGGTCGACCGCATCGTGCCGGCGACAACCTATGCCGACCGGGCGCGGATCGCGGGACAACTCGGCGTCGAGGATGCCTGGCCTGTTATGACCGAACCCTTCCGCCAATGGGTCATCGAAGACAATTTTCCGGCGGGTCGGCCGGCTTGGGAGAAATTCGGCGTTACCATGGTTGGGGATGTCGCCCCCTTCGAGGACATGAAGCTCAGGCTGCTCAACGGCGCGCATTCAGGCATCGCCTATCTCGGCCTGCTCAGCGGCCACGCCACGGTCGACCGCGCCTTCGCCGATCCGGCGATCCGGCAGTTCGTCGACGGGCTCTGGGCCGAAGCCATCCCGACATTGCCGGAGGATGCCGGACTCGACACAAAAACCTATACAGCCGAGCTTGCCGAGCGTTTTTCAAACACCGCGCTCGCCCACCGCACCGCGCAGATCGCCAATGATGGCAGCCAGAAGCTGCCCCAGCGCATCATCGCGTCCGCCCTCGAGTGCCTCGAAGCCGGTACCGAGTTCGTGCATCTCACTCTGGTGGTTGCCGCCTGGATCGCCGCCTGCGCCGCGCGCGGAAACACCTTGCCCGAAAACCATTTCACCGATCCGCTCGACGCGGCACTGACGGCGCTTTTGAGCCAACAGCTACCGGCGAATGAGACCGTGACGGCGGTGTTCGACCTTGCCGGCTTCGCTGGGGAGCACGCCGAGCGCCAGACGCTGATCGAACTCGTGGCCGTGCATCTCGTCCACCTGCGACGGGATGGTCCCACCCTGGCCTTCGCTGCGCTCGGCATAGGAAGCGAGTAGTCGAGTCGGACCCAATGTGGTTTGGGCCTATCTGGCAGCCGAACCGTCCAACGTCTGCCGGGACGCGTAATCCGTGCCTTGCGAATTCCAGAACAATCGCACGGCCTTGCCGACAAGGTTTTCGTAGGGAACGAAGCCTACCGTGAACCGGCTGTCGGAGGCATTGTCCCTGTTGTCGCCCAGTACGAAATAATGGCCTTCGGGCACCTCGAACACACGCGTATTGTCACCAATCGAGTTGTCCGTCAGGTTGAGAACGAAATGGCTGACGCCCCCCGGCAGGGTCTCCCGTTGAAGCTTGGCTGGCCTCTCCTCGTACGAGAACGTGCCGGCATCCTCAAGGCCGACGGCCACATCGTTGATGTGAAGCACACCGTCGACGATCTGAATCCTGTCGCCGGGAAGACCGACGATCCGCTGGATGTAATCCGCGCTGGGGTCTGGCGGGAATTTGAACACCACGACATCCCCGCGCTTGGGCTCCGCGCCGAATATGCGTCCTTCTATCGGCAGCAGATTGAATGGCACGCTGTAGCGACTGTAGCCGTAGGCGAATTTGGAGACGAAGAGATGGTCGCCTTCCTGCAATGTCGGCACCATGCTGCCGGACGGAATCGAAAACGGTTGGAATAGAAACGAACGGATCACCATTGCGGGCACGGGTGAGGAGAGAAAGACGAGCACCAGCACCCAAAACCCGTGCGCGTACCATTTGTCCGGCTTGAACCGGGACGCGAAGGGCACGACAAGCGCCACCCACAAGATCATCAAGCCGATACTTGAAAGATTGGCCAGCCAGGTAAGATCGACGCCGGGCAGCACCGGAAAGCCGATGTAGATGATCGCGAGACTGAGGACGCTGACCGCCACCAGGCTGGCGAGCGCCAGCCTGCCGGCGCCGATCCACAGAAATCCGCCGAACGGTCCGCCAAAGGCCGACACCAGCGCCGTCGACCACCGGGATCTGGAAGCCGTTTCTGGTTGGTCTGCTTCCTGCGTCATCGGCTGTCCCCCCACGCCAAGTCAGCCGGACTGTCCAACAAACAAAAAAGCGAGGCAAGGCCCCGCTTTTCATCAAGTCATCCAAACCGACTTTTACGCCGGCAGGAGCGCGCCTTCCAGTGTAGTGAGCTGGCTAAGGAACTGTTCCGCCTTGCTGCGGGTCTGATCGTCCTTGGCATCAGTGGCGTCTTCCTTGGCTTCCTGGATGCGGCGCGTGAGGTCGGCACGGTCGACATCCTTCACCGCTACTGCCGATTCCGCCAGCAGCGTGCAGCCGGCTGGAACAATGTCGGCGAAACCGCCGAACACGACATAGCGTTCTTCGCCGCCCGACGCGGTCTTCACCGTGACGACACCCGGCTTGATCGTTGTCATGACCGGCGCGTGATGCGCCATCACCGTCATCTCGCCTTCGGCGCCCGGAATGACGACGGATTCGACCTGCTCGGAAACCAGCAGGCGTTCCGGCGAGACCAGTTCGAATTTGAAAGCTTCAGCCATGATCACTTTAGCGAGTAGGGAATAGTGAGTAGCGAGTAGGGAAGAAACTCGCTCGGCTCACCTTGCCCTATTCGCTACTCCCTATCCGCTATTCGCTTGATTAAGCTGCTTCAGCCGCCAGGCGCTGTGCCTTCTCGACCGCTTCCTCGATGCCGCCGACCATGTAGAAGGCGGCTTCCGGCAGGTGATCGTAGTCGCCGTTGCAGAGGCCCTTGAAGCCCTTGATGGTGTCGGCGAGGTCGACCAGCTTGCCCGGCGCGCCGGTGAACACTTCGGCGACGAAGAACGGCTGCGACAGGAAGCGCTCGATCTTGCGGGCGCGGGCCACGGTCTGTTTGTCCTCTTCCGACAGCTCGTCCATGCCCAGGATGGCGATGATGTCCTGCAGCGACTTGTAGCGCTGGAGGATCGACTGCACCTGGCGCGCGACGCCGTAATGCTCGTCGCCGACGACCAGCGGGTCGAGCATGCGCGAGGTCGAATCCAGCGGATCGACCGCGGGGTAGATGCCCTTTTCGGCGATCGCGCGGTTGAGCGTCGTCGTCGCGTCAAGGTGAGCGAACGAGGTCGCCGGCGCCGGATCGGTCAAGTCGTCGGCGGGCACGTAGATGGCCTGCACCGAGGTGATCGAACCCTTGGTGGTGGTGGTGATGCGTTCCTGCAGCGCGCCCATGTCGGTGGCGAGCGTCGGCTGATAGCCGACGGCCGACGGGATACGGCCGAGCAGAGCCGACACTTCCGAACCCGCCTGCGTGAAGCGGAAGATGTTGTCGACGAAGAACAGCACGTCCTGGCCCTGGTCGCGGAAATATTCCGCAACCGTCAGACCGGTCAGGCCGACGCGGGCGCGCGCGCCCGGCGGCTCGTTCATCTGGCCGTACACGAGCGCGGCCTTGGAACCTTCGCCGCCGCCCTTCTTGTTGACGCCGGATTCGATGAATTCGTGATAGAGATCGTTGCCTTCGCGGGTGCGCTCGCCAACGCCGGCGAACACCGAATAACCACCATGCGCCTTGGCGATGTTGTTGATCAGCTCCTGGATCAGCACGGTCTTGCCGACGCCGGCGCCGCCGAACAGGCCGATCTTGCCGCCCTTGGCGTAAGGCGCCAGCAGGTCGAGCACCTTGATGCCGGTGATCAGGATCTGTGCTTCCGTCGACTGCTCGACATAGGTCGGAGCCGGCTGGTGGATGGAGCGCATTTCGGTCGCATCGACCGGGCCTTCTTCGTCGACCGGCTCGCCGATGACGTTGATGATGCGGCCGAGCATGCCCGGGCCGACCGGAACGGTGATCGGCGCGCCGGTGTCGCGCACTTCCTGGCCGCGCACCAGACCTTCGGTCGAGTCCATGGCGATGCAGCGCACGGTGTTTTCACCGAGATGCTGGGCAACTTCGAGCACCAGGCGGTTGCCGACATTGGTCGTCTCGAGCGCGTTCAGGATCGCCGGCAGGTGATCGCCGAACTGCACGTCGACGACGGCGCCGATGACCTGGCGAACCTTGCCGACAACGCCGGTTGCCTTGGTGGCAACAGCCGAAGTCTTGGCCGCCGCGGTTTTGGCCGGCGCTGCCGCCGTCTTTGCCGGAGCTGCCTTCGCGGCTGCCGCCGGAGCCTTGGCTGCCTTCGCCGGGGCTGCGGTCTTTGCGGCGGCTGCCTTGGGGGCCGCCGTCTTGGGGGTCGCTGCTTTCGCCATCGTCTTTACCCTTTTTCGTCCTTTGTTTCTAACGCGGTCCGGTCGCGGGTCGATGACCCGCGGACCGCGCCTAGAGCGCTTCGGCGCCCGAAATGATTTCGATCAGTTCCTTGGTGATCTGCGCCTGCCGCTGGCGGTTGTAGGTGATCGACAGCTTGTTGATCATCTCGCCGGCGTTGCGCGTCGCATTGTCCATGGCACTCATTTTGGCGCCCATTTCGCCGGCGGCGTTTTCGAGCAGCGCCCGGAAAACCTGCACGGAGATGTTGCGCGGGATGAGGTCGGAGAGGATTTCGCCCGGCTCCGGTTCGTATTCGTAAACGGCGTTACCGCCATCCACCGCCTCGGCTGGAGCCGAAGCCACACCGGCCGGAATGATCTGCTGTGCGGTCGGGATCTGGCTGATCACCGACTTGAACTGCGAATAGAACAGCGTGCAGATGTCGAAGCCGCCCTCGTTGAAGAGGTGGATGACCTTCTTGGCGATCGCGTCGGCGTTGACGAAACGGAGCGTCTTGACCTCGCGCAGATCCACACGGTCGATGATCATCGATGCGTAATCGCGGCGCAGGATGTCGAAACCCTTCTTGCCGACGCAGATGATCTTGACCTGCTTGCCGTCGGCCAAAAGCCGGCGGATGTGGTCGCGGGCAAGACGGGCGATCTGCGAATTGAAACCGCCGCACAGGCCGCGCTCGGCGGTGCAGACGACGAGCAGGTGCACGTTGTCCTTGCCGGTGCCGGTCATCAGCGCCGGGGCATCGCCGCCGCCGCCGATCGCCTGGGTGATGTTGGCCAGCACGGAACCCATGCGCTCCGAATAGGGGCGCGCCGCTTCCGCGGCCTCTTGCGCACGGCGCAGCTTCGCCGCGGCGACCATCTGCATCGCCTTGGTGATCTTCTGCGTCGCCTTGACCGAGGCGATACGGTTACGAAGGTCTTTTAATGAAGGCATGCTTCAAACCTGATCCCGTCTTGTCGCTTCGCTCAGGCGAAGGTCTTGGCGAAAGCGTCGATCTCGGCCTTCAGCTTGGCGCGCAGATCGTCCGACAGTGCCTTTTCCTTGCGGATGGCATCGAGAACGTCCTTGCCCGCCGCACGCATGTGGCTGAGCAGGCCATGCTCGAACTTGCCGACCTGGTTGACCGGCAGCTTGTCGAGATAGCCGTTGACGCCGGCGAAGATCACAGCGACCTGCTCTTCCGTCTTCAGCGGCGAGAACTGCGGCTGCTTCAGGAGTTCGGTCAGGCGCGATCCGCGGTTGAGCAGGCGCTGCGTGGCGGCATCGAGATCCGAGCCGAACTGCGCGAAGGCCGCCATTTCGCGGTACTGCGCGAGCTCGCCCTTGATCGAGCCGGCAACCTGCTTCATCGCCTTGATCTGCGCGGCCGAGCCGACGCGGCTGACCGAGAGGCCGACGTTCACCGCAGGGCGGATACCCTGGAAGAACAGGTTGGTTTCGAGGAAGATCTGGCCGTCGGTGATCGAGATCACGTTGGTCGGGATGTAGGCCGACACGTCATTGGCCTGCGTCTCGATGATCGGCAAAGCGGTCAGCGATCCGCCGCCCAGATCGTCATTGAGCTTGGCGGCGCGCTCGAGCAGGCGCGAGTGCAGGTAGAAAACGTCGCCAGGATAGGCTTCGCGGCCCGGCGGGCGGCGCAGCAGCAGCGACATCTGGCGATAGGCGACGGCCTGCTTCGACAGATCGTCGTAGCTGATCAGCGCGTGCATGCCGTTGTCGCGGAAATATTCGCCCATGGTGGCGCCGGCGAACGGCGCCAGGAACTGCATCGGCGCCGGGTCGGAAGCGGTGGCGGCGACGATGATCGAATATTCGAGCGCGCCGCGCTCTTCCAGAACCTTGACGAACTGCGCGACGGTCGAGCGCTTCTGGCCGACGGCGACGTAGACGCAGTACAGCTTTTCCTTCTCGGGACCGTTGTCGTGCACCGACTTCTGGTTGAGCATGGTGTCGAGGATGATGGCGGTCTTGCCGGTCTGGCGATCGCCGATGACCAGCTCGCGCTGGCCGCGGCCGACCGGGATCAGCGCATCGATGGCCTTGAGGCCGGTCGACATCGGCTCGTTCACCGATTTGCGCGGGATGATGCCGGGCGCCTTGACGTCGACGCGCTTGCGTTCGGTCGCCTTGATCGGGCCCTTGCCGTCGATCGGGTTGCCGAGCGCGTCGACGACGCGGCCGAGCAGGCCTGGACCGACCGGAACGTCGACGATGGCGCCGGTGCGCTTGACGATGTCGCCTTCCTTGATGTCGCGGTCGGCACCGAAGATGACGACGCCGACATTGTCGGCTTCGAGGTTGAGCGCCATGCCGCGGATGCCGCCGGGGAATTCGACCATTTCGCCGGCCTGGACATTGTCGAGGCCGTAGACGCGGGCGATACCGTCACCGACGGACAGCACCTGTCCGACTTCGGAGACCTCGGCCTCCTTGCCGAAATTCTTGATCTGGTCTTTCAGAATTGCGGAAATTTCCGCGGCGCGGATGTCCATCAGCCGACCTCTTTCAGTGCAAGCTTGAGCGAATTGAGTTTGGTTTTGAGCGACGTATCGATCTGGCGCGAGCCCATCTTGACCACCAGCCCGCCGAGCAGCGACGGATCGACGGTGACGGAGATGGCCACGTCCTTGCCGGCAACGCTTTTCAGCGCGGCCTTCAGTTCTGTTTGCTGGGCCGCCGTCAGCTCATGTGCCGACGTGACATCAGCAGTGGTCTCACCACGCGCTTCGGCAGCAATCTGGCGGAACGCCTTGATCATGCCGGGAACGGCGAACAGCCGCCGGTTCTGGGCGACGACGCGCAGGAAATTGCCGGCGAGGCCGGTAATCCCCGCCTTGTCGGCGATCGCAGCGATAGCCTTGGCTTGGTCCTCGCTGGAGAACACCGGGCTGTTGATCAGGCGGGTCAGGTCGGCGCTGCCTTCGAGCATGGCTTCGAAACTGTTGAGGTCGGCCTCGACCTTGGCGACCGAATTTGCCTGCCGCGCGAGTTCGAACAGCGAACCCGCGTAGCGTTCTGCAACACCTGAGATTGGCGATGACGATTGAGCCACGGACCGTCTTTTCTCTTGTCTGACAGGCCGCAGATTGTTGGCGCGAGCAAAAACTCTGGCTAAATCTTTGACCTTACTGCATTTTTTCAAGCACGGAGGCGCGGCTTCCGCTATCCCCGGCCGAAAGTCGATTGCCGTCTAGCACAGGCATTTTAAGACCGCAATGCGTCGTTCCGCATGGTTTTCAGGCACTATTGTCGCATCCGGCAAAAGAGTCTCGCCCTGCGCCCCGGAATAGCTAAGGATTCAAGGCACAAAGCCGAAGGCAAAGGCGAGCGGCAATGCCGCCAAGACCAATTCCACCACAATGGAAACCCAATTGAAAGGTGTGTTGGCGCCATCCGACATCATCGACAGCAGCCGGCCGAAGGCGGTGAACAGCCAGGAGAAGCCGAGCGCCATGTAAACCAGCGGCTGCGCCAAGAGGATGCAGCACAGGCCGACACCGAGATAAAAGCCCGACATCCTGCCCCGCCCCTCGGCAATCGCCGCTGCTTTCTCGGGCTTGGCCTGCAGGCGCAGGATGCGGAAGGCGAGGCCAGGCGCCAGAAAAAACAGAAGGCCAAGCAGCACGGTGAAGACGGCGCTCGACCAGGCCAGCCATTCGCCCTGGCTCGTCGGCCACGGAAGCGCAAAATCCATACTATCCCCTCAAAATGCCTGTTTTGAAATTGCGGGCATTCTAGCGGAGGAAAAAAGCCGCGCCAGATGGCTCCGGGCACTTTAGGAAAGCCGCATCAACCCAGAGCGAATTCCACTGCCGCCTCGGCATGGATGCGTGTCGTGTCAAAAACCGGAATGTCGAAATCGCCCTGTCCGATCAGCATGGTGATCTCGGTGCAGCCCATGATGATGCTGTCGGCAGCCTCTTCCCGGCGCAGGCGTTCGGCCTCTTCTATGTAAGCCGTCTTCGAGGCGTCGGTGACGATGCCCTGGCACAACTCGTCATAGATGACGCGATGCACCATGTCGCGGCCTGCGGCATCGGGCACCACTGGCGACAGGCCGTATTTATCGGCGAGCCGGCCCTTGTAGAAATCCTGCTCCATGGTGAAGCGCGTCGCCAAAAGCGCCGGGCGCTGCATGCCGGCACGCTTGACCGCGATCGCGGTGGCGTCGGCGATATGGATCAGCGGGATGGAGACGGACGTCTGCACCTGGTCGGCCAGTTTGTGCATGGTGTTGGTGCACAGAAGCAGGCCTTCCGCACCACCCGCCTCGAGCTTGCGCGCGGCCTCGACAAGAAGCACGCCGGCGCCGTCCCAGTCGCCGTGATGCTGGCGCTCGGCGATCTCGGCAAAGTCGAACGACCAGAGCAGCAGTTTCGCCGAATGCAGCCCGCCGAGGCGCTCTCGCACGATCTCGTTGAGCAGGCGATAGTAGATGGCCGTCGATTCCCAGCTCATGCCGCCCAGAAGGCCAAGGGTTTTCATGTAATCTTCCGTTTCTCGCTGGCCTGCACCGTATCGCCGATATCGCGACCTTACAAAAAGCTCTGCGGATCGATGTCGACCTGGACCCTGACCGAGCCGCGCTGCTTTGGTCCGTTGGCCAGCATGGCGCGGATAAAGCCTTGCATGTCGGCGCGCCGTTCGCCCTGGATCAGCAGGCGGAAGCGATGGCGGCCGCCAAGCAAGGACAGTGGCGCCTCGGCCGGCCCCAGCACGAACAGGTCTGACGCCTCGGGCGCGGCGCGGCGCAGGCCGCGTGCATGGCCCTCGGCCTCAGCCCGCGTCACCGCGCTGACGATGACGCCGGCCAGCCGGCCGAACGGTGGCAAGGCCGCCCGTTCGCGCTCGGCGATCTCGCGCTCGTAAAAGGCCTCGGCATCGCCCGAGACGATCGCCCGCATCACCGGATGCTCGGGTTGAAAGGTTTGCAGCAGGCCAAGGCTCTTCTTGCCGGTGCGTCCCGCGCGACCCGTGACCTGGCTGAGCAATTGGAAAGTGCGCTCGGCGGCGCGCGGGTCGCCATTGGCAAGGCCAAGGTCGGCATCGACGACGCCGACCAGCGTCATATTGGGAAAATTGTGCCCCTTGGCGACCAGCTGCGTGCCGATGACGATGTCAGCCTCGCCATCGGCGATCGCCTCCAGTTCCAGCCGCAGCCGCCGCACCCCACCCATCAGGTCGGATGACAAAACGATGGTGCGCGCGTCGGGGAAATGCGTGACGACCTCCTCGGCGATGCGCTCGACGCCCGGCCCGCAAGCGACCAGATGATCGAGCGTGCCACATTCCGGGCAGGCTTCGGGGCGGCGCTCATTGTGCCCGCAATGATGGCAGACCAATTGCCCGCGAAAGCGATGCTCGACCAGCCAGGCCGAGCAGACCGGGCAGCCGAAACGGTGGCCGCAGACCCGGCACAGCGTCAGTGGCGCATAGCCGCGCCGGTTGAGGAACAGCAGCGACTGCTCCTTCCTTTCCAGCGTCTTGCGCATATGGTCGAGCAGCACCGGCGACAGGAAGCCGCCCCGCGCCGGCGGCGCGCGGCGCATGTCGATCGACTTCAGCTGCGGAAGTGCGGCCTCGGCGAAACGGGCAGAGAGAACGGCTCTGTTGTATTTGCCTTGGCTCGCATTGACCCGGCTTTCGACCGAAGGTGTCGCTGACGCCAGTACGACCGGAAAGCTGCCGATGTGACCGCGCACCACTGCCATGTCGCGCGCATTGTAGAAGACCCGGTCTTCCTGCTTGTAGGCCGGGTCGTGCTCCTCATCGACGACGATCAGGCCAAGCTCCTTGAACGGCAGGAACAGCGCCGAGCGGGCACCGGCAACGACGCGCACGCTGCCTTCCGCCACTTGCCGCCAGACTTTTTCGCGCATCCTGGGCGGCAGGTCTGAATGCCATTCGCCCGGCTTGGCGCCGAAGCGCTGCTGGAAGCGTTCGAGGAACGCGTGGGTGAGCGCGATTTCCGGCAGCAGGATCAGCACCTGCTTGCCCTGGTCGAGCGCGGCCGCCACCGCCTCGAAATAAACCTCGGTCTTGCCGGAGCCGGTGACGCCGTCGAGCAGCGCGACATTGAACACGCCAGCCGCGACATTGGCGCGCAGCATCAGCGCCGCGTCGCTCTGATCCGGCATCAATTCCGGTATGGCATAGCTCGAGTCGGGCGCGGCCACCACCGGGCGCGGCGGGATCATCACCGTCTCGAACACGCCTTGCGCTTTCAGCCCCTCGATCACCGTCGACGACACACCGGCGGCGTGCGCCAGACCCGAGCGTGTCCAGGCCAGCCCGCCCTCGGCCGTTTCCAGCACGCGCGCCCGCGCATCGGTCATGCGGTCGGGAACAATGAGCGTGCGCTGCAGCCCCTCGATCCAGGGTTCCGGATCAAAGGCCTCCGGCGCACGCAGCAGCATCCGCGCCACCATTCCGGGTGGTGACAGCGTGTACTGCGCCACCCAATCGACGAAACGACGCATGGCGCGGTCGATCGGCGGGCAGTCGAAAACCTGTTCGATCGGGCGCAGCTTTTTCGCGTCGATATTCTCGACCGCGCCATCCCAGACGATGCCGGCAACCTGGCGCGGCCCGAGCGGCACGCGCACGATCGAGCCCGGCACCACGCGCATGCCGGCCGGCACGGCATAGGTGTAGGGGCGTTCGGCAGGCATCGGCACCAGCACCGGTGCGGCTGCGACAAAGGGCGAATCTTCGATCATGAGGCGTGACCTTGCCCCGACTTTGGTCTAGATCAAAGAGCAACGCTGAACGTGCCTTCCCAAGCACGACGAAATCGTCAGGAGACCCGCCATGAAATTTTTTGTCGACACCGCCGATATCAAGGATATCCGTGAGCTCAACGATCTGGGGCTGCTCGACGGCGTCACCACCAATCCGTCGCTGATCCTCAAATCCGGCGGCAAGATCGCCGACGTCACCAAACAGATCTGCGATATCGTCGCCGGCCCGGTCTCGGCCGAAGTCGTGGCGAGCGAGTACAAGGACATGATGGCGGAGGCCGAGGTGCTGGCCAAGATCGCCCCCAATGTCTGCATCAAGGTGCCGCTGACGCTGGACGGCCTGAGGGCCTGCAAGACGATCCGCACCCAGATGAACCGCATGGTCAACGTCACGCTGTGCTTCTCGGCCAACCAGGCGCTGCTCGCCGCCAAGGCCGGCGCCTCGTTCATTTCGCCCTTCGTCGGCCGCGTCGACGACACCGGTTCGGACGGCATGGAGCTGATCCAGGAGATCCGGCAGATCTACGACAATTACGATTTCCAGACCGAGATCCTCGTCGCCTCGGTGCGCACGGTGAACCATGTCAAGCAGGCCGCCCTGATCGGCGCCGACGTCGTGACCGCACCGCCGGCGACGCTGAAGGCGCTGGTCAAGCACCCGCTGACCGATAAGGGCCTGGACCAGTTCGCCGCAGACTGGGCAAAGACCGGCCAGAAGATCGGCTGAGGTCGCACTGCTTCAATGAGAAAAGGCCGGGCAACCGGCCTTTTTTATTACGCGTCAGAAGAAGCCCTATCGCCGAAAGGGCCGCCGATCATTCCGCGCCGTCATCGTCAGGCGCGGCTACCGGCGGGCGCCGCCCCATGATGATCTCGCGCTTGCCGACATGGTTGGGCGCGCCGACCAGCCCTTCCTTTTCCATGCGTTCGACCAGCGATGCGGCGCGGTTGTAGCCGATGCCGAGGCGGCGCTGGATGTACGACGTCGAACACTTCTTGTCTCGCACCACCACCTTGACCGCCTCGTCATAGGCGGCATCACTGTCTTCGGCGGCAACGGATCCCTTGTCGAAGACCGCGCCCTGGTCGTCTTCGATCTCTTCCTCGTCCTCGTCGGCTGTCACGGTTTCCAGATATTCCGGGCGGCCCTGCGCCTTCAGATGCGCCACGACATGCTCGACCTCCGCGTCGGACACGAAGGGGCCGTGCACGCGAGAAATGCGGCCGCCACCCATCATGTGCAGCATGTCGCCCTGGCCAAGCAGTTGTTCGGCGCCCTGCTCGCCCAGAATGGTGCGGCTGTCGATTTTCGAGGTGACCTGGAAGGAGATGCGGGTTGGGAAGTTGGCCTTGATCGTGCCGGTGATGACATCGACCGAGGGGCGCTGCGTCGCCATGATCAGGTGGATGCCGGCGGCGCGCGCCATCTGCGCCAGGCGCTGGATGGCGCCTTCGATCTCCTTGCCGGCGACCATCATCAGGTCGGCCATCTCGTCGACGATGACGACGATGTAGGGCATCGGCGCAAGGTCGATTTCCTGCTGCTCGAACAGCGGCTCGCCGGTGCCCTTTTCGAAGCCGGCCTGCACGGTCATGACGACCGCCTCGCCCTTGTCGCGGGCTTGGGCGGCGCGCTCATTGTAGCCGTCGATATTGCGTACGCCGAGCCGCGCCATCTTGCGATAGCGGTCCTCCATCTCGCGCACCGCCCATTTGAGCGCGGTAACCGCCTTCTTGGGATCGGTGACGACGGGGGTCAGAAGATGCGGGATACCGTCATAGACCGAGAGTTCGAGCATCTTGGGATCGACCATGATCAGCCGGCACTCTTCCGGCTTCAGCCGGTAGAGCAGCGACAGGATCATGGTGTTGATGGCAACCGACTTGCCCGAGCCGGTGGTGCCGGCGACGAGCAGATGCGGCATCTTCGCCAGCTCGGCGATGACAGGCTCGCCGCCGATCGTCTTGCCGAGGCAAAGCGCCAGCTTGCAGCTGGTCTTGCGGAAACCCTCCGATTCGATCAGTTCGCGGAAATAGACGGTCTCGCGCGTCTCGTTGGGAAGCTCGATGCCGATGACGTTGCGGCCGGGCACGACGGCGACGCGCGCCGAAACCGCCGACATGGAGCGGGCGATGTCGTCGGCGAGCCCGATGACACGCGAGGATTTGACGCCCGGCGCCGGCTCGAACTCATAGAGCGTGACGACCGGACCGGGGCGAACGTGGATGATCTCGCCGCGCACGCCGAAATCTTCCAAGACGCTTTCCAGCAGGTCGGCATTCTGCTCAAGCCGCTCCTGCGACATGTAGAAACCCTGTCCCTCCGGCGGCCGCTGCAGCAGCTCTTCCGAGGGAAGTTCATACGCCTCGCCTGTCGTGGCCGGCACGATCTTGCCGACCACGGGCAGCGGCGAAGACACGCGTGCTGCCGGAGCAGACACGGTCTCCTCCGCGCCTTGCGTGACCTGCGCCGGAACGCCGTTGCTGACAGCAGACGGAATTGCCACCTTCACCCGGGTCCGTTGCGGTGCGCTGCTCGCTGCCGGTTGAACCACCGCTTCGTTCGAGTTGGCAGGGCGGACTTCCGGCAAGGTCGACGGAGCCTGCTGGCCTGGAAGGCATTCAATGATCCGGAACAACGCGGTCGGATCGGCCGTGGCGGCGCGGATGTCGACCCGTGGGGAGACAACCGGCGCTGCCGGGCGCGAAGCCGGAACCGCCCGCGGCGCCGGCAACGGGCTCTCGATCATGTAAGGCGCCATGAGTTCGAAGAAGACGTGATTCGACAGATAGGGCCAGCGTACGGTTTCGCGACCTGTTGTTTTGACCGGCGCCGCCATTGCCTGGGCAGACGATGCCGGTGCGGATGCACGTGCCGCGACCGCTGTTCTCGCACCCGCCGGCGCAGCAGCCCGTGCATCTTCGCCAACATGCCTTGGCGGAACGGCTGCCGCACCCGGTGCTGGCGGCCTCCCATGCGTCGCGGCTCTGTTGTCCGCAGGTGGCCGAGCGGCCACCGAAGCCGAATTCCGGCTTTGCACCGCCGCCGACAATGACGGGGGCGAGACTGCGGACGACGGCGCCGCAGCAGGCTGTGCGACTGCTTGCCGCGCCGGCGGTTCGCCTTGCTCGGGGGTAATCTGGCGCGGCTGACGTGTGCTGGCTTCATAGTCCGGCGTGCGCGTGAACCGCACATTGGGCGCCAGGAAGAAATAGTCCTGCCAGGCCGGGCTTTCGTTGCCGCCGAGATCGAGAGGCGGCGGGGGATTGCCAGCCCTGGCCGCGCCGGCCCGCTGGCCATCCGCCTTGTTGTTCAAACGCTCACCCTCGGGATTATCGGGCGAAACTGTCAATGAATTGACCCGAGGAAAACGCTTGGATTCCATTCTCAAGACTCACGCTGAACCGTCTGCTGAGCAATAGGGAGCGAGTGGTTAACAGTTGCTTCCCGTCAGCGCCTTTGGAGCGACCGAAATGCATCTTTCGCAGCGACGGCGGACGAGCCGGATTCGAGCCGACGATCCTCACCCATGATCATCCACTGATCGACATGCGTGAGGCTAAAAAGAAGGAGCTCTCGGCCAGCGCAAAGCGGGCCGAGATGGCGTCTTCCGTGACAGGAAAAGTGGCGCTAGCCAGTCTTCTTGCCGTGCCGGACCAGATCCTGGGCGATGGACAGTTGCAGGGCTTCGGCCAGCTCGCGCGCGGCGCGATTTTCGGCGTCGATCTGCGCCCGGTAGGAGGCAAATTCCTGCCGCGGCCTGTCGAAGGACGAGGTGATCGCGCGCTTGCCGACCGTGACGACGGCGCCGGTTTTCATGTCCGTCAGCGAATAGCTGGCGGTCAGCGTCACCGAACCGGCGGTTGGCTCGTCCTGATCGGTTTGGACCTGCACGAGGGCCGAGGATTCGACCGCCTCGGTCACGGTGAGGTCGAGCGAATAAACCGGCGATGCCGGTTCGCCGGCGCCGCGCCCGAAGCCGAAGATCAGATTGTTGCGCACCTGCTGGGCATAGCGCGTCTTGACCGGCTTGATGGCGATCGACGCTAGTTCGGAATTGGCTGTCGCGTTCGAGCCGGGCGACAAAGGCGCGTTGGAATAGAGCGGCCGCACCGTGCAGGCCGAAACCAGCGCAAGCGAGCCGATTAGGCCGGCAAGCGCGGCGCGGCGCAGCAAACGGCTCAGCTCTGTCTTTTCCCGATCAGGCAACGACATTGACGATCCTCTGCGGCACGATGATCACCTTGCGCGGAGCCTTACCTTCGAGCGCTTTCTGCACGAAGTCGAGAGCCAATACCGCTTTTTCGACCGCACCTTGGTCCGCGTCGCGGGCAATTGTCAAATCCCCCCGCTTCTTGCCGTTGACCTGCACCGGATAGGTCACTTCATTGTCGACGACCAGTGCCGGATCGAAGACTGGCCACGGCCGTTCGGCGACCAGATCGGTGCCGCCGAGCGTCTCCCAGCACTCTTCGGCCAGATGCGGCATGACAGGCGCGACCAGATGCACCAGGATCTCCACCGCCTCGCGGCAGGCGCCTTGCAGTGCCGGATCGGCCTTGCCTTCCGCCACCGCGTTGAGCGGCGTGGTCAGCAAATTGGCCAGTTCATAGATGCGGGCGATGGCACGGTTGAAGCCGAGCTTCTCGATGTCCTCGCCGACTGCCTTCAGGATCTTGTGCGTGGCCTTCGAGACCGCTCCCGCCTCGCCGGCATCAGCGGCGACCGGCTTGACGCCTGCCAGCGTCTCGGCCGCCGTCGACACCAGGCGCCAGATGCGCTGCATGAAGCGATGCGCGCCGGCGGCGCCATCGTCGGTCCATTCGACGTCGCGCTCGGGCGGCGAATCCGACAGCATGAACCAGCGCGCCGTGTCGGCGCCGTAACCGTCGGTGATGTCTTCCGGGCTCACCGTGTTCTTCTTCGACTTCGACATCTTCTCGAGCGGACCGATGGTGACCGCCTCGCCGGTGGCGATGTCGAAGGCGCGGCGTTCGCCGTCGACGCCCTCCAGCCTGACCTCGGTCGGCGCCAGCCAGCGGCCATTCGAAGCCGAGCCGACGCGGTAGGTCTCGTGCACCACCATGCCTTGCGTGAACAGGCCCTTGAACGGCTCGGCCAGATCGACATGGCCGGTCTCGCGCATGGCGCGGGTGAAGAAGCGCGAATAGAGTAGATGCAGGATCGCATGCTCGATGCCGCCGATATACTGGTCGACCGGCAGCCACTCATTGGCCGCCTTGGGATCGGTCGGCTCATGCGCCCAGGGCGCGGTGAAGCGGGCGAAATACCAGGACGAATCGACGAACGTGTCCATCGTGTCGGTTTCGCGCCGCGCATCCCCACCGCATTGCGGGCACTTCACATGGCGCCAGCTCGGATGCCGGTCGAGCGGATTGCCCGGCCGGTCGAAATCGACATCGTCCGGCAGCTTGACCGGCAGGTCGGCCTTCGGCACCGGCACCACGCCGCAAGCCTCGCAATGGATCATCGGGATCGGGCAGCCCCAGTAACGCTGGCGCGAAATGCCCCAGTCGCGCAGGCGGAAATTCACCTTGCGCTCGGCCATAGGCCGGTTGCCGATCGTCTTCTGCTCCAGCAGCTTCGCCACCTCGTCGAAGGCGCGGTCCGGCTCCATGCCGTCGAGGAAGCGTGAATTGATGATCACGCCGTCGTCGACATAGGCTTCCTCGGTGATCTGGAAGGTCTTCGCGTCGGCTCCCTCGGGCATCACCACCGGAATCACCGGCAGGCCGTATTTGTTGGCGAAGTCGAGGTCGCGCTGGTCGCCGGACGGGCAGCCGAAGATAGCGCCGGTGCCGTACTCCATCAGCACGAAATTGGCGACGTAGACAGGCAGCGTCCAGCTGTCGTCAAAAGGATGGACGACGCGGATGCCGGTGTCGAAACCCTTCTTCTCGGCCGTCTCCAGCGCTGCCACCGAAGTGCCCATATGGCGTATCTCTTCTATGAACTTCGCCAGTTCCGGATTGTTCTCGGCGGCTTTCTTGGCCAGCGGATGATCAGCTGCGACGGCCATGAAGGAGGCGCCGAAAATGGTGTCGGGCCGCGTCGTGTAGACTTCCAGCTCATGCTCGCCGTCGCCAATCTTGCCAGCATCTGGGACAGCCAGAGGCCAGCGGATCAGCAGGCCTTCCGAACGGCCGATCCAGTTCTGCTGCATCAGCTTCACTTTTTCGGGCCATTCGTCGAGGCCGTCGAGCGAATCCAGCAGGTCCTGTGCGAAATCGGTGATCTTGAAGAACCACTGCGTCAGCTCGCGCTGTTCGACCAGCGCGCCCGAGCGCCAGCCGCGCCCGTCGATGACCTGCTCGTTGGCGAGCACCGTCATGTCCTCCGGGTCCCAGTTGACCTTGGAGGATTTGCGCGTCACCAGCCCCTTCTCGACGAAATCGAGGAACAGCATCTGCTGGCGGTGGTAGTAGTCGACATCGCAGGTGGCGAATTCGCGCGCCCAGTCCAGCGAGAGGCCCATGACCTTGAGCTGCTCGCGCATGGTGGCGATGTTCTGATAAGTCCATTCCTTGGGATGGACCTTGTTCTGCATCGCCGCGTTCTCTGCCGGCATGCCGAAGGCGTCCCAGCCCATCGGGTGCAGCACATTGAACCCCTTGGCCCGCTTGTAGCGCGCCACCACGTCGCCCATCGTGTAGTTACGGGTATGGCCGATGTGGATGCGCCCCGACGGGTACGGGAACATTTCCAGCACGTAGTATTTCGGCTTCGGGTCGTCATTGTGCGCTTCGAACAGCTTCTTTTCGGCCCAGGCCTTCTGCCATTTGGGCTCTGACGCGCGCGGATTGTATCGTTCGGTTGCCATGGGACGTTTTTCACTTAAAAGCAGGCGCGAACCGCGGGCGACAGCTCGGCGGTTCAGGGAATGTGGTCCGGGTGTTCACCATGGTTTGGCAAACCCGTCAACCATATGGGTATCGCGGCGGCTAAAAACGCGAGTCAAAACAGCGGGATTTGCATATGGGTGACACCGTTCAGCAGTTTTTCGCGGTCAAGGCGAAGATCGCCGCCGCCGAGCAGGAGGCCCGCCGCGAAGCCGACGCAGTGACGCTGGTGGCCGTCTCCAAGACCTTTGACGCCGCCGACATCCAGCCGGTGATCGAGGCCGGCCAACGCGTCTTCGGTGAGAACCGCGTGCAGGAGGCGCAAGGCAAATGGCCTGATCTGAAGCAGGCCGTTGCCGATATCGAACTGCATCTGATCGGCCCGCTGCAATCGAACAAGGCCAAGGAAGCGGTGGCGCTGTTCGACGTCATCGAAACGGTCGACCGCGACAAAATCGCCGCCGAACTCGCCAAGGAAATTGCCCGGCAAGGCCGCGCTCCAAAACTCTATGTCCAGGTCAACACCGGCTCCGAGCCGCAGAAGGCCGGCATCGAACCCCGCGACGCCGTCGCCTTCGTCGCCCGCTGCCGCGATGTCCACGGCCTCGCCATCGAAGGCCTGATGTGCATTCCGCCGGCCGACGAGAATCCTGGCCCGCATTTCGCCTTGTTGGAAAAACTGGCGCGTGAGGCCAGCGTCGCAAAACTGTCGATGGGCATGTCCGGCGACTATGAGACGGCCATCGCCTTCGGCGCCACCAGCGTGCGGGTTGGCTCGGCGATTTTTGGGAGCCGCTAACAAACCGCAGGTGTTGGTCCAGTTTGGCAAGGTGGCTACACCACCACTGGAAACGAAACGTACCGTTCCTATTTGTTTGGCGTCATCACATAGTCTCCTGGAGCCTTCGCCATGCGTTACAACCAGCTTGGAAATACGGGGATGTTCGTCTCCGAACTGTGCCTCGGCACCATGACTTTCGGCGCCGCCGGCCAGAATGCCCAATGGGGCCTGATCGCCAGCCTCGATCAGAAGGGCGTTAACGAGATCGTCGGCCGCTCGATCGCCGCCGGGGTCAATTTCTTCGACACGGCCGACGTCTACTCCTTCGGCGAGTCCGAGCGTCTGCTCGGCCAGTCGCTTCGCGATCTCGGCGTCGCCAGATCGAGCGTGGTGATCGCCACCAAGGCGCATGGCGCCATGGGCAACGGGCCGAATGACCGCGGCTCGTCGCGCGGCCACATCATGGATGCGGTCGATGCCAGCCTCGAACGGCTGCAACTCGGTCACATCGATCTCTATCAGTTGCACGGCACCGATACGGTGACACCGATCGACGAGACGCTGCGAGCGCTCGACGATCTCGTTGCCAGCGGCAAGGTCCGCTATGTCGGCGTGTCGAACTGGGCGGCGTGGCGGATCGCCAAGGCGCTCGGCATCGCCGACCGCAAGGGCCTTGCCCGTTTCGAGACCATCCAGTCCTATTATTCGATCGCCGGCCGCGACCTCGAACGCGAGATCGTGCCGCTGATCAACGAGGAGAAACTCGGCTTGATGGTGTGGTCGCCGATGGCCGGCGGCCTGCTCTCCGGCAAATACGGCCCCGGCGCGCCCGGTAATGGCGAGGGCCGCCGCGCGTCCTTCAACTTCCCGCCGGTCAACGAGGACCGTGCCTGGGCGGCCGTCGCCGTCATGCGCGAGATCGCGAAGAAGCATGATGTCAGCGTCGCCACGGTGGCGCTCGGCTATGTCCTGGCCAAGCCTTTCGTGATGAGCGTCATCATCGGCGCCAGCCGTATGGATCAGCTCGAACAGAACCTCGCCGCGACTGAAGTGGAGCTCGATGCGGACGATCTCGCCAAGCTCGATGAGGTCAGCGCGCTGCCGGCCGAATATCCCGGCTGGATGCTCGAGCGCCAGGCGGCTGGCCGGCGCCCTGCGCCCTTCGTGCCGAAGGCATAATCCGTCTCCGACGCGAATTCCGGAAAGCCGCGTGCCCTTCGGGCGCGCGGCTTTTTCGCGCTTTATGAAGGCCGCAAGGTCGCCTTGTACCGGACACGATTTCGCGGCTACCATCATGCCGCCGGAGCAGCATGCCGGGATGTCAGGGGCGATGATGGCACCATCCGCCGAGGAATTTCGAGACAGGATTGTCGCGATCATGGCTGCTCGCCAAACCGCGGCTTCTGCCAGCCCTTACGATTGGAAGGTCTGCGTCGGCGCGGTCAGTGCCGCGAGAGGCGAATTTGAAAAGGTCGTTGTCGCCGGTACGGCACATGACTATGGAGCCGCGGTCATTTCTCGTTTGGAGCGGCTGCGAGACGCATATTACGACCCGGATGGAGAATACACCTCCGGGCGATCGGATATCGGCACCGTCATTGAGAACATAAGGGCAGCATTGAGGCTCGTCGGCCAATGATGGCGCTCACCCGGCGATGGGTGGGCTCGGTATCAAAGCGGATTGTCAGAGGTATTGCAGTCCGCGATCGCTTTTCCGGCAAGGCCGCGATCATACCAGCGGATCCTCTGTTCTGAGGTGCCGTACCTATTTGCCGTCGAATTTCTGGAGGCATTGGCGGGCTGATCATCTCCAAGAGATCGAAGCAATTGCCTGGCCTCAGTCAGATCGGTGTCTTCCAGGAGCCCCTTGTCCTGGACATAGCGGCTCCATAGTCCGGCAAAACAATCGGCCTGGAGCTCCATCTGTTCCGATCGGACGATGGCGGCTTCCTGGTCGCCGTCGGTGACAGCGGCGTGCGGAACGTCCGAGATGGTCTGCACATGATGCCCAACCTCTCGGGCGAGAATCAACGCCTTGGCGAAATCTCCCGTCAAACCGATCTGTTGAAGCTCGGGGAACGCCGGGTCGAGATAAATCTTGTGGTCTTGCGCGCAGTACAATGTCCCTGAAACAGGACCGCATGCGGTAGCGATGAAGCCGGTGAACAGCACCAGCTTGGGCTCCTCATAGGTCGATCCACCAGCTTTGAAGGTGGCGCCCCAGAAATCCTCGGTTTCAGCCAAAGCCACGGAAAGGAGCTGCTTGACGTTGTCATCGCTGGCGTTTGCAGCAGGTGCCGCTGCTTTGGCGACCTCGGCGGCCTCGGAGATTGTCGGGGCATGCAGCCATGTCGCGATGGCAAGGAGGGATGCCGCGACCAAGGACAAGCGGACCAACTCACGCCTCCTGAATTGCCAACGCTCCCGGAGCCGGGGCGCCGAGGCGCCTGCAATAACCGGACGGGATTCCATATCCTGCCCCAATTGGGTTGTCGAACAGACCTTGAAAGCCGCGCTTCGTCAGAGCCGCGCGTTCTCGGCCAGGAAATCGAGAAAGGCCCGCACCCGCGCCGGCAAGTGCCGGCCCTGGCCGACATAGACGGCGTGGGTCGCCTCCTCGTCGCCCGGATTGAACTCCTCCAGCAGCGCCACCAGCCGGCCGGCGGCGATATCGGCCGCCACATGCCAGCGCGCCAGCCTGGAGATGCCGGCGCCGGCCAGCGTCATCAGCCGCATCGCTTCGCCATCGCTGACCAGCGTGTTGCCGGTGATCGGGATCATGACCGCGCGGCCCTCCGCGTCGCGGAACGGCCAGCCGTCGATATGCCTGACGAAGCCGAAGCCCATGCGGTTGTGGCTGTCGAGATCGGCCGGCGCCAGCGGTATGCCATGCGTTTCGAGATAGGAGGGTGCCGCAACCACCACCACCGGGCTCTGCCCGAGCTTGCGCGCCACCAGCCGTGATTCGCCGAGCGGACCGGCGCGGATGGCAACGTCGGCGCGTTCGGCCATCAGGTCGATGACGCTGTCGGTCAGCACCAGATCGACCGATATTTCGGGGTAGCGTTCGAGGAAACGCGGCAAGAGCGGGATCAGCCGGTGCACCCCGAACGGCACATAGGTGTTGACGCGCAGCCGCCCACGAGGTGCAGCACCCGCCGCCGCCTCGCGCTCGGCCGCCGCCATGTCCGCCAGGATGCGCAATCCGCTATCGTAGAAAGCCGACCCTTCCGGCGTCAGCTGCAGCTTGCGTGTCGACCGGCTGACCAGCCGCGCGCCAAGCCGGGCCTCAAGCCGCGCGATCAGCTTGCTCACCGCCGATGGCGTCATACGCAGCGCACGCGCCGCGGCGGAAAAACTGCCCGCCTCAACGACGCGGACAAAAACTTCGATCTCGCCGGAGCGGTTGATGTCGGATCTTGCCATCTGTGAATCTATTTCACAGAAAATGTGCCCAATGCAAGTCTGGTTCACAGTGCATGGCGACACGATCTCAGGGGTCGGGGCGCGGGTTGGACAAGGCGCTCGTCGCCTTAACGGGCCGTCTTGGAAGTGGAAACAGCCATGCCTCTTGCTCTCTACGCCCTCGCCGCCGGTGCCTTCGGCATCGGTGTCACCGAATTCGTCATCATGGGCCTGCTGCTCGATGTCAGCAAGGATCTCGGCGTCTCGATCTCGGCCGCCGGCCAGCTGATTTCGGGCTATGCGCTCGGCGTCGTCATCGGCGCGCCGCTGCTGACCATCGCCACCGGCAACTGGCCACGCAAGACCGTGCTTCTGGCGCTTATGGCGATCTTCACGCTGGGCAATCTCGCCTGTGCGCTGGCCCCCGATTATTGGACGCTGATGGGCGCCCGCGTCATCACCGCCTTTGCCCATGGCACCTTCTTCGGTGTCGGCTCGGTCGTCGCCACCGGCCTGGTCGCGCCCAACAAGAAGGCTTCGGCGATCGCGCTGATGTTCACCGGGCTCACCATCGCCAACATCCTCGGCGTGCCCTTCGGCACCTGGCTCGGCCAGGCCTTTGGCTGGCGTGCGACCTTCTGGGCAGTGACCCTGGTCGGCCTGGCGGCCTTCGCCGTCATCCTTGCTCTGGTGCCGCGCAGCCAGGAGGCACCCGAGAAGAGTGATTTGCGCGCCGACCTCGCCGTGCTGCGCCGTACGCCCGTCCTGCTCGGCCTCGCCACCACCGTGCTCGGCTATGCCGGCGTTTTCGCCGTCTTCACCTACATCGCGCCTTTGCTGACCGAGATCAGCGGCTTCAAGGAAGCCGCCGTGTCGCCGATTCTGCTCGTCTTCGGCGGCGGTCTCATCGCCGGCAATCTCGCCGGCGGCAAGGTCGCCGACCGCTGGCTGGTGCCCGCCGTGCTGGGCAGCCTCGTCGTGCTGGCCCTGGTGCTCGCAACCATGAGCTTCGCCATCCACAGCCAGGTCATGGCCGTGATCTATGTCGGCCTGCTCGGTGCCGCCGCTTTTGCCACCGTGGCGCCGCTGCAGATGTGGGTGCTGGACAAGGCGCAAGGGGCCGGCCAGAGCCTTGCCTCGTCCTTCAACATCGCCGCCTTCAATCTCGGCAACGCCGCCGGCGCCTGGCTTGGTGGCGCGGTCATCGCCCATGGAATGGGGCTCGGTTCCCTCACCTGGGTCGCCGCTTTGCTGCCGGTCGCAGCGCTCGGCGTGGCGGGATTGGCACTGCGTCTCGACAGACATGAAGAGCGGCTGGTCCCGGCTGCTGCTCGCCCCGCATCCATAGAGTGACGGCAGGCCCGAACCCTACCTTCGGCATGACGGAAGGTAGAACCCAAGAGGAGAGCCCCAATGAAACATCCTATGCGCCGTACCATCACCACCTTTGCGGCAAAGCGTTTGGCCCTCGCCGCGCTCGTCTTGGCGACCATTTTGATGGCCGACCCCGCAATGTCAGGCGAAAGACAGGACTGGGTCGGCACCTGGACCGCCAGCCCGCAACCGACATGGGGTCCCGACTTCGCCTTGCCGGTGAAGATAGCGCCGAAGCTTGAGAACCAGACCATACGCCAGACGGTCCGCACCAGCATTGGCGGCAAGCAATTCCGCATCGTGCTGTCGAACGAATATACCGACACACCGACCCAAATCGGTGAAACGCATGCCGCGATTGCTGGCGAGGGTTCGAAAATCGTCGCCGGCACCGACCACGTCGTGACCTTCGGCGGCCAGACCAAGGCAATGGTTCCGGCGGGCGCGCCTCTGGTCAGCGATCCGGTGGACCTGCCCCTCGACGCCTTGAGCCATCTGTCCATATCGATCTATCTGCCTCAGGCAACGCCGATCTCCACCTTCCACTGGGACGGCAAGCAGACCGCCTACATCGGTGACGGCAACCAGACGGCTTCCCACGCGATCGCCGCCGCGCAAACCACCGATGCGCGCATCCTGGTGAGCGAAATCCTGGTGGATGCGCCGGCAAATGATGGCGCGGTGATCGCGATCGGCGATTCGATCACCGACGGCAATGGTGCCACGCTGGACGCCGACAATCGCTGGCCGGATTTCCTGGCAAAGCGCCTGGCTTCCAAGCATATTGCGGTGCTCAACGCGGGCATATCAGGCGCGCGGCTGCTCGACGACGCGATGGGCATGAAGGCATCGGCCCGCTTCGAACGCGACGTGCTGGCCCAGCCCGGCGCCAAGGCGGTGGTGCTGCTTATCGGCATCAACGACATCAGCTGGCCCGGCACGCCCTTTGTGTCTGGAAAATCCCTGCCGTCATTGGCGGCACTCACCGACGGCTATCAGCAGCTCGCCGCCCAGGCTCACGCCCACAATCTCATCATCCTCGGCGGCACGCTGACACCTTTCGAGGGCGCGCTGAGCGGCACTCCACTCGAGGGTTACTACACACCGGAGAAGGAAGCCTTGCGCCAGAAGGTCAACGACTGGATCCGAACCAGTGGCGCCTTCGACGTCGTCGTCGACTTCGATGCGCTGCTTCGCGATCCCAGGCATCCGGCACGCCTGCTGCCGGAATTCGATTCCGGCGACCATCTGCATCCGGGTGAGAAGGGAAACCGCGCCATGGCCGAGGCCATCGACCTTGGCCAACTGATCGGGAACTGAGCAGACCGGCACCTGACCTGGAATTGCAATTGAAAGGATAAAACCATGGATTATCGGCGTCTTGGCGCATCGGGCCTGAAAGTGCCGGCGCTTTCATTCGGAGCGGGAACGTTTGGCGGCTCCGGCCCGCTGTTCGGCGCCTGGGGCAACAGCGACGCCGTCGAAGCGCGGCGGCTGATCGACATCTGCCTGGAGGCCAGCGTCAATCTGTTCGACACCGCCGACGTCTATTCGAACGGCGCTTCCGAAGAGGTGCTCGGCGAAGCGATCAAGGGCCGCCGCGATGCCGTTCTGATCTCGACCAAGACCTCGCTGCCGATGGGCGATGGACCGGCCGACTACGGCTCATCGCGCTCGCGTCTGATCAAGTCCGTCGACGCCGCGCTGAAGCGCCTTGGCACCGACTACATCGACCTGTTGCAACTGCATGCCTTTGATGCGGGTACGCCGATCGAAGAGGTGCTGTCGACGCTGGACGACCTCGTGCGCGCCGGCAAGCTGCGCTATGTCGGCGTCTCCAACTTCTCCGGCTGGCAAGTGATGAAGTCGCTGGCGGAAGCCGATAAGCACGGCTACCCGCGCTACGCCGCGCATCAGGTCTACTACTCGCTGGTCGGCCGCGACTATGAATGGGAGCTGATGCCGCTCGGCATCGACCAGGGCGTTGGCGCGCTGGTGTGGAGCCCACTCGGCTGGGGCCGCCTGACCGGCAAGATCCGCCGTGGCCAGCCTCTGCCGGAAAAGAGCCGGCTGCACGACACGGCAGATTTCGGTCCGCCGGTCGAGGACGAACATCTCTACCGTGTGATGGACGCGCTTGACGCGGTGGCGCAGGAAACCGGCAAGACCGTGTCGCAGATCGCCATCAACTGGCTGTTGCGACGCCCGACCGTTTCCTCGGTCATCATCGGCGCCCGCAACGAGGAACAACTGCGCCAGAATCTCGGCGCCGTCGGCTGGTCGCTGACGCCGGATCAGGTGAAAAAACTCGATGCGGCGAGCGAAGTGACAGCGCCCTACCCGTACTTCCCCTATCGGCGGCAGGAAGGCTTTGCCCGGCTGAACCCACCGCCGGTGTGATTAAGTCGCGGTCCTATGCTCCGGGACCGCTATAGACATAGGGGAGTAGCCGAAGCCCCTCAACTTCGTGATCCACGGGCGGAGCAGCCGCGAAGCGGCGTCGCGAAGACCCGAGGATCCATGCCGCGACCTTGACCGTAAAGTGCAGCGGAGCAGAATTCCGCAGCGTGGTGACGCGTTGGAGTCCCGGCATGGATCCTCGGGTCTGCGCCGCGTCGCTACGCTCCTTGCTTCGCCCGTGGATGACGAAGCGATGGGCGTTTCCGCCAATCACTAGCAATCGATAAAAATGCCTGCACTACTGCCCTTAATGCAGCACGAACTCGCCATCCACCTTGCGCCATTCATTCGGCGCGATCAGCTTCTGGTGCGTATAGACGACTGAATGCAGCGGCCCGTCGAGCTTGGCCTTCCAGAATTCGATGAATTTGATCAGTACCGGAAACTGCGGAGCGAGGTCGTAGTCCTGCCAGATGAAGCTCTGCAGCAGATGCGGATGATCGGGAAAATGATAGAGAATCTTGGCCGTGGTCAGGCCATAGCCTTTGAGCATCAGGTCCATTTCGGCATAGTCGCGCATTGTGGCCCCCTTGGGCGGTCCCGGGTTGAGTCTCCTTTCCTCCCAACGTCAGATTGTGCGCGCCGTTGCTTAACTGTCTATTGATTTTTCCTGATCGAAACAGGCTTTTCGACGCGAAAACATACAGTTAGCAGCGAGCTGAGCCGAGTGCTGACAACGGATGACAATGCCCCTGCGGCATCCCGCCGCGCGAATCCAACGTCTAATGTTGCCGTCACGGCGGAACTGGTAATAATGCCGCCGAATTCGCGGCTGCGTCGCCGCGATCCCGCCGGCGTTTCAAGCTGGCGGATTGGTTCGGGAGGAAAGTCAGGAATGTCCGAGGTTCATGTCCATCGCGTCCAGCCGGCGTGGAAGAAAAAAGCGCTGATCGACAATGAGACCTACCTGAAATGGTATGCCGACAGCATCAAGAATCCGGACAAGTTCTGGGGCAAGCACGGCAAGCGCATCGACTGGTTCAAGCCCTTCAGCAAGGTCAAGAACACCTCCTTCGACGGCAAGGTCTCGATCAAATGGTTCGAGGACGGGCTGACCAACGTTTCCTACAACTGCATCGACCGCCACCTGAAGAAGCGCGGCGACCAGACCGCCATCATCTGGGAAGGCGACAACCCCTACGACGACAAGAAAATCACCTACAACGAGCTTTACGAGCATGTCTGCCGGCTCGCCAATGTGATGAAGAAGCACGGCGTCAAGAAGGGCGACCGCGTCACCATCTACATGCCGATGATCCCGGAAGCCGCCTATGCGATGCTCGCCTGCACGCGTATCGGCGCCATCCATTCGATCGTCTTCGGCGGCTTCTCGCCCGACGCGCTGGCCGGCCGCATCGTCGACTGCGAATCGACCTTCGTCATCACATCGGACGAGGGCCTGCGCGGCGGCAAGCCGATCCCGCTGAAGGAAAACACCGACAAGGCCATCGACATCGCCGCCAGGCAGCATGTGATGGTCAAGAACGTCATCGTCGTGCGCCGCACCGGCGGCAAGATCGGCTGGGCGCCCGGCCGCGACCTCTGGTACCATGATGAAGTCGCAACGGTGAAGGCCGAGTGCAAGCCGGAGAAGATGAAGGCTGAGGATCCGCTGTTCATCCTCTACACCTCGGGCTCGACCGGCAAGCCGAAGGGCGTCCTGCACACCACCGCCGGCTACCTCGTCTACGCCTCGATGACGCACCAATATGTCTTCGACTATCACGACGGCGATATCTACTGGTGCACCGCCGATGTCGGCTGGGTCACCGGCCACAGCTACATCGTTTATGGCCCGCTCGCCAACGGCGCTACCACGCTGATGTTCGAAGGCGTGCCGAACTACCCGTCGCAGTCGCGCTTCTGGGAAGTCATCGACAAGCACAAGGTCAACATCTTCTACACCGCGCCGACGGCGCTGCGCGCCCTGATGGGCGCCGGCAACGATCCGGTGACGAAGACCTCACGCAAGTCGCTGCGTGTGCTCGGCTCGGTCGGCGAGCCGATCAACCCGGAAGCCTGGGAGTGGTATTTCAACGTCGTCGGCAACGGCAAGGTGCCGATCGTCGACACATGGTGGCAGACCGAGACCGGCGGCATCCTGATCACGCCGCTGCCCGGCGCCACCGACCTCAAGGCAGGCTCGGCGACGCGGCCCTTCTTCGGCGTCAAGCCGCAGCTGGTCGACGGCGAAGGCAAGGTGCTGGAGGGTGCCGCCGACGGCAATCTCTGCATCACCGATTCCTGGCCCGGCCAGATGCGCACCGTCTATGGCGACCACGACCGCTTCATCCAGACCTATTTCTCCACCTACAAGGGAAAATACTTCACCGGTGACGGCTGCCGCCGCGACGCCGACGGCTATTACTGGATCACCGGTCGCGTCGACGACGTCATCAACGTCTCCGGCCACCGCATGGGCACGGCCGAAGTCGAATCCGCACTTGTCAGCCATGACAAGGTCTCGGAGGCCGCCGTCGTCGGCTATCCCCACGACATCAAGGGCCAGGGCATCTACAGCTATGTCACCTTGATGAAGGGCGTGGAGCCGACCGAGGAGTTGCGCAAGGAGCTCGTCGCCCATGTCCGCAAGGAGATCGGTGCCATCGCTTCGCCCGACAAGATCCAGTTCTCGCCCGGCCTGCCCAAGACGCGCTCGGGCAAGATCATGCGCCGCATCCTGCGCAAGATCGCCGAGGATGATTTTGCCGCCCTTGGCGACACCTCGACGCTCGCCGATCCGGCCGTCGTCGACGACCTCATCGCCAACCGGCAGAACAAGAAGGGCTGATGCGGGACGAGGCGGCATTGGGCTCTGTCACCCAGTTGTGGCGCTATCCGGCGAGTTCGCTCGCCGGCGAGCGTCAGGATGCGGTCGTGGTTGGACCGGCGGGCATGGCGGGCGACCGCATGTACGGCCTCGTCGATACCTCGGACAACGAGATTGCCCGACCCGACCGCGAGGCGAAATGGCACAAGGTGCCGCGCATCCGCACCCGGCTGACCAATGACCGCGACCTGGAGGTCGCCATCCCCAACGGCGACTGGCTGAGCGCACCCGGCGCCGAATGCGACAGCGCCATATCGGCCTATCTCGGCTTCGCCGCCTCGATCCGGCCGTTCGGCCGGGAGAACGCGCCGCCGGCCTATGCCGGTCCGGTCACCGCGGCCCGCTATACCAAGGCGCCGATCCATCTCTTGACCACGGCCTCGCTGGCGCGCTTGAAGGCGCTGCACCCGGATGGCGCCGCCGACCCGCGCCGCTTCCGCCCCAACATCGTCGTCGACATGGCAGCGGTCGAAGGCTCGTTTCCGGAAACCGAATGGATCGGCCGAAAACTCGCCATTGGCGACCTGCTGGTGACCATCTCCGAGCCATGCCGCCGCTGCGGCTTCACCATCATCGGCCAGGACGGCTTCGACACCGATCCCGGTATCCTGCGCAACCTGGTCCGTCACAACGCCCACAATCTCGGCGTCTATTGCACGGTAGACCAGCCGGCCCGCGTCGAGATCGGCGCGCCGATGCGCTTCGTCTAAATCATACCGCAAACGCCAGGCCATATGGCTGCGGCATGATCCCTGCACCTCGCGGCAGGTTTGGCGCAGCGTGTAATACGCATGACAGAAAACGGCGTCATACAGCCCCTCGGCGCGATCCGTCTTGCCGCCCGACACCTTGAAATCACACCAATCGGAGTGCCTATGACTTCCCTGCCCGTTCTTGGCGCCGCCATGACCCTGGACGACCTCGAAATCCATCGCGACTGGCTCTTCGAAAAGCAGCGCGACCTGGAATTGCAGAGCTTTGCCGAGGCAAGTGTTCTCAACGGCGACTGGGCACCGCTCGCCGCCCGCGCCACAAAACTTCTCGACGGCCATCAGGGTCGACTCGGGATTCACGGACCTTTCTGGGGCTTCACCATTGCCTCGCAGGACCCCGATATTCGCGATGTCGTCAGCAAGCGCCTGGTCCAGGGTATCGAGGTCTGCGCCGCCATCGGCGCAACGCATATGGTCGTTCACAGCCCCTACACGACCTGGTCCTATAACAATCTCGACAACAATCCCGGCGAGCGCGAGAAAATCGTCGAGTATTGCCAGCTCACCTTACGCGATGCCGTCAGGCGGGCGCAGGACATCGGTTGCACGATGGTTCTGGAGAACATCGAGGACAAGGATCCGCATATCCGCGTGGCGTTGGCCGACAGCTTCAACTCCCCCGCGGTTGCCGTATCGATAGACACTGGCCACGCCTACTATGCCCATGGCTCGACCGGTGCCCCGCCGGTTGATTACTATGTGCATGCTGCCGGCAACCGCCTGCAGCACATCCATTTGCAGGATGCCGACGGCTACGCCGATCGTCACTGGAGCCTCGGCGAAGGCACAATCCAATGGCGCTCGGTCTTTGCCGCGCTGGCGAAACTCGAAAGCAATCCGCGCCTCATCATCGAGATCAGGGACAAGTCCAAGATCCCCGCTTCGGCGGCTTACATCGCCTCGCTTGGTATCGCCGAGTAAGGCGAGAGCTAGCGCTACCGGTACAGATCCGCCCGCGTCGGCGGCAGGCCGCTCGGGCCCCGCGCGCGCTTGGTCACCACAGTCTGGAAAATCTGCGCCGAGCCACGGTCGAAGGTGATCGAACAGCCGGTCAGGTAAAGCAGCCACAGCCGCGCCTTGGGTTCGCCGACTTCGGCGATCGCCTCATCGAAGCGGGCCTGCAGGCGCTCGGCCCACAGCCTGCAGGTCCGGGCATAGTGTTCGCGCAGATTCTCGACGTCGGCGATGAGAAAACCATGCGCCTCGAGATTGCCTGTTGTCATGCCGATCGTGTCGACCTCGCCGCCCGGAAAGATGTATTTGATCAGCGCCTTGTATTCCGCGCCCTTGCGCAGCGTCTTGCGCGTGCCGCCCTTGCCGCGCCTTGTGATGGCGTGGTGCAGGTAGATGCCGCCCGGCTTCAGCAGCCGGTGGACGGTCGAGAAATAGGTCGCGTGGTTGGCGAGGCCGACGGCCTCGAACATGCCGATGGATGAAATCTTGTCGTAGCTGCCGTCGAGCTCGGTGTAGGACTTGATGTCGATCGTGATCTTGTCCTCCAGCCCCTCAGTGCGGATGCGCTCGCGCGCCAGCCGGGTCTGCTCCTCCGACAGCGAGACGCCATGGCCGATCGCGCCATAGTGTTTGGCGGCATGGATCAGCATCGCGCCCCAGCCACAACCAATGTCGAGCAGCCGGTCGCCCGGCTTCAGCCTGAGCTTGCGGCAGATATGGTCGAGCTTGTCCTGCTGCGCCTGGTCGATGCCATTGGCGAAATCGGTGAAATAAGCGCAGGTGTAGACCATGCGCTCATCGAGGAAGAGCCGGTAGAAGGCGTTCGAAATGTCGTAGTGATGTTCGATCGCCTGCTTGTTCGACCCGCTGACGAAAGGATTGCGGCCGGCCAGATCGGCCCGTTTCGTCATCTGTCGTCGTGAGAACAGGACGGCGGGCAGGTCGCGAAGGATCGCCAGCTTCGGCAAAGCCTTCAACCTCAGCTTGCCCTTTGAAGGCAAGGCGTAGAGATCGAACAGCGATCCGTCCTCGACGTCGATCGTCCGGGAAATCCACATTTCGAGCAGCGTCGAGAAATTCGGCCGGCGGGCCAACTGCCAGACGATGTCCTGGTCGTTGATGGCAAGCACAGGACCACTGGCGGGACCGATCCGTTCCCCGGTCCACAGCCTGACGGCAAAGCCCGGCTTCAGCGCCTCGATCACGGTTCTGACAATGCGCGCGGCTCTTTCGGTTGCGTCCATGCTCCTTCCCCACGGCCCGATGGGACGATCTTGTCCGTTTGGGCTGTGGATCGCAAGCCGAGGCACGCGGACCCGGCTGGGCGGCATTTTTCGGCTGGGCGCCTTTTTCAGCCCGGCATCTTGTCATTTGCTGCGACGCACCCCATCATGTCTATGTGTTCAACAAATCGAAAGGAGGTGATCCGATGTCGAGTGATTTCGTTTTCCAGAACGTGGCCTCGCAGGATTGCACTTTCGGGAAGCAGTCTTCCCGTTAAGGCGCGAGATGCGCGGCGGGTAACCCCAAGGGGTTGCCGCCACAGGCCGCGCCACGGACGGAAACACGGAAGGCCGCCGGCTTCGAAAGAAGCGGCGGCCTTTTCCTTTTGCGCCGAGGCGCCAAGACCATCCGGTTCCAGATTCACTTGGCGATGGTCAGCCGCTCGATGTTCTGGACGATGGCATTGAATGCCTCGTTCAACTCGGAGCCCGTGGCCGCCTCGTAATAATGTTTCAGGTTAGACGTGTCCGCGGTCGAGCAATCCTGAAGCACGCTCTTTGCCTGATCCCGCTCTGTCGATGTCATCGACGGATCGTCGAGGTCGAAGCCGATGGTGAAAATCTCGATGCCGTCGCGCTTCATGTTGTCGCAAATGCTTTCGGCATTGCTTCGTGACATCTGGCCGGCATTCTGCGATCGGGGCGCGCCGCGCCCGCCGGCAAAAGCCGTGTTGAACTGGCCGTCCGTCATCAGGATCGCGACCTTGCCGACTTTCCTGTTGTCGAAATTGGCGGGGCCGGCGCCCAGCCGGGCGTCGACGATGGTCGAGCGCCAGGAGGGTGAAAGCATGTAATAGCCCCATTGCACGGCGATGCCGCCTGCGGTCACACCAGCCGCCTTGAAGCCGGCAATCGTGTCGAGCAGCTTCTGTTTGTCGGCCGACAGCGGAATGAGCCCCGGCTTCGGACAGATCCCCATGCGATCATCGCGGTTGACCTTGGCGAGATAGGTCTTGCCCTGATTGTTCAGGCGCGGCGTCGACGGCCCATCGGACGAATAATCGGCATAGCCGTCCTTATCCTTGCGCTCGGTGGCGCAGTTATCCGGCCGCGAGGGCGCCGATGAGCCCGCCGGGATCGGCGTGTCCACTGGCGGCGGCAGGTTCAAACCTCCTGCCTGCTCGACGAAAACGCTGTCCGCGAGGCCGCCCGTATTCACCGCTTCGGCATAGGGAACAATCGCCACACGCACGCGTGGATTCTTTGGATCGATGTTGTTGTCCAGCAGGTTCTCGACAGCCGTCGAAGCGGCGGCTTGCAGGTCGCCGATCTTGTCGGTCTTGGCCCACCAGTTGGCCGCCATCGATCCGGTCACATCGAGCATCATCGCGACTTCGATGGTCTTGTCTGAATAAAGCGATGTCGTCGACGCCGTCACGCGTTTCATGTCGCCCATCCCAAAGATCGGGAAGAACAGGGCGACATCGACATGGACGTCCGCCTGCACTGTGTTGGCGGTCCTGTCGACGATCAGCTTGTCGAGCACGATCTGGTCGGGCTGCAGAATGCCCGCCGTGCTGTTGGCCACGAGAAAATTCTGCACTGCCTTGTTGGCGTCGGCTTCCTTGATGACCCCGGTCGTCAGGTCGCGCGCTGTCGATGTCACCGCTGCGTCGACCACGCTCTGCAGGCTCGATCTGGCATTGTAGAGCTGTGAGATGTTGACCGAGAAGCCGCCCGCTAGCGCCAAGACCGAGGCAGCAAAGCCGAACAGGACCGCGAAATTTCCACCGCGATCTCTGGTGAACCCGCCGACCGCGTGAACAAGACCCCCGTAATTTCGCATCTCCAACTGCCTCCGCTTGCCTCGGCCTCGTCGCCGCAACAGACGCAATGCAGGATTCCAGCCGGATGACGTCGCAGCCCTCACAAAGCAGGCGGTTAACAGCTAATGTATTGTTTTTGTTTGGTTCCGGCCTGCAGGAAGGTGAATGACCGGTAAATGCGAAACCATCAACGCAGTTTCGTTTACGAAGCGCTTACCATGTTGGACCCATGGATCGCGGCATACCCGACGACGTCCTGTTGCGGCACATCACTTGTGTGCCGAAGCGGACCATCTGTCCCGCAGGATCGGATCAGGCCATTTGCAGACCAGCATCCCCTGAACATCAACACACCCTACGCCAGCATCTGCGCGCTGGCCGTCCTGTCGATGCCGTGATGGGGCGGGTTGAACAGATTGCCTTGCTGTTCATAGGTCCACACCTTGAACAGGCTGAGCCGGTGCGGGCCGAAGCTGTGTAGCAAGGGCACGTCAGTGGCGTCGCGGCCGCGCGCGATGACGACGCGGCCGGTCCGCGGCTGGTTGTGGCGTGGATCGAACGTGTACCACTTGCCGTCGAGGAACACTTCCATCCAGGCCGAGAAATCCATCGGCGCCGGATCGACCGGCACGCCGATGTCGCCGAGATAGCCGTTCACATAGCGCGCCGGAATGTTCATGCAGCGGCAGAGCGTGATCGCCAGATGGGCGAAGTCGCGACAGACGCCGACCCGTTCCTCATGCGCCTGCGCCGCTGTGCGGGTCGAACGGGCATAGCCGTAGCCGAACGACAGCCGGTTGTGGACATAGTCGACGATCGCCTGCACCCGCGCCCAGCCGGAGGGAAGATGACCGAACAACTGCCAGGCGAGACTGCTGAGGTGATCGGTCTCGCAATAGCGGCTGCCAAGGAGATAGCCTAGCACCTCGTCGGGCAATTCAGCCACCGGCACTTCCCTCGCCAGTGTGTTGACCGCGTCCGTCTCGCCACTGTCTTCGACCACCGCATCGTAGAGGATACGGAAGGTGCCGGCAGGTGCGGTGAAGCGGCGGCAGCCATTGCCATGCAGGTCCTGGTAGAGCTTGGTCGGCACCGAAGGCGATGTCAGCACCCGCGTCTGCCGCTTGATGTCGGCCTGCCTGTCCTTGTGGATCTCGAGCAGCGAAATCACCGGAGTGGCTTCGATACATTCGATGGCTATTTCGTAGCCGAGCCGGATCAGCATTGCAGGTCCCCTTCGATCTCCATGGAAAATAGTTTTGCTCAAACGTCGCAGCTGTGCCGTGGTTCCCTGGATCGTCCCAAAATACGCCTCGTGCCTTTCCATGTCAGCGCCTTGACGTTACGGTTGCATCCTCCCTCGACACACTCCCCGGATTTCAAGGAAAATCATGTTTGCTGGCAGAAAATTCGCCGCCTTTCTTTTCGACATGGACGGCACCCTGATCAATTCCATCGCCTCGGCGGAGCGGGTGTGGAGCGATTGGGCACGCCGGCACGGCCTCGACGTCGCCGCCTTCCTGCCGACCATCCACGGCGTGCGGGCGATCGAGACCATCACCAACCTAGCCCTTCCCGGCGTCGACCCGGCGCATGAGGCCGACCTGCTGCTGAAGGCCGAGGCCGCCGATCTGGATGGCATTCTCCCGATCCCCGGCGCCGTGGCGTTTCTCAAGGCGCTGCCGGCCGAAAGCTGGGCGATCGTAACCTCGGCACCACGTTCGTTGGCGCTTGCACGCATGCAGGCTGCCGGCATTCCTGTCCCTGCGGTCATCGTTGCGGCGGAAGACGTTTCCCGTGGCAAGCCGGCGCCCGACTGCTTCCGGCTTGGCGCACAACGGCTCGGCGTCGATGCGCGCGACTGCCTGGTGTTCGAGGATGCCCCGGCCGGTATCGCAGCAGCCGAGGCCGCGCAAGCTTCGGTCATGGTGATCAACGCCACTCACGCACACCCGATGCAAACGCCGCATGCCGCGATCGCGGGCTATGACAATGTCGGCATCACCATCGACGAGCGCGGCTGGCTGGCGCTCGAAGCACAGCGCAACGCTGCCTAACGATGTAGGCAACGCCCGTCCAAAGGTGTGTTGAGATTCAGGTCAGGCCGAGTCGAAAGCGATGGTTTCCGAGAACCGGAGCGGAGCGTACTAAAGTACGTGAGCACCGGAAGCGCAGGGAACCAACGCTTGCAGGCCGGCCTCACCTGAATATCAACATACCTTAGAAGTCGCTGGTCAGGCCTTTGACTTCCCAGTCACCGTAGCGGCCGGGCTCCTTGCCGCCACGGCCGCCGATCTCCTTCGGCAGCGCGGCTTCCTTTTTACGATAATCCGTGCGCCTTGCCTCCGCTTCCGCCAGCGCGCGGCGGGCGGCAAGCGTCAACTCCTTTGGCGGCGCGTCATCCGGGCCGGCAGGCGTTTTACTGGTTTCGTCGTTCATGCGATATCTCAATCGGATTGAAACAGGGGCAGGCGTTTCCCATCATATAGCCATGAACCGACAGGGATCGACCCCCTTTAACCGCGATCTGGACAGGAGCAGACGATGAACACTTTGCGCACCGCCATGCTTCTTGCCGCGATGACGGCGCTGTTCATGGGCGTCGGCTTTCTGATCGGCGGTTCGGGCGGCATGATGATCGCGCTGGTGGTCGCCGCCGGCACCAATCTGTTCAGCTACTGGAACGCCGACAAGATGGTGCTGTCGATGAACCGCGCCGTCGAGGTCGACGAGAAGAACGCGCCGGAATATTACGCCATCGTCCAGGCGCTGGCCAAGCAGGCCGGGCTGCCGATGCCGAAAACATATCTGATCGACAATCCGCAGCCCAACGCCTTCGCCACCGGCCGCAACCCGCAGAACGCGGCGGTCGCCGCCTCCACCGGCCTGTTGCAGCGGCTGACCCATGAAGAGGTCGCGGCTGTGATGGCGCACGAGCTCGCCCACGTCCAGCACCGCGACACGCTGACCATGACCATCGTCGCCACCTTTGCCGGCGCCATCTCGATGCTCGGCAATTTCGCCTTTTTCCTTGGCGGCAACCGCAACAACAACCCGTTCGGCTTTGTCGGCGTGCTGGCGGCGATGATCGTGGCGCCGTTTGCCGCCATGGTCGTGCAGATGGCGGTCAGCCGCACCCGGGAATACGAGGCCGACCGGCGTGGCGCCGAAATCTGTGGACACCCGCTGTGGCTGGCATCCGCCCTTGACAAGATCGCCCGTGGAGCAGAACGCATCCCGAACCCCGATGCGGAGCGCAATCCGGCGATGGCGCATCTCTTCATCATCAATCCCCTTCACGGCGAGCGCATGGACAGTCTGTTCTCCACCCACCCGAGCACCGACAACCGCATCGCAGCGTTGCAGGAGATGGCGCGACAGATGGGCGACGGTGCATCGCGGACGGCGCCGCGCCAGACGCCAATGCAACCGCAGGCGGAACAACAGCAGCCGTCCGGCCCGTGGGGCCAGGCAGCGCAGCCCGAGCAGCCGGCCGAACCGGCCGAACCGAGGGCCAATCCGTGGGGTCGCAACCCGACCGGGCCTAAGGGCCGGTGGTCGTGAGCGTGGCGGCACCTCGGCGCCCAGGCTCAGGCGATCAGGACCATAGGGACGGCGGTGAATTCGTCGCCGGTCTTGCCGCCCGCAAGGCAGCGGCGCGGCTGCTTGCCGCCGTCATCGATGCCAGGACGCCGCTCGACGGCCTGACCGACCACGAGAACGGCCACCCGCAATACAAGGCGCTCGATTTGCGCGACCGTGGCCTGGTGCGCGCCATCCTGGTCACCGCACTACGCTTCCGCATGACCATCACAGGGCTGCTGGCGCGCAGGCTGGAGAAGCCGCTGCCGCCCAACGCCACTGCGCTGTCGCACATACTGCATGTGGCGGCGGCGCAGATCCTGTTCCTCGACATTCCCGACAGCGCCGCCGTCGACCTGGCGGTGACGCACGCCAAGTCCGATCCGCGCACGCAGCGCTTTTCCGGCCTCGTCAACGGCGTGCTGCGCACGCTGGCGCGTGCCAAGGAAACCGAGCTGCCTGCGGCCCTTGCCGCCACCGACGAAGCACCAAAATGGTTTTCCGACCGGCTGAAGACCACCTACGGCAACGAGAAGGCCAGACAGATCTTGGAAGCGCATCGCGTTGAGGCGCCGGTCGACTTCTCGGTCAAGGCCGACCCCGAACTCTGGGCCGAAAAACTCGGCGGCATCATCCTGCCGACCGGCACGGTGCGCGTGGAAAATCTTGCCGGCGCCGTCACCGAACTGCCCGGCTTCGCGGAAGGCGCCTGGTGGGTCCAGGATGCCGCGGCCAGCCTGCCCGCACGGCTGTTCGGCGATGTCAGCGGATTGCGCGTCGCCGATCTCTGCGCCGCACCGGGCGGCAAGACCGCCCAACTCATTCTCGCCGGCGCCAAGGTCACCGCCGTCGACACCTCGAAGAACCGGCTGGCGCGGCTGGCGCAGAATCTCGAGCGTCTTGGCCTGTCGGCAGACATCGTCCAGGCCGACCTGCTCAAATACGAGCCAGCGGAACTGTTCGACGCCGTGCTGCTCGATGCGCCCTGCTCGTCGACCGGCACGGTGCGTCGGCATCCCGACGTGCCATGGACCAAGACGGCCGCCGATGTCGAAAAGCTCGCCGACCTGCAAAAACGGTTGCTCGCCCGCGCCGTCACGTTGGTCAAACCCGGCGGCCGCATCGTCTTTTCCAATTGTTCGCTCGACCCGCTCGAAGGCGAGGAGCTTTATCGCGCTTTCCTCAAAGGGACGCCGGCGGCCGTTGACGATCCGCTGCGGCAAGGCGAGATCGCCGGCATCGATTCGTTCCTGACTGCGCAAGGCACGCTGCGCACCACGCCCGCCGATCTCGACCTCGGCGCGCCGGAGCGCTCGGGTCTGGACGGCTTCTTCGCCGCCCGCATACGACGAGCCGACTAACCACTTAACTCACAGGATTTGCTGACTTTTTTAGGGAGGGTATGGGGCACCGGACCCATTCCCCGGAATTCGCCTTCGCACGAGTCGTTCAATCATGTAAACTCGGCGCCGGGGTAGAGGACGACCAGGAGGGCTTTTGGCACTCGTTGCCAGCAACACGACGCGTCTTTGGACGCTTGTCGCGAAGGAGTTCTGGCGCAAGACGCGCCGGCGCCTGCGTGCCGGGCCGGTCTATCGCTGGCGCTATTCCGGCCGCACGCCCGAACGAGTCCTGATCGCCCCGCCGGACCTGCGCCTCGCCGACCCACAGATCGCACTTGAGATCTATTACGGCCGTTATCCCCTGTCGGGGCATCTGGTCGAGACCGGCGGAAAATCGCCGTTCCAGATCAACGTGCCCAATCATGGCTGGCAAAAGACGCTGCACGGCTTCCGCTGGCTTCGCCACATGCGCGCCGCCGGCACCGAGCTTGCCGCCGCAAACGCCCGCGCGCTGGTGTCCGACTGGATCGCCATGCATGGCAACAACATTGCCGGTGTCGCCTGGGAGCCCGGCACGACGGCCAAGCGCATCATCGCCTGGCTGCAGCATTCCTCCGTGGTGCTGCAGGGTGCCGAATTCCCCTTCTATCGCGCCTTCCTGAAATCGCTGGCCGTCCAGATCCGCTACCTCAGGTCGATGGCGCGCGAAATGCCCGACGGCAAGGACCGGCTGCGTGCCCGCATCGCGCTGGCCTTCGCCGCGCTTTCCCTGCCGGCGCCGGCTTCGGCGCTGCGCGGCGCCACCCGCAACCTTGCCGAGGAACTCAACCGCCAGATCCTCGCCGATGGCGGCCATATCTCACGCAATCCGATGGCGGTGCTGGAAATCCTCGCCGATCTGCTTCCGTTGCGCCAGACCTACGCCAACCAGGCGGAAACCCCGCCGCAGGCGCTGATCGGCGCCATCGACCGCATGTTGCCGGCGCTGCGCTTCTTCCGCCACCAGGACGGCAGCCTTGCCCGCTTCAACGGCATGGGCGCCACCATCCATGACCGCATCGCCACCATATTGCGCCATGACGACACCGCCGGCGCGCCGCTGCTGCACGCGCCGCATTCTGGCTATGAACGGCTGTCGATGGGCGGCGTCACCGTCATCGCCGACACCGGCCTGCCGCCGCCGGTCGACGTTTCTAACGCCGCGCACGCCGGTTGCCTTGCCTTCGAACTGTCGTCCGGCCGCCAGCACTACATCGTCAATGCCGGCATCGACACCTACGGCGCCGCCGAGTTCCGGCCGCTGGCCCGCGCCACCGCCGCGCACTCGACAGCCACCATCAACGACACCTCTTCGGCACGCTTCAGCCATTCGATACGGGTCAACGACCTGCTCGGCTCGCCGCTGATCGGCGGCCCGCAGCATGTGCAGTGCAAGCGTATCGACCAGAAGGGCGTTCACGGCTTCATCGCCCGGCATGACGGCTATGTCCCGCGTTTCGGCTTCCTGCATGAGCGCGAGCTGAAGCTGTCGTCGGACGGCAATGTGCTGGCCGGCAGGGACCGGTTCCAGCGCCCCGGCAATGCCGCGATCCGCAACAATGGCCGCGACTTCATCACCGTGCGCTTCCATGTCCATCCCGACATCACCCTTTTGCAGGACGAGCACGACCGCCTGGTGCTGACCGCCGACCAGGCCGATAGCTGGGTGTTCACTGCAGGCGAAGTGGTGCCGGAAGTCGAGGAATCGATCTATTTCGCCGGCCTTGGCGGCCCGCGCCGCAGCCGGCAGATCGTGCTTGCCTTCAAGGCCTCCGACGTGTCCGAAGTCCACTGGCAGCTGACGCGAACCAGCATCGCCGGTTATCCCGAAAACAACTGAGCTGACACTGCGGCCGGTTTGATTTCCCGATGTCATGTGCTACGGCGCGGGCTTGCCCCTCCAGCCGTGAAAGGCCGCCAGCCCATGGCCGTCGCCGCCAAGAACATTCCCGCCCCGGATCTCGTTCCCGTCCGCCGTGCCTTGCTCTCCGTTTTCGACAAGACCGGCCTCATCGACTTCGCCAGGGCATTGGCCGCGGCCGGTGTCGAACTGGTCTCGACCGGCGGCACCGCCAAGGCGATCGCCGAGGCAGGGCTGGCGGTACGCGACGTCTCCGAGCTCACCGGCTTTCCCGAGATCATGGATGGCCGCGTCAAGACGCTGCATCCGTCCGTGCACGGCGCGCTGCTCGGCGTGCGAGACGACCCCGAACACGCCGCGGCGATGCGCAAACACCATATCGAGCCGATCGATCTCCTCGTCTCCAATCTCTATCCGTTCGAGGAAGTCCGTCGCTCCGGCGCCGACTATGCCGCGATCGTCGAGAACATCGACATTGGCGGCCCGGCGATGATCCGCGCCTCGGCCAAGAACCACGCCTATGTCGCCATCGTCACCGACCCAAGCGACTATGCCTCGGTGCTGAACGCGCTGGAAATGAACATCGGCTCGCTGTCGCTGGATTTCCGCAAGAAGCTGGCGGCCAAGGCCTTTGCCCGCACCGCCAGCTACGACGCGGCGATTTCCGGCTGGTTCGCCGAGGCGCTTGAGATCGAGCATCCGACCTGGCGCGCCTTCGGCGGCAGGCTGACCGAGGTGATGCGCTACGGCGAGAACCCGCACCAGAGCGCCGGCTTCTACGTCAATGGCGACAAGCGGCCGGGCGTCGCCACCGCGCGCCAGCTGCAGGGCAAGCAGCTGTCCTACAACAACATCAACGACACCGACGCCGCCTTCGAACTGGCCGGCGAGTTCGATCCTGCCCGCTCCGCCGCTGTCGCCATCATCAAGCACGCCAACCCGTGCGGCGTCGCCGAGGGCACCTCGCTCAAGGCTGCCTACGCCAAGGCGCTGGCCTGCGACCCGGTGTCAGCCTTCGGCGGCATCGTCGCTGTGAATCGCACCCTCGACGCGGAAGCAGCGCAGGAGATCGTGAAAACCTTCACCGAGGTCATCATCGCGCCCGACGCGACCGACGAGGCGGCGGCAATCGTTGCGGCGAAGAAGAACCTGCGTCTGCTGGTCACCGGTGGCCTGCCGGATCCGCGCTCGCCCGGCACGACGGTCAAATCCGTCGCCGGCGGCATGCTCGTCCAGGGCCGCGACAATGCCGTGGTCGACGATCTCGAGCTGAAGGTGGTGACCAAGCGGGCGCCGACACCGGCCGAAATGGCCGATCTCAAATTCGCCTTCCGCGTCGCCAAGCACGTCAAGTCGAATGCCATCGTCTATGTCAAGGACGGCGCCACCGTCGGCATCGGCGCCGGCCAGATGAGCCGGGTCGATTCCTCCCGCATCGCCGCCCGCAAGGCGCTCGATGCCGCAGAAGCGGCCGGCATGGCTGAGCCGCTGACCAAGGGCTCGGTGGTCGCCTCCGACGCCTTCTTCCCCTTCGCCGATGGCCTGCTTGCCGCAGTCGCAGCCGGCGCCACCGCCGTGATCCAGCCCGGCGGCTCGATGAACGACAAGGACGTCATCGCCGCTGCCGATGAACATGGCATCGCCATGGTGTTTACGGGGGTTAGGCACTTCAGGCATTAGGCTCCTTCCTTCTCCCCCTGTGGGAGAAGGTGGATCGGCGCGCAGCGCCGAGACGGTTGAGGGGTGTTCCAGCGGAGTGAGGCGTTGGTGTTCCCTGGAACACCCCTCATCCGTCGCCTTCGGCGACACCTTCCCCCACAAGGGGGGAAGGGAAGAAGCGCTACTCCACCGGCTGGTCCGCCGGATACGGAGTGCGAACCAAAATCGCCATGCCGATCGCCAAGAACAGGATAATCACCGCCATGCCGAGCCGCGCCGAATCGCTGAGCGCGGTGATGGTCGCCACCATGAACGGCGCCAGGAAGCTGGTCGCGCGTCCGGCCAGTGCGTAGATGCCGAAATAGCGGCCCGATTCCGCCGCCGTGACGCTGCGCGCCATGTAGGAGCGCGACGACGCCTGCACGGGGCCGAAAGCGAGCCCGATCAGCAGCCCATACATGATGTAGGCCTTCTCGGCCGCCGTGCCGAACAGGCCGCCCGAGTCGGTGGTCGAGAGCTGGATCAGGCCGAGCAGCGTGAAGCCCGGGCCGGTCGAAACGACGCCGACGGTGGCGATCGACAGCAAGACAAGCGAAATCATCACCACTGCCTTGGAGCCAAGCGCGGTGTCGAGCCGGGCCGCGATCCAGCAGCCGAAGATGGCAACGACGTTGAGGATGATGCCGAACATGCCGATCTCGGTGATCGACCAGTGGAACATGCCGGCCGCGAAGGTGCCGCCGAGCGCCAGCAGCGCGTTGACGCCGTCCTGGTAGATCATGCGGGCAACCAGGAAGCGGAAGATGCCGCCGCGTTTGCGCACCTCCGCCAGTGTCGATTTCAATTCCGACAGGCCCTCGCGCACCGCCGGCCCGATCGGAATGCCCTTGATGGCGTCCGGGGTGAAGAAGAACATCGGCAGGATGAACAGGAAGTACCAGCCGGCAGACAGCGGCCCGGTGGCGCGCGCATCCTCGCCGAGCTTCGGGTCGAGCCCGAACAGCGGGTCGATGCCGATGATCGTCTTGCCGGTCTCCGGTGAGCCCGCGAGACAGGTGACGACGAAGATCAGCGCGATCATGCCACCGAGATAGCCGAGGCCCCAAGCCGTGTTGGAGATGCGGCCGATCTCGCTCTTCGGCACCAGCCGCGGCATCATGGAATCGTTGAACACGGTGGAGAATTCCGCCGCCACCGAGGCCAGCGAGAACAGCGCCACGACCAGGAACAGGTTCGAGCCCGGGGCGGCGAACCACAGCAGGATGAGACTGCAGATCTTGATCGCGGCAAAGAAGGCGATCCACGGCTTGCGCGGCCCGGTCTGGTCGGCGATCGAGCCGAGGATCGGCGACAGTATCGCGATGACCAACCCGGCCGCGGCAATACCATAACCCCAGACGGCCTGGCCGGTGTTGGGATCGCTCGCCATGCGCGAAACGAAATAGGGACCGAAGATGAAGGTGGTGACGACCGTAAAGAACGGCTGCGCCGCCCAGTCGAAGAACATCCATCCCCAGATGCCGCGCCCGGACGCACGCTGCACTGTTTCTACCGCCATGATGATTCCCCCGCCCGCCCCCGCATCGGGCGCCATGTCTGCATGTTTCCGATACGCATGCAAATGACAAGCATCGCGCCGCCGTTCATTGCTCTTGGGTTCCTCGCCCCCACGGGAGTGGGGGAGAGGTGGCTCGGCGAAGCCGAGACGGAGAGGGGGAATGCGCCGTCCTATCCTGAAGAAAGGTCTTCACCCTACGAAGCCCCCTCTCCGACCGCTTCGCGGCCACCTCTCCCCCGCTCTGGCGGGGGCGAGGAACCCAAGCGTTCGAGCCTCACATCCCCGTCAGATCGCTCATCAGCCCGGACGCCACCGACAGCCGCGACACGGTGATGTCGCCGCCTTCGGTCAGCGCCTGCAGCCGCTCGCGGATGCGTGCCACCCTCTCACCGCCGGCTTCCAGCCAGGCTGCCACCGGGTCCGCCGTCTTGGCATGGCCGGTGAGTGCCGCCACCGCGATGCCGCGCCGCGCCGCGCCGATCGTGTCGGTCGCCCGCGACAGTGCCAGCTGGTCATAATAATCCGATGGCGTTATCGAGCGTGCCGCGTCCTCGACACGCGGGATGCGGAAGGCATCGCTGACGGCGAAGAACGCCTTGGCCGCGGCGACGATCTCGGCATTTGCCATCCGCGCGGTCAGCGCGATGTCGGGGATCAATTCCGCCACCTCGCTCAGCGCCAGCTGCTCGGCGAGTTTTTCGGGCGCGCCGGCCTTGAACAGCCCGTGCCGCTTCTCCTCGATCCGCTCGCGCGAGAAGGCCGGCAGCAGCGAAGCGAGCTTCGGCTCGAGCGCCTTGCGGGCGTCCTGCAGTTCGGCGATGCGCTGGCCGAGTGGGGCCGTGCCGGCGTCGTTCTTCAGATACCAGCCGCTGGTCACGTAGATCAGCCGGCTCACCATCTGGTAGAGATCGAGCTGCACCTGGCCGTCGATCTGGTTGTCGAGCGCGTCGATCTCGCGGTAGAGCGCCGGCAGCGCAAAGCCGTCACGCACCACGGCGAAGGTGCGCACCACGTCGGCGGCGGTGCGCCCCGTGGCTTCCTGCAGCCGGTTGACGAAGGACGGGCCGCCGCGATTGACCAGATCATTGGCGATGACGCGGGCAATGATCTCGCGGCGCAGCCTGTGGCCGTGGATTTCGGCGGCGTATTTCTTCGCCATCCGGTCCGGGAAATAGCCCATCAGGTCGCGGTCGAAATGCGCATCGTCCGGCACGTCGCTGGCGACGATGTCGGAAAACAGCACGATCTTGGCATAGGCGAGCAGCACGCCGAGTTCGGCCCGGGTCAGCGGCTCGCCACGCGCCTCGCGCTCAGCGAGTGCGGACGGTGACGGCAGCGTCTCGACCACACGGTCGAGCAGGCCGCGCGCTTCCAGCGCCGTCATGAAACGGCTCTGATGCGCGATGTCGGCAAGGCCGCGCTTGCGGGCGATCGAAAGCGCCAGCGTCTGTTCGTAATTGTTGGACAGCACCAGCCCGCCGACCTCGTCGGTCATCTCGGCCAGCAGCTTGTTGCGGGCCGGACGCGTCAGCGACCCCTTGCGCATCGCCGACGCCAGCGCGATCTTGATGTTGACCTCGACGTCGGAGCAATTGACGCCGCCCGAATTGTCGATGGCGTCGGAATTGTTGCGGCCGCCGGCCAGCCCGAATTCGATACGCGCCCGCTGCGTGACGCCGAGATTGGCGCCCTCGCCAATCACCTTGGCGCGCACGTCGAGCGCTGTGATGCGGATGGCATCATTGGCGCGGTCGCCGACCTCGGCGTTGGTTTCGGTCGATGCCCGCAGATACGTGCCGATGCCGCCGAACCACAACAGGTCGACCGGCGCCTTGAGGATGGCGGTCATGATCTCGGCCGGCGTCGCGGTGGTCTTGGCAAGGCCGATTGCCGCCGCTGCCGCGGCAGGCAAGGTGATCGACTTCTGGCTGCGCGAGACGATGACGCCGCCTTCCGACAGCTTCGACTTGTCATAGTCCTGCCAGCTCGAACGGGCGAGAGCGAACATGCGCTCGCGCTCGGCCATCGAGGCCGCCAGATCCGGATCGGGATCGATGAAGATGTCGCGATGGTCGAAGGCGGCGATCAGCCTGGTCTGCGGCGACAACAGCATGCCGTTGCCGAACACGTCGCCCGACATGTCGCCGACACCGACGACGGTGAAGGGCGAGGTCTGGATGTCGCGGTTGATCTCGCGGAAATGCCGTTTGACCGCTTCCCAGGCGCCCTTGGCGGTGATGCCCATCTTCTTGTGGTCGTAGCCGGCCGAGCCGCCGCTGGCGAAGGCGTCGTCGAGCCAGAAGCCATGCTTCTCGGAGATGGCGTTGGCGGTATCGGAGAAGGTCGCCGTACCCTTGTCGGCGGCGACGACGAAATAGGGATCGTCCTGGTCCCGGCGCACCACGCCGGCCGGCGGGATAACGCCGTCCAGGCCGATATTGTCGGTGATCGACAACAGGCTGGAGACGAAGTTCTTGTAGGCCGAGGTGCCGGCCTCGAAGATCGCGTCGCGGCTGCCGCCCGCCGGCAGGCGCTTGGGGAAGAAGCCGCCCTTGGCGCCGACCGGAACGATGACGGCGTTCTTGACCTGCTGCGCCTTGACCAGGCCAAGCACCTCGGTGCGGTAGTCCTGGGCCCGGTCCGACCAGCGCAGGCCGCCGCGCGCCACCGGGCCGAAGCGCAGATGCAGGCCCTCGACTTCAGAACCGTAGACGAAAATCTCGCGCCACGGTCGCGGCGCCGGCAGCCCTTCGACCGCCTGCGATTCGAGCTTGATCGCCAGCGACTGGCCTTTCGCTTTCGTATCGGCAACGAAATGATTGGTACGCAGCGAGGCCTCGATCAGATTGAGGTAGCGGCGGATGATGGTGTCGTCATCGATATTGGGCACATCCTCCAGCGCATCCCTTATCTTGGCCTTGAGATGCTTTGCCGCCACCACGCCTTCGCCCTCGGCCGTCGGCCCAAGCCTTGCGATGAACAGCGCATGCAGGCCGCGCGCGATGTCAGGATAGCGGTTGAGCGCCGCGGCGATGAAATCCTGGCTTTGCGGAATGCCGACCTGCTGCAGATAGCGGCCATAGGCGCGCAGGATGGTGATCTCGCCCGACCACAGGCCAGCCGTCTGGGCAAGGCCGTTATAGCCGTCATTGTCGACGTCGCCGCGCCAGACCGACAGGAACGCGTCCTCGAACAGTGCGCCGCCATCGCTAAGGTCGATCGGTTTGCCGTAACTGTTCTCCAGTTCCATGTCGTGGATGAAGACCAAGCCGGACTGCTCGTCGCCGACCTCGAAGGTGCGCTCGCTGATGACGCGGAAGCCGATGTTTTCCAGCACCGGCACACGCCGCGACAGCGCCACCGGTGAGCCATGATGATAGATCTTCAGCGCCGCCTGATGCGGCTTCTGCTCGGCATGGCGATAATAGTCGATGGCGATCGGATTGGCCGCGCTGATTTTGGCGATGCGCCCGGCGTCAGTCAGCGCCACCGCGGCGCTGAACGAGTCGCGGTAGCTTTCCGGCAGCCTTGCGGCAATCGCCTTTAGCGCCTGATCGCCGCCACCGGCGTCCGCCGCGTCGGCAAGGGCATCTTCCCAGGTCCGCACGATGTCGCGGATCGCCGCCTCGATCGTCATCTGCTCGACCTTCGGCGTCTTGCCGCCGGAGCGGCCGATGATAAAATGCACGCGCGCCAGCCCGCCTTCAGGGAAGGCCGGGTAATAGGCCGACAGCCGGCCCTCGAACACGGTTTTCAGATAGGCGCCGATCTTCTCGCGCACGACGCTGTCGTAACGGTCGCGCGGCACGAAGACGAGGATCGAGACGAAACGGTCGAACTGGTCGGCGCGCACCAGAGCCCGCACCCGCGGACGTTCGACCAGGCCGAGAATGGCCGCGGCGTGCTTGCGCAGGATCGGCACCGGCACCTGAAAAAGTTCGTCGCGCGGATAGCTCTCCAGCACGTTGATCAGCGCCTTGCCGGAATGATCGTGCCGGTCGAAGCCGGATTTGGCGATGATGGTTTCGGCCTTTGACCGCAGATACGGGATCTTCATCACCGAACGCGTGTAGGCGGTCGAGGTGAACAGGCCGACCATGCGCAATTCGCCCGCAAGCGCACCCTTAGGGGTGTAGGTCTTGACGCCGATGTAATCGAGATAGATGCGGCGGTGCACGGAAGACTTGGCGTTGGCCTTGGTGACGATCAGCGGCTCCGGCCCATGCAGGAAGGCGCGGATTTCGGGCGTTGTCGTCACCGCTTCGGTACCGCGCCGCAGCACCAGCACGTCGGGGTCGCTGAGGATGCCAAGGCCGGGCTTGTCGGCGCGCTCCAGATTACCGCTTTCCTCGCCGCCGGAGTATTTGAACTCGCGCATGCCGAGGAAAGTGAAATTGTCGTCGCGCAGCCATTCCAGGAAGGCGATCGCCTCGGCAACGCTGTTCTTGTCGAGCGGCACCGCCGAATAGCGGAACTCCGAGATCGCCTGGTCGAGCCGGGCCAGCATCGGCTTCCAGTCGTGGACGGCGGCGTGCACCTGGCCGAGCATCTTGCGCAACCGCTCGGTCAAGCCGTTCGCCGCCTCCGCCGTCAGCCGCGGAATATGGACGTGGATGACGCTCAGCCGGTCGTGATTGCTGTCGTCCTTGGCGAAATTGCCGTCGCCGAGGATTTCCTCGACACCGCGTTTGCCATGGCGAACGGTGATGACCGGGTGGGTGACCAGGGTCGGTTCGCCTGATGTCTCGGTGATCTCGCCGAGGATGGAATCGAACAGGAACGGCATGTTGTCGTTGACGACGGTGATGACCGTGACCGGCCGGCCCTCGCGGACAACGCCCGAATCGGTCTCGACGGCAACGACGCACGCGCCCTTCTTGTGGGCGGCGACCGCCCGGCCGGCGAGTTCGGCGGCGCGTTCGAGGTCGGCCGCTTCATAGGTGGCGATGTCTTCCGCCGGCGCACGGGCGAGCAGGTAGTCAGCAAGCCTGGCTGGCCTTTCCTCCGCTTTTGATGCTGCTGTGGCTTTTTTCTTCGGCTTAGCTGCGGATTTCACGCTGGCCATGACGCTATTCCCTCCCGTCGAATGCTTTTACGACTATCGTAGCAGATGACCGCTGTTTGGCGACAAAGGTTTGACGGCTTGCCAAGAATTATCGGAATTCGACGACAAGCCACCGCCCAAAGAGGAGAAACGACCCATGACCGGCAAAATCACCGCGCTCAATCTGGCCTCAGGAGAGCTGAGTGACGCAACAAAGGCCTATTTCGCCAAATGCGAGGAGAAGCTTGGCCTGGTTCCCAACGTGCTCAAGGCCTACGCCTTCGACGACAAGAAGCTGCGCGCCTTCACCGACATGTACAATGATTTGATGCTGGGTGAATCAGGCCTGTCGAAGCTGGAACGCGAGATGATCGCGGTCACTGTTTCCTCGATCAACCATTGCTACTACTGCCTGACCGCGCATGGCGCGGCGGTGCGCCAACTGTCCGGCGATCCGGCCCTCGGCGAGATGATGGTTATGAATCTCCGCGCCGCCGATCTGTCACCGAAACAGACCGCAATGCTCGAATTCGCCGTCAAGCTGACCGAGGAGCCCGCCAGGATTGTTGAAGCTGATAGGGCCGCCCTGCGTCAAGCCGGCTTTACCGACCGCGACATCTGGGACATCGCCTCGGCCGCAGCCTTCTTCAACATGTCGAACCGGGTGGCGGCGGCAATCGATATGCGGCCGAACGACGAATACCACGCCATGGCAAGGTAGCGGATCGCAGCTACCGCTCGACGCACCATATATTAGCAGTCGCGCATTCTCGTTGCTTCTCCGCCAGTTTGGTCCGATGATCGGTGCGCGGCATGACCGCATGCCGGTTCAATGCCGCTCATCAAGGGAGGAGAACATGGCGCAGTTTCTCTACGTCTATCACGGCTCCGGCAAGATGCCGACGAGCGATGCCGAGCGAAAGGCGATGACGGACGCCTGGACCGGCTGGTTTGGACAACTGGGCTCGGCTGTTGTCGACCCGGGCAATCCGGTCGGCATGTCGAAGACCGTCCTGCCCGGTGGCAAGATAGAAAACAATGGCGGCAGCAACCCGACCGGCGGCTACTCGATCATCGAAGCCAGGGATATCGACGATGCCGCGGAGAAGGCCAAAGGCTGCCCGATGCTGGCCATGCCAAACTGCAACGTCGAGATCGCGCCGATCATCAATATGATGGGCTGACGCTTCGCCTCAGGATCGTGCCGCGATCGCCGCCGCAGCACCCGCCATCGTCGTGGCGCTGATCCGGTTGGCGATCTTCATGGCGCGCTTGCTCTTCAACAGCTTGCGCGCCTGCGAGGCGGCGAGCACCCAGGCGAGATCGATGGCGATCAGCACCACGGCCATGGTCGCCGTCAGCTCGACCCAGCCGACGATGCTGACCGAGGCGAGGTCGATGATGGTCGGCAGCAGCGCCAGATAGAACATCATGATCTTGGGATTGCCGAGCGTCACGGCCATGCCGGCGAAAAACAGCTTGATCGCCGAATCTTCGCGCGGCATCTCGCCTTCCTTCGCGTCGACAGGCGCCGTCCACATCTTCCAGGCGAGGTATGCGAGATAGGCGACACCCACCCATTTCACGACAACAAAGGCGAAGTGAAAAGTCTGCGCCACCACAGCCAGGCCGAACACCGCCAGCGACAGCCAGATGCCCTCGCCGATCCACATGGCGAGCAGGAACGGAAACACGTCGCGAAAGCCCTTCGAGATGACACGGGCGACGAGTGCGGCGATCGATGGACCAGGCGAGCCGGCGGCGACGAACAAGGCGGCGGCGAAGATCAGCAGCGAGGTGAGGTGCATGGCGGGGGTCTCTGCGTCAGGGCTCGATCAACCACAAATACTCGACAGCTGCGGCTCTGGCAAAGGCAACCAGATACGGACCATTGGCGCTGACACACCAAGGCTTGGGTGCCTCGCCCCCGCAAAGCGGGGGAGAGGTGGCCGCGAAGCGGTCGGAGAGGGGGCTGCGGCGCTGGTGAGTCTGCTCCGAATTCTTGTGAACACCGAGCCTTCCCCCTCTCCGTCTCGGCTTCGCCGAGCCACCTCTCCCCCACTCCCGTGGGGTGAGGAACCCAGGGCTTGCGAAGTCCCCTTGCAGACACTGCATCTCGCGGCTAGAAGACCCGCCGCGAAACAATTTCGAGCTTCACTTTGCCCCAGTAACCGCCGGTCTCGTCAACTCCCCCGACACACTTGCATGGCGCCGCATTCGTGGTGCCTGTTTCATGTTCATGTGTTCTTCTGGGCGGCGGTTCGAGACCGGTTTGGCACTGCTGAACCGCTGTCGCGCGCTTTCCGCCAGCGACACCTGACGTCACAATCTCCGCAGCCTACCGCCACGCCGCGCCTGCACGGGCATCTCGATAGTGCCGACCTGATGAACTTCCCGACGGGAAGGGCTTACCGGCATGTCTTCTATTCTGCGTATCCACTGGGCGATCACGCCTGCAATCGCACCTCAACCCCTGATCAACTGCAATCGCTGCGGCGGCGTGAAGGCCTATCGCTGCAGCGGAAAATTCCGCGTCAACGCCAACGGCAAGCGCATCGACGTCTGGCTCATCTATCGCTGCGTCGACTGTGACAATTCCTGGAATCTCGGCATTTTCGAACGCTGCAACCGCCGCGACATCGAGCCGGCGCTGCTGCAGGCGCTCGAAAGCAATGATCCGGGACTGGCGCGGCGCCACGCCTTCGACATCGTCGCCTTGCGCAACCAGGTGGGGCGGGTCGAGGAGTTTGCCGATGTCTCCGTGCATAAGCGGTTGCTCGGCGCCAGGGAAAGCGCGGCGGTTCTGGAACTCCAGCTTGGACTGGAAATGCCGACATCACTCCGGCTCGACCGCTTGCTTGCCAATGAACTCGGCATTTCGCGGTCGCGGCTTCAGGCGCTGGAGGAGCGGCACCTGCTGGCCGTCGATCCGGAAGGAGCCAAAGCCTTGCGCAAGCCGGCCCGCACCAGAACAACGATCCGCATCGATCTGGCTGGCGAGCCGGATCACCAAGCCATCATATGCGCGGCCGGCGGGTGAACGAGAGAGGGGCGAAGCATCAAATGCTCCGCCCCTCTCATACACAATCAGAAGTCAGAAAATTTACGCCGCGCCGACCACCTTGGCCGACTTCTCGAAACGCTTGCGCTCGTTCGGGTCGAGATAGAGCTTGCGCAGACGGATGGTCTTGGGCGTCACCTCGACCAGCTCGTCGTCCTGGATCCAGGCCAGCGCGCGTTCCAGCGTCATGCGGATCGGCGGGGTGAGCTTGACCGCCTCGTCCTTGCCGGCGGCACGGATGTTGGTCAGTTTTTTCCCCTTGAGGACATTGACCTCAAGGTCGTTGTCGCGGGAGTGGATGCCGATGATCATGCCCTGATAGACCTTGACGCCCGGATCGATGACCATCGGGCCGCGGTCTTCCAGGTTCCACATGGCGTAGGCCACAGCCTCGCCCTGTTCGTTGGAAATCAGCACGCCATTGGTGCGGCCCGGCAATTCGCCCTTGTACGGTTCATAGGCGTGGAACAACCGGTTCATCACGGCGGTGCCGCGAGTGTCGGTCAACAGTTCCGACTGGTAGCCGATCAGGCCGCGTGTCGGCGCGTGGAAGACGATGCGCTGGCGGTTGCCGCCGGAGGGGCGCAGTTCCACCATCTCGGCCTTACGCTCCGACATCTTCTGCACGACGATGCCGGCATGCTCCTCGTCGACGTCGATGACGACTTCCTCAACCGGCTCCAGCAATTCGCCGTTCTCGCCCTTCTGCATGACGACGCGCGGACGCGACACGGCGATTTCAAAACCTTCGCGGCGCATCGTCTCGATCAGCACGGCCAGCTGCAATTCGCCGCGGCCGGAGACGAAGAACGAATCCTTGTCGGGCGATTCCTCGATCTTCAGCGCGACATTGCCTTCGGCTTCGCGCAACAGGCGGTCGCGGATGACGCGGCTGGTCACCTTGTCGCCTTCGGTGCCGGCGAGCGGTGAATCGTTGACGAGGAAGGACATGGTCACGGTCGGCGGATCGATCGGCTGCGCATGCAGCGCCTCGGTCACCGCCATGTCGCAGAACGTATCGGCGACTGTGCCCTTGGACAGGCCGGCAATGGCGACGATGTCGCCCGCCTGGGCTTCCTCGATCGGCTGGCGCTCGAGGCCACGGAAGGCAAGTATCTTGGAAATGCGGCCGGTTTCGATCTGGGTGCCGTCATGGTGCAGCACCTTGACCGCCTGATTCGACTTCAGCGTGCCGCTCTCGATGCGGCCGGTGATGATGCGGCCAAGGAACGGGTTGGCTTCCAGGATGGTGCCGATCATGCGGAACGGGCCGGGATGAACGGTCGGCTCCGGCACATGCTTGATGACGAGGTCGAACAGCGGCGCCAGGCCCTGATCCTTCGGGCCCTCCGGGTTCTCGGAGACCCAGCCATCGCGGCCCGAGCCGTAGAGAATCGGGAAATCGAGCTGGTCATCGGTGGCGTCGAGCGCTGCGAACAGGTCGAACACTTCGTTGACCACCTCGACATGGCGGGCGTCCGGACGGTCGATCTTGTTGATGACGACGATCGGCTTCAGGCCGACCTTGAGCGCCTTGCCGACGACGAACTTGGTCTGCGGCATCGGCCCTTCGGCGGCGTCGACCAGCACGATGGCCGAATCCACCATCGACAGGATGCGCTCGACTTCGCCGCCGAAATCGGCGTGGCCGGGCGTGTCGACGATGTTGATGCGCGTGTCCTTCCAGTCGACCGAGGTCGCCTTGGCCAGGATGGTGATGCCGCGTTCCTTTTCGAGGTCGTTGGAATCCATGGCGCGTTCGGCGACGCGCTGATTGTCGCGGAAGGAGCCGGATTGCCGCAGCAATTGGTCGACGAGGGTGGTTTTTCCATGGTCGACGTGCGCGATGATCGCGATATTACGAATTTTCATGTTCTGGTCTCGGAAGCGTTGCAGGCAGCAGGCCAAAAGGCGCTGCCTCTTTCGGTTGCGCGGCTCATACAGGGTTTTTCGCAGTTGCGAAAGAGGACGCGCGACACCAAATACTCATCAAATCTTAAGCATCTGCGTGTGAGATGATTTTGTTAACCAAGGCGGGAACCTTTGAGGGCCCGGGCAGTTCGACCATCATGACCGACAAACTCAACCGATTTTGGCCACTCATCGCATCCGTGGCCTTTGCCTTACTGCTGGCGGCCAACGCTGCGCAGTCGGCTGCCGCGACGCAGAAGGGCGCGCGCGCTGTTGGGCAGGCCGACACCCAGACCGCCGAACAGGCCTATGCCGATGCGCCTGATGGCGTTGACCCGATGGTTACGGGACCGGTCAGTACCGCCTTCAAGCAGAGACAAGCCAGCGCCAACTGCGACAGCGCCGTGTGGCCGAACATTCCGATGGTCTGCTACCCGGATTGAGACGCCTCGCGCCTGTGCTTACACGCTGAGGCGCGTTGAGATTCAGGTCAGGCCGAGTCGAAAACGGTGACTTCCGAGAACCGGAGCGGAGCGTACTTTTCGTACGTGAGCACCGGAAGCGCAGGGAAGCCGCCGTTTGCAGGCCGGCCTCACCTGAATATTGATGCGCCTCAAGCCGCCTGCGGTTCCGGATCGAAGGCCGGCCGGCTGGTGTTGATCAGCAGCGAGATACAGGCCGCGGCGATCGCCGTCATGCCTGCAATCAGGAAGGCCAGTTCGTAATTGCCCTGCAGCTCGCGCATGGTGCCGCCGAAGGCAGCAGCCGTGGCCGCACCCACCTGATGGCCGGCAACGATCCAGCCGAACACGATCGGGCCGCTGCGGTCGCCGAATGCTTCATTGGCGAGCCGCAGTGTCGGCGGCACGGTGGCGATCCAGTCGAGGCCGTAGAGCACGGCGAAGATGATCAGGCTGGTCGCCGAGAAGCCGGAATAGGGCAGGTAGATCAGCGACAGGCCGCGGATGGCGTAATAAACGCCGAGCAGCTTGCGCGGATCGAAACGGTCGGTGAGCCAGCCCGACAATGTCGTGCCGATCAGGTCGAAAATGCCCATCATCGACAACAGGCCGGCGGCCTGCACCTCGCCGATGCCCATATCGCCGCAGAAGGCGATCAGATGCGTGCCGACCAGCCCATTGGTGGTGAAGCCGCAAACGAAGAAGGTGGCGAACAGATACCAGAACACCCTTGTGCCGGCGGCGCGGCGCAGCGTGTTGAGCGTGTGGGCGAGGAAATTGCCTTGCGATGCCGGCGATGTCGGCGGCACGTCATCGGCCTCGGCGCCATAACGCACCATACCAATCGAGGCCGGCCGCTCCGGCACCAGCAGCCAGACCAGCGGTATCATGGCTGCAGTGGCGATCGCGACCGCAATGACAACCGGCTGCCAGCCGCCCGATTGCGCCAAAGCAGCGATCAGAGGCAGGAACACCAGCATGCCCGACGCACTGGAGGCCGACATCAGCCCCATGACGAGACCGCGATTGGTCTTGAACCAGCGATTGACGATGGTGGCGCCAAGCACGCTGGCGACCGCGCCGGAGCCGATGCCGGAAAACACACCCCAGGTGATGAAGAGATGCCAGGGCTTGGTCATCAGCAGGCTGAGCGCCGTCGAGCCCGACATGATCACCAGCGAGGCAAGCAGCGTGCGGCGCAGCCCGATCCTTTCCATCAGCGCGGCGGCGAATGGACCGGTCAGACCATAGAGCAGGATGCCGACGCCGGCGGCCAGCGAGACGATGTCGCGCCGCCAGCCGAAGCTGTTTTCGAGCGGCAGCATCATGACCGAGGGTGCGGAGCGCAGCCCGGCCGCGACCAGCAGGCAAAGGAAGATGACGCCGACCACGACGAACGCGTAGCGCTGGCCAAAGGGACGGGACTGAGCTATCATGTTACTGACCGGTACGTTGCAAGATGGGAACGTGTACACGTACCGATCGGTACACGTCAATCGAGTCACATGATGCCAACGGACAAAAATATTGAACTAACCATCAGCGAAGGTCATGCATCGGCGCCACCCAAGGCCGCCAAGAAGATCCTCGATGTCGCCTATGACCTGTTCTACCGGCGCGGCATCAGGGCGATCGGCGTCGACGAGATCGTCAAGCGCGCCGGCGTCACCAAACCCAGCCTCTATCGAAGCTTTCCCTCCAAGGACGAATTGGCCGCTTCCTATCTCCGGCAATACGATCTTGAATACTGGGAGCGTTTCGACGAGGCGGTGGAAGCCCATCCCGGCGACCCGCGCACGCAGATCAAGGCTTTCCTGACCCGCATCGGCAAGCGCACGCAAGTGGCCGACTATCGCGGCTGCGGCATGACCAATGCAGCGGTCGAGTATCCCGAACACAGCCATCCGGCCCGCGTCGTCAGCGAGGCCAACAAGCAGGAATTGCGCCGCCGGCTGCGCGCCATGGCCGCCGCGATGGGGGCGGAAGACGCAGACACGCTGGGTGACGGGCTGCTGCTCCTCATCGAAGGCGCCTATATCAGCGGCCAGTTGTTCGGCCTCGGCGGACCGGCGCAGTCGGTGGCCCGCAACGCCGATCTGCTGATCGAAGCGAGTTTGAAGAAATAGCAATTGGCGGTACGCTGCTCCGGCCCGAACCGGAGGTGTCCGTCATGCGTGCCATTCTGATCCCGCTTGCCCTCGCCGGTCTCTGCCAGGTGGCGCACGCCGGCGACATATCCAGCGCCTACACCGATCTCGACTCGAAGAAGGATTGCGTGACCTACGCGCAGGCCGAGGAAGGCGACGGTGACTGGGCCGAGCTAGCCTGCTCGGGCTATCGCGGTTATCCGGTGCTGATCGCCTATGACGACGCCCGTGAATCGCTGTTCTACGGGTTTCCGCCCGGTGGCGACATGACGTCGGCGTGGGAGAGTTTTTCAGGCTTCAATTCGTCCGGAACCAAGGTCGAATGGCGCATTGAAACCACAGGCGACAAGGCCGTGCCCTTCGCGGTCATCCACCGCCGCTCAATCAGCAATGGCGAGGACGCGAACAAATCGACCGACGTGCTGCTTGTCGCCAAGGTCGGCCAGATGGATGCGCGAGAAAGCTGCACGGTCGGCCTTGTCCTGGCCACCGGCAACCCGCAAGCCAACGACCAGGCGCGAAAACTTGCCGACGAGAAGGCGCGAACCTTCGCCTGCGGCAAGGACCGGCACACCGTCATCGGCAATGTGCCGCCTTTCGGCCGGGTCGATAATTGAGCGCTACTTGCTCGCCTTCGCCCGTGCGATCGCGTCGACGATCATCTTCTTGGCATATTTGGAATCGTGCCAGCCTTCGATCTTGACCCATTTGCCGGGCTCGAGATCCTTGTAGTGCTCGAAGAAGTGCTGCACCTGCTGGCGCGTGATTTCAGGCAGATGCGTGTATTCGGTGACGTTTTCGTAGCGCAGCGTCAGCTTCGGCGACGGAACCGCGATGACCTTTTCGTCCTGGCCGGCATTGTCTTCCATCACCAGCACGCCGATCGGCCTGACATTGATGACGCAGCCCGGCACCAGCGCGCGCGTGTTGCAGACCAGCACGTCGATCGGATCGCCGTCACCTGACAGCGTGTGCGGCACGAAGCCGTAATTGCCGGGATAACGCATCGAGGTGTGCAGGAAGCGGTCGACAAACAGCGTGCCGGCCTCCTTGTCCATCTCGTACTTGATCGGCTCGCCGCCGATCGGCACTTCGATGATGACGTTGATGTCCTCAGGCGGATTCTTTCCGATGGCTATGGCTTCGATGCGCATGGTTTTGTCCCTCTCTCGGTTGGGGAGGAGATAGCGGGCGGCGCAGAATGGCGCAATGCGGCGAATCGTATTCGAAGACGTCAGGCGAGACGCGATGCCATCCGACGCGTTCAATCATCGGCACAAGATGTTTCAGCGTCGTGATTTCACTGGGATACGCACGGCGTATCGGCTTTGGCTTCCGCGATCATCCCCAAGCTGTCATTCCCAGACGAAGGCGACCTTCTTCAGCGCTTTCTGCTCGAAGATCTCGACACCCTCGGCGACATCGCGGCCGCCGGCACCCTCATAGAAGGCCAGCGCATTCTGATTGTCTTCCAGTGCCCAGACCACCATGCCCTTCAGGCCATGGTCGGCGAGGCGCGCCCTGGCTGCCGAAAACAGGCGACGGCCGAGACCGATGCCTTGATACTCCGGGCGCAGGTACAATTCGTAGATCTCGCCTTGCTGCTTGAGCTCCCGGGCACGGTTCTTGCCGATCGTCGCATAGCCGGCGATGGTGCCGCCGATTTCGACGACCAGAACGGTGGCGGCGCGGCGAATCGCATTCGCCCACCAATCGGCGCCGCGACGGTTGATCATCGATGTCAGCGTGCGGTGCGGAATGATGCCGGAATAGGCGCCGCGCCAGGCTTCCAGGTGCACCTCGGCGATGGCGCCAGCGTCGCGCGGGTCGGCTTTTCGGATGTCGATCGTCAGCGTATTCATGATTTGTTAACCATAAACCCGCATCGCCCGATTGCAAGAGTCCGGGCGGCTCGCCGACCGCTTTCTCACAGCCGATCATGACACTGCTGACATCGTGCGAAAGCCTGCCTGAAAACGCGCTCAGCCGAGGCCGATGGCGTGGCTTTCGAGAACCGAAGCGCAGCGGACTTTTGGGTCCGTGAGCATCGGAAGCGCAGAAAGCCGCGTCAGGCGCCCGGCTGAGCAGCGTTTGCAGGCAGGCTTTTCAGATTTCGACCAGATGGTCGTCCAACTCGTTGGCATCGCCCGAGGTAACCGGGAAATGCTCGGCCAGCACCGCCCCCACCTGCTCGATCGCCTTGACGAAGCCGTCGGCAAGCCGGTCGTCGCCGGCGTGCGCCGTGAGATCGCGCACCACACCGTCCCAGACATGCTGGCCGACCTTGGCGTCGATGCCCGAATCGGCGACCACCTCGGCGTAGCGCTCAGTGATCGAGACGAACACCAGCACGCCGGTGCGCGCCGTGGTGCGGTGGACGTTGCGGGCAAGGAACTGCTTGATCGCATTGGCGTGCGCCGCCTGATAGCGCAGGCGCCGCGGCACCATATGGATGCGCAGGCCGGGCAACGCCCACAACAGGGCCAGCACGCAAGCCAGCGCCAGCAATTGGGCGATGACGAAATGCGGCAGGCGGATGGTGAGCCACCAAGCCTCCAGCCCGTAGGCAACGGCGAGACTGACGACCAGCATGCCAAGCGTCGCCATCAAGGCGGCGGGGGCGAAATAGCCATCGCTGGCATGCGCGACGACGCAGTAGATCTCGCCATCGGTCCTGGTTTCAGCGGTGCGGATCGCATCGGCGATGCGCTCATGATCCTGCGGGCTGATCGGTCGTGTTGCCATTGTCTCACCAGCTTCCTGAAGAACCGCCACCACCGGACGAGCCGCCGCCGCCCGAAAACCCACCGCCGCTGCTGCTTGACCCGGACGACCAGCCACTACTGGAGCTTCCCGACGACCAGCCGCCGCCCGACGAACCCGTTGTCCAGCCGCTGCTGCCAGACGAACCGCTGGGCCCCCGACCGTAACGAAACGTCATGCCCAGCCATCTATACACGCCCGGCGAAAGCTTGGTGCCGAACATCGGCGGCAGGAACGCCATCGCGATGCCGCCGAAGAACATCGTGCCCCACAGGATCAGGAACACCGCGACGATCGGGTCGATGGGGGTGCTGCTGTCGGCGGGATTGCGCTTGCCGCGCGCTTCCAGCTCTTCGGGATTGCCTTGCAGCACCATGACCATGTCGTCGACGGCCTTCGAGATGCCGCCGGAGAAATCGCCGGCGCGGAACGCCGGCACCATGTCGTTTTCGATGATCAGCTTGGTGTGCAGGTCGGTCAGCGTGCCTTCCAGCCCGTAGCCGACCTCGATGCGCATCTTGCGGTCGTTCGGCGCGACCAGCAGCAAAACGCCGTTGTTCTCCTTGGCCTGGCCGAGTTTCCAGAAACGGAACAGCCGGTTGGCGTAGGGTTCGATCTCCTCGCCATCGAGGCTGGGGATGGTGGCCACGACGATCTGGTCGGAGCCCTTCGTCTCGAAATCCGCGAGTTTTTGCGTCAGCGCCGCCTTGGTCGCGGCATCGATGATGCCGGCATTGTCGACGACGCGGCCGGTCAGTGCCGGCAACTCGGCGGCGAAAACAGCGAAGCAGGACGAAAGCAGCGCCAGCGCGGCCAGGAGAGCATGGATCGCCGGGGTGAAATGGCCGGGCCTCGACAGGCTGTTGCTGCGTGCCGTCATGCCGTCACCAGCTTCCCGAGGAGCCGCCACCGCCGGACGAACCGCCGCCGCCGGAAAACCCACCGCCACCGCCGCCCGAAGACCAGCCACCGCCGGAACTGCCAGAAGACCAGCCGCCACTTGAGGAGCGCCGGCCAGGCTCGAAGGTCATGCCGAGCCAGCGATAGCGTCCAGGCCCGAGCTTCTGGCCGAAGATCGGCGGCAGGATGGAGGCTGCCATGCTACCGAAAAAGATGATCGCCCAGATACCGATGAACACCGCAAAGAACAGATTGTCGGTATTGAACGGTGCTTTCTGGTTGCGCTCGCCGCGCGCCACCAATTCCTCAGGATTGCCTTCCAGCACCATGACCATGTCGTCGACGGCCTTCGAGATACCGCCGGAGAAGTCGCCGGCGCGGAAGGCCGGCACCATATCGTTTTCGATGATCAGCTTGGTGTGCAGGTCGGTCAGCGTACCTTCCAGCCCGTAGCCGACCTCGATGCGCATCTTGCGGTCGTTCGGCGCGACCAGCAGCAAAACGCCGTTGTTCTCCTTGGCCTGGCCGAGTTTCCAGAAGCGGAACAGCCGGTTGGCGTAGGGCTCGATCTCCTCGCCGTCGAGGCTGGGGATGGTGGCGACGACGATCTGGTCCGAGCCCTTGGTCTCGAAGTCGGCGAGTTTTTGCGTCAGCGCCGCTTTGGTGCCGGCATCGATGATGCCGGCATTGTCGACGACGCGGCCCGTGAGCGCCGGCAGGTCCGCGGCGAAGGCTGTGAAGCCGACGAGCAAGACCGCCATGGCCAACAAGGCAGCGCCTGTCAGGGTCACGAAACGGCTGTGCCGGGAGGGGCTGATGATGGAGGCGGTCATGTCGTCACCCGCTGCCTCCCAGCACCATGACAATGTCGTCAACGGCTTTGGAAATGCCGCCGGAGAAATCGCCGGCGCGGAAAGCCGGCACCATGTCGTTTTCGATGATCCGCTTGCTCTGCAGATTGGTGAGCGTGCCTTCCAGACCAGAGCCGACCTCGATGCGCATCTTGCGATCGTTCAGCGCCACCAGCAACAGCACGCCGTTGTTCTCCTTGGCTTGGCCGAGTTTCCATAAGCGGAACAGCCGGGTGGCATAGGGTTCGATCTCCTCGCCGTCTAGGCTGGGAATCGTGGCGACGACGATCTGGTCGGAACCCTTTGCCTCGAAGTCGGCAAGCTTTTGCGTCAGCGCCGCCTCGGTCGCGGCATCAATGATACCGGCATTGTCGACGACACGGCCCGTGAGCGCCGGGAGATCGGCGGCGAAGGCGGTTAGAGGGAGGAAAAGGATGAGGAGCGCAAACGCGAGAACGCGAATGCGGTGCCGCCCCTCATCGGCCTGCAACATCACGACGCTTGGCTCCGGCGATCACCCGCCCTGCTTCGTGCCGAAATCGACCTTCGGCGGCTGCATCTTGTCTTCGTCGACGGTGAAATTGGCGTAGGGCTCGTTGCTGCGGAACCAGAAGGTCGCCCACAGCACCGACGGGAAGGTCTTCAGCGTCAGATTATAGTCCCTGACCGCCTGGATGTAGTCGCGCCGTGCCACCGCGATGCGGTTCTCGGTGCCCTCGAGCTGCGCCTGCAGCGCCAGGAAGTTCTGGTTGGCCTTGAGGTCGGGGTAAGCCTCCGACACCGCGATCAGCCGCGACAGCGCGCTGGTCAGCCCGGCCTGGGCATCCTGGAACTTCTTGAGGGCTTCGGGATCCTTCAGCGTTTCCGGCGTCACCGTGATCTGGGTCGCCTTGGCGCGTGCCTCGACCACCGCGTCGAGCGTGTCCTTTTCATGCGAGGCATAGCCTTTGACCGTCTCGACCAGATTGGGAATGAGATCGGCGCGGCGCTGGTACTGGTTCAGCACCTCGCTCCAGGCCGCCTTGGCGTTTTCCTCCGCCGTCGGGATCGTGTTGTAGCCGCAGCCGGCAAGCAGCGGCAGCACGATTGCCATCATCAGGAAGGCGGGCAGCGTGCGGAATGTCGATGGTCTGGCAAGGCGCTGGGCAAGCATGATGGGGTTCCTCGGTAGAAGTTGCATGCGAAGCATTACCACAATCAGCGCGCAAGAAAACGGCCTCTACCTCTTGAGCAGGCCCGGCATCCATTGCCCTGTCGCAAGGCCCTGTGATTGGCCGCGCGAACGCGATAAGGTCCGGTCGAAACGGGACATCATCATGGCGGAACGCCACGACAGCGAGAGCGAATCGCGCCGCATCCTCGAGCGCGTTGCGCGCGAGACGGATCCGTCCGGCACCTCGTTTGTGGCGCGGACCACGAAAGGCGTGCGCGACCACGTCTCCGCGGCCGATGCCGACCGCGACGATCCGATCGAAGTCTGGGGCACCCGCATTGGCCGAACACTCGGCCTGCTTCTGACGCTGGGCCTGATGGTCTGGCTTGTGCTTTACGTCATCCGGGGCAGTTAGGAATCAAAGAACAATGAGCGCCGAGCAAACCGACGCGCCGCGTGCGGTCATCGTCATTTCCAGCCATGTCGTGCGCGGTTCGGTCGGCAACCGTGCCGCCGTGTTTGCGCTGGAAACGCTGGGCTTTCCGGTATGGGCCGTGCCCACGGTCACGCTGCCCTGGCATCCCGGCCATGGGCGAGCGACACGCATCGTGCCGCCGCTCGACCAGTTCAAGGCGCTGATGGCCGATCTCGAGCGCGCGCCATGGCTGGGCGAGGTCGGCGCCGTGCTGTCGGGCTATCTCGGCGAAGCCGGCCAGGCCGAGGCCGTCGCCTCGCTGGTCGCCGCCGTCAAGGCCAGGACGCCTGATGCCGTCTACATCTGCGATCCGGTGATGGGCGATTCCGGCGGCCTCTACGTGCCTGAAACAACCGCCGTCGCCATGCGCGACCGGCTGATGCCGATCGCCGACATCGCCACCCCCAACCGTTTCGAGCTGGAATGGATGGCTGGCGCGCCGCTGCCCGATTTGAAATCAGTGATCTCGGCCGCACTCCACGCCGGACCGTCGACCATGCTGGTCACCTCGGCACAGTCGATGATGATTGGCGGCACCGGCAACCTGCTGCTCGACGGCACCCAGGCGCTGCTCGCCGAACACCGCCTGATCGACAAGCCGCCGAATGGCCTGGGCGATCTGACGGCGGCCGTCTACCTTGCCCGCATCCTCTCCGGCCAGCCGCCGATCAAGGCGCTGCAGTCGACCACGGCGGCGGTCTACGAAATCCTGGCGCGCACCGCAAAACGCGGCGGCGACGAGCTGCAGCTCGAAACCGACGCGCAGAGCCTGTCGCACCCGATGGCCATGGTGCAGCTGCGCCACCTCACGCATCCGGGGCGGGACCGCCGGGCGTGACCTCGACGGAAGTCGTCCTGGTCGGCGCCGACGGCTGCAAGGCCGGCTGGATCGCCGTGCGACGCGCTCCAGGCTCGATGCCTTCGGTCGAGGTCTTCGTCAGCTTCGCAGCGCTGCTTTCGGCAATTCCCGACAATGCGATTGTCGCCGTCGACATGCCAATCGGCCTGCCCGAATTTTCCAGCAAAGGCGGGCGCGGGCCGGAGGCGCTGGTCAGGCCACTGCTCGGCACACGCCAGTCCAGCGTCTTTTCGATCCCGTCCCGGGCCGCGCTCTATGCCGACACCAGCGACTTCACCACCGTCGAAGCCTGGTACGCTGCGCATCGCCGGGCGAGCGACGTGGCCAAAACCACATCCGACCCGCCGCGCAGCGTTTCCATCCAGGCCTTCGGCATTTTTTCGAAAATCCGCGAGATCGACACCTTGCTGATCGCGCGGCCCGATTTGCGTGGCCGCATCTTCGAATCGCATCCGGAGGTCGCCTTCTGCCGCCTCAATGGCGATCAGGCGATGCAGTTGCCGAAGAAGATCAAGGGCAGCGTCAATCCGGCCGGCATGGCGGAGCGCAAGGCGCTGCTGTACCGGCACGGCTATGACATGGACTTCCTCGATCAGCCGCCCCCGCGTGGCGCGGCCGCCGACGATTTCCTCGATGCGGCCGTCATGATGCTGATCGCCGGCCGCATCGCCGGCGGCCAGGCCATGCCGTTTCCGGACCCGCCACGCGCTGACGGTTTTGGCATACCGGTCGCCATCTGGGCGTGACAGAGTCGGCGGACCTCCCGCTTTGGCGCATGGCATTTATGGCCAGCCCCCGCAATTCTGCATTGCTCGTAACAGGCTTTTACCGTTAGAGCCTTTCTCGACCGCAAAGAGCTGCCGCCTCCAACCTGGAAAGCCGCCCATGCCTCATCTTCCCGACCACCTCCTCGCCGGCTACCGCAATTTCATGAATGGCCGCTACCTCACCGAGAGCGGCCGCTATCGCGAGCTCGCCCGGGAGGGCCAGGCCCCGGAAACCATGATCGTCGCCTGTTGTGACTCCCGATCGGCCCCCGAAGCGATCTTCGACGCCGGGCCAGGCGAGCTCTTCGTGCTGCGCAATGTCGGCAATCTGGTGCCGCCCTACGAGCCGGATGGCGAGTTCCATTCGACCTCGGCCGCGCTCGAATTCGCGGTGCAGAGCCTCAAGGTCAAGAACATCGTCGTCATGGGTCACGGCCGCTGTGGCGGCATCCGCGCCGCGCTCGACCCCAATTCGGCGCCGCTGTCTCCCGGCGACTTCATCGGCAAGTGGATGAGCCTGATCGCCCCGGCTGCCGAAACCGTCTCCTCCAGCACCTTCATGACGGCAACGGAGCGCCAGACGGCATTGGAACGCATCTCGATCCGCTATTCCATCGCCAATCTCAGGACCTTTCCTTGCGTCTCGATCCTCGAGGGCAAGGGACGGCTGTCGCTGCATGGGGCCTGGTTCGACATCTCGACCGGCGAGCTCTGGGTGATGAACAAGGAAACCGGCGATTTCGAGCGGCCGGTGCTGGAATGAACGGCAAGGCGCGCCAGGTGATGAACGTCCGCTCGGTCGTTTTCACGGCGGCCGCGCTGCTGATAGCGATCATTGCCGCCCGCGCCGATGACGGCGCCATCATCAGCCGCTGGTATTCGGCGCTGCTCGTCGCCGACCGCACCGAACTCGCAGATCTGCTTGCCGACGATGTCCGCATCAAACTCGATGACCTCGGCGTCGTTCAAAGCAAGCAGGAATTCATCGCCTCGCTCGACGAATGGAAAGGTGCTGTTGCCGGTGCTGCGATCCGCCACCGCATCGAGAAGAGCGAGGGCGGCGTAACCACGGTGATCGCCTGCTACGACTTCCCCAACAATGACATGCTGATGCAGGAAACCTTCGCGGTGACCGACAACCGCATCACCGCCAGCTCGCAGGCGGCAATCGCCGAAAACTGCGAGGGCTACTGACGAAAGCCTGACCACCGGCGCTGTTGCGCGCGGCAAACCAGCGCCCTACATCGGTGGTGACCACCCTTCCCCTCGCCGTCATATTCGAAAGACAGCTCATGACTTCCAAACAAGCCATCGATCTCGCCGCCCATCCGCTGACCACGTGGCAAGGGCCGCTCGGCCTGCCCGACTTTGCTCATATCGGCGACGACGATTTCTCCCCGGTCTTCGATGCGGCGCTGAAGGCGCATGAGGCCGAGATCGAGGCGATCGCCGGCAACAAGGATGCAGCGACCATCGAGAACACGCTTGAAGCGCTGGAACTCGGTGGCGAGGCGCTCGATCACGTCTCGTCGATCTTCTGGTGCCGCGCCGGCGCTTACACCAACGACACTATCCAGGCGCTGGAGCGCGATATTTCGCCAAAAATGTCCAGGCATTTCTCGGCGATCTCGATGAACGAGAGACTGTTTGCCCGCATCGACGACCTCTACCAGCGCCGCCAGAGCCTGGGCCTCGACGCGGAGACACTGCGGGTGCTGGAGAAGACCTGGAAGGGTTTCGTCCGTTCCGGCGCCAAGCTCGATGCCGACGGCAAGAAGCGGCTGGCGAAGATCAGCGAAGAGCTGTCCTCACTCGGCACGACTTTCGGCCAGAACGTGCTGGCCGACGAACGCGACTGGGCGCTGTTCCTCGACGAAGCGGACCTTGTCGGCCTGCCCGACTTCGTCAAGAGCTCGATGGCGGAAGCGGCCGAAATGCGCGACCAGAAGGGCCGCTACGCCGTCACCTTGTCGCGATCGATCTATGAGCCGTTCTCGACCTTCTCGGAACGCCGCGACCTGCGCGAGATCGCCTTCAAAGCCTTCACCATGCGCGGCCAGAATGGCGGCGCCACCGATAACACGTCAGTTGTGCGCGACATGCTGAAGCTGCGCGCCGAAAAGGCCAAACTGCTCGGCTACGCCTCCTTCGCTGCGCTGAAGCTCGACGACACCATGGCCAAGACGCCGAAGGCGGTGCACGACCTGCTCGACCCGGTCTGGGAAAAGGCGCTTGAAAAGGCCGCCGCCGACCAGAAGGAGTTGGAACGGCTGGCGGCGGAAGCCGGCAGCAACGAAAAGTTCGCCGCCTGGGACTGGCGCTTCTACCAGGAGAAGCTGCGCGCGGAAAAATTCGCCTTCGATGAGGCCGAGCTGAAGCCCTATCTGCAGCTCGACCGCGTCATCGACGCCTGCTTCGACGTGGCAACCAGACTGTTCGGCATCACCTTCGAGGAGAAGAGGGGTATTGCCGCCTGGCACCCCGACGCGCGTGTCTTCGTGGTGAAAAATGCCGACGGCAGCGAGCGCGGCCTGTTCCTCGCCGATTATTTCGCGCGGCCCTCCAAGCGTTCCGGCGCCTGGATGAGCGCGCTGAAGTCCGGCTACAGACTGGGTGGCGGCTCGAAGCCGGTGATCTACAACATCATGAACTTCGCCAAGCCGCCGGCAGGCGAGCCGGCACTGCTGTCGGTCGACGAGGCGAAAACGCTGTTCCATGAATTCGGCCACGCGCTGCACGGCATGCTGACCGACGTCACCTGGCCGTCGGTTGCGGGTACTTCGGTCAGCCGCGATTTCGTCGAACTGCCCTCGCAGCTCTACGAGCACTGGCTGACGGTGCCGGCGGTGCTGGAAAAGCATGCGCTGCACGTCAAGACCGGCAAGCCGATGCCGAAGGCGCTGCTCGACAAGATGCTGGCTACGCGCACCTTCGGCGCCGGCTTCGCCACGGTCGAATTCACCTCCTCCGCCTTGATGGACATGGCCTATCACGCTCGGCCCGACGCTCCGGCTGAACCGCTTCGTTTCGAAGCCGAAACGCTGGCAAAACTCGATATGCCCGACACCATCGCCATGCGCCACCGCACCCCGCATTTCGGCCATGTCTTTTCGGGCGACGGCTATTCGGCCGGCTACTATTCCTACATGTGGTCGGAAGTGCTCGACGCCGACGCTTTCGCTGCCTTCGAGGAGACCGGCGATCCCTTCAACCCGGCGCTGGCCGAACGGTTGAGGAAGAACATCTACGCCGCCGGCGGCTCGAAGGACCCCGAAGAGCTCTACACGGCGTTTCGCGGCAAGATGCCGTCGCCGGAAGCGATGATGGTGAAGCGGGGATTGGTGTGATTAGCCGATCTCCCCCCTCGTGGGGGAGATGGCCGGCAGGCCAGAGGGGGGCGCTGTCCCGCTGGCCTGTCAGTCGATGACAATCCCTCCGGTCCGTCGAATATCCTTGCTCATCCAAACTAAGAGAGGTCGCGATCCTTCGCGCCCCCCTCTGCCCTGCCGGGCATCTCCCCCACAAGGGGGGAGATTGGCAGCTTCCAAGGATCCGGCACCCGTGGCCACACCGGCCGCGTCAGCTTCTTATAATCGGTTACCGCCGGATTGCTCGGATACGAACTCGGCGCGGTGACATAGATGATCTCGGCGGCGATAGGCTCGAAACCGGCATAAAAATGGTTGGTCGACTTGATCAGCAGGATATCCTTGCTCATCGGATCGACGCCGATATTGGAAAAGATATCCGGTTCGAAGGTCTGCGTGCGGTTGGTGTTGAGGATGATATCGACCTCGGTGCCTTCGATGCGGACCAGCGCGGTCGGTCCGAGCGTCACCCGGCTCGGGCCGAAACTCTGCCAGCCCTCCGGAACGGCCTTCAACACCTTGACGCGCGCGTCGATCGGCTCGCCCGCCAACGGCCCGGCCTTGCCGCCGAAGCGCAGATCGATGACGGCGCCCTCGCCCGCCGCCTGACAGAAGGTCACGGCGATCGGATCCCAGATCGTCGCCATGCCGACATTGTTCAGGCCACGTTCCAGCATGGCGCGCAACACGACCGTACCGTCGCCCGCAACGCCGCCGCCGGGATTATCCCAGATGTCGGCGACCACCACCGGCTTGCTCGGATTTTCGGCGCGTACGGCCAAGGCACGATCGATACCGGCCTCGGTGCTCAGCATTGTCATCGCCGTCTTTTCGCGCAAGGCATAGAGTTCGCGTCCCAGCCGCTCCGCCAGCGCGTCGCCCTTGGCCTCATCATTGTCGGTGACGACCAGGATGCGCGTACCCATTTCCGGCACATCGGCCGCCATGAAGCCGTGGATGACCGAGACCGACAGTACGCCGTCCTTGCCGTGCAGCGCCTTGATGCGGTCGACGAAGGAGCGCATCGGCTCGCGGCTGGTCGGCAGCACCTGGATCATGCGGCAGTCGAAGGTCGAAATGACAGGCTTGATCTCACCGCGCGCGGCAGCCAGCCCAAGCTCGACGACATGTTCGCCGCGCTCGTAGAAGTCGGTGTGCGGGAATTCGAGGAAGTAGGCCATGATATCGGACGCCGCCACGCGCTTCGGCGTCAAATGGCTGTGCGGATCGAACTCGGAGGCGATCACCACTTTAGTACCGACGATTGCGCGCACACGTTCCAGCAGATCGCCTTCGCAATCGTCATAGCCTTGCGCCACCATGGCGCCATGCAGGCCCAGGATAACCGCATCGACCGGCAGTGCCGCCTTGAGCTGCTCGAGAATCTCGTCGCGCAGCGCCTCATAGGTCTGCCGCTGCACCAGGCCACCGGGCTCCGCCCAGGTGGCGGTGCCCTCGATCACGGTCAGTCCTTCCTTTGCCGCGCGCCGGCGCAAGGCGACGATCGGCGAGGAACACAGCGTGGGCGTCTCAGGATGCTTGCTCGGCCCGGCGTAGAAGGCCATCTCGAACGAGGCCCGGTCGGTCGGCACCGGCGAGAAGGTGTTGGTTTCCGTCGCCAGCGAGGCGGTGAAAATGCGCATGAAAGCTCCAAAGATGTAACGGCTATTTGACGGCTCCGAGCGCCAGCCCGCGGACCAGATAGCGCTGCAACCAGATGAACAGGATCGCCACCGGCAAGGTCGCCAGCAGTGTCGCCGCCATGACGTGATGCCACTCGATCGTGTAGCGGCCCGCGACCAGCGAGAACACCTGGATCGGCAGCGTGTAGCTCTCCTGGCTGCGCAGCATGGTGAGCGCGACGACGAATTCGTTCCAAGCGTTGATGAAGGTGAAGATTGCCGTCACCGCGATCGCCGGCAGGCAGAGTGGCAGGAACACCTTTCGCAGCGTCAGCCAGCGGCCGGCGCCCTCCATCCATGCGGCCTCCTCGAGATCGCGCGGGATGGTGTCGAAATAGCTCTGCAGCATCCACACGGTGAACGCGACGTTGAAGGCCATGTAGATGAAGCCTAGCGCCGTAGTGCTTTCCACCAGCCCCCAGGCCGCCATCAGCCGGAACAGGCCGAGCACCAGCACGATCGGCGAGATCATCTGCGAGATAAGCAGGAACTGGCGGAAGGCACCATAGCCGGCAAAGCGAAAGCGCGACATGGCGTAGGCCGCCGGCACAGAGATGAGGATGGCGCCGACCGTAGCGATAATCGAGACGTAAAGCGAATTGGCCAGCGCCTGGCCGAAGCCGGTCGCGACCCACATGTCGGCAAAATTCGACCAGCGGAACTCGCTCGGCCACCAGGTCGGCGACAGCACCTCCTGCCGCGGCTTGACCGCAGTCAGGAACATCACCGCAAAGGGAAAGATCGTCACCACGATCAAAGGCGCCAGCAGCAGCCAGGCGATGACCGTGCGCTTGAGTTTGCTTGTCATGCGCGCTGCTCCCGCATGGCGAGGCGAACATAGATCATGGTGAAGACCAGCAATATGGCGAACATCACCAGCGACACCGCAGACGCCTCGCCCAGTTTGCCGATGCGGAAGGCGAGCTTGTAGAGGTGGGTGACCAGGATGTCGGTCGAGTTGGCCGGCCCGCCCTGCGTCATCACCCAGATGATCGGGAACGAGTTGAAGACGTAGATGGTGTTGAGCACGATGGCGATGTTGATGAACGGCTTTAAGAGCGGAAAGGTGATCTCGCGGAACTGCTGCAGCGGCGTGGCGCCCTCAAGCGCCGCCGCCTCATAGAGATCGTCCGGTATCGACGACAGGCCGCCGAGGAAGATCGTCGTGGTGAACGGCACCGTCACCAATATGCCAATCAGCACCTGCATCGGGAACGCGGTACTGGCCTGCGCCAGCCACTGGATGTTGTGGTCGATGATGCCGAGGCCAAGCAGCGCCGAATTCAGCATGCCGCTTTCGCCGCTCAGCGCCCAGCGCCAGACCACCGCCGTCATGGTCAGCGACACCGCCCAGGGCAGCATGATGATGACACGAGCGATGCCGCGCCCGTAAAAGTCGGTGTTGAGGATCATTGCCACCGGCACCGACAGCAGCAGCGCGCCGCCGACCACCAGCACGGTCCATAGGCCGGTGCGCCAGAGTGCGGCGACGAAGTCGGGATCGGCGGCAAGTGCCGCGAAATTGGCAAGGCCGCTGAACTCGCGCAACTGGCCGAAGCGGTTGACGTCATGCGTCGAGATCTGGATCAGGTCCCAGACCGGCCAGAAGATGACGACCGCCGCCAGGAACAGGCTCGGCAAGGTCAGGAGATAGGGCAAGAAGCGATTTTGCATCGGCTGGCCTGCGCCTCGGCGCGTGGATCAGAAGTTTCTATGCGAATTTCGGATCCACCGCACCGGGCGGGAAACCAAGGGAGTGGCGCGCCCCGCCTGAGTCTGGGGCGCGCCACGGGCGCAGGGAGATACGCCCTATTTCTTGAGGACCGCGTTGGCCTTGGCCGCCGCTTCCTTCAGGCCTGCCTCGGGGTCGCCGCCGAGATAGATCTTCTGCATCGCGTCCGAGGTGATCTGGGCAACTTCTTCCCAGCCCGGAATGACCGGCGCGAAGCGGGCGTCGGGCAGCAGTGCGGTGAAGGCGGCCAGATCGGCGTTGTTGACGTAGTAATCCATCTTGGCCTCTTCCTTGTTCACCGGCAGGAAGCCTTCGCCTTGCGTGAACTTGGCGCGCTGCTCGGTGGTGAACAGGAAGTCCATCAGTTTCCAGGCCTCATCCTTGTTCTTGGAGTTCTTGAACATGATCATGGAATCGGTGACGCCATAGGTGCCGCGCGCGCCGGTCGGGCCGGCCGGAATGGCGGCGACGCCGTATTTCAGGGTCGGCGCCTCATCCTTGATCTGGTTGGACAGGAAGGGCGCGGTGATCATCATGCCGACCTTGCCCTGCTTGAACAGGTTCTGCACGTCCTCGCGGTTGTTGGAGGTGACGCCGGGTTCGGTCAGCCCCTCGTCGATCATCGATTTGTAGAGCTTGGCGGCCTCGAGCGCACCCGGCGTGCCAAGGCCCGACGTACCGTCCTTGTTGAGGATCTCGGTGCCCTGCGACCACATCGCATAGTAGTAATAGACGTCGGTCTCGATCTCCTTGCCCTGCAGGCCGAAACCGAAGGTGCCGGATCCCAGCGCCTTGATCTTGCGCGCATCATCCTGCAGCTCGGTCCAGGTTGCCGGCGGCTTGGCGATGCCGGCCTTCTCGAACAGCTCCTTGTTGTAGTACATGGCGCGCGCCGAGGCGGCGATCGGCAGACCGTAGGTCTTGCCGCTCATGATCGAGGGCGACAGGAAGGTGTCGATGAAGCGGCCCTTGAATTCAGGCGTGATATAGCCGTCGAGCGGCTCGGCAACATCCTGCTGGACGAAGTCGATCAGCCAGCGCGTGCCGATGATCGAGAGATCCGCATTGGTGCCGGCGGTGATGTCGGTGGTCAGCTTCTGCAACAGCACATCCCACGGCACGACTTCGAACTTGACGGTGATGCCGGGGTTCTTGGCTTCGAATTCCTTCTTCACCGCTTCGAAATACGGGCCGGTCTTGGCGCTGTATTCGGCGACGGTGACGCGCACTTCACCCGCATTCGCCTGCGCGGCGAAGGCCAGCATGCTCATTCCGGCCATCAGGCCGACAGTCCATTTGGCAAGGCTCATCTTAACTCTCCCATTGTTCCGCGCATTAGCGCTCCTTGTGCCGATGGCTGGCGCAAGATTTATGTGACTTTCCTACATTATCGAGGAATTTACGGCATGCAAGCAGATTATCATGTTGCTTAATTACATTCCATTCATTAGCCTGCCGACATCTGCCTGACCTGCCGGAGGAGCGAGCGCCGTGGTTTCGAAAGCCGAATTCGAGGGCCGCACTGTCGTTGTCACCGGCGCCGGCGGCGGCCTTGGCTCGGCGATCGTCGCACTGCTGGCCGGCAGAGGCGCACGGGTGGTCGGCTGCGACCAGTCGCAGGAGGCGCTGGCAAGCCCGCACCTTGCCTTGCGCCATGTCTTCAACCTTCTCGACCGGGCTTCGATAGAGGCGGGGATCGCTTCTGTGATCGAGAAGGACGGCGTGCCTGACATCCTGATCAACAATGCCGGCTGGACGCGCGCCGAGACGATTTCCGCGCTCAACGCCGACAAGATCAAGCACGAGCTCGACCTCAATTTGACCGGGGTGATGATGTTCACCGACCCAATTGCGAAGGCGATGGCGGCGCGCGGCTCAGGCAGCGTCGTCTTCATCTCCTCCGTCAACGCCATCGCCCATTTCGGCAACCCTGCCTATGCCGCGGCCAAGGCCGGCATCAACGCCTATGCCAAGTCGATCGCCGTCGAGCTCGGCCGCAGCGGTGTGCGCGCCAATGTTGTCTGCCCCGGATCGATCCGCACCGCCGCCTGGGACCATCGCCTGGCCAAGGACCCGGAAATCCTCGGCAAGCTCAAGCGGCTCTATCCGCTCGGCCGCATCGTCAATGCCGCGGAAGTGGCGGAAGCCGTGGCCTTCCTTGCCTCGGACCGCGCATCGGGCATAACAGGCGTGGTGATGCCCGTGGATGCGGGGCTGACCGCCGGCTGCCTGCCGTTCATCGACGACATATTGGGAGCGTGATCATGACCGACGTCGAGTTTCGCGACCTGTCGAAATCGTTCGGGCAGCACAAGATCCTGGAAAACATCAGCCTCGACATCAAGAGCGGTGAGTTCGTGGTGCTGGTCGGCCCGTCCGGCTGCGGCAAGTCGACCCTGCTGCGTATGCTGGCCGGCCTGGAGACGATCAGTTCGGGCGATCTGCTGATCGGCGGCACGCGCGCCAACGATTTGCCGCCGCAGCAGCGCAACATCGCCATGGTGTTCCAGTCCTATGCGCTGTTCCCGCATTTGAAGGCATCCGACAATATCGGCTTCGGCCCAAAAATCCGTGGCGAGAACCGCGCGGCGATCGACCAGAAGGTCAAGAAGGCCTCCGGCGTCCTCAACCTCTATTCCTATCTCGACCGCTATCCGCGCCAGCTATCGGGCGGCCAGCGCCAGCGTGTCGCCATGGGCCGCGCCATCGTGCGCGAGCCCTCGGTGTTCCTGTTCGACGAGCCGCTGTCCAACCTCGACGCGCAATTGCGCGTGCAGATGCGCACCGAGATCAAGGCGCTGCACCAGCGGCTGAAATCGACGATCGTCTATGTCACCCACGACCAGATCGAGGCCATGACCATGGCCGACCGCATCGTCGTGATGGACCGCGGCCGGATCCAGCAGGTCGGAGCACCGCTCGAGCTCTACGACAAACCGGCCAACAAGTTCGTCGCCGGCTTCCTCGGCTCGCCGTCGATGAGTTTTGTGTCCGGGGCCCTCAAGTCGACGTCTGACAAAACCTGGTTCGAGTCGGCCGGCGGCGGCCGGCTCGCGCTTGCCGGCAAGGCGGTACCGGCGGACAGCGCCGTGGAGGCCGGTATTCGGCCTGAGCACTTCATCATTGGTGAGGCCGCCGACGCCATGGCGCTCAAAGTGGATGTCGTCGAGCCGACGGGCTCGGAAACACACGTCTATGGCGCCATCGGCAGTGATACGGTGCGCGCCGTGTTCCGCGACAGGGTGCCGGTCCGGCCGGGCGACCTGCTTCCGGTGTCGGTCGATCCCGGCAACATCCATCTGTTCGACAAGGCGACGGGCCTGCCGCTATAACGCCTACCCCTGCGAAGGCAATCGCATGAAGACGAAGCGACAAACATGAGGACGAAAACACGGGCATGAAGACGCCGGCCGACATCATCACGCGGCTGCAGCTGATGTCGCAGGACGGCACCAAGTCGGATCGCCGGCTGGCGAGCCTTGTGCTCTCCGATCTCGACTTCGCCTCCAAGGCGGCGATTTCGGAGATTGCCGCGCGCGTCGGCGTCAGTGAGCCGACGGTGACCCGCTTCTGCCGCAATCTCGGTTGCGAGGGCCTGCGCGATTTCAAATTCTATCTGGCGCAAGCCATCGCCATCGGCGGCCAGTATCTGTCGCCCGAGCCGCTGAGCCGCGATGCGCGCGAGCAGCGTATCGCCACCGCCATCACCGAAGCGGCGATCTCGGCCATCCAGCGCGCCAGCGAGAACCTCGACATGACGACGCTGGTCGCTGTCGCTGAGCGGCTCGCGACGTCGGGCAATGTGCTGTGCATCGGCTCCGGCGGCATCTCGTCGATGATGGCGACCGAAATGCAGAACCGGCTGTTCCGGCTCGGCCTGCCGGTGCTGGCCCAGATCGACGGCCAGTTGCAGCGCATGTACGCCGCCGTTGCCACATCAGAAACCACGCTGGTCGCTTTTTCGGTGTCCGGCTATGCGCGATCGGTCATCGAGGCGGTGCAGGTCGCCCAGCAATATGGCGCCACCACGGTCGCCATCACCGCGCCCGACTCCGCACTTGCCAAGGTCGCCGACACCGTCATCCATCTGCAGCCGCTCGAGGACGGCAACATCTACAAGCCGACATCGTCGCGCTATGCGCTGCTGGCGATCGTCGACATGATCGTGACATCGGTTGCCGAGACACGCGGTCCGAAGGTGCTGGAGAATTTGCGCCGCATCAAGCAGAGCGTGAACACGCTGAAGGTCGACGATCCAAGGCTGCCGCTGGGCGATTGAAGGCGAACCGGGGTGATCACGCGGGGCAAAGCCCCCCTCACCCGGATTGCCAACCGAATTGCAAAGGGCAATTCGGGACAATCCGACCTCTCCCCGAGGTGAGAGGAGCCGGTCAGCGCCGGCGCCAGCCTCTTCTCCCCTCGGGGAGAAGGTGGCCGCGTAGCGGCCGGATGAGGGGGCGCGACCTGGCCGAACTGGGCTCTATAAGTCGAGCGTCTCAACAGCCTTCGCCAGCGCCTCCGGATCACCCGCTATGCGCAGTGTCTTGAGCCGTGCCGTGCCGCCGGCAACAATCGAAACAGCCGATGCCGGCACGCCCAGCGCCTTGGCGACCAGCTTCTCCAGTGCCTGATTGGCGGCGCCGTTTTCCGGCACGGCGCGGACCCGCGCCTTCAAATGGCTTCGCCCGTCCGCCGATGTCTCGACGCCCTCAAACCTGTCGACGGAAGATTTTGGTGTCAGCCGGACAAACAGATCGATGCCGTTCTCGCGGATGCGGAACGGCGCGCTCATGCAGTCGTCAAGCGCCCAGCAGCAGCGGCGCTATCGTGGTGAGAATGAACTGCCTGAGGAAGAACAAGATCAAGAGCAGGATGATTGGCGAAATGTCGACGCCGCCAAGGTCCGGAATGAAGCGGCGGATCGGCCGCAGCGCCGGCTCGGTCAGCCGATAGAGCATGTTGCCGATGCTGCCGACGAACTGGTTGCGCGAGTTGACGACGTTGAAGGCGTAGAGCCAGGAAAAGATCGCCGAGGCGATGATGACCCACCAATAGAGGTCGAGCGCCATGACGATGGTTTGAATGAGGGCGAGCATGCCGGTCTCCAATTGTTGCCGACATGTAGCCATTGCGCACCAAACCGGCAAGGGCCGGCAGCCGACGCACCAGACAACAAGGATTTCGGCAAAACGCCGCCTTGACAGAAATCCGCCGCGCCCGATAAATGCGCCATCCGTTGGACGGGGCTGTAGCTCAGCTGGGAGAGCGCGTCGTTCGCAATGACGAGGTCAGGAGTTCGATCCTCCTCAGCTCCACCATCGGAACAATCGGTTTTCCGCTTTTCCGCCGCACTGCCAGCGCGCAGGCGCCGTTCCACGCATAGCGACCCGGCGCTCAGCGCCAATGTCCCCAAAAAAAGCCATAGGCGATCTCGCGGTCTCCGGCGCAAGGCAATTGTCAATTGGACTTATGGCGATGGCCGCCCGCTGGATCGGCGCTATTTTTTTTGCAAGCCGTCCCATTAGAGTGGCGTTCTCAAATCAGTTTTTTCTGTGTGTTGTGACAAGGCGTTTCGGCGGGGGCGACCGAAGGCGCTATATGGATTCCGAGTCGGAATGAAGAAGTCGCCTGCGAAAGCAAATACGTGTCCATTCGCGAGAACCTCGCTGCAAATCTTAGACGGCTCTGCAAGGACCATGCCTCCGTTAGCGCGGTATGCCGTGAGTTGGGTATCAACCGCACGCAGTTCGAGCGGTACCTGCAGGGACAGACCGTCCCGAACAAGGCCACTGCCAAGCTGATCTGTGACTACTTCCGCATCGGCGAGGCCGAACTGTACCAGGACTCTGGTACTCCCGAGCCTATGGCTCTCGGCCTGCCGCCGATTTCCGAAAGCCTGTTCAACCAGATGATCCGCCCACCCGCCCCATCGATCGCGGGCGGCACCTATTTCACCTACTTTTCGATCCCGACCCGTCCCGACCTGTTGATGCGGTCGGTGACCTTCGTGCGTCGAGAGGCCGAACTGGTCACATTCCGCCGGGTTACCGGATGGTCGGAACGCCGTGGCTCGACATGGGCTCGGGCGCGCGGCAACCACTATGGCGTGGCGATCTCGCGCCTGAACTGGATTTATTTCAGCGGCGTCAACCGTCGCCAGACCGGCGAACCGTCCCTGATCTCCGTGCAATGGGCTCCCATCTCCGAACCGGTGCTGACGGGTAAGGCCATGCTGCTGACCGAGGCTGGGCCGGCATTCGTATCGGTCATCATGCGGCAGGATATGTCCGGTATCCGGCCACGGCATGCGATCCGCATGGCCCATGTCGTCAGGCTTGACGACCCGGGCATCGATCAACTCGTCGCCAGCCTCGTCCGGGACGGCCTGGGCTGAACCGCGTCGCGTCGCCACTGGTGCGACCCCCCTTCAGGTCTTTGTTTCCATGCATGTCGTCCTCCCAAAGCCGGGGGCACCTTTGGGCGTCGCTCGGTTACGCTAAATAAGAATAAGAATATACCGAAAAAGCGTATGCTAGCGATTGCCTACTCCATATCTGAGCAAAATCGTTTTTTTAGACTTTATCGACAAGAAAGATATTTTAGATCACACTGGCTTTACTACAATTTTAACAAACCATTAACTCTTTCGACCTTACCTTTCTTCTCGCGGATCCCGGTGTGGGGATCTTTCAACAGATCCCATTGGGGGGTCGGGAAAGGGACAAAAATGGCCAAGAAAGTGAACAATGCCCCGAAGCTGACGGTCGCCGCGGGCACGCAGACCGTCTTCTTCTCGCAGGGCATGCACTACAACAAGCGCTGAAGTCGTTCGGCGCCGACGGGCTCTTCGCCTGTCGGCGTCTCACTTTCACAAAACGGCATTCAGCATCATGAAAATGCGCTCTTCAAAAACACTTGTCTTCTATCCCGGGACCAACAAGGTCACGGCCTGCAATTTCCTGACCAGAAGCGTCTTCGAATGCAGCGCCGAGGTGATCGGTCTTCTTGCATCCTGGGACGAGTGGGCCTCCACGGCGGAGATCGCGCGCGCCCACGGATGGTCGAAGTCCGACCTGAATGCTGTCGTCCCGCAATTGATTGATTTTTCCGCTCTGGTCACCGCCGGCTCGCCACTGGCCGAACAGGAAACCAAATTTTCCGGACAGTGGAGGTGGGGCATCCCGACCGCGCTGATGCATTTCTGCGTGCAGGACGCAGAGTTCATGACCATTGACCAGGCCGAGGCACGCCAGATCGACCGCGCCGGTCACGTCGCGCAGCCCGACCTCGTGCTCAAGAATGCCACCGGCGCCATTGCGCTGCCGAACGCACTCGACGACAACGAGCTTCTGACCATGATGGCGCGGCGCCGCACCAACCGCACCGCGGCCGCGCCCACCATCACCGCGCAGCAACTCTCCGATTGCCTGTTCGCGGGTATGGGCATTACCGGCGAGACCAGCAATTGCGTCGGCGCCCTGCCGCTGGGCATGACCCCTTCGGGCGGCGCCCGCAACCCCTACGAGGCCTATGTGGTTGCGCTTGGCGTCGAGGGGCTGGAGCCCGGCGTCTATCATTACTCCGCCGCCGATCACGACCTTGGCAGGATCTCGGCCAACCATCTGCCCAAGATCGCCGAACTGGTCGGCGGGCAGGAATGGGCGGATGCCATGCCTTGCCTGATCCTGCTTTGCGCCAGGCTCGATCGCACCATGTGGAAATACGAGGACGCCAACGCCTATCGCGTGGTGCTGATCGAGGCGGGCCATATCGGCCAGAACATGATGCTGGCGGCGACCAGGCATGGTCTGTCGGCCTGCCCCACGGCAGCTCTCAACCATTCGGCGATCAAGCGTCTTCTCGGCCTCGACCGCCTTACCGACGCGCCCATCTATGCGTTGACACTCGCGACCCCGGAACCAAGCCCGCATTCGGCGGGTCAGTCGATTAATTAGCCGTCTTACTATGTCCAGTGCTACCAGTACGCGTTCCCTGAGTACCACCCGATGACAGGAGCAGACCGTGCCAAATCAGACCCTTCGTCAGTCAGAGATCGATAGCCTTCAATATATCGCATCGATGAGCAATGAGCTGGTGCAGATGGCCGAAGCAAGCCGTTTTCCCATGATCTCCTATCTCTTGGGCATGGCCTATGCCGAAGCCTTCGATGTCCTGCGCGGCGCGCGGCCGGCAAGGCATGCGCAGCTCAGCGGCAACCCGATGCATCCCAAGCCGAATGCAAAGGAAAGCCACGCTCAGCCAAGGAGAGCGTAGCGAATGCAACCATCAGCCCTGTGTGCGCCGGCCGGCTCGCGGCCGAACCGGTGGGAGACAGTCTGTGCGCTGCAAAGCCTGCTGCCGCTCTTGAAAAAGGCCGCCGCCGATCTTGGCCGCGCCGACATGGTCTACTGGTTCGAGCAGGCCGACGCAGAGCTTGCCAACATCATCAAGGGCCGGCCATCCGACACCGCCGCGATCCCCACCTTGATCGCCCGCAGCCCGCAAAATTCACATTGAGCATAGAGATTCGAGGGGGACCCGCCAATGAACATGATCGCACCCATCAGGAGCGCCGACGCCAGGGACAGCGTCTTCGGCCGGCTCCAAATCTTGATCGCCAGCCGGCCGGGCTCACCGGATGCCGCGCGCCTTGAGTCCCGGCAACTGATTTCCCTGGCGATGGCCGACACCTGGCAGGCCGACAGCCTGTGGGGCGCGGCGGACGCCTTTCACGCCCATTTCGATTTCATGATGCAGACCATCGAGATCAATGGCGCCGACGATCCGAATCTCAGGACGCTGCGTACGAAATGCCGCTTCTATCTGGAGCAGGTTGAAGCGTTGTGCCAGTCGATGAGCTGAACGGCTCTAATCCCGCAAATTGAACACGAACGGCGCCGTGCGGCTGACGCGCGAACCGAGTTCCGGCGGCGGTGCCGGCACCGTTGCGCCCTGCAGCACGGCGAGCGCAGCGCGGTCGAGGTCGGCATCGCCTGAAGAACGGGCCACGCGGGCCGACATCACCCGGCCGGATGCATCCACTGTGAAGGTCACGTTCACATTGCCCTGCGCGCGCCTGGATTTCGCGGCGCTGGGATAGCGCTTGTGCCGATTGATCCATGCCGTCAGCCGGGATTCCCACTTGGCCGGGCTGACGCCTGAAGCCCCGCTCGCCGATTTCGGCGCGGCCGCCTTGGCCGCCGGCTTTGTCTCCGCGCTTGCGGTGGCAACCGTCTTTGCCGGCTCGGCCTTTTCCTTCTTTGGCTTCGGCTTGGGCTTTTCGACCGGCTTCTTCGCCTTGGCCCGGACCGGTTTCTTTTCCTTGGGCTCGTCGACCGGCTTTGGCTGCGGCAGCGGAACGACCACCTCTGGCGTCGCGGCCTCGACGACGTCGGGAATGACCTCATCCGGGGGCTGATCGACCGGTTCGGCCTCGGTTGTCTCTGTCGGCTCGGCCTGGTCGGGCGGCACCGTGTCCGGTGGCTCGACGGTCGGTTCTGCTTGTTCGGTCACCTTCTCGGACTCGGCCTCAATGGCCTTTTCGGTCTCCGCGACGGGTTCGGTCTGGTCGGGCATCGCCGCATCCAGCATCGCGGCCTGTTCCGGTACCGCCGGTGTCACAACCATCGGCGCCATTTCGACCACCGCGGCCGGCGGCGGCCCGCCATCCGTCTTGATCGGACTGAAGCTCTGCACCCCATAGGCGACCGCGACATGGGCGCCAAGCATCAGCACCGCCGCACCTGTCCACAGGCCAAGATCGCGCCAACCGAAGCGCGACAGCCGTACCGTGGGCAAGGCGGCGGACCGCGTCATGGCGCGGCCGCTCCCGCTGGGGCGGGTGCCGGGGCGTCGGCCGTGGGCGCCGTCTCCAGGCCGACCAGCGCGATCTTCAGATAGCCGGCGCCACGCAGCAGGTTCATCGCCTCCATCAGGTCGCCATAGGCGACCGCCTTGTCGGCGCGCAGGAAGATGCGCGTCTGCTTGTCGCCCTTGGTCTTGGCGTTGAGCGTGGCGGCAAAGGCCGGGCGCGGCACGGTGTCGTTGCCGATCGCCAGCGTGAGATCATCTTTCAAGGTCAGGAAAAGCGGCGTTTCGGGCCTGGGCGCCGGTGTTGCCGTCGAGCCCGGCAGGTCGACATTGACGTCCACCGTCGCCAGCGGTGCGGCGACCATGAAGATGATCAGCAGCACCAGAATGACGTCGATGAAGGGCGTGACGTTGATCTCGTGGCTCTCCTCGAGATCGTCGTCCATGGTCTGTCGAATTCTGCTTCCCATGGCGTCGCTACTCCGCCGCCAGCGCCGTCGCCGGCGCGACCGTGCGGAAATCCAGGTCGCGGCTGACCAGCCTCTCGACGCCCGCCGAGGCATCGGCGAGGATCTGCCGGTAGCCGGCTATCGAGCGGGCGAAGACGTTGTAGATCACCACCGCCGGAATTGCCGCGACGAGGCCCATGGCGGTGGCCAGCAGCGCTTCGGCGATGCCGGGTGCTACCACGGCCAGATTGGTGGTTTGCGCCTGTGAAATGCCTATGAAGGCATTCATGATGCCCCAGACCGTGCCGAACAGGCCGACGAAAGGTGCGGTGGAACCGATCGTCGCCAGCACGCCGGTGCCGCGTGACATGCGTCGCGACGCCGCCGCCTCGATGCGCGACAGCCGCGAGGTGACCCTTTCCTTCAGTCCGTCGCCGCCGACATGGTCGAGCGCACCGGCCGAAAGCGCGGTCTCTTCCTCCGCCGCCTTGACCAGTAGCGCACCGGGACCGCCGCTGCGGTCAAGCGCACGGCTGGCCTGCTTCAGCGTCGCGGCCTCGCCAATCGCGCGCACGGCACGGCTGATGCGCAGCTTGCCGCCAAAAATCTCCAGCGATTTGGCGAGCCATATCGTCCAGGTGACGAGCGAGGCGAAGGCCAGTCCGATCATCACCACCTTCACGATGATGTCGGCGGCCATGAACATGCCCCATGGCGACAAATCGTGCGGCAGGTTCAACTCCATCGGCGCCGATGGTGCGGCCCCGGCTGGCTGCGCCGGTGCCATCGTGGCTGGTGCTGCAGCGGCGGGCGTGGCAGGCGTCGGTGCGGGTGCAGTAGCAGGCGCCGCAGGGGCAGCGCCGGCCGGTTGCTCCTGGGCCATGGCGTAGCCGCCTGCCAGGATTACCGATGCGACCAACGCCGCCAACAAACGAGTTCTAGACAACAGCTTCTTCCTTGTTCTCACAGCGGCCAGCCGCTTCCTATTCCGCCACCGCATCAAATCTCGTCACTGCACATAGCCGACGGGTTGGCCGGTGACCGGGTGCGCGAACACGCCCATCTCCACGCCGAAAATGTCCTTGAGCACGTCGCCCCGCATGATTTCGCCGGGTGTGCCACGGGTCAGCAGCTTGCCGTCCTTGAGCGCGATCAGATCATCGCAATAGCGCGCCGCCATGTTGGGATCGTGCAGCACGACGACGACGCAGAGGTCGCGTTTGCGGCTGAGCTCCTTGACCAACGCCAGCACCTCGACCTGATGGGCGATGTCGAGTGCCGAGATCGGTTCGTCGAGCAGCATGACGCCGGCATTCTGCGCCACCAGCATGGCAAGCCAGGCGCGCTGGCGCTCGCCGCCTGACAATTCATCGACCAGACGGTCGGCGAAACCGTCCATGTCGGTCAGCGCAAGCGCCTCCTCGACATGCCGTCTGTCTTCCCCGCTGAAGCGGCCAAGCGCGCCATGCCAGGGGTAGCGCCCGAGCGTTGCCAGTTCGCGCACCGTGAGGCCGGTTGCGGCCGGCGTCGTCTGCGGCAGATAGGCGAGCGCACGGGCGAGTTCGCGGGCGCCCCATTGCGGCAACGGCCGCCTGGCGAAAGTGATGGCGCCGGAGCTTGCCGGCTGCTGGCGGGCCAGGAGCTTGATCAGCGTCGACTTGCCCGACCCATTGTGGCCGATCAGCCCGTAGACGCGCGAGCGCTGCAATTCGAGCGAGACCGGACCGAGCAGCGTCCGCTCGCCGACGGCAAACCGCACCGCGTCGATATGAAAGGCAGTCTCGGCTCCAGCCACGGTCATGGTTTTCTCCAGGTCGGCCGCCCGCTTTTCCAATTTCTGGCCTCCGCGGTCCAATGCCCGGTTGACTATGAAACATGACATTACTAGTCAACATTGAAGATGACTGCAACAATCAACAAATCGTCGTGGCAGTCGATATCGCGGCAAAATTCGCAAAAGCAGGGGGTGCAGCGGATGATCACTGGACGGCAACCAAGCTGGCGGAATGGACTTGCGCGCAAAGGCCTGCAGATCGCAACGACAGCGCTGCCGGCCCTGTTTGGCTGCGGTCATGCGCTCGCCCAGGACGAGGTTACCACGCTTGATCCGATCAACGTCCAGGACCGTGTCGAGAGCGCCTTTGGGCCGGTCAAGGGCTACGTCGCCAGCAAGGGCTCCACCGGCACCAAGACCGACACGCCACTCATCGAGACGCCGCAGTCGATCTCGGTCATCACCAAGGATCAGATCGAGGCACAGGCGATCGACAATCTCGGCGGTGTCCTGCGCTACACGCCCGGCGCCACCGGCGATCTCTACGGCACCGACAATCGCGGCCTCGGCCTGCAACTGCGCGGCATTTCGAACGCCAATGGCGTCTTCTACAGGGATGGGCTGCAGCTCAAGGAGAGCAATTTCACGCTCTTCACCGCGCTCGATTCCTACGGCGCCGAGCGCTACGAGGTGCTGCGCGGTCCGGCCTCCGTGCTCTACGGCCAGGCAAGCCCCGGCGGCATCATCAACTATGTCAGCAAGCGCCCGACCGAGGAGACGCTGCGTGAGGTCGAATTCGGCGGCGGCAGCTTCAACCACTATGAAGGCAAGTTCGATTTCAGCGGCGCGGTCAACGCCGACAAGTCGCTGCTGTTTCGCCTGACCGGCGCTGCCCATATGGGCGACACGCAGACCGATTTCGTTGGAGATGACCGTATCTTCATCGCGCCGGCGATCACCTGGCAGCCCGACGCCGACACCAGCCTGACCATCCTCGCCAACTACCAGCGCGACCGCTCGGGTTGGGCGATGCAATATCTGCCGGCCTACGGCACGGTCATACCAGGCAAGGACGGCAAGTACCTGCAGAACAGCATGTTCGTCGGCGAGCCCGGCTTCGACTCCTACAACAACGACCAAGCGTCGATCGGCTACGAGTTCGATCACCGTTTCAACGAGATCTGGCAGGTGCGCCAGCATGCCCGCTACGTCTATCTCACACACACCGAGGAGGGCGTCTTTGGTGGCGGGCTGACGGACTCCAACGGACTGGAACCTTCAAGCGGCGACTATTCCCGCTATGCCGATGCCGGTGGCACCAAGCTCAGCGGCGTGACCATCGACAACCAGGCGCAGGCCGATTTCGACACCGGCCCGCTCGCCCACACGCTGCTCGTCGGCCTCGACTACAAGCGCTACACCTACCGTGACTATGCATCGGAAGCGACGGTCGAGGATGGGTTCAACATCTTCGATCCGGTCTACGGCTACAAGATCGGTGATCTGACGCCCTACACCGATACCGACACCACCCAGCAGCAGGTCGGCCTCTATGCGCAGGACCAGATCAAACTGGGCAACTGGCGGCTGACTCTGGGCGGCCGTAAGGACTGGGCTGACGCCAAAGTCTACGACAATCTAGCCGGCGGCTACATTCCCGAGCAGAAAGACAACGCCTTCACCAGCCGGGCGGGCCTTGTCTATCTCGCCGACAACGGCCTTGCGCCCTATGTCAGCTATTCCGAATCGTTCCAGCCGGTGGCCGGCGCCGACAGCAACGGCACGCTGTTCGTGCCCGAGACCGGCCGGCAATACGAGGTTGGCCTGAAATACCAGCCGGTCGGCTGGAATTCCTTCATCACCGCTTCCGCCTTCGACCTGACGCGGCAGAATGTCGTCCGCTATGGCGGCACCGGTCGCCCCGACGACATCTTCCAGACCGGCGAGATCCGCTCGCGCGGCATTGAGCTGGAAGCTGTGGCGAGCCTTGATTCCGGCTTCGATATCAGGGCGGCCTACACCTTTCTCGATACCAAGATCACCAGCCCGACCAGCATCAACGACGACGGCACCAGCAACCAGGGCAACACGCCTTTCGGCGTGCCGAAGCATTCGGCCTCGCTGTGGGCGAATTACACCGTCGGCAGCGGCAAGCTCGAAGGTCTTGGCCTGGGTGCCGGCGTCCGCTATGTCGGCTCGACCTATGGCGACGACGCCAATTCCTTCAAGGTTCCGGCCGTCGTGCTTGCCGACGCGGCGGTGCATTATAGCTGGCAGAACGCCAGGCTGAGCCTCAACGTCAGCAATCTGTTCGACAAGCGCTATGTCGGCTCCTGTTTCTCCTCGGGCTTCGGCTGCTTCTACGGCGAGGGCCGCAGGATCAACGGCTCGGTGAAATACACATGGTAGAAGCAATGTGGCGGGCCGGGCCAAAATGGCGGCGCTGACGCGGCGCCAATGTCTGGCTGGACTGGCCACGACCGGTCTTGTCCTGCAGGGCGGCATGGCGCGTGCCGCTGCACCAGCCCGCATCGTCTGCCTGGAATGGACGTCAGCCGAAATGGTGGTCTCGCTCGGCGCGGCGCCAATCGCCGTCGGCGACATCAGCGGCTATGGCGACTGGGTACAGGGCCCGGCGCTGCCGCAGGCCACGATCGACCTGGGATCGCGCAGCGAGCCCAATCTCGAAGTGCTCCGGGAATTGCGCCCCGACCTGATCCTCGGCGCCTATGGCTATGGCCTCGACGAGAGCAGCTTCACCAGGCTGGCGCCGACCTTCAACGTGCCCTTCTACAGCAGCAAGGCAGCGCCCTACGCACAGGCACGAGAGGTGACGCTACAGCTTGGCGAATTGCTCGGCCGCGGGGCGCAGGCCAACGGCCTTGTCGAGCGCATCGACGCCTCGATCGCAGAGGCACGCACCTCCCTGGCACAAAAGCCGCAAAACCCGCTCTGCGTCGTCAGCCTGTTCGACGACCGCCATGTCCGCATCTATGGCGCCGGCAGCCTGCTGCAGGACGTTCTCGACCGGCTCGGCCTCGTCAATGCCTGGGCCGGCGCCACCAATGAATGGGGGTTTTCGACGGTCGGCATCGAGGAACTCGTCGCAGTCGGCGAGGCACAACTGATCTCGCTCGACCCGATCCCGCCGCACATAAAAATCCGGATCGCCCGCAGCTCGCTCTGGGCCAATTTGCCTTGCGTCAGGAATGGCCAGGTGCGGACCATTCCGCCGGTCTGGCCGTTTGGCGGCCTCACTGCTGCCGGGCGCTTCGCCGGCTTCATGGCCGCAACGTCATGACATCCTCCACCTTGCCGCTGACGCAGCCGAGGGATGGGCTCGGGGCGCTTGTCCTGCTGGTGATCGCACCGGCGGCCCTGGCGCTGCTGTTCACCGGTTTCGACCTCGCGCATCTGCTGCCGCGCGAACTCTGGTGGACCGCGCTCAATGCTCCCGACACATCCGATCCGGCACAGTTGCTCTACCGCTACGCCTTCCTGCCGCGCCTTGCCGTCAGCGTGCTGGCCGGCGCCGCACTTGGTCTTGCCGGCGTCATCATGCAACATGTGCTGCGCAATCCGCTGGCCGAGCCGACCACGATCGGCACCAATGCCGGGGCAAGCCTCGCTCTTGCGGCCGCCACCCTTTACGCTCCGTGGCTGTTGGAGGGAGGTCGTGAAGGCGTGGCGCTGGCCGGCGGTGCGCTTGCTACGCTGGCTGTTTTCGCGCTGGCACGCGGGCGCAGCTTCTCGCCAGTGTCGATCATCATCGCCGGGCTCATCGTCAGCCTCACCTTCGGTTCGGCCGGCGCGCTGCTGATGGCGCTCAACCGCGAATACACCGAAGAGCTGTTCATCTGGCAGAGCGGCTCACTGGTGCAGAATGGTGATGCCGCCGTCATCAGCCTGGCGCCATGGCTGCTCGCCGGTATCTGCGCGGCGTTTCTGCTCTGGCGTCCGCTCCGTCTCCTCGATCTCAGTGACGATAGCGCCGCCTCGCTTGGCGCCCGGCCGGCGATCATCCGCCTTGCCGGCATGGCGGTCGCCGTCGCGCTCAGCGCGCTCGTCGTCGCCGAGACCGGCGTCATCGGTTTTGTCGCGCTGGCCGCCCCGGCACTGGCGCGGCTGGCCGGCGCCCGCACGCTTGGCCGCCGCATGCTCTTGTCGCCGCTTGTTGGCGTTGCCTTGCTCTGGCTCACCGACCGGCTGGTGCAGCATCTGCCACTCGCCGCCGAAATACCGGCCGGCACGGCAACCGCCCTGCTCGGCGCGCCGCTGCTTTTGTTCTTGTTGCCACGGATGCGAAGCGCGCCCGAGGTGCAGGCGGATATCGTGTCGTCGACGCGCCTGTCGAGAAACGGACTGCCGTTGATCATAGGTCTTCTGGTGCTGGTCCTCGCCATCGTAGTCGCCATCGGCTTCGGCCGCGGCGCCGGAGGCTGGCACTGGGTGTCATCAGCGGATCCGACGGAGTTGCTTGCCTTGCGCGCGCCCCGCGTCGCCGTCGCCCTGTCGGCGGGCGTCCTGCTTGCCGTCGCCGGCACGCTGATGCAGCGCATGACCGGCAACCCGATGGCCGCCCCCGAAGTGCTCGGCATATCCGGCGGCGCCTCGTTTGGTGTGCTGGCGCTGCTGTTCTTGAGCCACAGCTTTGATCGCAAAGCGATGCTCGGCGCCGCACTCGCCGGCGCCCTGTTGGCGCTGGCGATCGTCGTGCTGGTCGGGCAGCGCAATGCCTTGTCGCCGCAGCGGCTGCTGCTGGCCGGCGTCGCCGTGGCGACGATCGCCTCGGCCTTCGCCGCACTGCTTCTGGCCAGCGGCGATCCGCGCATGGATTTCCTGCTCGCCTGGTTGTCGGGATCGACCTATCGCGCGACATCAGCCGATGCCATCACCGCCGCGACGGTCACGGTCATCGTCCTGGCGCTGGCGCCGCTGACGGCGCGCTGGCTCGACATCATGCCCCTAGGCGAGACCACCGCTCGGGGCCTTGGCCTGCAACTCGGGCGGGTTCGCGCCATTCTGCTCGCGCTCACCGCGCTTGCCACCGCGACCGCGACATTGGTCATCGGGCCGCTGAGCTTCGTTGGCCTGATGGCGCCGCATCTTGCCCGCATGATCGGCTTTCGCCGCGCCGTACCGCAGTTGCTGGCCTCGGCAATAGCAGGCGGATTGATCCTGGTCGCCGCCGACTGGGCCGGCCGCACGCTGATCTTCCCCTGGCAGGTGCCGGCAGGCCTCATCGCCGCCTTTGTCGGCGGTCCCTATTTCATGGCGCTGATGTGGAAAGGCAGGCAATGAAGTTCGTGCTGGCATATTGCCGCCCACGCGCTCCCGCCTGTAAGCAGCGCCCAGCGATGACGGCTGGTACAGCCCTCAAGACAGCCTGCGGTTCCCCTCGATGATCAGACGTTTCCTGTCCTATTACGCGCCCTGGAAGGGCCTGTTCGCGCTCGACTTCTCCTGCGCCGTGCTGGCCGGCCTGCTCGAACTCGGCTTTCCGATGGCGGTGCGCACCTTCGTCGACCAGCTCCTGCCGCAGCAGGACTGGACGCTGATCGTCATCGCCTCGGTCGGCCTGCTGCTGATCTATCTGGTCAACACCGCGCTGATGGCTGTCGTCACCTATTGGGGTCACATGCTCGGCATCAACATCGAGACCGAGATGCGGCGCAAGAGTTTCGACCATCTGCAGAAACTGTCGTTCCGCTTCTACGACAACCACAAGACCGGCCATCTCGTCGGCCGCGTCACCAAGGACCTCGAGGAGATCGGCGAGATCGCCCATCACGGCCCGGAAGACCTGTTCATCGCCATCATGACCTTCGCCGGCGCTTTCGTGCTGATGTTCACGGTCAACATGCATCTGGCGCTGATCACGGTGGTGATCGTGCCTGTGATCGCCTGGGTGACCATGCGCTATGGCGACCGCATGGAGCGCAACTGGCAGGCGCTTTATGGGCGCGTCGGCGATTTCAACGTCCGCATCGAGGAGAATGTCGGCGGCATGCGCGTCGTCCAGGCCTTCGCCAATGAGGAGCATGAGCGCGCTTTGTTCGCGCATGACAACCAGCGCTACCGCCAGACCAAGCTCGACGCCTACCGCATCATGTCGGCCTCGAACTCGCTGAACTATATGGGAATCCGGCTGATCCAGCTCGTGGTGATGATCGCCGGCAGCTATCTCGTTATCACCGGAGGGTTGAGCAATGGCGGCTTTGTCGGCTTCCTGCTGCTGGTCGGTGTCTTCGTGCGGCCGATCGAGAAGATCAATTCGGTGATCGAGACCTATCCCAAGGGCATTGCCGGCTTCCGCCGCTACACCGAACTGCTCGACACTGAACCGGACATCGCCGACCGACCCAACGCCGTCGCCGTCAATGGCCTCAAGGGCGACATCGAATACCGCAATGTCAGCTTCGGCTATGGCGACGGCAAGCCGGTGTTGAGACAAGTCGACCTGACGATCCAGGCCGGCGAGACCATCGCCTTCGTCGGCCCATCCGGCGCCGGCAAGACCACCATCTGCTCGCTGTTGCCGCGTTTCTACGAGGTCAGCACCGGCCAGATCAGCATCGATGGCATCGACATCAGGGACATGACGCTCGCCTCGCTGCGTGGCCAGATCGGTATCGTCCAGCAGGACGTGTTCCTGTTCGGCGGTTCGGTTCGCGAAAACATCGCCTATGGCCGGCTCGGCGCCTCCGATGAGGCGATCGCCGATGCCGCGCGGCGGGCGCAGCTCGACGGCATGATAGCGGGCCTGCCGGCCGGCTATGACACGATCATCGGCGAGCGCGGCGTCAAGCTGTCGGGCGGCCAGAAACAGCGGCTGGCGATCGCCCGCATGTTCCTGAAGAACCCGCCGATCCTGATCCTCGACGAGGCGACTTCGGCGCTCGACACGCAGACCGAGCGCGAGATCCAGAGGGCGCTGGCCGAGCTCGCCGAAGGCCGGACCACGCTGGTCATCGCGCACCGGCTGGCGACGATCCGAGGTGCTGACCGCATCGTCGTCGTCTCGGAATCGGGCATCGTCGAGCAGGGCTCGCACCAGGAGCTGATCCATGCCGACGGCGTCTATCGGCGGCTGCATGACGCCCAGCATCTGGTGTCGGCGCATTGAACGATTATGGTTGGTCGAAACAGGGAGCCATCGATGATCAAGGCAACACCCTTCGACTTCCCCTATGACGGCAGGCTGGTGGCTGAAAACACCGCACTTGTCGTCATCGACCTGCAGCAGGATTTCCTGTCGACGACAGGCTATTTCGCCAAACAGGGATACGACCCCTCGCCGCTGCGGGCGATCCTGCCCACCGTGAACCGGCTGATATCAGCCGCGCGCAAAGCCGGCGTGAGGGTCATCCACACCAGGCAGGGTTATCGCGCCGACATGGCCGACATGACGCCCTACGAAAAATGGCGCCGCAAGCGCTCCGGTCTCGACGGCACCGACATCCTGCTGCGCTCGGGCGCCGGATTCCAGATCGTTCCAGAGATCGACGTCGCGGCTGATGACATAATCGTCGACAAGACCTGCAACAGCGCCTTCACCTATACGGATTTCGAGCTTGTGCTGCGCGCGCAAGGCATCACGCATCTGATGTTTTCCGGATGCACCACCGACGTCTGCGTCCACACCACGCTGCGCGAGGCCTGCGATCGCAATTTCCAGTGCCTGACGATCTCGGATGCCTGCGCCAGCGGCGACAGACAAGCCCACGAGGCGGCGCTTCACATGGTGACGGTCGAGGACGGCGTCTTCGGCGCGTTGACCGATTCCGCCGCCGTCATCGACGGCCTGTCGCGGCTTGGCGACAGGCGTCACGCAGACGATTGATCGGGCTTCAGCCCGTCGCCCGCGTCTCCAGCCCGGCGTGAGGCGCATAGGCCCCCGGCTGGAAGGCATCATGTTCGCGGCGCGCCAGCGAGTTGCGCAGCAGGGCGATGGTTTCCCGGCCGACCGTGGCGATCTCGCGTGGTGCGTCGACGCCGACAATCATGAATTCGTCGATTCCGAGCCCAGCATAGGCAAGCAGCGACAGCGCGACCTGAGCCGGCGGGCCGGACAGGTCGACCGCCTTTTGGCCCGAGGCGGCAGCGCCCCGGTGAATCCGCACCGGCAGCGCGAAGCGCAGCTTGCCCGCCCGGCCATGTTCGGCGGCGGCACCGCGCGCCCGCTCCATCAACTGCCGCACCTCATCGATCGATCCCGGCGCCAGTTCGAAGACATCGGCATGCCGGCCAGCCACTTTCAGCGCCGTTCCGGACTGTCCACCCATGCGGATGGTCAGGTCGGCGCCATGCGGACCTTTGCGCGGCACATAGCCGCCCTTGATGCTGTAGAACGCGCCTTCATGATCGAAGGGCCGGTCGTTCGACCACAGCCGCTTCAGAAGCACCAGATATTCATCGATGCGCTGCCAGATGACCGTGTGCCCGACCGGCCGTGACTCGGCATCGTCATCATTCAATGGCTCACTGATCATCCTGAGCGCCAGCCGTCCGCCGCTCTTTCGATCCATCGATGCCAGCTGGCGGGCCGCCACGGTCGGATCGACGACGCCCGCCCAGTGGGTCAGCACGACCTCCAGCGAGGCAGTCCGATCCAGCACCTGGGTGGCAAGATCCATATTGGTCAGCAGGCCGGCCGAATCGTCGACGACGATCTTCTGGAAGCCGCCGTCCTCGATCAGCCCGAGCTTGGTCGCCGTCTCGGCAAAGTCGTAGAAAAACGGAATGGCGGCATCGGCGGTCTTGCCGGGGACATGCGTGAATTCGATCGGCATTGTCATCTCCTCCATCACTGGAATCATGGATGCGGTGAAATTCGAACCACGGTCGCGCGCAAGCGCACCGGGATCCGGTTCATTCAACTCCGATTACCTGAAAGTATGGGGTAACTATCCCCAGTCAGCCTGAGCCTCAGGGCCAGTCTTAAGCCTCAAGGAATGAGGCCCAGCACAACTGCCCCGGTGAACACAAACGCAAGGGCAAAGACGAGATAGGCGAATGCTCCGGCATAGGCCGGGCGAAAGGTCTGGGCATTGGCCAGCCTCTGGCCGCTGCTGTCAGTCTGAGCGTTCTGGATATAGGACATATCGACCTCCGTCTCGGCCGTTAATCTATAAAACTTGTAGACTTTGTCGATTGCTATTTTTAGGCCAAAGGCAGAAAAATTTTCTTCTGTTTGGCGCTAGATTGGTAGCAGATTGCTGGGAACGCTCGCCTAGGCGATAGATCGGCAGGGCCGTTCGCATCGCCGCAAGAGGGGGAATGGCTCGACCTCTACAGGTATCGGAGAAAAACTCACCAGCGTCGCAGCCCCCTCTCCGACCGCTTCGCGGCCACCTCTCCCCCCGCTTTGCGGGGGCGAGGAACCCAAGCCTTGCTACCGCTCCTCCCTGCGAAACGGCTTGAGCAGCGCCGATGGCGCCACCGCGTTGCGCGACATCACAGCCATGGCGACGATGGTGAAGATGAACGGCAGCATCAGGAACGCTTCGTAGGGGATATGCCCGAGCCCGCTCGCCTGCATGCGCAACTGCAGCGCATCGACAAAGGCAAACAGCAGCGCGGCACCCGCAGAGCGCCACGGATCCCAGCGGCCGAACACCACCAGCGCGATCGCCACCCAGCCGCGCCCCGAGACGACACCGAAGGTGAAGGCGTTGAACTGCGCCATCGACAGGAAGGCGCCGGCCAGCCCCATCAAGGCACCGCCGAGAATGACGGCCTGGAAGCGGGTGGCAATGACACTGACGCCGGCCGAGTCCGCCGCGCGCGGGTTCTCGCCGACCATGCGCACCGACAATCCCCAGGGCGTGCGGTAGAGCACGAAGGCGGCGAGCGGTATGGCGATTATTGCCATGTAGACCAGAGCAAACTGGTTGAACATCGCCGGCCCCAGCACCGGAATGTCCGACAGAACCGGGATCGGCAGCGTCTGAAACCCCTTGATGCTTGGCGGCACCGATTGCTGGCCGAAGATCAGCCGGTAGAGGAAATAGGCAAGGCCCGACGAGAACAAAGTCACGCCGATGCCGCAGACATGCTGGCTCAACCCCAGTGCCACCGTGAACAGCGCGTGCAGCGCGCCCATCAGCATGCCGGTCAGCACCGCCACCAGCACGCCGAGCCACAGGCTGCCGCTGAGGCTGGTGGCGGTAAAGCCGGTCATGGCGCAAAGCAGCATGATGCCTTCGATGCCGAGATTGAGCACGCCGGCCCGTTCGGAGAACATCTCGCCGAGCGTCGCGAAAGCCAAGGGCGTGGCGATGCGGATGATGGCGGCCAAGAAGCCGACCTGAAAAATCTGTTCGAACACCGCGCTCATCTGGCAGCCCCGACGCGGCGGACGCGATAGGCGGTGAACAGCAGCGCCACCAGCATGGCAAGCAGCGCGGTGCCCTGGATGACGTCGCTGAGGAAGGCCGGCACACCGGTGGCGCGCGACATCGCCTCGGCGCCGGTCATCACGGCGGCAAGGAAGATGGCCGCCGGCACGACGCCGAGCGGGTTGAGCCGCGCCAGCATGGCGACGACGATGCCGGAATAACCGTAGCCCGGCGAAATGTCGCTCATCACCTGGAAATGCACGCCGCCGACTTCGCCGACGCCGGCGAGACCCGCCAGCCCACCGGACAATAGAGCGGTCGAGAGCAGCACGCGTTCAACGTTGATGCCGCCATATCTGGCCGCTTCCGGATTCTCGCCGGTGACCCTGATCTTGAAGCCGAGCGTCGTGCGCGCGATGAGGAACCAGATCAAAGGTGCGGCGATCAGCGCCACGATGACACCAAGATGCAGCCGCGTGCCTTCGATCAGCACCGGGAAGTTGGCCGAATCCTCGATTGGCGGCGAGATCGGATAGCCGCTGAAACTGTCCTTCCACGGCCCTTCGATAATCGCCATCAGCGCGTAGTAGATGACCGAATTGAGCAGCAGCGAACTGACGACATCGTCGACCTTGAATTTGACCCTGAGCGTCGCCGGTACCAGCGCGACCGCGGCGCCAGCCGCAGCACCTGCCAGCCCCATCAACAGCATGGCAAGCGGCCCCGGCATCGGGATGGCACCGACAAAGCAACTGGCGACCGCACCGGCCAGCAACTGCCCCTCGGCGCCGATGTTCCAGAACTTTGCCCGGAAGGCGACAGCGACCGCCAACCCTGTGAAGATCATCGGCGCGGCGCGCACCAGTGTCTCGGTGATCGCGTAGCTGTCACCGAGGGAAGCCGTGAACATGACGCCATAGGATTCGAGCACACCGGCGCCGGCCAGCGCGATCAGGCCGCTGCACAGCACAAGCGTCGCCGCGATCGCCAGCAGCGGCAAAGCCAGATTGAACCAGGCGGGCGTTGACGTCCGGACTTCCAGGCGAAACATCAGCCGTGCCCCTCCGCCCCGGTCATCAGCAGGCCGAGCCGCGCGATCGTTGCATCGGCGCTGTCGAGCGTGCCGACGATGCGGCCCTCATACATCACCGCGATGCGGTCGCAGAGCACCAGCAGCTCTTCCAGATCCTCGCCGATGACAATGATGCCGCAGCCCTTGGTGCGCATGTCGAGGAATTTTTCATGGATGAAGCGGGCTGCTCCAATGTCGAGGCCGCGCGTCGGCTGCGAGACGATCAAAACCTTCGGGTCGAATGCGAGCTCGCGTGCCAGAAGCGCCTTCTGCAGATTGCCGCCGGACAGCGCGCCTGCGCGCGTCATCGGCCCGGGACACCTGATATCATAGGCCTTGATTTGTTCTTCGGCGAAGGCGCGGATCGCGTCCGGCTTGAGCAGGCCCTTGCTGCTGAACGCGGCGGTGCCGATGCGCGGCAGCACCATGGAATCGGCGAGCGGCAGATTGGTGACCAGCCCTGTCGTCATGCGGTCTTCCGGGATGCGGCCAAGACCGAGCGCTTGCACCTCGCGCGGCGAAAACCGGGTGACCTTCTGGCCTGCGATCGTCATCCGACCGGCATCGGGCGCACGCACGCCGGAGATCACCTCCGCCAGCGCCCGCTGGCCATTGCCCGACACGCCGGCAATGCCGAGGATTTCGCCGGCACGAACGGCAAGCGATACGTCGCGCAGCACCGTGCCCGAATGTTTTGAGGTGGAAATGCCGTCGAGCGTCAGCACCGCCTCACCCGGCGTCGATGGCCCCCTCGCCGGTGGTACGATCTCATGGCCGCACATCAGTTGCGCCATTTCCGCCGATGTCGTGTTGGCGGGGTCATCGACGCGGCCGGCGACACGGCCAAGCCGCAGCACCGTGCAGCGATGGGTCAGCGCCCGCACCTCGTTGAGCTTGTGCGAGATGAAGATAATGCCGAGGCCTTGTGCCGCCATCGAGCGCAACGCCGAAAACAACCCGTCGACCTCGCTCGGCGCCAGCACGGCGGTAGGTTCGTCGAGGATCAAGAGCTTGGCGCCACGAAACAGCGCCTTGACGATTTCGAGCCGCTGCTGTTCGCCGACCGACAGCGCCGAGACCGGCTGGTCGGGATTAAGCGTCAGCCCATGTTGGCGGCTGATTTCGGCGAGCCGCACCAGCCCGCCGGCACGGTCGAGCCGCCCCGATTTGCCCGGGATGCCGATGAGCAGGTTTTCCAGCACCGTCAGCCGTGGCGCCAGGTGAAAATGCTGGTGCACCATGCCGATGCCGGCGGCCAGCGCATCGGCCGAACTGGTGATCCGCACCGGCCTGCCCTGGATCAGGATTTCCCCGGCATCCGGCGCATAGGCGCCGAACAGCACGTTCATCAGCGTCGTCTTGCCGGCACCGTTCTCACCCAGCAGACCGAGGATTTCACCCGGCGCCACGCTGAGGTCGACAGCCTCGTTCGCCTTGACAGCGCCAAAGCTCTTGGTGATGCCGCGCATTTCGATGAGTGGGGCGGGCAAGGCCGAGGATACTCCTGATGAGAATGGCTTACGATTCGGCTTTGATTTATGGGAACGCGCGAGGCACCCCCCTCTGCCCTGCCGGGCATCTCCCCCGCAAGGGGAGAGATCGGCTGTCTATCCTGCTTTCGCCAATCACCAACGTCGGAAGAAAAGTGCCATAGACGAAGCTGCCAATCTCCCCCCTTGCGGGGGAGATGTCCGGCAGGACAGAGGGGGGTGCCTCGCACCAACCCTCAAATCAAGCATCAATCCGAAACCGGCGTGTTCTCATCAACGTCGACGCGGAAATTGCCTTCCAGGATCTCGGCCTTCTTCTTCTCGACCAGATCCTTGACATCCGCCGGCAGCGTCTTGTCGAACTTGTGGTAGGGCGCCAGGAAAGAACCGCCCTTGGCCATGCGCGAGAAATCGCCGTAGTCCTGCGCGGTGAAGACGCCGGCCTTGACCAGCTTGATCGCTTGCTCGACCGTCGGATACATGTCCCAGACCGGGCCGGTGATGACCGTGTCGGGGCCGAGGCTCGACTGGTCGGACATGTTGGAGATGGCATAGATCTTCTTTTCGACCGCCGCCTCGATGACGCCGAAGCGCTCGGCATAGATGACGTCGACACCGGCATCGATCTGCGCCACCGCCGCTTCCTTGGCCTTGGGCGGATCGAAGAAGGAACCGATGAAGGCGACCTTCTTCTTGATGTTCGGATTGACCTCCTTGGCGCCGGCGAAGAAAGCGTTGACCAGCCGGTTCACTTCCGGAATGCCCATCGCCGCCACGGCGCCGACCGTGCCCGATTTCGACATCTTGCCGGCGATCATGCCGGAGAGATAGGCGGGCTCGTGGATCCAGTTGTCGAAGACGCCGAAATTGGGTTCTGCGGGACCAGCACCCGAGCCGAACAGCCAGGCGGTCTTCGGGAACTGCTTGGCCGTGCGGCGCGATTCACGCTCGGCGGCAAAGGCGTCGCCCAGCACCAGCTGGTAGCCGCCTTGTGCATATTCGCGCATGACGCGGCTGAAATCGGCGGTCTGCACCTTCTCAGACCATTTGTAGTCGATGCCGAGTTCCTTCTGCGCCTTCTGCAGGGCGACATGGATCTGGTTGTCCCATGGCTCCTCGATCGGCGTGGCGAAGATCGCCGCCACCTTCAGCTTCTTGTCCTTGCCAAAGGCCGCGCCCGGCAGCATCGCCGCGGCCAGGCCAAGCGCGCCGAGCTCCAGCACGTTGCGCCGCGAAATCCCTTCGCGTTTTATCTGGAATTTGTTCTTCCGGTTTTCCATTGCATTCCCCTCTGTTCGACAGCCGTGTCGAGCCGGCTGTTCCTAGAAATGTCAGACGGGGAACTATGGAACGACGCCGGACTTTTGTCCACGTGGTCAAATTTGGCAAAGGCCGATGGTCACACCCGTTCTAGCGCGATGGCGATGCCCTGGCCAACGCCGATGCACATGGTGGCCAGCGCATAGCGGCCGCCGCGTTCACGCAGCTCCAGCGCCGCCGTGCCGGAGATGCGGGCGCCCGACATGCCCAGGGGATGGCCGAGCGCGATGGCGCCGCCGTTGGGGTTGACGTGCTCGGCGTCCTCGGCAATGCCGAGCTGGCGCAGCACTGCGATGCCTTGCGAGGCAAAGGCTTCGTTGAGCTCGATGACATCGAACTGTTGTGGCGTCAGGCCAAGCCGCGCGCACAGCCTCTCGGTCGCCGGCGCCGGGCCGATGCCCATGATGCGCGGCGCAACGCCGGCGGCGGCACCGCCAAGGATGCGGGCGATCGGTGTCAGGCCATATTTCTTCGCGGCTGCCTCAGAGGCAACGATCAGCGCCGCCGCCCCGTCATTGACGCCGGACGCATTGCCGGCGGTCACCGTACCGCCCTGCCGGAACGGCGTCGGCAATTTGGCCAACGCCTCGACCGTGGTGCCGGCGCGGGGATGTTCATCTTTGCTGACAACAACCGCATCGCCCTTGCGCTGCGGGATCGTCACCGGGGTGATCTCCTTGGCCAGCCTGCCATTGGCTTGTGCGGCGATCGCCTTGTCCTGGCTGCGCACGGCAAAGGCGTCCTGATCGGCGCGCGACACGGCAAAATCCTCGGCGACGTTCTCGCCGGTCTCGGGCATCGAATCGACGCCATACTGCTTCTTCATCAGCGGGTTGACGAAGCGCCAGCCGATGGTGGTGTCGTAAATCTCGGCATTGCGCGAAAACGCCGTGTCGGCCTTGGGCATGACGAACGGCGCGCGGCTCATCGACTCGACGCCGCCGGCGATCATCAGTTCCGCCTCACCTGATTTGATGGCCCTGGCGGCGATGGTCAGCGCGTCCATGCCGGAGCCGCACAGGCGATTGACGGTCGAGCCCGGGATTTCCTCCGGCAGTCCGGCCAGCAGCAGCGCCATGCGCGCCACGTTGCGGTTGTCCTCGCCGGCCTGGTTGGCACAGCCATAGACAACGTCATCCACCGCCTGCCAGTCGATGCCTGAATTGCGCTCGGCCAGCGCCTTCAGCGGGATGGCGCCGAGGTCGTCGGCACGTACCGAGGAGAGCGAGCCGCCGAAGCGGCCGATCGGCGTGCGGATGTAGTCGCAGATGTAGGCCTCGGCCATGTCATGCAGCCTTTGCTTTTCCCGTTCCTTCATGCGCCGCCTTGGTGCGGGCCTGCAGGTCGCGCAATGTCTTGAGTTCGAGTTCGCTTGGCGCCGGTGTTTCGTCAAGCGCCTCAGCGAACTTAACCACCCAGCCACAAGTTTCCTGCACCTGCTGGCGGGTAACACCAGGATGCAGCGACACGACGGTGAATTCCTTACTCACCGGATCAGGCTTCCAGATGGCAAGATCGGTGATCAGCAAGGTCGGGCCGGCGGTGTCGATGCCCAGGCGCCTTCGATGATCGCCGCCCTCGCCATGGCCGAAGGAGGTGAAGAAGTCGATCTTCTCGACCATGCCGCGCTTGGTCTGCGCCATGGTGATGTAGATCTCCCTCGACGAGGTCGCGATCTCCGGCGCGCCGCCGCCACCGGGCAGCCTGGTCTTCGGATGGAGATAGTCGCCGATGACGGTGGTGTTGATGTTGCCGAACTTGTCGAGTTGGGCCGCACCGAGGAAGCCGATCGAGATGCGGCCGCCCTGCAGCCAGTAGCGGAACATTTCCGGCACCGCGACGGTGGTGACCGCGGTCTCGCACAATTCGCCATCGCCGATCGACAAAGGCAGCACGTCAGGTGCTGTGCCGATCGTGCCGCTTTCATAGATCAATGTGATGTCAGGCGCATGCGTCAGCCGCGCCACATTGCAGGCGGCAGACGGCGCGCCGATGCCGACGAAGCAGACATCATCATTCCTGAGCGCCCGGCTGGCGGCGATGGTCATCATCTCGTTGGGGGTAAAATCCAGCTGATTGTCGCTCATGCCACTTTCCTCAGATGCTCGACCCGGCCAGCGAAATCGTCGGCGCTCTTTTCTATGACATTCGCCTGCATCCAGGCCTGGAATTTTTCGCGGTCGGCGGCGATGTCGTCCCATTCAAGGTAGGCGGCATTGTCGCGCGCATAATAGCCGTGAGCATAGGACGGGTGCGAGCCGCCGGGCACGACGGATATCGCCGCGATGGTCCAGCGCGGCAGCACGGTCAGGTTGGGATGCAGATCGTCGAAATTGTCGACCACTTCCTCGACCGTCACCACGGCACGTTTGGCCGCCAGCACTGCTTCCTTCTGGATGCCGATGATGCCTTCGACCAGCACATTGCCTTTCTTATCGGCCTTCTGCGCATGGATGAAGCTGACGTCAGGCCGGATCGAGGGAACGGCGGCCAGCACCTCGCCAGTGAACGGACAGGTGACCGACTTGATCTTCGGATTGACCGCCGCAAGGCCGGCACCGCGATAGCCGCGAAACACCGCGAAAGGCAGGCCCGACGCACCCGCTTCATAGGCGTTGGCCATGCCGGCGTGGCTGTGCTCCTCGACCTCAATCGACCGGGGAAAGCCGTTTTCGATGGCGTCGCGGGCGCGCCGCAGCAGGCCGACGCCAGGATTGCCGACATAGGAGAAGACGATTTTCTTCGCCATGCCCATGCCGATCATCTGATCGTAGATCAGGTCCGGCGTCATGCGGATCAGGGTCAGGTCGCGAAATCCCTGGCGGATCGCCTCGTGTGCGGCGGCCGTCGGGATCAGATGGGTGAAGCCCTCGAAGGCGACGGTATCGCCATTGTTCAAATTCTCGGCCACGGCCTGTTTTAGCGGCAGGAACTTGACCATTGTATCGGCTCCCAGTCCAAAAGTTCGTATTGCGAACTTATGTTTTGTATGCGAACTTTCTACGCTGAGAGAGGTCGCGAAGTCAATCCTGACGACGATGCCATTTCTGCGAGGTTCGATGGACGAAGAAGCCGCTTCCCGTGACCACGTCGGCTCGCTCGAGCGCGGCCTTGCCGTGATGGAGATCCTGGCCCGGCATCCCACCGGCATGACTCTGACCGAAATGGCCGAGGAGGCCGGCCTGACCCGCGCCGGCGCCCGTCGCTTCCTGCTGACGCTTGTCGCCACCGGCTATGCCACTCAGGACGGCCGCGTGTTCTCGCTGTCGCCGCGCCTGCTGACCGTTGCCCGCACCTGGCTCGGTGGCGGTTCGCTGTGGAGCTTCGCCGCGCCGATCATGCGTGCTGTGGCAACGCAGTTGAACGAGGCCTGTTCGGCGGCCATCCTGTCGGGCCAGGATGTCGTCTATGTCGCCCGCATTCCCGGCCGCCGCATCCTCAGCGTGTCGCTCGATGTCGGCACCAGGCTGCCCGCCTATTGCACCTCGATGGGGCGCATGCTGCTCACTGGCCTGACGCCAGAGGAACTCGACAGATTTCTGCACCATGCGGCCATCGAGAGTCGGACGCCGAAGACGATCACCGACGTCAAGCTGCTGGCCGGCGCCATCGGTAAGGCGAAGGCCGATGGCTTTGCCATCGTCGACGAAGAGCTCGAACTCGGCCTGCGCTCCATCGCCGTGCCGATCCGCGACCGCTCAGGAAGCACGGTCGCGGCCATCAACGTCTCGACCCAGTCGGCGCGATTTTCGGTCGCGGAGATGGAGCGGGAGATCCTGCCCGCGCTGCTTGAGGCCAGGCAGCGCATCGAGGATTTCTTCGTTGTTTAGGCCATCGTCAATGCTTGATCCGATCTCGCATCGCATACCAAAGCATGCCCAGCACATAGAGCGGCCCACGCAGCGCCGTGCCGCCGGGGAACGGCATCGGCGTCAGCGTCGAGAACAGGTCTAACCGTGAAGCATCGCCGGTGATCGCTTCCGCCAGCAGCTTACCCGACAGCGTCGACAGGATGACGCCCTTGCCGGAATAGCCATGCGCGAAATAGACCTCGCCATAGTGCCCGACATGCGGCAGCCGCGAGGTCGTCACCGACACCAGCCCGCCCCAGGCGTGATCGATGCGGCAGCCCTTAAGCTGCGGAAACGTCGCTTCCATGTGCGGCCGCACGAAGCCGGCAATGTCGGCCGGCGGCGATGGCGTGTAGCGCTCGCCGCCGCCGAACAGCAGCCGCCCATCCGCCGACATGCGGTAATAGTTGACGACGAAGCGTGTGTCCGACACCGCGACATTGGCCGGGATGACGTTGCGCTTGCCCTCTAGCGGCTCGGTGGCAACGATGTAGTTGCCGACCGGCATGATGCGGCTGTTGACGCGCGGCTCAAGCCCATGCAGCAACGCATCACCCGCCAGCACGACATGCTTGGCCCGGACCGAACCCTTTGCTGTCGAGACCCGGATCGAAGGCTCGCGCTCCAGCTTCACCGCCACGGAATTCTCGTGGATGACGACGCCGGCGGCCACTGCCGCGCGGGCAAGGCCGAGCGTGTAGTTCAGCGGATGCATGTGGCCGCCAAGCGGCTCATACATCGCGCCATGATAGGGCGTGTCGACCTTGGCGCGGGCGTCCGCCGCCGACAGGATCTCGACATCGCGGAACTTCATCACGCTTTCGAGGCATTTGGCCTCTTCTTCCAAATCCCTGAGATCGGAGCCGTTGACAGCGCCGACCAGATGGCCGGTTTGCCTGAGATCGCAGTCGATGGCGTGACGCTCGATGATGTCGAGCACCAGGCCGCGCGCTTCGAAGGCAAGGTCGAACAGCACCTTCGCCCGCTCCGGCCCGTAAAGCTTGACCAGGCCCTTGGCGCCCTTGCGCAGGCCGGGGATCATCTGGCCGCCATTGCGGCCCGATGCGCCCCAGCCGATCTTGCCGCCTTCGAGCAGCACCACCGTCAGGCCACGCTCGGCGGCGTGAAGGGCGGCGGACAGGCCGGTGCAGCCGCCGCCGACGACCACCAGGTCGGCCTCGACATCGCCGAGAAGCGCCGGATGGTCCGGCGCCGGATTGGCGGTGGCGACATAGTAGGATTTGCCGATATCGAGACCGGAATTGAAACCCGTTGAAGATGCCATGATCACACCTTCAACAGCAGGTGGTCGCGTTCCCAGCTCGTCACCACGCTCTGGAACAGGTCGAGCTCGACGCTCTTGACGCGCAGATAGGTCTGGAAGAAATCCTCGCCGAGCAGTTTGCGCACCGGGTCGCAGGCCGTGAACCGATCGAGCGCCTCCTCCATGGTTTTCGGCAGCGTGCTCTTGATCTTGTAGGCGTTGCCCGAAGCCTCGGCCGAGCGCGCCAGTTTCTGCTCGACGCCGAGATAGCCGGCAAGCAGCGAACCGGCGATCGCCAGATAGGGATTGGAATCGGCGCCCGGCAGGCGGTTCTCCACCCGCCGCGCGGCGCGGCCTCCGGCAGGCACGCGCAGCCCGCAGGAGCGGTTGTCATGCGACCACTCGATGTTGGCCGGCGCGCTGTGGTTCGGCCTTATGCGGCGGAACGAATTCACGTTCGGTGCAAACAGCGGCATGATCTCGGGCACATATTTCTGCAGGCCGCCGATGAAATGACCGAACATCTCGGTGTCGGCATCGTCATTGCTGGCAAACAGCGCATTGCCCGCCCCATCGACGACAGACATGTGCAGATGCATCGAGCTGCCTGCCTGGGCGGCGATCGGCTTGGCCATGAAGGTGGCGTGCATGCCGCATTGCTGCGCTGCTTGGCGCGTCAGCCGCTTGAACAGCAGCACCTGGTCGGCCAGCGGCAGCGCGTCGCCATGCAGGAGATTGATCTCCAACTGCCCCGTGCCCGATTCATGGATCAGCGTGTCGAGCGGCAGCCCGGCGGCCGCGGCATAGTCATAGACGCGGCGGATGACCGGCTCGAATTCTTCCAGCGCCGCCATGTCATAGGGATGCTGCACGCCCTCGGCACGGCCGTTGGCGCCGACCGGCGCGGTCAGCTGCCTGTCCGGATCGGGGTTTGGCGCGGTGAGATAGAATTCGAGCTCCGGCGCCACCACCGCCCGCCAGCCGCGTTTGCCGTAGAGATCGAGCACGGCGCGCAGCACATGGCGCGGCGAGGCCATCCATGGCCTGCCGTCCATGTGGAAGGCGTCGGCGAAAACATAGGCCTTGCCAGCGCCCGCACCAGGGGCCAGGCACAGCGTCGAGACATCAGGCACCATGCGCATATCCGGGTCCGAATAGGCAAAACCCTCGTCGATCGAGCCGGAATAACGGCCATCGATGCTGACCAGGAAGGCGCTGCTCGGCAGATAGAGCGCGCGGTCTTCCAGCGCCTTGAGAAATTTGGCCGTCGGCAGCGCCTTGCCGCGCAGCACGCCGTTCATGTCGGGCACCAGGCATTCGACCTCGTTGATTCCGTGCTGTGCCAGCCAGGCCTTGGGGTCGTTGGAGATCGCAGTGGTATTCGTGTTTTTGTCAGGCATTTCGTTCAAATCCGTATCAGAGAGAGTATGGCTTGCGCGGCCATTTCCGTTCCGGGTTTCAGCGCCATATGGGCTGCATTGTCCTTGAGGCGGGCGCGCATGGCGTCATCGGCCAGCAGGCCGAGAATGGCTCTCTCCAATACTCCTTCGGTCCAGCCGTCACGGCCGATATGGTCGCCGGTGCCGGTCTCTTCGGCGCGGCGCGCATTGTCGTGTCCGTCCCAGCAATAGGGCATGATCAGCGACGGCACGCCGAAACGCAGCGCCTCGCAAAAACTGTTGTTGCCGCCGTGGTGGATGAACAGATCGGACTTCGCCACCACCGAGGGCTGTGGAAACCAGGCGTCGAGATAGACATTGTCCGGAACCGCCCGATAGGCATCGCGCAGGCCGCCGACATTGACGATGAAGCGCGCCGGCAGCCTGTCGAAAACGGCAAGCATGCGCTCGATCAACCCGACATCCATGGCGCCAAGGCTGCCGAAGGCGACATAGACCAGCGGTCCGCCATTGCGCGGAAACACCGGCACCTCGAACGGCCCTTCCGAGCGCACGCAGCCTTCAAGATAGACGAAGCGCTGCGGATCAAGCGGCTCGGCCCGTTCGCGCCGCACGATCGCCGGCGTCAGCAGCAGATTGAGGTCGGGCGAGCTTTCCAGGAACAGGCCCTTGGGCAGTGGCGCCAGTCCGGCATCGACGCGAAAACGGTTGAAACGGTCATGCGCCGGCGCCGAGGCCGAGAGATAACGCGCCTCGAATGCCGCGCGTCGCGGGTCATCCGCACCCATTCCTGAGAGATAGGGCGGCACTTCAGCATCGGGCAATTCCGTCTCGGCGCAGGAGACGACACGCACCCACGGGCAGCCGGCGGCGGCGATCGCCGGGAACATGATGACGTTGTCGAGCACCGCCGCGTCGGGCTTCAGCCGCGCCAGCAATTGGCGCAAAGGCGCCTCGGCATTGACCGCCGTGTCGACGATCGCCTGCCAGGTCGGCGCGACATAGGTCTCCAGCTGGTCGATCGGGCTCAGCCGGAAATGCGGCAGATGCCGGCGCACGAAGGCCTGCCAATAACTCTGGCGCTCGCTGTCGCTCAGCGGCTCGTCGGTCGGCAGCTGGTATTCCTGGAAACCATAGTCGGCAAAGACACCGGAGAAGCCGGCATGGCAGATGAAGACGGGCCGCGCCCCCTTCGCACGCAACGCCTGCGCGATACCGACGCAATTCAAAGCGGCGCCGAAGCTTGCTTCGGGAAACAGCGCGATGGTCGGGCTGGCTTTACGCGTCAATTAATCCTCGTCATTCCGGCCGGCTGATCATGCCGAACAGCGCGGGGGCGCCGCGGCTGGCCGCTTGCGGTCGCTGGTTGCGGGAGAGCCGCAGATGAATGCGAAGCAGATCGGCAGCCACCTCATACTGCCGGCTTTCGAGATGGTCGAGTATGTTCAGGTGTTCCAGCAGCGATTGCCGCAGCCGGAAGACGTTGACGCCGGCATAGATGCCGGGCAGCCGGCGCAGCCTGAGATGATCGGCCAGCGCGTCAGTGACGAAACGGTTGGCGGAACCCTCGGCGATCATGCCGTGAAAATCCATGTCCAGCCGCTGGAATTCGCGCGTGTCGAACGCAGCATCCGGCAGCGCCGACAGCGCGTCCATGCCTTGCCGCAACGCCGCCGCGCGTGCGCCGTCCAGCCGAAAGCCAGGCGTCAGGACCGCGGCGGGTTCCAGGAGCAGACGGAACTCGTAGCTTTCGCCTTGCGCTTCCGGATCGTCCGGCGTGCGGCGGAAAAGCCAGGACTGGCCCGGCGCGCGGTCCAGAAGATTCTCTTCCGTCAGTTTATTAAGCGCTTTTAGTACCGTCTTTCTCTCGGCACTGTACCGCCGCATCAATCCCGCGGCGGTCACCGTCTGGTCCAATCGCCGTGCCGACCGGTCGCGCAGGATCGCTTCGGCGAGCTCGTCTTCCTCCTTGGCGGGCAATTCGGCTGATAGGGCCGACTGCGCGGTAAGGTCGACCGCCAGATGATAGCCGGTATCGGCCTCCCAGCGCACGACGCCCCGTTCCGCCAGCAGGCTGAGTGCGGCCCGCACTGGCGTGCGCGAGACATTGCACAGCGAGGCGATCTGCTGCTCCGGGAGACGCGTGCCGGGCTCGAAACCGCGCTGTCGCGCCACATCCAGGATGCGCTGCGCCAGATCGAGATGGTTGGTGCGAGGTCGTCGGGCTGCGGCTTGCATGACTGGTCTCAGCGGATGGATGGAGCCTTATTGGTTTGGCCGATCGCCGGCACAAGCGCAATCGGCCAGATTCCTCGGTCAGTTGACAAATTATGGATTGACGTACTTTTTTCTGCAATAGTACTGTCATTGCAATCGGCAACAAAAAGACCGAGGGAACGGGATCAGAGCAGCGGCATGGGTCGCGCCGGGTCCAAAGACAGAATTCGACGATCAACCGGAATGGGAGTCTGCCATGACCGCTACCAGCCCGCGGCGCCGTGCGCTCAAGGTATCTTCAATCGCTCTCGGCCTTGCCCTGGCGCTATCGGCGCCCGCAACCGCTGCCGACCTCGTCATCTCCAACTGGGACGGCTACATGGCGCCCGATGCCATGGCCGCGTTCAAGACCGCGACCGGCGTCTCCGGCGAAGTGGTGGTGCACGCCACCAATGAGGAGATCATGGGCAAGCTGATTGCCGCCGGCGGCAAGGGCTATGACGTGGTCTTCGTCTCCTCGCCCTTCGCCGAGGTGCTGAACAAGCTCGGCCTGACCGAGCCGGTGGATCACGCCAAGATCCCCAACCTCGCCAACCTCTACCCCGAAGCGACCAAGCTGCCGCACGATGTCGGCAACGCCTTCTCCGTGCCCTACACCTGGGGCACGACCGGCCTCTGCTATCGCTCGGATCTGGTGAAAGTAGCGCCGACGAGCTGGAGCGACCTGCTTGCGCCTTCCGACGAGCTGAAGGGCAAGACCACCATGCTGGCGACCGATCGCTGGCTGCTCGCCGCCGGCCAGCTCGACAAGGGTTTTTCCGTCAACGAGACCGATCCGGCCAAGATGGCCGAGGTCAAGGATCTGCTGATCTCAGCCAAGAAGACCTTGCTCGCCTATGACGACACCACCTTCTATTCGAAGCTGGTGTCCGGCGAGGCGCTGATGGTGCAGGCCTGGGACGGCTGGTGCAATTACGGCATCGCCGAAAAACCCGAGATCAAATACGTCATCCCGAAAGAAGGCTCGGATTTGTGGGTCGACACGATGGTGGTGATGAAGGTATCCGAACACAAGGACGACGCCTTCAAGTTCATCAACTTCATGCTCGACGCCAAGAACCACGCCTGGGCAGCACAGAACATCGACTACAAGGTGCCGAACAAGCCGGCGATGGAAAGCCTGCCGGCCGACTTCCTGGCCAAATTCCCCAACATGGCGATGCCGGTGGCCGACCTCGTCAAGTTCGAGCAGCTGCGCGACGTCGGCGAAGCCCAGCGCGACTATTCGAAGATCGTCAGCGAGATCAAGGCCGCGCAGTAAGCGGCCTGCCACTTCGATTACTGGAAGCAAGCTTGCATTCCTTCGTGCCCCTCTCTGGCCTGCCGGCCATCTCCCCTTTAGCGGGGGAGATTCGCCGGCTTGCGGCTTTTCGCCAATCGTCGGCGCAGCGCCCCCTCATCCGGCCGCTTCGCGGCCACCTTCTCCCCGTGGGGGAGAAGAGACTGGCATCAACGCTGGCGACCTCCTCTCCCCTAGGGGAGAGGTCGGATTGCCCCGAATTGCCCTTCGCAATTCGGTTGGCAATCCGGGTGAGGGGGCATCTGCCGAGACACCATTTCGATGCCCATGAGATGACCGGTCGGTCGGAGAGGCGAGCGGCGTGACGCGAACCTCCCGCTCCTCCCTCTTAATGGCCCCGGCGCTGGTCTGGCTGACCGCGCTCATGGTGGTGCCGTGTGCGCTGGTGCTGGCGCTCGCCTTCTTCCGGCGCGGTATCTATGGCGGCATCGACTACACCTTCACGCTGGAGAATTTCGGGCTGGTCTTCGACCCGCTCTACGCCGGCATTTTCCTGAAGTCCGCGCGCATCGCCGGCACCGCCACGCTGATCGCGGTGGTGATCGGCTATGCCGCCGCCTATGCCATCGCGGCGGCACCGCGCCGGTGGCAGCCGGTGTTCCTGTTTTTTGCCGTGCTGCCGTTCTGGTCGAACTATCTGATCCGCACCTATGCCTGGATTGTGCTGCTCAACCGCGAGGGCCTGATCACGCAGCTGCTACGCTGGTTCGGCTATACCGGCGAGCCGCCGTCGATGCTCTACACCGAGGGCGCGGTCATCGCCGGCCTCGTCTACAACTATCTGCCCTTCGTCATCCTCGCCTGCTACGCGCCGCTGTCGCGCCTCAACCCCGAACTCGCCGAAGCCTCGCGCGACCTCGGCGCTTCCGCCGCCACCACATTCCGCCGTGTCATCCTGCCGCTGACCGTGCCCGGCATCGCCGCCGGCGCGGTGTTCGTCTTCGTGCTGTCGATCGGCAATTTCGTCACGCCAGCGCTGCTCGGCGGCGGCCGCTTCCAGATGATCGGCAATCTCGTCTACGACCAGTTCCTGACCGCCAATGACTGGCCCTTCGGCGCGGCCCTGGCGATGGCGCTGATCGCCATCATGCTTCTGGTGCTTATGGCGCAGGCGCTTGCCGCTGACCGGGCCGCTGGGCGTGCGGCTGAGGCCAAAGGCAACGCCGATGGCTGAGCGCTCCCCTGCCACGCGGCGCACGCTCTGGCTCGTGCTCGGTCTCGTCTTTGCCTTCCTCTACATCCCGATCGCAGTTCTGGTCGCACTGTCCTTCAACGAAGGCGGACTACCCACGGCATGGTCGGGCTTTTCGCTGAAATGGTATGTCTCGCTGGCCCACAATTCCGCGATCCTCTCCGCCGCGCTCAACACGCTGATCGTGGCGCTGGTCTCGACCGCGATCGCCACATTGCTTGGCACTTTGCTGGCAATCGGCGTGGAGATGCGCCGGCAGTATGGCAAGGGGCTCGAAGCCCTGATCTTCGCGCCGATGATCATTCCCGACATCGTGCTGGCGATCGCCCTGCTGTCGTTCTTCTCCATGCTCAACCTGACCATGGGCCTGCACACCATCATCCTCGCCCATGTCGTCTTCAACCTGGCCTTCGTCTGCTCGGTGGTGCGCGCAAGACTGAAGAGCTTCGACTGGTCGATCGTCGAGGCCTCGGCCGATCTCGGCGCCTCCGCGCTGACCACTTTCCGGCGGGTGACCTTGCCGGTGATCCTGCCGGCGGTGATCGCCGGCGCGCTGCTTGCCTTCACGCTCTCGGTCGACGAGTTCATCATCGCCTTCTTCACCGCTGGAGCCGGGCGCGCCTCGACCACGCTGCCGATGCAGATCTACGCAATGATCCGCTTTGGCATCACACCGGAGATCAACGCGCTGGCGACCATCGTCATGGCCGTCTCGATCACCGCGCTGACCCTGTCGCAGCGGCTTAACCGTGGGATCATCGGCCAATGAGCGAACCACGCACGCTGCTGGCCATCGATCATGTGTCGAAGACTTTCGGCCGGGTCACCGCCGTCGACGGCATCTCGCTCGATATTCGCGAAAATGAATTCTTTGCGCTGCTCGGCCCGTCCGGCTGCGGCAAGACCACGCTGTTGCGGATGCTGGCCGGCTTCGAGACGCCGAACGACGGGCGCATCCTGCTTGATGGCAAGGACATCGCCAGGACCCCACCCAACAAGCGGCCGGTCAATCTGATGTTCCAGTCCTATGCGCTTTTCCCGCATATGAGCGTGCGCGCCAACGTCTCCTACGGCTTGGAGATGGAGCGTCTGCCGGCCAAAGAAATCCGCTCCCGCGTCGACGCCATCCTGGCGACCACCGAACTTGTCCCCTTCGCCGACCGCAAGCCGGAGCAATTGTCGGGTGGCCAGAAGCAGCGCGTTGCGCTCGCCCGCGCCCTGGTCAAGCGCCCGCGCCTGCTACTGCTCGACGAGCCGCTCGGCGCCCTCGACAAGAAATTGCGTGGCGCCATGCAGCTCGAATTGAAGCGCCTGCAGCACGAGGTCGGCATCACCTTCGTCATCGTCACCCACGACCAGGAAGAATCGCTTGTGATGGCCGACCGGATGGCGGTGCTGAAGGACGGCAAGCTGCTGCAGTGCGACACGCCGCATGCAATCTATGAACATCCCGCCGACCGCTTCGTCGCCGACTTCATCGGCGTGATGAATTTTATCCCGGGCAAGGCCGTCGCGGATGGCGTGATGGCCGCGAATGGTGCGCGCATTGCCGGCAAGGTTCCCGTAGTGCTTTCGCCCGGTGCTTCCGCTGTCGCGTCGGTGCGGCCCGAACGCATCCGGCTGTTCCCTTCAGCCGACACCGCCAACCGCACCACCGGCACGGTCGAGGCACTGGCGTACCACGGGCTAGACCTGCAGCTGCATGTCCGCACGCCGCTGTCGCCAAAACCGTTCCTGGTGCGCGTCACGGCTGATGCCGCCGACCGCCGGCCGGTGTCATCGGGCGACCAGGTCGAACTCGGCTGGGATGCCGCCGATGTCAGAATTTTTGAGGAATAGAGGAGAAGCTTGATGGCGCAGAAGACGATCGCGTTTTTTCCCGAAGCGGCCTATGGCCCGGCGCTCAATTCCGTCGGCATCGCGCAAGCCGTCGAGGCGCGCGGCCACAAGGCTGTGTTCCTGTCGGACCCCGGCTTCGTCGAAGTCTACAGGGGCTACGGCTTCGAGGCGCATCCGGTAAACCTGTCGGAGCCGATGCCGCCCGAGCAGATGGCCAAGTTCTGGGAAGACTTCATCAACGGCCACATCCCGAACTTCCGCAAATCGCCCTACGACCAGGTCGACAACTATGTGAAGGATTGCTGGACGGCGATCGTCGACAGCGCCAAATGGGCGCAGAAGGACCTGCCGCGTGTTCTGGCTGCCATCAAGCCCGACGTGATCTGCGTCGACAACGTCATCCTGTTCCCGGCGATCAAGCAGTACGGCAAGCCGTGGGTGCGCGTCATCTCCTGCTCGGAAAACGAGATCGAGGACGAGGACATCCCGCCGCATCTGTCCGGCTGCGGCGAGAACGACCATGCCGGGCATCAGCGCTACCGCGATCACTTCAACGCGGTGATCAAGCCGATCCATGACGATTTCAACGCGTTCCTCACCGCCAACAACGAGGCGCCCTATCCGATCGGCCAGTTCTTCGAGGCCTCGCCTTACCTGAACCTGCTACTTTATCCCGAGGCAGCAAAGTTCAAGCGTCGCCATCCGCTCGATCCGGCACAATTCCAGTATCTCGAAGGCTGCGTGCGGCAGGAGAAGCCGTACACGGTGCCGACCTTCGCTGAGAACAATGACGGCCCGCTGCTCTATGTCTCCTTCGGCAGCCTCGGTGCCGGCGATGTCGACTTGTTGAAGCGCATCATCGCCACGCTGGGCAAGACCCGCTACCGCGCGCTGGTCAATGTCGGCGGCTACAAGGACCAGTACACCGACGTGCCCGGCAACGTAATCGTCGAGAGCTGGTTCCCGCAGCCTTCGGTGATCCCGCAGGTCGACGCCGTCATCCACCATGGCGGCAACAACTCGTTCACCGAGTGCCTCTATTTCGGCAAGCCGGCGATCATCATGCCCTATGTCTGGGACGGCCATGACAATGCCACCCGCGTCGAGGAAACCGGCCACGGTTTCGGCATGCCGCGCTACGACTGGAACGATGCCGAGCTGGTCGCGAAAATCGAAACCTGCCTGACCGACCCGAAGATGAAGGCCAAGCTGGCGAAGACCTCGGCACAGATGCACGCGCAGAACGGGCCTGAGAAGGCGGCGGGTTTGTTGGAGGCGCTGCTGTGACCTCCTCCGCACCCCATCTCCACCAGGCCTCAACCCGCACCGATCTCGTCGACTGGGGCGCCCAGCCTGACGCACTGGGCGGCGCCTCGCATTCCACCGGCAAACTCGTGCACAAGGGTCCGAACAACCAGCCGGAATCCGGCATCTGGGTGTGCACATCAGGCCGCTGGCGGCTCTCGATCCCGCGCGATGAATTGTGCCATTTCGTCGCCGGGCGCGCGACCTACCGGTCGGATGTCGGCGAGGTGATAGAAGTGTCGGCCGGGACCGTGGTCATGTTCCCCGCGGGCTGGACGGGCGAATGCACGGTGCATGAGACCATGCGCAACGTCTACATGCTGGCCTGAACAACGGAGCTAACCACATGTCGACACCGCATTGGCCGCAGGCCGCGAGCGTAGAACTGGAGGATTGGGGCGCGGGCAGCAACACACTTGCCGGCGCGCCGCGTGCTTCGGGCCGGATCCTGTCGCAGAACCCGGACGGATCGAGCGAATGCGGCCTGTGGTCGTGCACACCGGGCACGCGCAAGGTTGCCTTTGCCGCTGACGAGTTCTGCCATTTCGTGTCGGGGCAAGGCAGCTATGTCCATGACAATGGCGAACAGATCCCGGTCGAGGCCGGCACGCTGGTGTTCTTCCCCGCCGGCTGGACCGGCATCTCCATCATCACGCAAACGCTGACCAAGGCCTTCATGTGCCGGTGAGCCTCATTTCAAGGAAATCGATATGACCACGCCAATCATGCAATCGCCGCTCGCTGTCACCGACCTCGTCGACTGGGGCGTCATCCCGACCATGATCGAGGGCCAGTCCCACACCTCGGGCAAGCTGCTGTACAAGGGACCGGAAGGCCGTTCCGAATGCGGCCTGTGGGTTTGCACCCCAGGCAAATGGCACTGCCACGTCACCCGCGACGAGTTCTGCCACTTCCTCGAAGGCCGCTGCACCTATGTCCATGAATCCGGCGAGGTGATCGAGATCGAGCCCGACACGGCAGCCTTCTTTCCACAGGACTGGAAGGGCGTCTGCACCGTCCATGAGACGATCAAGAAGGTCTACATGATCCGCTGAGCGGACCTGAAAGGACGACCATGCATTTCGCCCCTGACCGGCCGACCTTCTTCATCAACCCGGACTACCGGCCGATGGCTGGCACGACCAAGCCAGTGATCGATCCGGCGACGCTGGAAACCGTCGGCGCCATCGCTGCGGCCAGCGACGGCGAGATCGACGCCGTGCTCACCGCCGCGACCATAGCGCAAGCCGCGTGGAAAAAACTCGACGCCAAGAGCCGGGCCAAGCATCTGCATGCCGTCGCCAACGCCATCGAGGCGGCCGACTTCACCCGCTGTGCCGAGCTGATGGTGCGCGAGATGGGCAAGCCCTATCCGGAAGCCATCGGCGAGATCGCCAATTGCGCGCCGATCTTCCGCTACTATGCCGAGATGGCGCGCGACGATGCTGGCAAGATCGCCGGCACGACGCAGGCCGGCTCGTTCCAGTACGCGCGCTACGAGCCCTACGGCGTCTCCGTTCACATCATGCCCTACAACTTCCCGATCCTGCTCATGTGCTGGACCGTCGCGGCCTCGCTCGCCGCCGGCAATGCCTGCATCATCAAGCCGGCCGAAGCGACGACGTTGTCGACGTTGGACTACATGACCGTATTCCGCTCCCTGCCGGAAGGGCTGGTTTCCTGCCTGCCGGGCGGCGCGGCCACGGCGCAGGCGCTGATCACCTCCGATCGCACGCACGCCGTCGCCTTCACCGGCTCGGTCGCCGCCGGCAAGGCGGTGGCGGTGGCTTGCGCCGAACGCATGAAGCCATGCGTCATCGAGGCCGGCGGCAGCGATCCGCTGATTATCAGCGAGCACGCGCCGCTTGAAGTCGCCGCAGCCGGCAGCGTCACTGCCGCCTTCCATCTCACCGGCCAGGTCTGCACCTCGGCCGAGCGCTTCTTTGTCGTCGATTCCGTGCATGACCGCTTTGTGGAACTGTTTGCCGAAAGGACACGCGCGCTGCGCATTGGCAACGGCATGGACAAGACCGAGATCGGACCGCTGGTCAGCGAGGCGGCTCGGGCGAAAGTGATGCGGCTGGTCGACGATGCGATTGCCAATGGCGCCAGGGCGGTCACCGGCGGGCGCATCCCGCCCGCGCACAATGTCGGCTGGTTTTACGAACCGACCATCCTCACCGGTGTCACGCCTGACATGGCGATCGTGCGCGAAGAGTGCTTCGGCCCGGTCGCCGCGATCTGCCGCGTCAAGGATTTCGACGAGGCGATCCGCCTTGCCAATGACAGCCCGTTCGGCCTCGGCGCTTCGGTGTTCACCACGGATCTCGCCGAAGCACATGAAGCGGCCGAACGGCTCGAGGCCGGCATGGTCTGGGTCAACAATCCCCTCATCGACAATGACGCTCTGCCCTTCGGCGGCTGGAAGGCATCCGGCCTCGGCCGCGAGCTCGGACGGCAGGGGCTCGACGCTTTCCGCCGCTCGAAGATGGTCATCATCGACCACAAGCCGGCAATCCAGGACTGGTGGTATCCCTATCCCGACAGCTGGTTCCGCGAGACCGGCGGCCGCAAGCACGTATGAGGAGCAGCGCGGCACAGCCGCGCTGCTCCACGCGACCCATCATTTACGCCTCGATCGCCTCGACGAGTGCCCGCGAGACGGAAGCAATGACCGCATTGCGCTTGGCCAGGTTCTGCTTCGTGCCGGTCAGGTAAACCGACATCAGGATCGGATTGCCAGATGTCGGCCAGATGACAGCCGCGTCGTTGGTGCTGCCGCGATCTCCGGTGCCGGTCTTGTCGCCGCATTTCCAGCCTTTCGGCAGTCCGGCCCTGATGCGCTCGTCGCCGGTCTTGTTGGCCACCAGCCATTCCACAAGCTGCGCCCGACCTTTGTCCGAGAGGCTGTTGCCGATCGTCAGACGCTCGAGATCGTTGACCATCGCAAGCGGAGAAATCGTGTCGCGCTTGTCATCGGGCAGTGACTCGTTCAGATCCGGTTCGGTTCGGTCCAGCCTGCCCACATCGTCGCCCAGAGACCGCAGGTAGGCAGTCAGCTGCGCCGGTCCGCCAAAGGACTCCAGCATGAGATTGCCGGCACCGTTGTCGCTGACCGTCACCGCTGCCTCGCAGATGTCGGCCATCGTCATCTCGGTGCCGATATGCTTCTTCGTGACCGGTGAGTTCGCGACCACGGCATTGTCCGGAACCTTGATGCGCCGATCCAGCTGCTCAATGCCGCCATCGACACGGTGCAGGACCAGCGCGGCCGCCAACAATTTGAACGTGCTGCACATCGGAAACAGTTCGTTCTCGCGATAGCCGAATTGCATCGTCGTTCCGGAGATCCGACAGGCTACGCCCAGCCGACCACCGCTTTCTGCTTCGATCCGCCTTATTTTCGGCGTCAGGCCATCAAATTTTGTCGGGCTCGTCGCCGCCTTCGCCATCGCGCCAAGCGTGACCGGCGCCGTCAAGACCATTGCGAGGCCACTGATGAAACTGCGTCTGCTTGTCATGTCCACACTCTCTGTTGCCCCGCGCCGCAGGACTGGACCCGATCCAGCGCATCCGCAAACGAGTAAACGTCCCCTGCGTCATAAGAAAAACTAGGGCTGGGACCGATGAAGCGATCGCACCTCCCGCTGAACGGCTTGCGCGCCTTCGAGGCCGCCGCACGGCATCTCAGCTTCACCGGCGCCGGCCTCGAACTGCGCGTCACCCAGGCCGCCGTCAGCCATCAGGTCAAGGGCCTTGAAGAGGTGCTTGGCGTCAGGCTTTTCCGCCGGTTGCCGCACGGGCTTGCCCTGAGCGAGGAAGGCGAGGCCTTGCTGCCGGTGCTGAGCGATGCCTTCAACAGGATCGGCGTCACGCTCGATCGCTTCGAGGGTGGCCGCTTCCACGACATCGTCACCGTTGGCGTTGTCGGCACCTTCGCTTCGGGCTGGCTGATTCCCCGGTTGCCGCTGTTCCACCAGGCCAATCCGGACATCGAACTGCGCATCTCGACCAACAACAACCGGGTCAATCTCGCCGCCGACGGTCTCGACTTCGCCATCCGCTTCGGCGACGGGTCCTGGCAAGGGACGGACAACACGCCGTTGCTGCCGGGCTCGTTCTCGCCCGCTTGTACGCCTGACATTGCCGTGCGTCTGAGCGATCCCTCCGATCTCGCTCGCGAAACGCTGCTGTGCTCGTATCGGGAAGACGAATGGCTGCGCTGGTTCGAGGCGGCCGGCCGCCATTGCCCGTCGATCAAGGGCATCGTTTTCGATTCCTCCGTCACCATGGCCAACGCCGCCGTCCAGGGTGCCGGTGTGGCGCTGCTGCCGGTCTCGATGTTCAGCCGCGAGCTTGGCTCCGGCCAACTGGTGCAGCCCTTTGGCAGCACGGTCGATGTCGGCCGTTACTGGCTGTCGGCGCGGCGCCGGCGGCAGAACTCGCAGGCGATGGCCACCTTCGCGGATTGGCTGAGGGCCGAGGCGGCCGAGAACAATTCCAGCAAAAGTGTGTAGCGGTTTCCCATCCGGAATTTCAGCCGATGCCTTCGCCGCCGTCGATCACCAGCCTGGCCGGTCATCAGGGATGAGCGGTCGGAGACGAGAAACAGGATCGCCTCGGCGCTAGGCGTCGGCAAGCCTTGTCACGGTCTTGTGTTCGCCAGGAACCGCCGCGTTGGCGCGGGTCATCGATCGTGCCGCATTTTCGACATAAATGTTATACTGTTACGGTTACACTATAACATGACGTCAAACCCTGGCGGCGGGCCGTTCCGCCCAAATCCCAAAGGAGATCAAGGATGCGTTCCCTTCCATTGCTGGCCGCGCTGCTGGTCGCAGCGCCGCTGCTGACCAGCACCATCGCCCGGGCCGCAGACAAATTGAACGTTGTGGCGGCCGAGAATTTCTATGGCGATCTCGCCCGCCAGATCGGCGGCAGCCATGTCGAGGTCACCAGCATCCTGTCCAATCCCGACGACGACCCGCATCTCTTCGAGACCAGCCCGTCGACGGCGCGCACCATCGCCGATGCCAAGGTCATTATCTACAACGGCGCCGACTACGATCCGTGGATGGACAAGCTGCTTGCCGCATCGACCAAGCCGGACCGTACGACCATCGTCGCCGCCGACCTGATCGGCAAGAAGTCGGGCGACAACCCGCATCTCTGGTACAATCCGGCGACACTGCCGGCGGTCGCCAAGGCGCTTGCCGCCGACCTGTCAAAGCGCGATCCCGCCAACGCGGTGCACTACGAGGCCAATCTTAAGCAATTCCAGGCCTCGCTCGACGGCATCGACAAGGAAATCGCCGAGGTCAAGAGAACCTATGCCGGCACCGAGGTGACCGCCACCGAGCCGGTGTTCGGCTACATGGCCGAGGCGCTCGGCCTCAAGATGCTGAACTATGATTTTCAGGTGACGGTGATGAACGACGCCGAGCCGAGCCCGACGCAGGTTGCCGCGTTCGAAAACAGCCTGAAGGACGGTTCGGCCAAGATCCTGTTCTACAATTCGCAGGTGACCGACGAGGCGACGACGCGGCTGCTCGACCTCGCCAAACAGAACAAGGTCACCGTCATCGGCGTCACCGAGACGGAGCCAGCCGGTCAGACGATCCAGACCTGGTTCGGCGGACAGCTTGAGGCGGTCCAAAAGGCGCTTGCAGACCGCACGCAATGAGCGCAGTCGCCTTCGAACGGGTCACCCTGACCTATGGGGGACGCCGGGTCCTTTCCGACGTCTCCTTTTCCGTTCCGCAAGGCGCCTTTGTCGGTCTTCTCGGTGCCAACGGCGCCGGCAAGACGACAATGCTGCGCGCCATCCTCGGTCTCATAAAGCCGTCGGGCGGGACCATCTCGGTGCTCGGCAAAGCGCCGACGCGCGGCAATGCTGATATCGGCTATATGCCGCAAGCGCGGCGCACTTTGCCTCATATGGGGATCAGCGGCCTGGACTTCGTGCTGACAGCGGCCGGCGGCCATCGCTGGGGCTGGCCGGTTGCGTCCGCCGCCGAGAAGGAGGCCGCCTGGAAGGCGCTCGAGGAAGTCGGGGCAACCGACCTCGCCCGGCGCCCGCTGGCCGAGCTTTCCGGCGGCGAGCGCCAGCGCATCCTGATCGCGCAATCGCTGATCGGCGATCCCAAACTCCTGCTGCTTGACGAGCCGCTGATCAGCCTCGACGCGGCGCACCAGCGCGCCATCATCGATCTTGTCCACGAGGTCGCGCAGCGGCTAGGCATCGCGGTGCTGTTCTGCTCGCACGAGATCAACCCGCTGCTGCGCGCCGTCGATTGCGTGCTCTATCTCGGCAACGGCAAGGCTGCGATCGGCAGCGTCGGCGAAGTCATCAGCGGGCCGGTTCTGTCGAAACTCTACGGCACATCTATCAATGTGGTGCGGGTCGGTGGCCGCATCTTCGTCATGGCCGATGACGTCGAACTGGAGGCTGGGGCGCATGTCCACGATGTTTGACTATGAATTCATGCGCAACGCCTTCTATGCCTGCACGGTGGTCGGCATCGTCGCCGGCGCTGTCGGCTATTTCCTCGTGCTGAGGGGGCAGACCTTCGCAGGCCACGCGCTTGCCCATGTCGGTTTTCCCGGCGCCACGGGTGCCGGTCTCATCGGCCTGCCGCCATTTTTGGGGCTGGCCGTATTCACCATTCTCGGCGGCATCTGCATCGGGCTGCTCGGCGAGCGTGCGCATCGCGATGTCGCCATCGGCATTGTGCTGACACTGTCTCTCGGCCTTGGCCTGTTGTTCCTGCATTTCTACACCGCCTTCGCTTCGCAGGCGACAACCGTACTGTTCGGCAATGTGCTCGGCATCAGCCTGCGCACCGTTATCGTCCTTGCCGTGCTGGCGGTGGTTATCCTGGTCGCGCTGATGCTGATCGCCCGGCCGCTTCTCTTCGCCAGCCTGCAGCCGGAGCTCGCCGAGGCACGGGGCGTGCCGCTCAACCTCGTCTCGACCCTGTTCATGGTGCTTGTCGCCGTCGCGACCTCGGAGGCGATCCAGATCGTCGGCGTGCTGCTTGTCTTCGCGCTGATGGTGGCGCCAGCGGCGACCGCGCTTCGGCTGACACAAGGCGTGCTCGCCGGCATCGTCGTCTCGATGGCGCTGGCCGTCGCAATTGCCTGTATCAGCCTGTCGCTCGCCTTCCTGACGGACTGGCCGACGAGTTTCTGGATCACCGCCTTGGGTACATCAGCCTATCTGCTCAGCGGCGTGGTGCAGCGCTCGACGATCCAAAGTACAGCCGCCCAAGGTACAGCCGCCAATGACACCCCCTGACCTGACCCGAAACCAGAAGCTGGTGCTGGCGGCCATTTCCCGCGCCGGCAGACCGGTCAGCGCCTACGACATCCTTGATGACATCAGGCCGCATGGCATCAAATCGCCGGTACAGGTTTACCGGGCGGTCAAGAAACTCATCGAGAATGGCGCGGTTCACAAGGTTGAAAGCCTCAATGCTTTCGTGCCCTGCGCCGGTCGGCATGCCCATGGCCTGAGAACCACGATCCTCGCGGTCTGCGAACAATGCGGCCAGGTCACCGAATTCAGCGACGGCATCATCGATCGCCGGCTCGCCGAATGGGCAGCGCGCGAGCGCTTTCACATCGAAGCGACGAGCATAGAGGTCAATGGCCGCTGCGCCGACTGCACTCCCGGACAAAATTAGCCGGGCCTCGGCCTTTGGGATCGCGGTCAGGCCGCGCCGGTCTCCCACGAGCCGGTTTCGGCCATCCGCTTCAGCAGCGGTGCCGGCTTGAACACATCCTTGCCGGTCCGTTGGTGCCAGTGATCGAGCCGCTCAATGATCTTGGCCACGCCTTCGAGACCAGCCCAGAACATCGGCCCGCCCTTGCCGATCGGGAAACCGTAGCCATTGACCCAGACGACATCGATATCGGAGGCGCGGGCCGCGATCTTTTCTTCGAGGATTTTCGCCCCCTCATTGACCAGAGGGTAGAGCGTACGCTCGATGATTTCTTCCGCACCGATCGCGCGCGGCGCGATGCCCTTCTCGGCTGCCTTGTCGCGGATCAGCGCCTCGACCTCGGGATCGGCAACGCCCGCCCGCGCGCCGGCCTCGTAGAGGTAGAAACCCCGGCCAGTCTTCTGGCCGAAACGCCCCTGTTCGCACAGCGTATCGGCGATGACAGCCGTCAGGCCGCGCGCCTTGCGATTGCGCCAGCCAATGTCCAGGCCGGCGAGATCGCCCATCTGGAACGGTCCCATCGGCCAGCCGAAATCGGCGAACGCCTTGTCGATCTGGCTGGGAGTCGCGCCCTCCAGCAGAAGCGCCTCCGATTCCGAACCACGCGCTGCCAGCATGCGGTTGCCGACGAAGCCGTGGCAGACGCCGACAACGACAGCCACCTTGCCGATCCGCCGCGCCATGTCGACCACAGTCGCCAACGCATCCGGCGCGGTCTTGTCGGCGCGCACGATCTCCAGCAGCTTCATGACATTGGCCGGTGAGAAGAAATGCAGGCCGAGCACATCCTGCGGCCGCGAGATCGAGGCGGCGATCTCGTTGATGTCGAGATAGGAGGTGTTGGTGGCAAGGATGGCGCCCGGCTTGGCTATCGCTTCGAGCTTACCAAACACCTCCTTCTTGACCGCCATGTCCTCGAACACCGCCTCGACGATCAGGTCGCAGTCGGCAAGGTCGGCATAGTCGGTGGAGCCCTTGAACTGGGCCAGCCGCTGATGCTTGGCGTCTTCGGTCAGGGAGCCGCGCGAGACGGAAACGGCATAGTTCTTCTCGATCGTGCCGAGCCCGCGCTGCAGCGCCGCCTCGCTGGTTTCCAGCAAGGAGACGGGATAGCCACCATTGGCGAAAGCCATGGCGATGCCGCCCCCCATCGTGCCGGCGCCGATGACGCCAACGCGTGCGATCCGGCGCTTGACGATATCCTTGCCGGGAGCCTTAGCCGCCTCACGCTCGGCGAAGAACAGATGACGCTGCGCCCGCGACTGGTCGCTGGCGACAAGCGTCACGAACAGCGCACGCTCCGCCGCCAGTGCTTCGTCGAAGGGCAGCGTGACGGCATTGCGCACAGCTTGCGCGCAGGCGATCGGCGCTTCGAGCCCGCGCGCTTTCTTGGCAAGATCGGCCGCCTCGACGTCGAAGGCCGCCAGGTCGGTTTCCCCAAGCAAGTCATCGCGATCACGCACCGATGTGAAGGGACCACCCTTGCGGGCAATTTCTCGGACAAAGTTCACGGCATGCGTGGTCAGATCGCCTTCGAAGACAGCGTCGACGAGGCCCGCTCCATGCGCTTCGGCAGCGCCGATCGGCGTGCCCGAGACAATCATCTTCAGGGCCTTCACCGCGCCGACCAGGCGCGGCAGCCGCACCGTGCCGCCGCCGCCGGGAAGGATGCCGAGCTTCACCTCCGGTAAGCCGAGCTTGGCGCCGACATCGGCAACGCGGAAATGGCAGCCGAGCGCCAGTTCCAGCCCGCCGCCGAGCGCGGTACCGTGGATGGCGGCGACCGTCGGCTTGGCGATGGTTTCCAGCATGGCCACGATGGCGCGCAGATCGGGCTGCTGCACCGGCTTGCCGAATTCGGTGATGTCGGCGCCGGCGACAAAAGTCCGCCCGGCGCAAGCGATAACAATGGCTGTCACCGACGCGTCATCGCGCAAGGCGACAAGCGCCTGCATCAGCGGCTCGCGAACATGAAAACTCAGCGCGTTGACCGGCGGATTGTCGATGGTGACGAGGGCAACGCCATTCTCGTTCACGACGCTGACAGAACTGGACAAGCGGAGCCCTCCCGAGGCCAACTGCGATCGCGGAAGGGTTTACTAGGCCGCGCCGCGAATGGGAACCCGATGTTAGGCTGGCCCAACGATTGTCCAGGGCCTCAGCGTCGACGCATCGCGATCATTCACCGCCCCCGCCGGCGTCCAACGTTCTGCATCGCGAAAGCTACCGCACCGCCTTCTCGCCACCCGCCGCCGTAATGACCCCAACGATGATCAGCCCCGTCAGCAGCAGCCGCACCCCGGCGCTGACGCCGAACGTGTTGAGCATGGTCAAAAGCAGCACCAAAAACAACGCCGCGCCCCAAACCCCCGGCACATTGGCCTTGCCGCCGGCGACCGATGTGCCGCCGATGACGACGACAGCGATCGAGGCCAGCAGATACTCATTGCCGATATCGACATTGGCGCCGCGGAAATAGCCGGCGAGCAGGGCGCCATCGATGCCGCCGAGCGCGCCCGACAGCGTGTAGGTGAGGAATCGTATGCGGCCGACATTGACGCCGGCGAGCCAGGCGGCGCGGATGTTCTGGCCGATCGCCAGCACCGAGCGGCCATAGATCATGCGTTGCAAGGCGATGGCCGCCCCGATGGTGAACAGCACGGTGAGGATTGCCAGCACCGGAATGCCCAGGATCTGCCAATTGGCGAAATCGGCGAAGCCGGGCGGCGGCTTGATCTGCAGCCCGCGCCCATAGCTGATGTCGATCGACTGGATGATGAAGCTCGCCGACAAGGTGGCGATGATCGGCGGAATGCGCAGTGCCCAGATCAGCAGATAGTTGACCGCACCGATCACCGCGCCGCAGGCGAGCGCGGCCAGCAGCCCGACGACGATCATGGAATCGCTGCCGGCCATCACCTTCATGGCGACGGCGCTGGCCAGGCCGATATTGGCCGGCAGCGACAGATCGACATTGCCCGGCCCGAGCGTGATGACGAACATCTGCCCGACGCCGACGATGACCGTGAACACGGCCAGCGAAAGTGCTGCCGTCACCATGCCGCCGGCGCCATAGCCGCCGGTGAAGGCAATCGTTGCCAGCCACACCAGCAGCGCGCCGACGAACGACCAGATCCATGGTTTGCCGGACAGCGATTTCACCAAAACCATCGCTCACCTCTCCCTGCGGCTGATCAGCACCCGCGCCGCCAGCACGATGATCAGGATGGCGCCATTGGCCGCCACCTGCCAGTCGGGCGGGATGTGCATGAAGGTGAGTAGCGGCGAAGCCGCCAGCGCCAGTGTCAGCGCGCCGATCACCGCGCCGATCGGCGACACTCGGCCGCCGACGAACTCACCGCCGCCGAGGATGACGCCGGCGACCGCCAGCAGCGTGTAGCCATTGCCGATATTGGCGTCGGCCGAGGTGGTGATACCGATCAGCGCCATGCCCGACAGCACGCCGAACAGGCCGGCCAGCGCAAACAGCACGATCTTCGTCTTCAGCAGCGACCAGCCGGCGCGCTTGAGTGCCGCCGGATTGCCGCCGGAGCCGCGCAGGATCACGCCATAGGAGGTGCGCATCAGGCCGAAATGGACGACGAGGCCGATCAGCAGCGCCGCGATGATCGGGAACGGCACGAAAGGCGGCTTGAAGGACATGAGCCCAAGCAGCCAGTCCGGTGCCTTGCCGCCGGGCTTGGGCAGGACGAGGATGGCGAGCCCCTGCCAGACGAAGCTCATGCCAAGCGTCACCACGATCGACGGCAGATTGCGCAAATGGATCAGTGCGCCGAGCAGCGCATAGATGCCGATCGACCCGAGCAAGATAACGACCCCGATCAGCGGTGCGTCCTTCAACCAGGTCGCGGTGACACAGCCAACGAAACCGACGAAGGTGCCGATCGACAGGTCGAGTTCATTGCCTGCAATGACGAACATCTGCGCGATCGTCGCCAGCGCGATCGGGATCGCCAGGTTCAGCATCAGGCTGAAGCCGAAATAACTGATGGCACGCGGATTGAGCCAGGCGATGGCGAGCAGCACCAGCGCCAGCGACAGCGCCGGCAGCAGCCCGCGCAGCAGGCGGGCGCGGGCCAGTGCGCCACGCTCGGCGGAGTTCTTTCGGCCGGTCTCGAGGCTGGCTGCCGTCATCTCAGGCCGCGTCGCCGAAGGAGGACTGGATGATCTTCTCTTCGGTCAATTCGTCGCGTCGCAGATTGGCGACGATGCGGCCGTTCTTGAAGACATAGACATGGTCGCAATTGTCGAGCTCTTCGGTTTCCGTCGTATACCAGAGGAAGGTGCGGCCATTGCGCGCCTCTTCGCGAACAAGGTCATAGACCTCGAGCTTGGTGCCGATATCGACGCCGCGCATCGGATCGTCCATCAGCACGATTTCCGCATCCGAGCCGAGCGCGCGGGCAAACAGCGCCTTCTGCTGGTTGCCGCCCGACAGCGAAAAAATGTTGTTGTTCATGTCGGGCGTGCGGATGCCGATCTTCTTCTGCCAGACCTCGGCAAGTTCGGCCTCTCGTTGCGGCGAGATCAGCAGCCCGTTGCGCAGCCTCGCCAGCGAGCGGATGCCGATATTTTGCGCGATCGACCATTGCGGGAAGATGCCGTCCGACTGACGGTCACCGGCGACCAGCGCCACAGGTGCTGTCACCTCGATGCCTGCCTTGGCGCGCGAGGCCCCGCTGAAGATCGCCAGCAGCAGATCGGTCTGGCCATGGCCTGCAAGACCAGCAAGCCCAATGATCTCGCCGGCACAGGCGACGAGGTCGGTGCCATCCCTTTGCGCGGCAGGACGCGCCCGAACCCGCAACGGGCTGGCCGTCGGCTTGGCGGCGGCAATCGCCGCCGCGATCTTCTGGCGTGCTTCCGCGCCGCCCATCGCCGTCACCAGCCGGTCGCGGTCGAAGGCATTTGCCGCGTCGGCAACGACCACCTTGCCGTCGCGCATCACCACGATGCGGTCGGCGTTCTTCAGCACCTCGCCCAGCACATGCGAGATCAGGATGCAGCTTTTGCCGCCGGCGACGAAGCGGCGGACGAAGGCCAGCAACTGCCCGGCCGTATGCGCGTCGAGCGACGAGGTCGGCTCGTCGAGGATGACGAGATCGAGCCGATCCTGGGTAACCGTGAAGGCGCGCGCCACCTCGACCATCTGGCGTCGGCCGATCGACAGGTCGCCGACAATATCCCAAGCCGATATGCCATGATCCGGAAAGATTTCGTCAAGCTTGGCGGTGATCAGTGCCGCCGCCTTGCGCCGCCAGCCGAAGCCTGAGAGCGACGCGTGATTGATGCGCGTGTTCTCGGCAACGCTGAGATTGGGGCACAGCGACAGTTCCTGGAACACGCAGCGTATGCCGAGCTTTTGCGCCCGCGACACCGAGTAGCTGTCCACAATGGCGCCATGCACGCCGATCGTGCCGCTGTCGGGCGTCAGCGTGCCCGCCACCATGTGCATCAGCGTCGATTTGCCGGCGCCATTGTGGCCGACCAGGCCGACGCATTCGCCGGGCCCGACATGGAAATCCACCCCGCCCAGCGCGCGAACGGCGCCGAAATGTTTTTCGGCGCCGTTCAGTCTGATGATGTCAGCATTCCCTTCAGGCATGCCTAGAGATATCCGCGCGATGGTACGAAGGGCAATGCTGGCGCGACATTCACTTGATGTTGGCCTTGATCGCCGCGAGGGCGTCTTCCTGCGTGTATTCGTGGGTGGCGACGCCGCCTTCCTTGATCTTCGGCAGCGCTGCCTCGAAATCGTCCTGGGTGAAGGCGAGATACGGCACCAGCAGATCGTGCGGGATGTCCTTGCGGCCGTCGAGCACCTGCTGCGCCACCCAGAAGGCGAGCGACGACACGCCAGGCGCGATCGAAGCCGACCAGGTCTTGTAGCCGTCCTTGTCCTTCTGTTCCTTCCACCACTTCAGCTCGTCCTGGCGGTTGCCCATGATGATGGTCGGGCGCGGCTTGCCGGCCGCGGCGAAGGCCTGTGCGGCACCATAGCCGTCACCGCCCTGGTCGACGATGCCGACGACATCGGGCAGCGAGGGCAGGATGGTCGCGACGGCCTTCTGCGCCGTCGTCTGGTCCCAGTCGCCGGTCACCGAGCCGACGATCTTGAATTCGGGATGGGCGGCGACGCCTTCGAGGATACCGGCATGGATGGCATCGTCGATCGAGGTGCCGGCCAGGCCACGGATTTCCAGAAGGTTCCCGCCCTTGGGCTGGAACTTGGCCATCTGCTCGACTTCCTGCTTGCCCATGTCCTTGAAGTCGACGACGACGCGGTAGGCGCAGGGCTCGGTGACGGTGCCGTCGAAGGAGACGACGACGATGCCGGCATCGCAGGCCTGCTTGATGGCGCCATTGAGCGCATCCGGCGAGGCAGCGTTGATGACGATGGCGTCATAGCCCTGCAGGATCAGGTTCTGCACCTGCGCGGCCTGTGTCGGTACTTCCTTGTCGGCGGTGGTGAAGATGTCGGCTGCGCCGACGATCTTGTCGTCGACCGCCTTCTTGGTGACGATGCCATAGCTGTCGAGCATCGCCTGCCGCCACGAATTGCCGGCGTAATTGTTGGAGAATGCGATCTTCTTGCCGCTGGTGTCGGCAAGCGCTGTGCCCGAGGCCAACATAGCCGTCAGCGCACCCAGAACGAGCAGTTTCTTCATGTGATTTCCTCCCAAAGTTGCTAGTTTTGCCTGATGGTCGTTACGCGCAGTCCCTGTTTTTTATCTATTGTCAGACAAAATGCAGACGAACCGCAAGCTGTCAACTGCAAAGCTTGGCATGCCTTCGATCAACTTGCGGTGCGATGATTGAAAAAGCTGCCGGCACATGGTCTAGGAGCACGACAGGAGGCCAATTGATGGCAGTAACGCCGACCGTCGCCAAAGGCGCGCCCGGGATACCCGCCCGCTGGACATCAAGCGCCAAGAGTGGCGTCGGCACCGCGTTTTCAGCCAAGAGCCCACTCTGGTTCACCATCAGCCACGGCATCTTGAACGAGATCTACTATCCGCGTCTCGACAGCGCCTGCACGCGCGACATGGAGCTGATCGTCACCGGCCCCGCTGGCTATTTCTCGGAAGAGAAGCGCGACGCCGCGCACAGCATCGCGCCGTTCGAGGATGGCGTTCCGGGCTACAGGCTGACCAACACCGCGACAGACGGCGCCTACCGTATCGAAAAGCGCATCATTACGGATCCGAAACGGCCCGTCCTGTTGCAGGAGATTGCCTTCGTGCCGCTGAAAGCCTCGGCGGCCGACTACCATGTCTACGCGCTGCTCGCGCCGCACCTCGTCAACGCCGGCATGGGCAACACGGCCTGGGCCGGTGAACACAAGGGCCAGCGGATGCTCTTCGCCACCGGGCGCGGCGTATCCCTGGCGTTGGTCTCCTCACTGCCCTGGCATAGCTGTTCGGCCGGCTACGTCGGTTTCTCCGACGGATGGCAGCAATTGCAGAACGGCGGTGCGCTCGATCCCTCCTGCCAACGGGCGGAAGACGGCAATGTCGCCCTAACCGGCGAGATCGGCTTTTCCGCTGGCAACATCACGGCCTTGCTGGCACTCGGCTTCGGCGCCTCGCCGGAAGCAGCCGCCGACCTGGCGCTGGCCAGTCTCAAGCAGGGTTTCGACGCCGCCGCGCAAACCTATGTCGAGAACTGGCGGACATTTCAGGCCGGGCTCGAGAAGCTCGACCGCCACACTGCCTCCGGGCTGAACACCTATCGTGTGAGCACAGCGGTTCTGGCCTCGCATCTCTCGGTCGCGAGACCGGGTGCCGCCGTTGCCAGCCTGTCGATCCCATGGGGCTTCAACAAGGGCGACGACGATCTCGGCGGCTACCATCTGGTCTGGCCGCGCGATCTGGTCGAGACCGCTGGCGGTTTCCTTGCCGCCGGCGACGGCAAGCAGGCGCTGCAGATCTTGACCTATCTGCGCTCGATCCAGCAGCCGGACGGTCACTGGCCGCAGAATGTCTGGTCCGACGGCACCGCCTATTGGCCCGGCATCCAGATGGATGAATGCGCCTTTCCGCTGCTTCTGGCCGACGCCTTGCGCCGCGCAGGCCATCTGCCGCGCGCCAGGCTCGCCGATTTCCTGCCGATGATCGAAAGCGCCGCCTCCTACGTCGTGCGCAACGGCCCCGTCACTGGCGAGGATCGCTGGGAGGAAGACGCCGGATACAGCCCGTTCACGCTGGCCGTCGAGATCGCCGCACTGCTTGCCGCCGCCGACATGCTGGATGTCGTCGGAAAGAGTGAGCCGGCAAACTACCTGCGCGAAACCGCTGATTGCTGGAACGATCAGGTCGAACGCTGGACCTACGTCACCGGCACTCAGCTCTGCATCGAGGCGGGCGTCAGCGGCTACTATGTCCGCATCGCGCCGCCGGACGATGCGGGCGCGGCTGCGCCGAAGGACGGCTTCGTGCCGATCAAGAACCGGCCGCCAGGCGACACCGACAAGCCGGCGGAAGCCATAATCAGCCCCGACGCTCTGGCCCTGGTTCGCTTTGGCCTCAGGGCAGCCGACGATCCGCGCATCGTCGATACCGTCAAGGCCGTCGATGCCCTTTTGCGTTGCGATCTGCCGCAAGGCCCGGTCTGGTACCGCTACACCAGTGACGGCTATGGCGAGCACGAGGATGGCACGCCTTTTGACGGCACCGGCCGGGGACGAGCCTGGCCCCTGCTCACCGGCGAGCGGGCGCATTACGAGCTGGCGGCTGGCCGCAAGGAGAAAGCCGCGGAGCTTCTCGAAACCTTCGAGCGCTCGGCGGGCATCGGCGGGCTGCTGCCGGAACAGGTCTGGGACAGCCCGGATGTGCCGGACCGCGAGCTGTGGCTGGGCAAACCGTCCGGCAGCGCCATGCCGCTGGTCTGGGCGCATGCCGAGCACATCAAGCTGTTGCGATCGCTGCGCGACGGCGCGGTTTTCGACATGCCGCCGCAAGGCGTCGAGCGCTACATCCAGGGCAAGACAGGCTCGCCGCTCAGGATATGGCGCTTCAACAACAAGATCCGCTCCATCCCCGCAGGCAAGGTTTTGCGCGTCGAGCTTGCGGCGCCGGGCGTTGTCCATTGGAGCAGCGACAAATGGCTGACGATCGAGGACCACAAGACCAGGGAAAACGCTTTCGGCGTTCATCTGGTCGACCTGCCGGTCGCCGAACTGAAGCAGGGGAGCACCCTCGTCTTCACTTTTTTCTGGCCCGATGCGATGCGTTGGGAGAATGTCGACTTCAGCGTCGGCATTGACGCATCATGATGAAAGCAGCCGGGCCGATAGATTTTTTCTTTCCTCAAGCAATCGGGACGAAACCATGCAGATCGGAATGATGGGACTGGGCCGGATGGGCGCCAACATGGTGCGGCGCCTGATGCGCGACGGCCACGAATGCGTCGTCTACGACATCAACGCGGCAAGCGTCGCGGCTCTGGTGAGCGACGGTGCGCTCGGAGCGGCATCCCTGACGGAATTCGTCGGCAAGCTCGCCAAGCCGCGCTGTGTCTGGCTGATGCTGCCGGCAGCGATCACCGGCAAGATCATCGACCAGGTCGCGGCCCTGATGGAGCCCGGCGACATCGTCATCGACGGCGGCAATTCCTACTATCACGACGCTGTCGACCAGGCCGCGAAACTGGCCACCAAGGGCATCCACCTCGTCGATGTCGGCACCAGCGGCGGTGTCTGGGGCCTGGAGCGGGGCTACTGCCTGATGATCGGCGGTCCCGACGTGGCGGTGCAGCACCTCGACTCGGTCTTTGCCACGCTCGCACCGGGCGCCGATGCAGGCGCGCCTGCTCCGGACAAGGCTACCGCCGGCACTGCACCGTTCGGCTACCTGCATTGCGGTCCGAGCGGCGCCGGCCATTTCGTCAAGATGGTGCACAACGGCATCGAATATGGCGTCATGGCCGCCTACGCCGAAGGCATGAACATCCTGAAATCGGCCAATGCCGGCAAGCGGCAACGCACGGCCGACGCCGAGACCAGCCCGCTGGAAAACCCACAATACTACCAATTCGACATCGACCTTCCCCAAGTGGCCGAGGTCTGGCGCCATGGCAGCGTCATCGGCTCCTGGCTGCTCGATCTCACCGCCGGCGCGCTGAAGAGCGATCCGGGCCTGGCACAGTTTGGCGGCCGGGTTTCGGATTCCGGCGAAGGACGCTGGACGCTGAAGGCGGCGATCGACACCGGCGTACCGGCGCCGGTGCTGTCCTCGGCGCTGTTCGACCGCTTCTCCTCGCAAGGCGAATCCGAATTCGCCGACAAGCTGTTGTCCGCCATGCGCTATGCCTTCGGCGGCCATCTCGAAAAGCCGAAGGCCGGCAAGTGACGCCACAGCGGGAGACGCACGCATGAGCCAGGAACGGTCCGATACGCTGGTGCTCTTCGGGGCGACCGGCGACCTCGCCCACAAGAAGATATTTCCGGCGCTTTACCAGATGGTCGCCAAGGGCACGCTCACCGAACCGGTGATCGGCGTCGCCTTCGATGCCTGGGATTTGAAGCAGTTGCAGGACCGCGCCCGCGACGGCATCGTCCATGCGCTCAGCGCCATCGACGAGACGGTGTTCGCCAAATTCGCCTCGCTGCTGCGCTATGTCAGCGGCGACTATCGCGATGGGGCCACGTTCGAGAAGCTGAAGACCGCGCTCGGCAGTGCCCAGCGGCCGCTGCACTACATGGCGGTGCCGCCGACCATGTTCGAGACTGTCGTGCAAGGATTGGAGCAGTCGGGCACCGCACATGGCGCGCGGCTGATGGTGGAAAAGCCCTTCGGCCATGATTTGCAGTCGGCGCGCTGGCTGAACAGGGTGCTGCATCTGGTATTCGACGAACAGTCGATCTTCCGCATCGACCATTATCTCGGCAAGGAAGCGATCCAGAATCTGCTCTATTTCCGCTTCGCCAATTCTTTCCTCGAGCCGATCTGGAACCGCAATTACGTCGAGAGCGTGCAGATCACCATGGCCGAGGATTTCGGCGTCGAGGGCCGCGGTAAATTTTATGACGATGTCGGCTGCATCCGGGACGTCATCGAGAACCACCTGCTCAACATCCTGTTGCTGCTGGCCATGGAGCCGCCGGTCGGTCGCTCGGCCGACGATTTGATCGACGAGAAGGTGCAAGTGCTGCGGGCAATCCGCACCTTGACCAGGGACGACGTCGTGCGCGGCCAGTTCACCGGCTATCTCGCCGAGCCCGGCGTTAAGCCGAACTCGCCGGTCGAGACCTTCGCGGCGGTGCGCTTCTTCGTCGACACCTGGCGCTGGCAGGACGTGCCGTTCTTCATCCGCGCCGGCAAGAACATGCCGGTGCATGTCACCGAGGTGGTGGTGCGGCTGAAGCGGCCGCCGCTCGACGTCTTCGATCCGATCAAGCCCGCCGACCAGAATTACGTGCGCTTCCGCATCGATCCGCAGGTGGTGATCGCCATCGGCGCCCAGCGCAAGGCGCCCGGCGACGACATGGTCGGCGAGCAGGTGGAACTCACCGCGCTCGACGACAGCAAGAGCGATATGCCGCCTTACGAACGGCTGATTGGCGACGCCATGAATGGCAATGGCCAGTTGTTCACCCGCCAGGACGCGGCAGAGCTCGCCTGGCGCATTGTCGGGCCAGTGCTTGGCGACACCACGCCGCCGCATCTCTACGAGCCGAAAACATGGGGGCCGGCGGACGCCATGGCCGGCTTCGGGCCGCCCAATGGCTGGATCGATCCGGTAGCATGAGCGGAGGGGACGCGATGGCCAAGGCGGTCAAGCAGACAGCATCCGACACCGAGCAGATCGTGCTGGCGATCGATATTGGCGGCTCGCACGTCAAGATCCTGACCAGCAACGGTGGCGCCGAGCGCCGGGCCGATTCCGGCCCTGACCTCACGCCGCAGCAGATGATCGCTACGGTGAAGAAACTCGCCGAAGGCTTGTCCTATGACGTCATCTCGATGGGCTATCCCGGCCCGGTGCGTCAGAACAAGCCCGTGCTCGACCCGATGAACCTCGGCAAGGGTTGGGCCGGCTTCGATTTCGCCGCGCAGTTCGGCAAGCCGGTCAAGCTGGTCAATGATGCATTGATGCAGGCCATCGGCAGTTATGAAGGCGGGCGCATGCTGTTCCTCGGCCTCGGAACCGGCCTCGGCGCGGCGATGATCGCCGACCATGTCGGCCTGCCCATGGAACTCGCCCACCTGCCTTACAAGAAGACCAAGAGCTTCGAGGATTATGTCGGTGAGCGCGGCCTGGAACGGCGCGGCAAGAAGAAATGGCGCGAATCTGTCTTCGACGTCGTCAACCGGCTGCGCGCCGCCCTGCAGCCAGACTATGTCGTCATTGGCGGCGGCAATGTCGACAAGCTCGACGAATTGCCGGCCGACTCCAGGCGCGGTGACAACACACGTGCCTTCGAAGGCGGATTTCGTCTGTGGCGAGACAAGGCCCTGATCGTCTGATATTATTACAGTTTAGTATAGTCGTTCAAAATAACGTGTGACGCCGCGCTTAATCATTGCGTTGTGCAGATTTGCCGACTAGGAATTTCGCGCACCGCCCGGCGTGCTCCACTGGATACGCTTGAAGACGCTTCAGCATTTTTTGATTTTGCGCCCTGACCTTTCGAAAACGATCCCGATTTTCGAGGCCGCGCGCCATAGACGGAGGAATCATTGACCGACGATAGCAACGACGCTCGCATCGACCTTCTCGAGCTGACCGCCCACATCGTATCCGCTTACGTTGAAAAGAACCGCCTGCCCGTCTCCGGCCTGGCCGACCTCATCGCCAGCGTCGCCACCTCGATCGGCGGCCTCGGCAAGCCGGCCGTGCCGGTGGCAGCACCCCTGGTTCCCGCGGTCAACCCGAAGAAGTCGGTGACGCCGGACTTCATCATCTGCCTCGAAGACGGCAAGAAATTCAAATCGCTGAAGCGCCATCTCGGCGTGCATTTCAACCTGACCCCGGACGCCTACCGCGCCAAATGGGGCCTGCCGTCGGACTATCCGATGGTTGCCCCCAACTACGCCGCCTCGCGCTCGCAGCTGGCGAAGTCGATCGGCCTCGGCCGCAAGGCCGTCGAAGTGGTGCCCGTCAAGGCCAAGGGCCGCAAGGTCAAGGTTTCAGCCTGAGCAATTCAGTCCTGAGCCAATAGTTAGGACGACTGGAACAGAAGCCTGCCGGCGAAACTGCCTTGGCAGGCTTCCTGTTTTTGTGGCTTGGATAGACCAGACAAAAGGTGATCTGGGGGAAAGCCATGAACTACACCAGGATGGTGATCGAGAAAGATGCGCCGGAAGAATACGGTTATGACCGTATCCGCTACAATCTCTCCGAAAGTTCGATCGCCGACCAGAAACTCTCCGACATCGGCTTGTCGCTGCCAGATCTGACGCTCTTCTATGGCGAGCATCGCGGCGACAAGGAATTGCGTGCGCTGATCGCGGCGCAGGATGCCGGCGTTTCGCCCGGTGATGTCCTGGTCACCGCCGGGGCCGCAGGCGCGCTGTTCATCATCTCGACCTCGCTTTTGTCGGCCAGCGATCATCTCGTCGTCATCAGGCCCAACTACGCCACCAACATCGAAACGCCGCGGGCGATCGGCTGCGCCATCAGCTTCGTCGACCTCGCCTTTGAGGACGGCTTTGCCATCGATGTCGAGCGCGTCAAGGCGGCGATGCAGCCGAACACGAAACTGATCAGCGTTACCTGCCCGCACAACCCGACCGGCACGATGATGAGCCGCGCCAATCTCGACGCACTGGTGGCGCTCGCGGAAAGCAGCAACTGCCATCTGCTGGTCGACGAGACCTATCGCGACCTCTCCTATGGCAGGCGCCTGCCGTCGGCGGCCTCGCTGAGCAAGAAGGCGATCAGCGTTTCATCGCTGTCCAAGGCCTTCGGCATACCCGGCATCCGCATCGGCTGGCTGATCACCACGGATGCGGTTCTTCAGGAGACATTCCTCGCCGCCAAGGAGCAGATCGGCATCTGCGGCAGTGTCATCGATGAAGGCATCGCGCGCGGCATGCTGGAGCGCCGGGATGCCTTCTTGGGCGTGCTGCTGCCCGAAATGGCCAATCGCCGCGACATCGTCCAGGCCTGGATCGACCGCGAACCGCTGGTCGACTGGATCAGGCCCGAAGGCGGTGTCGTCGGCTTCCCGCGCCTCAATGTCGAACCCGGTTTCGACCTCAACCGGTTCTATGTCGATCTGCTGGAAAACCACGGCACCTATGTCGGGCCCGGCCACTGGTTCGAAATGGAAAAACGCTTCTTCCGCGTCGGCTTCGGCTGGCCGACGGAAGCCGAATTGCGGGGCGGGCTCGACGCCATTTCGGCCGCGCTGAGACAGTAACTTCCTTGTGCGATCGAAGGAACAGGCTGAAAATCCCTTGATCCAGGCCTGATTTTAACGCACATCCCGCCGCGAACTTTGTTAGACGTTCTATTGGTCGGACCAGCGCCCATCCGGGAAGTGCCCCGCCGGCCAATGCACTCGCAACGGGGCCTCTCTCCATGACATCAGTACAAATATCGCCGGAGCAGCGTTACGCCGCCTTCCGGCACAAAGCCTTCCTCAGCTACTGGACGGCGCGTTTCCTCACCACTTTCGCCACCATGATCGTGTCCGTCGCGGTCGGCTGGCAGATCTATGATCTGACGCGCGATCCCTTCGATCTCGGCATTGTCGGCATCGTCCAGTTCCTGCCGTCGCTGCTGCTGGTGCTGGTCACCGGCGTCGTCGCCGACCGCTTCGGCCGACGCCTGATCATGGCGCTGGCAACGGTGGTCGAGGCAGCCTGTGCGCTCGTTCTCCTGTACTTCACACTGCGCGGCCTCGTCAGTCCGCTGCCGATCTTCGTCGTTCTAGCGCTGTTCGGCATGGCGCGCGCCTTCTACGGACCGGCCTCGTCGTCGCTGTTCGCCAATCTCGTGCCGCCGGAGGATTTCGGCAATGCGATTGCCTGGAACTCGTCCGCCTGGCAGACGGCGACCATCGTTGGGCCCGTCGCCGGCGGCCTGCTCTACGGTGTTTCGCCGGAGGCCGCATATGCCGTCGCCGCTGTGCTGATGCTGGTGGCCGGCCTGCTGATCTTCACCATTCCCAAGCCCGCCCAGCAGACCGCCACCGACAAGCCGACGATGGAGACGCTGTTTGCCGGCTTCCGCTATATCTGGAGCGAGAAGATCGTGCTGGGCGCCATCTCGCTCGATCTCTTCGCCGTTCTCCTGTCCGGCGCCTCGGCGCTGCTGCCGGTCTATGCGCGCGATATTCTTGAACTCGGCCCCTGGGGCCTCGGCCTGCTGCGCTCGGCGCCCGGCATCGGCGCCATCTGCGTTGCGGTCTGGCTGGCCGGGCACCCGCTTCGCGACAATGCCGGCAAGATCATGCTCGGCTTCGTCGCGGCATTCGGCGCCTGCACCGTATTGTTCGGCCTGTCGACGATCACATGGTTGTCGATCGTCGCATTGGCCCTCCTCGGCGCCACCGACATGTTCAGCGTTTATATCAGGGAAACGCTGATCCAGCTGTGGACGCCGGACGAGGTGCGCGGCCGCGTCAACGCCGTCAACCAGGTTTTCGTCGGCGCCTCCAACGAAGTCGGCGAATTCCGCGCCGGCACCATGGCGGCGCTGATCGGCACCGTGCCAGCCGTGGTGATCGGCGGCGTCGGCGCCATCGCGGTTGCCGGGCTGTGGGCGTATCTGTTCCCACAATTGCGTAGAGTTCGCCATCTCAACTCGCGAAACTGACGCTGACGGTCAGCAAGCTACATCACCCTGTCACAGGAATTCCCATGATCACCTGTTACCTGAAATATGTCATCGACCCTTACAAGCTTGCCGAGTTTGAAGACTATGGCCGTCGCTGGATCGGTCTGGTCAATCGCCTGGGCGGAAACCACCATGGCTATTTCCTTCCGAGCGAAGGAGCGAACAATATCGCCTATGCCATGTTCAGCTTTCCGAGCCTTGCCGATTACGAGGAGTATCGCAAGCGGATGGCTGCCGACCCGGAATGCCAGGAGGTGTTCGAAACGGAAAAGCGCAATCGCAGCATTCTCAGCTATGAGCGCAGCTTCCTGCGGCCGGTGCTCGAACCCTAGAGAGACGCGAAACGGCTTCTCCTTCCGGAATTGTGATGAAGCTATCGCACCGCCGGCGTCCCAAACACCATCCGCAAAAACTCGTCCAGCCAGCGCTTCAGATGCATGTCCCAGATCAGCCGGCCGCCGAGATGGTCGCGGCCGGGCTGCGCGCCCGGCAATTCGAAGCGATGCTCGCCGCGCACCACCCAGCGCTGCATCATCACCCTTGTCAGTTCGCCATGGAACTGGATGCCCCAGGCATTGTCGCCGTAGCGGAAGGCTTGGTTGGGATAGGTATCGGCCGTCGCCAGCAGCGTCGCGTCCCTCGGCAATGAAAAGCCTTCGCGGTGGAACTGGTAGACCATATCTGGCCAGTGCATCAGTTTCCTGCCGGCCTCGGTCGCCTTGAGCGGATACCAGCCGATCTCGACCAGCCCTTCGCCGTGACCCTCGACCTTGCCGCCGAGATGGTTGACCAGCATCTGCGCGCCGAGGCAGATGCCAAGGCATGGACGGTTTTCCCTGAGCGGAATTTCCAGCCAGTTGGTCTCGCGGCGGACGAACTCGTCGTCGTCATTGGCGCTCATCGGCCCGCCGAACACCACCGTGCCGGCATGGCCATCCAGCGTCTCCGGCAAGGCGTCGCCGAGCGGCGGCCGGCGGATGTCGAGCTCAAACCCCTCTTCGAGCAGCATATGGCCGACGCGTCCGGGGCTTGAATTCTCCTGATGCAGCACGACCAGGATTTTGGGCTTCGAACTCGTTTGGCGCGGCATCGGTAGGCGAGATCCCGTCTATTCGTCGCTCGACGTTCCACGGGCACCCGGCGCCTGCGCCGCCGCCTTGCGGCGCGCCTCGACCCGGTCGTGACGCTCGACGCCGATCAGCTCGGCAACGCGCCACACCGTATTGTCCTCGAGCTCGTGCAGCTCGCCATCGGCATAGACGATCTCCCACATCAGGCCGATGAAGGCCTTGCGCCCGTCCGCGTCGAGGTGGCGCTTGAGCACGCTGGTGAAGGCATAGAGATCGATCGCCTCATTGTCGGCACGCTCACCGGCGGCGGCGAGCGCTTCGAGTTCGGCGCCGCTGATCGAGTAGCTCTCGGAGAGCACCGCCTTGAACCGCTCCCACTCGACATCCTGGCGCACGCCGTCGGCGTTCATCACATGGTAGAGCAGCGCCGAGGCTGCGACGCGCGGATCGTCCGTGCTGGCATGCGCGCTGGACGCGGCCGGCAAATCCCTGAGAAACGACAGAACGCGTTCGAACATCAATCCATTCCCAAACGGCCCCATGGCCGGCCCAAAATCAAAACAGCCGGAACCGGCGCGGCGACTTTTCCGCTTCCTCGTCCGGATCGACGCCCGGGTCGTCCGGCAAGCGCGCCAGTTCTTCCGCCGGCTCCACCGCCTCGGCATCGGCCGGCACCGCCGCAAACGCGGCCGCCGTGACCGGCGTGACCTGGTCTTCGCTTCTATCGGTTCCCTTGCCCGTTGCCTCGCTGCCCGCCGTGGCATGATCGATCGCGTCGATCGGCTTTTCCGACACCGGTCTAGCCGGCGCTTCGATAGCTACAACTGCGGCGTCAGGCGCATCGTCACGGCTGTCGATCAACTGGCCAAGCCGTTCCATCGGCGCACGCCATTCGAAAGCGTCCAGCCGTCCGCTGACCGGCGATACCGGCGCCCAGCGCTCCGACACCACGCCATCGGCCACCCAGGCCGGATCGCGCGGCGCCCGCACAGCCTTGGACAGCAGCTGCCGCACCTTGCCCTGGTCGCCGGTCTCGGCCTCCTCGATATCGGCCAGCAGCAAATAGGCACCCTCGCGGCGGTCCATCCGGATAGCCGCCTCAGCCTCGCGCCGGGCGGTCGAAAGATCCTGGGCGTCGAGCGCGGCACGCGCCACCGTCATCGACGATTCGGCGTGGTTCTTCTTCATCTCCTGCAGCTTCTTGGCTCTGTTGAGCCGGTCGAGCACGGCATCGCCCGGCCTTGCATGGGTATAGAGCTCAGCGATCTCCGGATGCGGCTCGGCCTTCCATGCGGCCTCGAGGATCTTCGAGCCCTTGCGCACATCGTTCTGCTTGAACAGCGCGGCGGCGGCGGCAACGGCGGCAGGCGCGAAATCCGGCTGCAGCTTGTTCGCCTCCAGCGCCGCTGTCCTGGCGGCCGTGGGATCGCTGCCGGCGAGCGCCTGCGCCTTGGCGGTCAACAGCACGGCGCGGCGGCGGTTGGCGGCATCGCGTTCGATCTGCCGCGTCGATTTCTGCGCATCGACGAGTTTCAGCGCGCCGTCCCAATCGCCGCGCGCGGTCAGCTCTTCCAGCGTCGATTCGGCAGCCCAGGCCAGTTGCGGCGCCACGGCGGCGGCACGGCCGGCATAGTGCCTGGCGGCGTTGCGGTCGCCCAGACGTTCGGCTTCGAGATAGAGCCCGCGCAGGCCGAGCAGCCGCATTTCGGGATCGTCGAGCATGCTCTCGAACTTTTGCCGCGCGCCTTCATGGTCGCCTTCGAGCAGCGACGCCTGCGCTTCGAGCAGGTGGATCAGCGGCTCCTGGTCGGAACGGATCAGCTTGGCAGCTTCCTTGGTCTTCTTGCGGGCCAGCGCGCCGTCACCGGCGCCGGCGGCGATCATGCCGGTCGACAGCGCCTGATAGCCACGGTCGCGGCGGCGCACGCGGAAATAGCGCGAGATGGTGTAAGGGCTGTTCCACAGCGACTTGACCAGCCACCACAGGATCATCACCGCGGCAACGACGGTGACAACGGCCACCGCAGCCACCATCAGGCTGACCTGGTACTGATAGCCATTGAAGGTGACGACCATGTCGCCCGGCCGGTCGGCCAGCCAGGCAAAGCCCAGCCCGAGCGCGAAGACGACGATGAGGAAGGCGAGCAGGCGGATCATATTGTTGCCCTCATGCCTTCATCGCGCCGGAGATCAGTGCGTCGACCTGGGTTTCGACCTCGATGCGCGCCTTCAGTTTGCCGGCAAAGTCGGCGCCTGCCGCCTTCACCGCTTCGGGCAGCTTGTCATATTCGCTGAGCGCCTTGGCATAGTCGCCCTGCGTGACCGCCACCTCCATGCGCGCCACAGTTTCCGGCGCGCCAGGACCTTCGACGGCGCCGATCGGCCGGACCTTGACCAGCGATTCGGCGCTCGACATCAGGTTCTGCAGGAAGCCGGCATTCTGATCGACCGGCGTTGCGGCAGCGACCATGGCATTGGCGGCGGCATCCATTTGCGAGGCGATCTCGGTACGGGTGGGCACGCCCTTTTCGGCATAGGGCCGCAAGGTCGCGATCTCAGGTGCATTGGGTGAAATCGCAGCCAGCGTATCGAGTTCCGCCGAGAACGGCGCGCCGCGTTCGAGCGCCGACTTCAAAGCCGACGCGGCGATGGCGAGCGCGATCTTCGGCTGTCCTGCCGCCGCCTCGACCTTGCCGGAAAGCTGCGACACCGATTGTTCCAGCGCGGTGAGCCGACCATCCTGCGCCTTCGCCGCCTCGCCTGTCGATTTCACCAGCGCATCGAGGTCGGCCAGCTTTTCGTTGAGCGGGCCAAGATCGACCGGGGCCGCGCTGCCGGCCTTGCCGAGGGCGGCGACCGCGGTTTCGATCTGCTTGACCTTGTCGCCAAGGGCGGCAAGCCCGGCATTGTCGCCGGCGCCACCTTGTCCTACCGCCGATTTCAGCGCCGCTATATCGGCCTTTACCTGCTCCAGGCCCGAGGAAAGCCCGACCACCTTGGCCTCTGCATCATTGTTGCCGCCGCCCTCCTTCAGGCCGGCGATGTCGCTCTTCAGCGACGCAATCTCGCCATTGACGCCATCGAGCGACACGCCCGAACCGGAACCCGGTGCGCCGAGCAGACCGGCAAATTGCAGGCCGCCGGCGCCGACCAGCGCGATGACACCACCGATAATGCCGGCGGCAATGCCGTTGAGGCCGCCACGCTTTGCCGGAGGCGGCGCCATCTTTTCGTCCCGCGTCTGAGTTTTCGCCTTGCTGTCGTCGGTGCGCTTCGCCGATGCATCCTCGAAATTGTAATCGGAGGCCTTGGCGCGGCTGGGGGGCGCATCTGAACCGGGATAGGGCAGCTCCGGCTCAGCGGCTTTGGCCGCCGCGGATGTGTTTGCTTCGGGCGACACCGCGGCGGCATCGGCATGCTCCCAAGGCTCAAGATCGGCTTGGTCGGCATGCACCGGCTCTTCAGGTATCTCGGCTTGAGAAGTGGTCTCTACCAGCGCTTCTTCGGCGCCAGGCTCCGGCTTGGCGGCATCCTCGTCGACGATGCGCGAAACAGCACCGGGTTCGAGATCGATGGTCACCGGCTCGCGGCGGCTTTTCGAGTGTCGCATCTTCGGCGTCTTGACCATGCCGGGGCTCCGCAAAAATTCGCTTCGTCTCAACGCCTGGCGGCGCGTGATGGTTCAGAAAGGGTCTAGCACATCACCAAGCGGTGAAAAGGGGCGGTGTGATGACGCGGCTCAGGGCAGCACCCGCAAAAGTGCCAGCAGCGCCTCCTCGTCGGGCTGTGCGGCAATGCCGATTGCTTTGCCGGCACTCTCGTCGAAAGCAGCGGCGATGCGGGCGGAAAGCGCGAAAACCCGTGTTTTTTCAAAGGTCGCCTGCAGAGCCGGACGTTTGGCCAAGGCTTGCATCGCGGCCGCCGCCTTGGCCGAATAGAGCAGCATCGCATCGACCGGTTGGTCGGACAGCAGTGCAAGGATGGCCTCGTCGGAATAAGGCACCGGGAGTGTGTCATATGTCTCCACGGCGGAGACCTGGACACCAACCGCTTCCAGCCTCTGCTCAAACACCGGAAACCGCACGCGCCCGCAGAGATAGACGATTGCCTTGCCGGGAAGCGCGGACGCAATGCTGCCGGCCAGCGTCTCGGCATCGCCAGAACCTTCAATGACCGACAAAAAGCCCATCTTGCGCGCCGCTTCGGCGGTTCTCGCGCCCACGGCATGGCAAGGCAGAGCAGCAAGCGCCGCGATCACCTCTTTTGACGCATGGCGCACCGCATTGGCACTGGTGACAGCAACGGCGACAGCCTCATCTGGAATAAGCCCGGCATCGACCGGCAGCGCCACCGTTTCGGTAAGCGGCAGGAGAATCGGCTGGAATCCCATGTCCTGAAGCCGCCGCGCCGTGCGCGACGCGCCCGGTTCCGGTCTGGTCACCAGGACGCGAAGCATCTTCAGAGCCAGCCGTCGAAGAATTTTTCGCCGGCCTTGGCCCGCACCGTCCGCGCCGCCTCGTCGCCGATGCGGGCGGCATCCTGTGCCGGCCCCTGAAGCTCGACCGTGTGCGACTGCGTGCCATCGGGCGAGATGATCAGGCCGGCGAAAGAGAGCTTTCCGGCCTCGATCGCCGCATAGCCGGCGATCGGCGTGCGGCAGGAGCCGTCGAGTGCGGCCAGGAAGGCGCGCTCGCAAGCCAGCGCCTGTCCGGTCGGCACGTCATGGATCGCCACCAGCATCTTTTCGACATCGCGGTCGCCGATGCGGGTCTCGATGCCGATCGCGCCTTGTCCGGGTGCCGGCGGAAAGATGTCGAGCGGCATCAAATCGGTGGCGACATGCTCCAGCCCCAGCCGCTTCAGCCCGGCATAGGCGAGGATGGTGCCGGCGGCGATCCCTTCGTCCAGCTTGCGCAGTCGCGTCTGCACATTGCCGCGGAACATCACCACGTCGAGATCCGGCCGCATCCGGCGGATCAGCGCCTGCCGCCTGAGCGAAGACGAGCCGATTTTTGTCCCGTGCGGCAATTCGGCGATCGTCTTCACCGCCTTGCCGACAAAGGCATCGCGCGCATCCTCGCGCGGCAGGAAGGCGGAAAGCTCCAGGCCGTCGGGCAGCTGCGTCGACATGTCCTTCGACGAATGCACGGCGATGTCGATCCCGCCGGCGAGCAGCGCTTCCTCGATCTCCTTGGTGAACAGGCCCTTGCCGCCGGCTTCCGACAGCGGTCGGTCCTGGATGCGGTCGCCGCTGGTCGAGATGACGACGACCTCGAACGCTTCCGCCGGCAGGCCATGCGCGGCCATCAGCCGCGCCTGTGTTTCGTGCGCCTGCGCCAATGCCAGCGGGCTGCCGCGTGTTCCGATTTTCAAGGTTGTTTGCATGGCGCGCCGTCCGTGATAACCCCCGGCAAGCGAGGCGTTCGGGGCTTTCTCCTAAAGGGGAAAGCTTCGCGATACAATCTTCGGGAATAGCGACGAATTGATCCGCGTTCTGGGTATTGAGACGAGTTGTGACGAGACCGCCGCCAGCGTCGTGGCGTTGGAGGGCGATGCCGCGCCAAGAATCCTGTCCAACGTCGTGCTTTCCCAGATCGAGGAACATGCCGCCTTCGGCGGTGTCGTGCCGGAGATCGCCGCGCGTGCCCATGTCGAGGCGCTGGACGGCATCATCGAGGCGGCACTCGCCGATTCGGGCACAGAACTTGCCGATATCGATGCGATCGCCGCCACCGCCGGGCCAGGTCTGGTCGGCGGCCTGATCGTCGGGCTGATGACGGCCAAGGCGATTGCCGCGGCGGCCGGCAAGCCGCTGATCGCCATCAACCACCTCGAAGGCCATGCCTTGACCGCAAGGCTGACCGACGGGCTCGATTTCCCCTATCTGCTGCTGCTGGTCTCCGGCGGCCACACGCAGATCCTGGCCGTGCGCGGCGTCGGCGACTATCAGCGCTGGGCCACCACCATCGACGACGCGCTCGGCGAAGCCTTCGACAAGACCGCCAAGATGCTCGGCCTGCCCTATCCCGGCGGGCCGAATGTCGAGAACGCGGCACAGACGGGCAATGCCACGCGCTTCGCCTTCCCGCGCCCCATGAAAGGCTCGGCTCAGCCCGATTTCTCCTTCTCCGGTTTGAAGACCGCCGTGCGCCAGGCAGCAACGGCGATCGAGCCGCTGAGCGACCAGGATGTCGCCGACATCTGCGCCTCATTCCAGGCGGCGGTCGCCGATGCGCTGGCCGACCGCGTTTCACGCGCGCTGGCACGATTCAGCCAGACATTCCCCGGCACGAAAAAGCCCGCGCTGGTGGTTGCCGGCGGCGTCGCCGCCAACCGCACCATCAAGGCAACGCTGGAACGGCTCTGCACCGACGCCGGTTTCACCTTCGTCGCGCCGCCGCTGAAACTTTGCACCGACAATGCGGCGATGATCGCCTGGGCCGGCATCGAGCGGTTGCGTGAAGGCATGGCGCAGGAGAACGGCTTCGATTTCGTGCCGCGCTCGCGCTGGCCGCTGGACAGCATCTCGGCGCCGATGGTCGGCTCCGGCCGGCGCGGAGCCAAGGCATGACCGGTCTAGCCAAGAACACCCCAGACAAAAGCGGCTGGCGCGTCACCGTGCTCGGCGGCGGTGCCTGGGGCACGGCGCTGGCGCTGGCCATGCTGCGCGCCGGCCATGCGGTGCGGTTGTTCGCGCGCGACCCGGAAACCGTTGCCGCGATCGGCCGTGGCGAGAACCCGCGCTATCTGCCCGGCATTGCGATTGCGCCCGGCATCGAGGCGACATCAGACATTAAGGCAGCGCTCGCGGGCGCCGATTGCGTGCTGGCGGTGACCCCGGCGCAGTCCTTGCGGGCGACGCTAACAGCCGCGAAAGACCATATGCCTCCTGGCATCCCGCTTGTCCTTTGCGCCAAGGGCATCGAGCGCGACACTGGCGCCTTGCTGTCGGCAATCGCTAGGGAGATCCTGCCGCAAAATCCGATCGCCGCGCTGTCCGGCCCGAGCTTCGCCACCGATGTTGCCCGGGGCTTGCCGACAGCGGTCGTGGTCGCCGCCGGCGACGAGGCGCTTGCCGCCGACCTTGCCGCCCGCTTTTCCGCGGAGAACCTGCGCTGCTATTCGAGCGACGACCTGATCGGCGTCGAAATCGGCGGCGCCTTGAAGAATGTCTTTGCCATTGCCGCGGGTGCCGTCACCGGCGCCGGGCTCGGCGCCAGCGCCCAGGCCGCCATGGTGACGCGCGGCTTTGTCGAGCTGCGCCGCATCGGTGCCGCCTTCGGCGCCAGGCCCGAGACCTTGATGGGGCTTTCCGGCCTCGGCGACCTTTTATTGACCTGCTCGTCGGCGCAATCGCGCAATTTCGCTTATGGGCTGGCGCTCGGGCAAGGCAAGGCGCTTGCCGGACTGCCGCTGGCCGAGGGCGTGCCGACGGCGGCGATCGCCGCCCGCATCGCAGCCGAGCGCGGCATCGATGCGCCGATCATCGCCGCCGTGGCAGCCATACTGGACGGCACCATCACCATCCGCCAGGCCGTGACCGCCTTGATGACCCGGCCGCTGAAAACCGAAACCAACGATTGATCCGCAATCTCAATCCCAAGACCAGGAGAAAGACGATGCTGTTTGCTTTTGTTTGCAAGGACAAGCCCGGAAGCCTGCAGGTGCGCCTCGACACGCGGCCCGTGCATGTCGCCTTCCTCGAAGGACTGAATGCAGAGAAGAAACTGGCCTTCGCCGGCCCCTTCCTCGATGCCGATGGCAAGCCCAATGGCAGCCTGGTGGTCGTCGAGGCGCCTGACCTGGCGGCGGCGCAGGCCCTGTCGGCCGCTGACCCCTATGCCAAGGCCGGCCTGTTCGAAAGCGTCGAAATCCGCCAGTGGAACTGGACGTTCAACAAGCCGGCGGCTAGTTAATTTCCGATAGCCCGCAATTGGCTCGCAAGGAGGAGAAAAAATGAACTACTGGCTGTTCAAATCGGAGCCGTTCAAGTTCTCCTTCGAGATGCTGAAGGCCAAGGGCAAGGCCGGCACGCAATGGGACGGCGTGCGCAACTACGCCGCCCGCAACAACATGAAGGCCATGCAGATCGGCGATCTCGGCTTCTTCTACCACTCCAATGAGGGGCTGAACGTGGTCGGCATCGCTGAAGTCTGCGCGCTCGCCCACCCCGACACCACGTCCGACGACCCGCGCTGGGAATGCGTCGACATCCGCGCGGTTCGCGATGTGCCGACCCCGCCGACGCTGGAACACGTAAAAGCCAATCCAAAGCTTGCCGAGATGGCGCTGGTGCGGCTTGGACGGCTTTCCGTGCAGCCGGTCACTCCGGCCGAATGGAAGGAAGTCTGCCGCATGGGCGGCCTTTCACCTGCTCCGTGACGGCCCTTACGCCGAACAGCGCGCAAAAATTCATTCTCGACAACACGGCGCTGATAGCGCCGCCGCATGTGCCTGAGATTGTTCTGCGCCTCGCCGATGAAGCGCACGATCTTTGGCAGCGGACCGAGGACGAACTGGTCGAGATCGGCCTGCCGCCGCCTTTCTGGGCCTTTGCCTGGGCCGGCGGCCAAGGCCTCGCCCGCTATGTCCTGGACAATCCCGATACGGTGCGAGGCAAGCGCGTGCTCGACTTCGCCTCGGGCTCCGGCCTCGTCGCCATCGCCGCCGCCAAGGCGGGTGCTGCTCAAGTGACCGCCGCCGACATCGACCCTTTCTGCGCCACCGCGATCCGCCTCAACAGTGAGGCCAATGGCATCGGCATCGATTTCCTCGGCACGGACTGCATCGGCAGCGATGCGGGCTGGGACGTGATACTCGCCGGTGACGTTTTCTACGACAAATCCTTCGCCGATAGCCTGATGCCGTGGTTCGCGACGCTCAAGGCGCGCGGCGCAGAGATCTTCGTCGGCGATCCCGGCCGGTCGTATATGCCCAAAGCGGGCCTGGAGCCGCTTGCGGTCTATGAGGTCGTTGTCACCCGGGCACTGGAGGATTCCCTGGTCAAGCGCACCACCGTCTGGCGCTTTGCTTGACGCCATCGCCGAAGCGCTTGATACAACGGGCATGCAGTTCGTCCGACCTGCATCTGGAGGGGGAAGCTCATGGATTTTTCAGCAGTGAACTGGCTGGCGGTGATCGCCGCCGCCGTCGTCGCCTGGCTGTTCGGCGCCGCCTGGTACATGGCGTTGAGCAAGCCGTGGCTGAAGGCCGCCAGGCTCGATCCGGCAACGATGAAGAAGTCACCGCTGCCTTTCGTCATCAGCTTCATCGCCGAACTGCTCATGGCCACCATCATGGCGCTGGTTGTCGGCGCGATGACCGGCGGTGAGCCGACATGGCTTGCCGGGCTCATCTTCGGCTTCGTGCTTTGGCTGGGTTTTGTCGCCACGACGCTGTCGGTCAACCATCGCTACGAGAATTTCGGCTGGGACCTGACCCTCATCGATGGCGGCCACTGGCTGGGTGTCCTGCTGATCATCGGCGCGGTGATCGGCTGGTTCGGCGCGGCAGCAAGCTGAGACGGTGCGTTGACGATGGCAGCCGGATTTCCACGCGACCTGGTGTTCACCCGGATCTGCCACGTCAAGCAAGGCTATGACGACCGGCGCCGCCACATCGTCCGCGAATTCGAGCGGCGTGGCGTGCCGGTCTATTTCTACACGGATTGGGATCAGGCCGACATTACGCCAGAAATCCGCAACGAGCTGATCGCGCCCGCCTTTACATACCCGGCGGCTGTCTCGCTGGCGCTGAAACATGTCGGCATCTGGCGCGATTTCCTCGAAACCGACCTGCCCTATTGCCTGGTGTTCGAGGATGACGTCTTCCTAGCCCGCGACTTTGTCGCCAAGTTCCAGCAAGGGCTGGCCGAACTCGGCAGTCCCACGCGCAAGGCCGTCATCTATCTGGGCAATGGCAGCAACTACTACACGCCGAGCTGGAAATTGCGGAAGGGCCAAAAGCTTTACCCGGCACTGCATGCAAGATGCGCCGATTCCTATCTTATTACCCGCCCGGTTGCCGAGGCTCGTTGCGCCTGGATCGCGCAAAACAGGATCTCAACGGCGATAGACCACCAGATCGAGCAGATGGACGAGAAGCTCGGGATTGAAATGCTTTGGTTCGAGCGGCCGATTGCCGAGCAGGGCAGCGAGAATGGAGCATTTCACACCTCCGTCGCCAGCAAAAAGCAGCCACTTTTCTACAAAAAGCTGAAATGGAACCTGAAGAAGTACCGCCGCATGATCTTCGGTCACAACGCCCGGTCGTGACCGAAAGACCGGGCTCGGCGCTGCCGGCTCATGCCTCCGTGCTGTGCGTCTTTGCCGCCTCCTCGAGAAGCCATTCGCGAAACGCGACGATGCGCGCGTCGTCCTTCACGGTTTGCGGATAGACCAGGAAATAGGCGAACTCCGGCGCGACCTTGATGCCGAGCTCGAAGGGACGGACAAGCCGCCCTTGCGACAGGTCGTTGGCGACCATGGCGAAGTCGGCGAGCGCCACGGCGTTGCCGTCGAGGGCCGCCTGCGTGGCATCGGTCGAGGAGCCGAAGACGAGGGTGCGGCTGTCGTCGAAATCGTCGACGCCGGCTGCCTGCATCCACATGCTCCAGTTCGGCCAGGTGACGCCTTGCCGCGACCATTCGATATGCGCCAGCGTGTGCTGGAAGAGGTCGCGCGGTTCATTGAGCGGCGGCCCTGACGCCAGCAGCGCCGGGCTGCACACCGGGATGATGATGTTGTCGAACAGCCGGTGCGCGCAAAGCCCCGCATATTTGCCGGTGCCGAACCGAATGCCGATATCGACGTCGTCGCGCTCGAAGTCCCTGACATCGTAGGTGATGTCGAAGCGCAGCTCGATGCCCGGCTTTTGACGGCGGAAATCGTCGATGCGCCGCATCAGCCATTTTGTCGCGAACTGCGCGTCGAGCGTCACTTTCAGCAGCGCCGTGCCGCGCGTCAGCTTGCGGGCCCGAGACACAGCCCGGTTGAGCAGGTCGAGCGCGTCGATCGACGCCTCGAACAGCACGTTTCCCGCCTCCGTCAGCCGCATGGTGCGGCTGGTGCGCGTGAACAGCACCAGCTCGAGCTGCTCCTCGATTTCCTTGACCTGGTGGCTGACCGCGGCTGGCGTCAGCCCAAGCTCGTCGGCGGCGCGGGTGAAATTGAGATGACGCGCCGCCGCCTCGAAGGTCCTCAGCGCACGCGTTCCGGGCAGCAGGCGGGCCATCAGCGCATAAATTCGAAAGAGCGGATCATGGCGTCTCGATCCTCAAACAAAACTTGATGATTGAGCAAAAACTACTCGTTTCCTCCCAAGATTTCAATCAGGCATGGTGTGAGCATCGAAGTACCATTAAACCGGATTTGAAGTCCGGAGAGAAACGGATCGCATCATGTCTCACATCGCTCTTCACCCCGCATACACCGCCCGGCCGGCCTGGCTTTCGGCAGTCCGCGATTGGCTGCGTCAGGCCAGGGTCGCGGTCAATCTTCCGCACCAGAACGTCGAGGACCTGTCTGAACGGCAGCTGCGCGATATCGGCGCTGGCCGCAAGGATATAGGCCGGGCCATGGACCGCGAGATCGGCCGGCTGGGCCTGCTCGACATCGGCTGGCAGCAGCCGCACCGGAGGGGAATAGGGGAGTAAGGCAATACGGCACTAGGGGAAGTCAGGCAGCTACGGACGACACATCCTACTGCCCTACTGCCCTACTGCCCTACTGCCCTACTGCCCTACTGCCCTACTGCCCTACTGCCCTACTGCCCTACTGCCCTACTGCCCTACTGCCCTACTGCCCTACTGCCCTACTGCCTACTGCCTACCTCACCACCCTCACCACCGTCCGGTCCGACAGCAGCGGCAACAGCCGCGCCATCGTGCGCGCGGTCACCGCGACGCAGCCTTGCGTCGGTGTGAAGCCGGGACGCGCCAGGTGGAAGAAGATGGCGCTGCCGCGTCCCCTGCGGCGTGGCGAAATGTTCCAGTCGAGCACCAGGCAGGCGTCGTAGAGCCGGTCGTCGCGCCGCATGCGTTCATGGCTGGCGCCATAGGGAATCTTGACCGGCCTGTTGTAGTTGCGGTCGTCCGGCACTTCGCACCAGCCGAGATCGGGCCCGATCGGCGTCATCGCCAGCCGCGTCCGGCGGCCACCGGCAAACTGATCTCCCCGAAAATAACCCGACAGGATCCGCATCGAGCCAAGCGGCGTGGCGCCGTCGCCCTCGCGCTTGGCGGCCGAGATGCCGCCGCGCCCCAGCGCGCAGGCAAACACCGCATTTCCTGCCTGCAGCAGGCCCTGGCTGGGGTGGCCGGGCCTTGCCCGCACGGTCAGCACACGCAGCCGTTTCAGCAAAATTGCGCCGGCTGCATTGCGATCGCGTTTTTTCTTGTATGATCGTGCCACGGAACAAATCACTGTGATCGGCTATTGTGTCGGCCAGCTTCCGCATAAATACGCAGCGGTCAAATGAATTCACTTTTCAAAACAACGGATTGATCCATGACTTCACGCACCATTCTGATCGTCGACGACGATGACGACCTGCGCGGCACACTGGTCGAGCAACTCGCCCTCTATGAGGAATTCGACGTGCTGCAGGAAGCGACTGCGGCAAAAGGCGTCACCGCGGCACGCGGCGGCCTCATCGACCTGCTCATCATGGATGTCGGCCTGCCCGACATGGATGGTCGCGAGGCGGTGAAAATCTTGCGCAAGGGCGGCTACAAGGCGCCCATCATCATGCTGACCGGCCATGACACCGATTCGGACACCATTCTGGGTCTCGAGGCCGGCGCCAACGACTATGTCATCAAGCCGTTCCGCTTCGCGGTGCTGCTTGCGCGCATCCGCGCGCAGCTGCGCCAGCATGAGCAGAGTGAGGACGCTACCTTCTCGGTCGGCCCCTACACCTTCAAGCCCAGCCAGAAGCTGCTCATCGACCCGCGCGGCGGCAAGGTGCGGCTGACGGAGAAGGAAGCCTCGATCATCAAATATCTCTACCGCGCCGACCAGAAGGTGGTGACGCGCGACGTGCTGCTGGAGGAGGTCTGGGGCTACAATTCCGGCGTCACCACGCACACGCTGGAAACCCATGTCTACCGGCTGCGCCAGAAGATCGAGCGCGATCCTTCCAATGCGGAAATTCTTGTGACAGAAAGCGGCGGCTACAAGCTGGTTCCTTAAACATTTCATTATCCAATAAGCGGTCTGGGCGGGGCCGCGTTCGGGTGCGATCCTGTTGGAGGAGATTCAGGATCGGCCCCGCGCATCGGCCCAAAAATCGGATTCGATTTTTGGAAAGCACGATGCGCAGATTGAAGATGTTAGAGCGTCCTTTGCGCGTCCAAGAGGACGCGCGGCGCTCTAAAGGAGGGATTGGACTGACCGTTCGGGGACGCAGCTAGAGATGGCGTTGGATGACGACATCCGCATCCTGTCCGCCGTGAAGCTCTTCCAGGGCTTCACGCAGGAACAGCTGCGCCTGCTCGCCTTCGGCGCCGAGAACACCCTGTTGCAGGCCAACCACAAGCTTTACCGCGAGGACGACGAGGCCGATTCGGCCTATGTCGTGGTCAGCGGACGCATCGTGCTCTATCGCGAGCAGACTGGCGAGCGCATCCCGATCGGCACCGCCGGCCCCGGCACCATCCTGAGCGAACTGGCATTGATCGCCGACAGCAACCGGCTGACCAGCGCGTCGGCCGAAATCGATTCGGAAGTGATCCGGCTGAGCCGCAAGATGTTCCGTCGCATCCTGGAGGAATATCCCGAAGTCGCGGTGAAACTCCACGAGCGCATTTCCGAGGAATTCCAGACCATGATCCGCCGCATCGAGAAACTGGCGCCGCGGTTTTCCGGGTAAATCTAATTGCCGTCTCGAACGGGTTTTGGCCTGAACAGGCACCAGAATGGCTTCCCGGGCGCAAGTTCACCTTGGCCGAGGAGTTGAAACCCCCAACGCTCATAGAAAGCCAAATTCTTGCGTTGAGCGGTTTCGAGAAACGTTCCTGCCGAGACAGGATCTCTTTCGGCAAGATCGCAATAGGCCTTGATGAGCGCGCCGCCAGCCCCCTTTCCCTGCATCGAGGGGTGAACGCCCAGGACGCCAAGGTAGAAATGCGGTTCCTGCGGCTTGTATTCTTCACTGATGGCGTCTGCCCTCTCGAAGCGCGAAGCTATCGATGCCTGCCTTTGCTGAAGCAAAGCCCATCTCTGCTGGTGCGCCGGAGGCCATTCAGGCCGCTGCGTATCATAGCCCATCACCGCACCAAGGATGCGACCCTCGCTCTTTAACAGCAGCACAGGCATTCCAAGCGCCAGGCGCGCCGCCATCAGGATCGAGAAGAACTCCGTCACCAGGTCCTGACGCCGCGGAGGATCGCCCGAGAAGAAAAACGCCATCTGCGGATCATTGGCAAAGGCAGCCGCCAGACAGTCGGCCGCCGATGTAACATCCGGCTCTCGTGCTGCCACTATCTCCATTCAACGACCCCTTCGGCCTGCGACCTAATCCAGATCGAACCGCGCAATCACCGGCACATGGTCCGACGGCCGGTCCCAGCCGCGCGCCGCCCTCAGGATCTCATAGCCGGCGAAATCAGGCACCAGGTTCGGCGACGACCAGACATGGTCGAGCCGTCGGCCGCGATTGGACAGCTCCCAATCCTGCGCGCGATAGCTCCACCAGGTGTAGAGCTTCTGATCAAGCGGCACGTTGAGCCGCATCAAGTCGATCCAGTCGCCGGCGAGCCGCATCGCCTCGAAATTTTCGGTCTCGACCGGCGTGTGGCTGACCACGTTGAGCAATTGCTTGTGCGACCAGACGTCGTGCTCGAGCGGCGCGATGTTAAGGTCGCCGACCAGCACCGAGGCGGACACCTCGCTGTGCTCGGCGCGGATGGCGTTCATCTCGGCGACGAAATCGAGCTTGTGCCTGAACTTCTTGTTGATCTCGGGATCCGGTTCGTCGCCACCCGCCGGAACGTAGAAATTGTGCACCAGGATCGTCTTGCCGCCGGCGCGCACCGTCACCGACAGATGCCGGCTGTCCTCGATCTCGCAGAAACGGCGCTTTTCGACCACCTCGATCGGCCGCCGCGCCACCGTCGCCACGCCGTGATAGCCCTTCTGGCCATGGAAGGCGATGTGCTGGTAGCCGAGCCTGCGGAATGCTTTTTCGGGAAACAGCTCGTCGGGAACCTTGGTTTCCTGCAGGCAGAGCACATCGGGGGCATACTCATCGAGCAGCCGCTCGACGATCGGCATGCGCAGGCGCACGGAGTTGATGTTCCAGGTGGCGATGGAAAAGGGCATTTGGCAATCCGGGACAGCGTGCTTCCGGCCAGGATCGATAGGCCTGACGGAGAAGACACCTTTTGAGGGAGTCAGTCCTGAAATTGCCAGCCGGGCGCCGCAAAGACAAGCCGGGCTATGCTTGGAACCTGCTCAGGCTGGGCCTAAGGTGCGTAACTTACCGCGTCTTCGTATTCAGCTCGCGGTTGGCCGTATAGTCGATGGCAAACGTGTCCGGCGCGAAGCTGACGCCTTCCTTGGTGTTGAAGATCATCACCGTCGTATCCTTGCCTTGCGCGTCGGTGATCGTCCACTGGCGCAGATCATAGGTTTTCGGATCGAACATCATGGTGATCATCGCATTGCCGAACACCGACTTGTCGGCGAGCTTGATGGTGGTGAGATCGTCTTCTTCCTTGACGCTCTTGACGCGGTCGCCGGAGAGGTCGATGCGGTCGTCGAGCAGCAGCTTCAGTGGCGTCTTCGACAGCGGATAAAGGTCCGAAGTGTTCATTTTCTTGTTGAGGATGACCACCGACTTGCCATCCGAAATCACCTTGAAATTCGACGCCCCGTCATAATTGAAGCGGATCTTGCCCGGCCGTTCCAGGAAGAACTTGCCGCCGGTCTGCTCGCCCTTGGGGCCGAACTGGACGAATTCACCGCTCATCGATTTGACCGAGGAAAAATGGTCGGCGATCTTTTGCGCGGCCGGCGGCACGGCCGCCTGCGCCGAGGCCAGCAATTCGAAGCCGGGCACCACATTGAGTGCGGCGGCGCCCGCGGCGACAAGGCCGAGGCCAAGCAGTTGGCGGCGGGTCGGGGCGAGTGCTGAAAGATCGTTTTTCATAGCGGTCACTCTCGTGATGATTCCTGTATCTGTCGTTGTCCTGAGCCCCCAGTTGGGCTGAAGTTTGGCGGACAGAAGGTGCTCCTCGCTTCAACGCGCCGCAAGGTTCAAGGTTGCGGCCGACTTCCCATCAGAACTTATCATCTTCGGTCGGCACCAGGATTTCACGTTTTCCGGCATGGTTGGCCGGGCCGACAATGCCTTCCTTCTCCATCTTCTCGATGATCGAGGCGGCGCGGTTGTAGCCGATGCCGAGACGGCGCTGGATGTAGCTGGTCGACGCCTTGCCGTCGCGCAACACCACGGCGACGGCCTGATCGTAGGGATCGTCGGAATCATCCAGATTGCTGTTGCCGCTACCGCCACCGGAGCCGCCACCCTTGCCGGACGGTTCGTCGTCGTCCTCGCCGTCATCCTCGGTGATGGCGTCGAGATATTCAGGCACGCCCTGCAGCTTCAGGTGCCCGACGATCTTCTCGACCTCGTCGTCAGAGACGAACGGGCCGTGCACGCGCTGGATGCGGCCGCCGCCGGCCATGTAGAGCATATCGCCCATGCCGAGCAGCTGCTCGGCGCCCTGCTCGCCCAGAATGGTGCGGCTGTCGATCTTCGACGTCACCTGGAAGGAAATGCGGGTCGGGAAGTTGGCCTTGATGGTGCCGGTGATGACGTCGACCGACGGACGCTGCGTCGCCATGATGACATGGATGCCGGCGGCGCGCGCCATCTGCGCCAGGCGCTGCACCGCGCCTTCGATGTCCTTGCCGGCGACCATCATCAGGTCGGCCATTTCGTCGATGATGACGACGATATAGGGCATCGGCTCGAGATCGAGATTCTCGGTCTCGTAGATCGCCTCGCCGGTCTGGCGGTCGAAGCCGGTCTGCACGGTGCGCGAGATTTTCTCGCCTTTTTTCTCAGCCAGCTGGACCCGCGCGTTGAAGCCGTCGATGTTGCGCACGCCGACCTTGGACATCTTGCGGTAGCGGTCCTCCATCTCGCGCACGGTCCATTTCAGCGCCACCACCGCCTTCTTTGGATCGGTGACGACGGGTGTCAAAAGATGAGGGATGCCGTCATAGACGGACAGTTCCAGCATCTTCGGATCGATCATGATCAGCCGGCATTCCTGCGGCGTCAGCTTGTAGAGCAGCGACAGGATCATGGTGTTGATGGCGACGGATTTGCCGGAGCCGGTGGTGCCGGCGACCAGAACGTGCGGCATCTTGGCGATGTCGACGATGACCGCTTCGCCATTGATGCTCTTGCCCAGCGCCAGCGCCAGCTTGGACTTGGTCGTCTCGAAATCGCGGCTGGCCAGTATCTCCCGGAGGTAGACGGTTTCGCGCTTGGCATTCGGCAGTTCGATGCCGATGGCGTTGCGGCCGGGAACCACGGCGACGCGGCAGGCGATAGCGCTCATCGAGCGCGCGATGTCGTCGGACAGGCCGATGACGCGCGACGATTTTATGCCGGGCGCCGGTTCGAGCTCATAAAGGGTGACCACCGGACCGGGTCGCACGGCGATGATCTCGCCCTTGACACCGAAATCCTCCAGCACGCCTTCGAGCAGGCGCGCATTCTGCTCCAGCGCATCCTTCGACAGGCTTGCGTCCTTGGCGACGTTCTTCGGTTCCGACAAGAAATGCAGCGATGGCATTTCGAACGTGTCCGAGCCGATCAGCGAGGTCTGCGCCTCGCGCTGGACGCGCGCGCCCGGCACGGGGCGCGCCGCCGGCGCCTCGACGCGGGTAGCGGCGTCGGAGCGGAACTGCTGCACTTTGGCCGTTGGCGCCGCACGGCGCTGGGTGACGGGCTCCTCGTCGAAATCCATATCCTCGTCATCGCGCTCGAAGATATCGTCATCGTCCGGGTCGACGGAAACGCTGCGGTCGTTGACCATGGCGGCGAAGAATTCCGGTTCGACACGGGCGCGGCCGTCCTGGCTCATCCGTGACTCGGCGAACTCGGCCGATTCGACCCGTTCGGCGGCCCGGCGCCAGGCGGTGGAGCGCTGCTCCATCTGTGGCTCGTATTCGTCCCGTTCCTGCCTACGGCGCACGGCGCGGCGATGCATCCACGCGCGCAGCGAGAGCCACCAATGGGTGATGGCGCCGAGCGCCAATATGCCCTCGTCGCCCTCATCCTCGTCATTGTCGAACAGAAGATCATCTTCGCGTGGATCGGCGACAGCAGGCTCTTCCATGACGGCGAAGCCGTTCTTGCGCCCGATCAGCGCCGCGCCATAGGCGAACAGCCAGAGCGTCGGCGCGGCCAGCAAAACGGCAAGCACGCTGGCGATCAGCCCGGTCGGGTAGCCGCCGATGAGGACGCCGGGAATCTTGAGCACCATGTCGCCGAGCACGCCACCGAGGCCGGTAGGCAGCGGCCAGGTCTTGGGCGGAACGATGCAGCCGGCGATCGCGGCGGCGAGCAGCGCGAAACCGAACCAGAACAGCCCGCGCTTGGGCAGCCTGTCGACGCCGCGTGCCGAAAACAGGAGGTATCCCCAGATGACGGCCGGGACCAGCGCGGCAACCGCGGCGAGGCCGAAGAACTGCATGGCGAGGTCGGAGAACACGGCACCGGCATAGCCCATGGCGTTGGTGACGGTGTTGTTGGTGGCGTGCGAGAAGCTTGGATCGGCAACGTTCCATGTGGCGAGGCTGGCGACCCCGAAGGCGACAGCCAGGAACAGGCCGGCGCCGACCAGCCGCCCGACCTGGCGCCGTGCGAAAGCCTGGATGCCGTGCCCCGTATCGGCCAGCGCGAGCGGTGCTGAAGCCCCTGAACGCATGCTCTTCCCCGTCAGATTGCCTGGCCCGAGCGCATGACGCACTCCGGCAGATTCGGGGGTCAGACTAGCCGTGGGAAGGTTAAGGGCGCATTAACCATGGCTTTTTACCAACGCCTCATCCAGACAAAGATGGCGGGCCGTGAAGCCCGCCATCCCTGTCTTGAAACGCCGGAGCGATCGGGCCCTTCCGGACCCGATCTCGCGCAATCACTTGTGACCGGCATACATCATCAGGTTGGCGCAGAATTCGGCATGAGGCTTGCTCATCGCCGCGTCCTGGCATTCCTTCATCATCGTGTCCTGCTTGTCCTTGGCCGTCGAGGCCCAGGCTGCCTTGAAGTCCGCCTCCGACTTCATGGTCTTCATGCCGGCATCGGTGAAGAACGGCGCCATGTTGTCAGGTTCGTCGAGGGCGCCCGCCAATGCAACGCCGCTGACCATGGAAAGAGCGAGTGCCCCGAGGCAGATATTCTTGAGCTTCATGAGAAAATTCCTTCCCTGTGTTTTCAAAACACGAGCGTCAGAACGACGATCGCATTCACAGTTCGGAGCCAGGATGGTCGATGTTTCCTCGAAAATCTTGTTCACGCGAACGTGATTGCGCAGAACCGATCTCGGTCAGGATGAGTTTGCCAAAAAAGAGGCCCGGATCGCTCCGGGCCTCAATGCGTGAGCCTCTTTCGAGAACGTCACGACGGGATCTCTTGAGAAACTATGGGGCCGGCGGGAGGAGGGTTCCGCCGGCCCCTTGGCGAGGCTGGCCTTACGGCACCACTTCGCCATGCTGGGAGATGTCGAGGCCTTCGACCTCTTCCTGAGTCGTCGGACGCAAGCCGACCAGCGCCTTGACGATGTAGAGGATCACGAAGGTGGCAACCGCCGTCCACAGGATGGTGAAGGCGATGCCATAGAGCTGCTTGAAAATCGAAGCGTCTTTGCCGAGCGCATTGATCGCCGGATCGGCGAGCACGCCGGTCAGCAACGCACCGACCACACCGCCGACGCCATGGACGCCGAAGGCATCGAGCGAGTCGTCATAGCCGAACATGTGCTTCACCTTGACCGCCGAGATGTAGCAGACCACGCCGGCGACGATGCCGACGATGAAGGCGCCGGTCGGGTTGACGAAGCCGGAAGCCGGCGTCACCGCCACCAGGCCGGCGACGGCACCCGAGATGATGCCGAGCACGGAAGGCTTCTTGGCGACGATCCATTCGGCGAACATCCAGGCCAGTGCCGCAGCGGCGGTGGCGACCTGGGTGTTGAGCATGGCAGCACCGGCAAGGCCGTCAGCCGCGAGTTCCGAACCGGCGTTGAAGCCGAACCAGCCGACCCACAGCAGCGAGGCGCCGATCACCGAATAGACCAGGTTGTGCGGCGCCATGTTGGTGGTGCCGTAGCCTTCGCGCTTGCCGAGAACCAGCGCGCAGACGAGACCGGCGACACCGGCATTGATGTGGACGACCGTGCCGCCGGCGAAGTCGAGCACGCCAGCCGCGCCAAGGAAGCCGCCGCCCCAGACCCAATGCGCTATCGGCGCATAGACGAACACCAGCCACAGCGCCATGAAGATCAGCATCGCCGAGAACTTCATGCGCTCGGCGAAGGCGCCGGCGATCAGCGCTGGCGTGATGATGGCGAAGGTCATCTGGAACATCGAGAAGACGAATTCAGGAATGTTCGCCACCCCCGGCAGCCACAGCGTCGAAACGGTGATGCCGTGATGGAAGAACCTCGAGAAGCCGCCGATATATTGGTTCAGGCTGGCGGAATCATTGGTGGTGAAGGCGAGCGAATAGCCGAACATGAACCACAGCACCGTCACCAGGCAGGTGATGGCAAAGCTCTGCATGATGGTGGCGAGCACGTTCTTCTTGCGCACCATGCCGCCGTAGAACAGCGCCAGGCCCGGAATGGTCATCATCAGCACCAGCGCCGTCGAGGTCAGCATCCAGGCGGTGTTGCCGGTGTCGAGCACCGGGGTCGGAGCGGCTGCCGGTGCGGCAGCGGCAACGGCCGGAGCGGCTTCCTGCGCGAAGGCGGCGACGCTGCCCAATGCTGCGAGAGCAAGCGAGCCCAGCAGGGCCGCCCGTCCCGTCGTCTTCAAGGTGGAAGGAATATTCATTGAACTCTCCATTGGAATACGTGTTCGCCGCTCAGAGCGCGTCGGTGTCTGTTTCGCCGGTGCGGATGCGCACCGCCTGGTCGATGCCGAAAACGAAAATCTTGCCGTCGCCGATCTGGCCGGTCTTGGCCGCGGCAGTGATGGCTTCGACGGCCTTGTCGACCGTGTCGGCACTGACCGCGACCTCGATCTTGATCTTCGGCAGGAAGCTGACCGCGTATTCCGCCCCGCGATAGATTTCCGTATGCCCTTTCTGACGCCCGTAGCCTTTGACTTCGGTGACGGTCAGGCCCTGGATGCCGACGGCGGTAAGCGCTTCGCGTACCTCGTCCAGCTTGAACGGCTTGATGATTGCCATCACGATTTTCATAAGGTTTCACCCTTTGCTGTTGCGGTCCCCCGCGTTTGCACGACTTCACCGATCCCAAAGAGCCGGAGAGTGCTCCCAAGAATTCAAGCTTCGTGCCAAGTGCCGAAGCAGCATGTTAACCTGTTGCAAACAAAGGGAATGGGATGGCCGATGCCATCTGGTGCCGGTGCCTGTGGCACGTCACATGCTTAAAATTTATGCAATTTTTCGATTTTGCCTATTTTGCCGGCTTTGAGCGTGACGCCGAAAAGGCGAGCCGGGTTTTCTCGGACAAAAGGTTTTCGTTTGTCCAGAGATCCTGCTCAAACATGACTCGCAATGCTCAACGCTTGAGCCGGATCAAGCCTTCCTGGGCCATCGAGGCGACCAGCGTGCCGTCGCGGGCATAGAGCGTGCCGCGGCTGAAGCCGCGCGATCCCGAGCTCGACGGGCTGTCCTGCGCGTAGAGCAACCAGCCGTCGAGCGAATGCGGCCGGTGGAACCACATCGAATGGTCGAGGCTCGCCGCCTGGATGTCGGGATCGAACAGGCCGCGCCCATGCGCGAAGGTCGAGGTGTCGAGCAATGTCATGTCGGAGAGATAGGCGAGCAGCACCGACTGCAGCGCGCGGTCGTCGGGAACTGGCCCGGCAAGCCGGATCCAGACATTTTGCCGGGGCGGCAGCTTGTCGCGGCTTTCATAGTGCTGGAGATTGACCGGCCTGAGCTCCAGCGGCCGCTCGCGCGCCCAGAAGCGGCGCACCGCTTCCGGCACCCGCTCGGCCCTTTCGAGCAGCTGCCGCTGCGTCTCCAGCCCTTCCGGCGGCGGCACGTCATCGGGCAGCGCGAACTGATGCTCCAGCCCCTTCTCGTCGACCTGGAACGAGGCCTCCAGCGAAAAGATCGCCTGTCCGTGCTGGATCGCCAGCACGCGGCGGGTGGTGAAGGAGCCACCGTCACGGATGCGGTCGACCTCGTAGACGATCGGCACCCTGATGTCACCCGGCCGCATGAAATAGCCGTGCAGCGAATGCACGAAGCGGTCCGGCTCCACCGTCCGCTGCGCCGCCACCAGCGCCTGGGCGATGGTCTGGCCGCCGAACACGCGCTGCCACTCCACCTGGGGGCTGCGACCACGATACAGATTGTGTTCCAGCCTCTCGAGGTCGAGAATGCTCAGAAGCTCGTCCATGGCCGCCGTCATGTTTTGTGACCTCGCCGCAAAATTGCTATGGCGGTTTCCGACAGGAAGAACGAGCCGTCAAGGGCGCAGGCCCGGGCCGGCGCGCAAGGAGCCAAGACAATGGAAAGCAAGGCGGACGCCAAGACCAGATCAGGGCTCGATGTCCTCGTCGCCGGCGCCGGCTATGTCGGGCTGGCCACCGCCGTCTCGCTGAAGCAGGCACGACCCCATTTGGCCGTGGCGCTGGTCGATGCCGCGCCCGCCGGTGCCTGGCAACGGGACGGCCGCGCCTCGGCCATTGCCGCTGCCGCCTGCCGCATGCTCGACCAGCTCGGCGTCTGGGCCGAGATCGCGCCGCAGGCGCAGGCGATCACCGAGATGATCATCACCGATTCGCGCAGCGCCGATCCGGTGCGCCCGGTCTTCCTGACCTTCGGCGGTGAAGTGGCGGCGGGCGAGCCCTTCGCGCATATGGTCGCAAACCGGGCGCTGAACGGCGCCTTGCGCGCCAGGGCCGAGACGCTCGGCATCGACATCATCGAAGGTGTCGCGGTGCAGGGTTTTGAGACCAATGGCGCCGGCATCACGGTGCATCTGGCCGACGGTGCCGCGCTGACCGCACGGCTGCTGGTCGCCGCCGACGGCGTCAATTCGAAGCTGCGCGACATGGCCGGCATCAAGACGGTGAAGTGGGACTACGGCCAGTCCGGCATCGTCTGCACAGTGGCGCATGAACGCCCGCACAATGGCCGCGCCGAGGAGCACTTTTTGCCCGCCGGCCCCTTCGCCACCTTGCCGCTGAAACCCGACGCGGACGGCACCAACCGCTCGTCGATCGTCTGGGTCGAACGCGCGGAAGATGCGAAAGCGCTGGTGGAAGGCGACGATCTCGTCTTCGAGCACGAACTCGAACAGCGTTTCAGCCTGAAGCTCGGCGAAATCCGCGTTGCCGACAAGCCGCGCGCCTGGCCGCTCGGCCTGACCATCGCGCGCGCCTTCGTCGCACCGCGCGTGGCGCTTGCCGGCGACGCCGCCCACGGCATCCATCCGATCGCCGGCCAAGGCCTCAATCTCGGCTTCAAGGATGTGGCGGCACTTGCCGAAGTGATCGTCGAGGCCGACCGGCTCGGCCAGGACATCGGCGCGCTCGACGTGCTCGAGCGCTACCAGCAATGGCGTCGCTTCGACACGGTGCAGATGGGCATCACGACGGATGTGCTGAACCGGCTGTTTTCCAACGACATCACCCCGCTGCGCACCGTCCGCGACATCGGCCTTGGCCTCGTCGAGCGCATGCCGCGCCTGAAGGAGTTTTTCATCCGGCAGGCATCGGGGCTGTCGGCCGGCACGCCGAGGCTGTTGAAGGGCGAGGCGATCTAGTTTTTTGTATAGTCAGGTCCAACACGTGTCGGCAGGCCGTCGGCGAGTTTCAACCAAGGGAGCTTCTCCTCAAAAGCAACATGCAGCGTTGGAGCAAATTTTTCCGGCTCCTCCATCGCCGCGGCAAAAAAATGCATGACACCGGACATGTTCTTTGAGCGGAAGGACAGCGGCGAGCCACAATGATCGCAAAATGTTCTTTCCACACCGGGAGAAGAGTTGAATACCTTCGGTGGCTTGCCCAGCCATCGCCATTGGCTGTCCAAAACGCCAATGTAGGTGGTCATCGGCGCGGAACATTGCCGCCGACAACTTTCACAATGACAGCTCACGCATGCTTGTGCCGGCCCATCGACTTCAAAAGCAATAGCGCCACATAAACAATGACCACGCATGCAAAGTCTCCTTGGGTCGGCCGACCGGACCGATAGTTTATACCGGTCGTAATAAGGGAGCCGGCATGAAATGCGCTGAGCTGGCGCTCAATTCCGACACCGGGTCGAGAACGGTAGTTTTTGAGAACGGAGCGGGGCGTACACAAAGTACGGGAGCATTGGCCTGCGCCGGCCGTAGCCTTGACCGCAACGCCACTCATGAGTGCTTCGGCCGGCGAAGGCCGGAAGCGCAGGAAGCCGTCGTTTGCAGGCCGGCCTCACCTGAATATCAGCACAGCCTAGTTGACCTCGAAACCCAGCTTCTGCCGCAGCCGAAGCATGCGCTGGTCGGCGATCTCAAGGCGCTTCTCGCCGCCTTGTGCGGCTCGGTTGACCATCTGCAGCAGATCGTTTCGCTCGGCCACATCGAGACGCTCGCGCAGGAACGGCGCCAGCTTGTCGATGACGACAGTGGTGTCGTCGATCTGTGACGCTGCCCATTTGGCGTAGATCACCGCCTCGTCGGTCTTCTTCTTGTCGGCGATCTCGGAAATGACCGCGCGGATGACGGCCTCGCGCTGCGGCAGGATCGGCCCGCTCTCGGAGACGATCGATGTGATCAGCGTCGCGGCGGCCACCACCGGATCGTCGATCGCCGTCAGCGGCGACAGCGCCGCCTGCTTGCGCAGCTTCTTGCGCCTGATGTTGCCTTGCACGCGCCCGACGACATCGGCGACCTCGCGCGCAGCGTCGTTCATGGCCTTCATCCGGTACCACCAGAACGCCGCCGCTCCGAGCACGCCAAGGATAGCAATCAGAAAAGGCATGTCGACATCCCCCAGGAATCCGGCGGACGATAGGAGAACTGTCGCGCTGCTTCAACACGCAAGAGTTGCTTCTGATGAAGAAAACTCAATTTGCGGCTGGTGAAGCTTAGGCGATTGAACAAGCCGATCTGCGACCCCAACCGCCAAAGCCAGGCTCCGCCTATGATCCCGGTATGTCGTAGATCGCCCGTACCTCGATCGTGCCGAGTTCGGCCAGCGGGATGCCGGCGGCGATGTCCAGCGCTTCGTCGAGAGTGCCCGCTTCGACCATCACGAAGCCAAGCAACTGCTCCTTGGTTTCGGCGAAGGGGCCGTCGATGACAAGGCGCTTGCCCTCACGCCGTCGCACCGTCTTCGATGTCCTCACCGATTGCAGCGCCTGCGCGATGATCAGCTTTCCCTCTTGGTCCAGGGACCTGTCATAGGCCAGCGAATCGGCGTCGAGCTTGGCCCCCCGTTCGACGGTGAGCGCGTAAAGGTCTTTCTCCTCGCCATAGACCAGGCAGACATATTTCATTTCCAGCTCCCTTGCTGCGATGAACCATAAGATGCGGTGACGAACGTGTCAGCCTTGCCTTCGACCGCGGCCGCATGGTCGAGAAGGCATGCCGCGACACCGATGATGGCAAGAGCCGCCAGCAGCCTGCCGAGGATGGGCGCTGGCGGATCCAGCCAGAAGTCTTCCTGTCGCTCAGGCCTATCGCCTGGGCTCTTCCACAATGCGAAAAACAGATTGTCCATGTGAACCTCCATCCGGCCAAGAATCCCATGGCCGCCCGCAGGACGGCCGGGCCGGATGGAAGTCGACATTTTTGCTCGAACATTTTTTCGGAGAGCCCGAATATTTTCCCGCAAGGAATGAACCGTCATCGCACCGTGGTCCAAACAGCGCAGTGGTCTTCGCGCCCGCCCGCGCTATAGTTGAGGTGATGCCGGGGCTCACCCAGGCCAAGTTCAAGACAAACCAAGGAGGACTTCATGGATCGCACCGCAACAGCCGTCTGGAAAGGCAATCTGAAAGAAGGCAAAGGCACGCTCGACAGCCAGAGCGGGACGCTCAAGGGCACGCCCTATTCGTTCAAGGCGCGCTTCGAGGATGAAAGCGGCAAATCCGGCACCAATCCGGAAGAGCTGATCGCCGCGGCGCATGCCGGCTGCTACGCCATGCAGTTCTCGCATTTTCTGGCCGAAAACGGCACGCCCGCAGCCGAACTCGACGCCAAGGCCGTGGTGACGCTGGTTCCAGGCACCGGCATCACCGGCAGCGCCATCACGGTGGTCGGCAAGGTGCCCGGCATCGATGCGGCGAAGTTCAAGGAACTGGCCGAGAAGGCCAAGGCCGAATGCCCCGTCTCCAAGGCGCTCGGCGCGATCAAGGTGTCGCTCGACGCCAGGCTCGGCTGAGCAATTCCAGGAAAAGTGTGAAACGGTTTTCCGTCCGGAATTGCGTTAAAACAAAGAGATAGAGCAGGGTGACCTGAAGTGACAAACGCCGGCCTTCGGGCCGGCGTTTTCATGACGGACAATGGCGGCCTAAGCGCCCAACGCGTCAAGCCGGGCGCGAAGGGCTGCGACTTCCTGCTCCAGCGCTTCCAATCTCGCTTCCAGGTCGGAGTGTGGCACGGCCGGCGCGCTGCGTTGCGCCGATAGCGCTGCAATATCCACCGGTCCGGCGAGAAGATGCACGTAGCGGTCCTCGCGCTGGCCTGGCCCGCGCGGGATTTCCTGGATCAACGGCGGCCGGCGGCCGATCAACATGTCGAGTTCAGCGCGCAGGTCTTCGATCGACGAAAACCGCGCCATGCGCTCAGCGCGCGCCAAGAGCTCATGCGCCGTCTGCGGCCCGCGCAACAGGAGCAGGCCGAGCAAAGCGGTCTGCGGCGTGGTCAGCGAGAAGCGCTGCGCCATCTGATGCTCATAGCGCTCGACGCGCGAGCCGAACATCTGCCGCACCAGCCCCTTCTGCTCGAGCAGCTTCAGACCCCGGTGCACCTCTGTCTGCTCCAGCGCCATGACAGGCTCGCGCGCCGTCTTCTGGTTGGCGGCGGCAAGGGCTGCGTTGAGCGTCAGCGGGTAGACATCCGGCGTCAGTTCCTTCTTCTCGATCAGGCAGCCGAGCACGCGCGCTTCGACGGGATTGAGGATGGGAAGGTCTTCGCTCATTGGATTACAATCCTTTCTGAGGCTGGCGGGACAGCGCCCCCCTCTGTCCTGCCGGACATCTCCCCCACAAGGGGGGAGATCGGCAGCTTCGCCGACAGCGCGCTATCCTTCAACCTTGGAGATTGGCGAAAGCCGCAATCACAGCCAATCTCCCCACCCGTGGGGGAGATGTCCGGCAGGACAGAGGGGGGCGCCAAGGATCGCTACGTCCGAGGTTGCAGCAAGCCTGCTCCGCCTAGACCCGCCGCTCCACCATCATCTTCTTGATCTCGGCGATCGCCTTGGCCGGGTTCAGCCCCTTGGGACAGGTCTGCGCGCAGTTCATGATGGTGTGGCAGCGGTAGAGCCGGAACGGGTCTTCGAGATTGTCGAGCCGCTCGCCCTTGGCTTCGTCGCGGCTGTCGATCAGCCAGCGATAGGCTTGCAAGAGGGTTGCCGGCCCGAGATAGCGGTCGCCGTTCCACCAGTAGCTCGGGCACGAGGTCGAGCAGCAGGCGCACAATATGCATTCGTAGAGTCCGTCGAGCTTCTCGCGGTCCTCATGGCTCTGCAGCCATTCCTTGGCCGGCTGCGGCGACACCGTCTTCAGCCATGGTTCGATCGAGGCGTGCTGGGCGTAGAAATTGGTGAGGTCGGGCACCAAGTCCTTGACCACCTGCATATGCGGCAGCGGATAGACTTTCACCGCGCCGGAAATGTCGTCGCAGCCCTTGGTGCAGGCCAGCGTGTTGGAGCCGTCGATGTTCATGGCGCAGGAGCCGCAAATGCCTTCGCGGCAGGAGCGGCGCAAGGTCAGCGTCGGGTCGATCTTGTTCTTGATCCACAGCAGCGCGTCGAGCACCATCGGCCCGCAATCGTCCATGTCGACGAAATAGGTGTCGATGCGCGGGTTTTCGTCATCGTCCGGCGACCAGCGGTAGATGCGGTACTCCCGCAGATTGGTGGCACCTTCCGGCTTCGGCCAGGTCTTCCCCGCCTGGATCTTCGAGTTCTTGGGGAGCGTCAGTTCGACCATTACCTCAGGTCCTTTCGGATGACGAGCTTCAGCCCGGACCAGATTTCATTGACGGCGGCGACCTTGACGTCGACGAGGTCAAGCTTCAGCGCTTCAGAGCGGACGACGCCCTCAGTGACATCGGTTGGCACTTTCGATGCTTTCTTCGGCCAGGAAACCCAGACCATGCCGTTACGCTTGATAGCTGCCTCGACATCACCGAGGCGATCCTCGATCTCGGCGCGCTGTTTGGTGAAGGCATGGACGGCGTCGTATTTGAGAGCGGCACCCGCGATGGCAGACCAATCGGCCAGCCGATCGACTCCGGCAAAAGCCACGGCGTCAGCAAGGTCGTCGAGCTCCGGCGGCAGCGCGATGAAGGCCGCGACCATGCCGTCCTTCAAGCCGAGCTTGGCCGGAAGGGTGCCGGAATAGCCTGAGCCCGCCAGCGCCATCATCAGTATACCCTGGCCTTGGGCGCGATCTTGGCGAGGCTGATGCCGCCGTCCTTTTCGGCCAACAGCGGCTCGGTGTGCACCGGCCGGTAGCTGAGCGTCACCTTGCCGTCCTCGCTCAGCTTGGCCAGCGTGTGCTTGCGCCAAACCGCGTCATCGCGCGACGCAAAATCTTCCCGCGCATGCGCGCCACGGCTCTCCTTGCGCGCCTCGGCGCTGTAGACGGTGGTGATGGCGTTGGCCATCAGGTTTTCCAGCTCCAGCGTCTCGACCAGGTCGGAGTTCCAGATCATCGAGCGGTCGGAGACTTTGATGTCCTTGAGCTCGCTCCAGATCTGCGAAATGCGCTTGCAGCCGTTTTCCAGCGATTCCTGCGTGCGGAACACGGCAGCGTCTTCCTGCATCGCCTTCTGCATCTTTTCGCGCAGCACCGCGGTCGGCGTCGAGCCATTGGCGTGGCGCAGCCCGTCGAAGCGATCCATGATCTTTTCAACCGAGGCTTCATTGGGCGAAGGGATCGCCGACTTGCGATCGATGACCTGGCCGGCGCGGATCGCCGCGGCGCGGCCGAACACCACCAGATCGATCAGCGAGTTCGAGCCCAGCCGGTTGGCGCCATGCACCGAGGCGCAGCCGGCTTCGCCGACCGCCATCAGGCCGGGCGACACCTTGTCGGGGCTTTTGGCGGTGGGATTGAGCACCTCGCCCCAATAATTGGTCGGCACGCCACCCATATTGTAGTGCACCGTCGGCAGCACCGGGATGGGCTCCTTGGTCAGGTCGACGCCGGCGAAGATTTTTGCCGATTCCGAAATGCCCGGGAGCCTTTCGTGCAAGACCGCCGGGTCAAGATGGTCGAGATGAAGGAATATATGATCCTTCTTCTTGCCGACGCCACGGCCCTCGCGGATTTCCAGCGTCATGCAGCGCGAAACAACGTCGCGCGAGGCAAGGTCCTTGGCCGATGGCGCATAGCGCTCCATGAAGCGCTCGCCCTCGGAGTTGACGAGATAGCCGCCCTCGCCGCGCGCGCCCTCGGTGATCAGGCAGCCGGCGCCATAGATGCCGGTCGGGTGGAACTGGACGAACTCCATGTCCTGCAATGGGAACCCAGCCCGAGCTGCCATGCCGCCACCGTCGCCGGTGCAGGTGTGCGCCGAGGTCGCCGAGAAATAGGCGCGGCCATAGCCGCCGGTCGCCAACACCACCATCTTGGCCGAAAAGCGGTGGATGGTGCCGTCATCGAGGTTCCAGGCGACGACGCCGGTGCAGGTGCCATCCGGCTCCATGATCAGGTCGAGGGCGAAATACTCGATGAAGAACTGCGCGTTGTTCTTCAGCGACTGGCCGTAGAGCGTGTGCAGGATGGCGTGGCCGGTGCGGTCGGCGGCAGCACAGGTGCGCTGCACCGGCGGGCCTTCGCCGTAATTCATCATGTGGCCGCCGAACGGCCGCTGGTAGATCTTGCCCTCTTCGGTGCGCGAGAACGGCACGCCATAGTGCTCGAGCTCGTAGACCGCGGCCGGCGCTTCGCGCACCAGATATTCCATGGCGTCGACATCGCCCAGCCAGTCCGAGCCCTTGACGGTGTCGTACATGTGCCACTGCCAGGAATCGGGGCCCATATTGGACAGCGAGGCGGCAATGCCACCTTGCGCGGCCACCGTATGCGAGCGGGTCGGGAACACCTTGGTGATGCAGGCGGTGCGCAGGCCCTGTTCGGCCATGCCAAGCGTGGCGCGCAGACCCGCGCCGCCGGCGCCGACGACCACCACGTCGAATTTGTGGTCGACAAAAGTGTGGCCTGCCGTGTTGGCTGATTTCGCGTCCTTGGCCAAATCAGCCTCCGAATGCAAGTTTAAGCAGGGCGAAGATCGAGGCGACGCCAACCGCTATGGTGAAAAATGTGTTCAGCGCTATCGTCGCCAGCTTCAGGCCTTCGCCGGTTATATAATCCTCGATGATCACCTGCATGCCGAGCCGCATATGGTAGAGCCCGGAGATCAGGAAAAGCATCATCACCAGCGCCACGAACGGATTGGCGAGCGCGGCCCGCACCTCCGCATAACCGGCACCATTGAGTGCGATCAGGAACCCGACGAAGAACAGCGTCAGCGGAATGTTGGCGAGCGCCGTCAGCCGCTGGCGCCAGAAATGCTGTGTACCCTCATGCGACGAGCCGAGGCCGCGCACCTTGGCCATCGGCGTGCGCATATCGTTGCTTTTGTTGCTGCTCATCACGAGGCTCCCCGCGCCATATAGCCGGCGACCCAGATCAGCAGCGTCAGCACAATCGACCCGGCAAGCGTCGCCCAGGCGATCTTCGATGCAGTGTGCTTCTCGAGCCCGGCACCGGTGTCCCAGATGAAGTGGCGGACGCCGCCCAGCATGTGGTGCATCAGCGCCCAGGTGTACCCGAACAGGATGAGCCGGCCGAGCCAGGTGCCGAAAGCCCAGTTGACCCAGTCGAAGACGCCTTGCGAGCTTGCCGCCGCCATCAGCCAGACGGCGACCAGAAGCGTGCCGACATAAAGCGCCCCGCCGGTGATGCGATGGATGATCGACATCGTCATCGTGATCGGCGGCCGGTAGATCGTCAGATGCGGCGAGAGCGGCCGTTCACGTCTGGCGAATTCGCGGGTGGCTGGTGATTTGCTCATGGCTCCCCCAGGTTCGGCGTCTCTGGAGCCGCAGGTGAAAATGCGGCATTGCCGCTTCCGGTTGCGACTTCGGACAGCCGGTTTCTAATGCTCTTTTTGCACCGCGTCAAAGCCAGAAAATCGTTTTGGAAACGTCATTTAGTCTGACAAAAAGGCAGGTTCCGGCTTCAATCGATTAGGGGCTGATGGCCTGCAGCCGGCTCTATATCGCTGCAGTGCAGCATATGTGGTCCAGAGCTCGGCTGTGTCAGGATTCGAACTACCGCTTGCAGGTCTGCGGCGTCGAGCCCCTCTTCATCACCAGCGCCTCACGCCCGTCGATCACGATTGCGTTATGCGTCGCGGCCTCCTGGTAGCGGCTGGACTGGTTGGCGGGCGACGCCAAAAACTCTTCGGTCGTGCCATTCGGCTCGATCACACGCAACGACGAGCCGAGATTCTGAATGGTGATGGCACTGCCATTGCCGCATCCATAGGTCGCTGTACCCACAGTGGACCGCGGCGCGGTGAGATCGGTGGTGATCTTGGTTGCCGGTGCTGGAGGCGCGGATGCCGGGGGCGCCGCGGCTGCTATCGACTGCTGAGCCGGCGCGGGCGAGACGGTATTGGCCGCCTTCGGCCCGCCATCCTGCGGCACACAGGCCGCTACGATGACGAGCAACGGGAAAACGGACACCCAAACCGTCCGGCGTAACGCCATATGCTGTCCTCCCATGCGACAAGCTAGCCGCGATGCTTTGCCTAGATCAAGGGCACCCACCGCTGTCGCATTCGGAGCCAGCCACGATGGTGCGGCCAAGCATGGCCGAATGATGGCCATCGGGTTTTCCCCCCAGTCGGAAATTAACCATGTTTGACGAGACATCGCCGCACAACGCGCCAGCCTCTTAACAAAGGTTAATAAAAGGTTAATTTCTGATTCGAGGAGGCTCCTCGAAAAGGAAGACACCATGCGTTCGAACTCTGGCAAATCGCGCCTAGCGGCGCTCATTGTGGCGGCCGCAGTCGCCGGGCTGGCTGCACCCGCACTTGCCGGCGCGCGCCATCAGGATCGCGTCTACGCCGATTCCTTCGGCAATCTCGTCATCGACAGCGCCGCCGGCTACAAGCGCATCATCGTGGGCGAAGGCAAGCTGGCCAAGCAGCTGTCCGACTACACCAGCGCCGGTCAGCCCAAGGTGATCTACCAGAACGAATCCGACGAGATTTCGGGCTACAGCGATTGCTACCGGCCGCCGGTCTTCGTCAAAGGCCGCAGCTACATGTACGGGCTGTCCGACGGCGAAATGCCCGAACTCAGCCCTTGCCGCTAGAGCAATTCCAGGAAAAGTGGGAAGCGGTTTTCTCGGACAAACGGGTTCCCGTTTGTCCGGAGATCATCCTGATCTGGAGCTCATGACGACCGCGTTGGACGACCATTCGCCCCCCGGCCCGGCCGAGACACGTACGCAGTCGCGCCCGGCATTCTTCGCCAGATAAAGCGCCTCGTCCGCGCGCCGCATGAGATCGGCAATGGTTTCGCTGGGATGAAGTTCGGCGACCCCGAAACTCGCCGTGCAGCTGATGTCCGCAGGCAGCCCGTCGATGGGCAGCGTGCCGAACGCGCTGCGCGTGCCCTCGGCGAACAGCCGGGCGCCGGCAAGGTTGGTTCCCGGCAGGATGATGGCGAATTCCTCGCCGCCGATACGGCCCGCGACATGGTGGCCGGCGGCGGCCTCGCGCAGGAAACCGGCGAAGGTCTCGATCACCCGGTCGCCGGAGGCATGGCCGAAATTGTCGTTGATGCCTTTGAAATGGTCGAGATCGGCGATGACCAGCGTGACCGGAACGCCTTGCCGCACGGCGCCGAGCAAGGCCTGCTCGGCCTGACGCGTGAAGGCACCACGATTGAGCAGTCCTGACAGCGTGTCGGTCTCCGACCTCGACGTCACTTCGGCAAGCACCTCACGAACCAGGATGGCCAGTATCAGCAGCGCCAGCGCCAGGGCAAAGACGGTGCCGAGCGATTGCGATACCAGCGCGTAGTTGCTTTGCAGATAGGCCTGCGGATTGGCGCCCCAGCCACCGAGCGCATGGGCGATGAACGGCTTTGACGCGAACTGCACGGCGCTGGCGGCGAGCACCGCCATGAGGATGCGATCGAGCCGGCCTCGCCCTTGCCTGGACGACCAGACGATGGCCAGGCCGACGAATTGCATGACGGCATAGGGAAGCTGGTAGGCCATCATGCGGGCCAGCGACTGGCGCGGCAGGTCCTGGACGAAATAGACGGCAATGGTGGCGGCGACCAGGAAGAACAGCATCGGCGGCCATGGCGGCGCAACGCCGTATTTTCGGGCCAGTCCGGCATTGAAGGCCATGGTAGCGCCAAGGAAGACAGCGAAGGCGGTGACCACCGGGATGCGGGCATCGGTGAAGGCGGGAATACTGAATTCGATCGCCGAATAGGCCATGCCCAGGACATAGCCAAAGGCAAACCGGCGCGCCGGGGCGCGGCCGACATCGTGGAACGCGACCGCCATGAAGGATGCCGCCAGCAGGCCGGCAACCGACAGATTGATCAACAGGATGAAGTTCGCGCCGCTCATCTCTTTCGCACCCGTGCCTCAGCTAAGCATCGACGGGCGAAAAAGACGTTAACGTCAGGCTGGGACGTGCGGCGTCAGCCGGTCTTGGACGGCTCCGGCACGAACACCATTTCGGGCCGTTCGTAGGACAGGCGCACGCTGTCGCGGCCGTTTTTCTTGGCTTTGTAGAGCGCCTCGTCGGCACGGCGCATCAAGGGCTCCAGCGCTTCGTCGCCGCTGCGGGCCGCCACGCCGAAACTGGCGGTGACCTTGGTGCCGGGGGGCAGCCCGTCGACGCCGCCTGCCGAGTAGAGCGTGCGTACAGCCTCGGCGAACAGCCGCGCGGCCGCCAGATCGCTCAACGGCAGGAGCACGGCGAACTCCTCGCCGCCGATGCGCCCGGCAGCCCCGCGCGCGCCTGTGGCCGCGCGCAGCTTGGCGGCGAAATCGGCGATCACCCGGTCACCGGCGGCATGGCCGTGCACATCGTTGAGCGCCTTGAAATGATCGAGGTCGGCCAGCACCAGCGCCACCGGGAACCTGGCCATCGCGCAGTGTTGCAGCAGCTGGGCCGCGCGCTCCTCGAAGCCGCGCCGGTTGAGCAGGCCCGACAGCGGATCGGTGTGCGTCTCGGCCTTCAGCGCCTTCATGACGTCGAGAGCCGCGGCGGTGAACAGGCAAAGCGCGATCAGCAGCGACAGCAGCGCATGCGACAGCAGCGCCGTCGTCCAGTAGGAGGAGCCGTAGAACCCGTCATAGCTGGTGAAGGGGCCGTGGGCGATGACGACGACAAGCGTGCGCACGAAGAAGTTGAGGCCCGACAGCAGCGACAGCACGAACAGGATCTTCTCGGTCGGGCCGTTGTTGCGCACTGGACGCAATTCGGCGGCGACCAGAAGGCTGATGCCGCCGAAAGCAAAATTCATCGCCAGGATACGCCAGGTGAGATCCGGCGCGACGAACAGGAACCAGCACAGCGACGCCAGCCCGCCGCCACCGAGGATGCCGATCGCCAAATAGGGCACCTTGCGGCCGTAGCGGGCGACGATGGCGCCCGACAGGCAACAGCCGGCGATGGTGAAGCAGATGTTCGACACCAGCTTGGTCAGCGCCATGCCAAGCGGCAAGGTGAAATACTGGAACAGAAAGCCGGGCGCCGAAAGACAGTAGCTGAGCGCCAGCACCGCTAGGTAGGGCCGGTGGCGCTGATAGGTCCACAGCACGAAGAAGGCCGCGCCGAGGGCCAGCGCGATCGTCGGATTGAGCAGCGCTATGAACAGACCGGTGTCCAAAGGACGGTGACTTCCCCTCGCTTGACGTCAGGGACGAGCTTAGAGCGCAAGCCCAAACAAGCGGTTAAGCTCCGGCGAATATGTCGGCCGCACGGACGAAAAAGACCCCGGAAGCGCACAGCAATCCGGGGTCTGGCAATCAATAAACCGTGTAGACGCGACGTTATTTCCAGTCGCGGATGTCGACGAAGTGGCCGGCGATTGCCGCAGCAGCCGCCATCGCCGGCGACACCAGATGGGTCCGGCCCTTGAAGCCTTGCCGTCCCTCGAAATTGCGGTTCGAGGTCGAGGCGCAGCGTTCATGCGGCTTCAGCCGGTCGTCGTTCATGGCCAGACACATCGAGCAGCCAGGCTCGCGCCAGTCGAAACCGGCGGCGAGGAAGATCTTGTCGAGGCCCTCGGCTTCAGCCTGTTCCTTGACCAGGCCCGAGCCCGGCACGATCATGGCGTTGACGCGCGGATTGACGGTCTTGCCCTCGATCACCTTGGCGGCGGCGCGCAGATCCTCGATGCGGCCATTGGTGCAGGAGCCGATGAAGACGCGGTCGAGCGCGATATCGGTGATCTTCGTGCCTGGCGTCAGGCCCATATAGTCGAGCGCGCGCTGCTTGGAGGTGCGCTTGTTCTCGTCGGTGATGTCGTCCGGGTTGGGCACGATGCCTTGCACGGAGACGACATCCTCGGGCGAGGAGCCCCAGGAGACGATCGGCGGCAGTTTCGCCGCGTCGAGCACGATCACCTTGTCGAAATGCGCGCCTTCGTCGGACTGCAGCGTCTTCCAGTATTCGAGCGCCGCATCCCAGGCCGCGCCCTTCGGCGCGCGCGGCTTGTCCTTGACATAGGCGAAGGTGGTCTCGTCGGCGGCGATCAGGCCGGCGCGCGCGCCGCCCTCGATCGACATGTTGCAGATCGTCATGCGGCCTTCCATCGACAGCGCACGGATCGCCTCGCCGGCATACTCGATGACATAGCCGGTACCGCCGGCAGTGCCGATCTCGCCGATGATGGCGAGGATGATATCCTTGGCGGTGACGCCTTCCGGCAACTGGCCGTCGACGCGCACCAGCATGTTCTTGGCCTTGCGCTGGATCAGCGTTTGCGTCGCCAGCACATGCTCGACTTCGGAGGTGCCGATGCCATGCGCCAGCGCGCCGAAAGCACCGTGGGTCGAGGTGTGGCTGTCGCCGCAGACGATGGTCATGCCGGGCAGCGTAAAGCCCTGCTCCGGGCCGATGATGTGGACGATGCCCTGGCGGATATCGTTCTCGGAATAATATTCGACGCCGAAATCCTTGGCGTTCTTGGCCAGCGCCTCGACCTGGATGCGGCTTTCCTCGTTCTTGATGCCGAACTTGCGCTCGGGCGATGTCGAGACATTGTGATCGACCACGGCCAGCGTCTTTTCCGGATGCCGGACTTTGCGGCCGCTCAGGCGCAGGCCTTCGAAGGCCTGCGGGCTGGTCACTTCATGGACGAGGTGGCGGTCGATGTAGAGCAGGCAGGTTCCGTCGTCCTGGCGGTCGACGACGTGGTCTTCGAAAATCTTGTCGTAGAGGGTGCGCGGTGCGCTCATGTGCGTAAATCCGTCGATATGAGAATGGGAAAGAGCAGAAGCCGGCAATCGCGGGCCGGCCAACGACCTGGACAGGTCGGCCTAGCTAAGTCGGCTGGTCAGCGCACCGCTGACGCGCGCGGAAAAGCGCGACGGCAGGCGTTTTCTGTCCTGCAGCACGAAACCCTTGTAAGCCGGATCGCCAAAAAGCTCTTCCATGGCGTGGCTCATACCAATGTTTTGGCTTTTCGGCAATTGCGGCGTGTGAGGCCGGACTTGAGTTCCTCGCCCCACGAAGTGGGGAGAGGTGGCCCGGCGAAGCCGGGACGGAGAGGGGCCTGCGCGGCGTCTGGAATTTGTTGGCTCCCGATACCTTCGATCCTGGCCCGTCTCGCGCTTCGTCTTTCACTGGGTTCTGGCTTCGCGTAGGTCGTCCCCCTCTCCGTCCCGGCTTCGCCGGGCCACCTCTCCCCCGCTTCACGGGGGCGAGGAACCAGCGCCAAGCTTACCGGCTCAAACCACTTCAAACACAAACGTCTTCACCAGTGCATCAGGCTCTGCGATCGCATAGCAGCGAAACCACGGGCTTTGCTCGACCAGACGCCATTTCTTCGCCTGCTCCAGTTCATCGAACACCGCCTGAAAGCCGCCGCTCTCAAAAACCTGGTCGCGCACGGTGAAGATGGCGTGGCCGCCTTTCCCGGTGATGCGCACCAGTTCATGCAGGCCCGACGCCGGCGCGTGGCTGATGGTGAAGACGCCGGTCGAGAAGAAGGCGCGGAAATGGCCGTCCGGCCATGGCAATGGCCCGCCCAGCATCGCCTGTTTCAGCTCGCTATAGGCGTTGCGGCTGCCGGCGATCTTCAGCATGTCGTCCGAGAGATCGAGCCCGGCAATGTCGCCGTAACCCAGCGCCTTCAGCGACGGCCCCGAAAGGCCGGTGCCGCAGCCGGCATCGAGCAATGGTCCATCGCCAGCCGGCACGTAGCGCGCCACCCAGGCGGTGATCAGGAACGGCAGCAAATAGCCGAGCGAGGCGGTCTCGCTGTCATAGGTCGCGGCCCATGCGGCATAGGCTTGCGCCAGCGTTTCCGGCGTATCGGCGCCGTAGACGGAATCCAGCGCCGCATTGGCCTTGTCGACGATCATGAGACCTCCTCAACAGATATGCCGGGGATCGTAGCGCCGTCTTCGCCGGAAAACTATTCCTGATGCTGGTTTCGCAGCCGCCGTTCCAGCGCCCGCAAGGCCAGCGACAGGCTGACGGTCAGGATGAGATAGATATAGGCTGTTATCGAATAGGTCTCGAAGAAGCGGAACGAGCCGGCGGCATAGACCTTGCCCATCTGCGTGATGTCGGCGACGCCGAGCACCGAGACCAGCGAGGAATCCTTGACCAAAGCGACGAAATCATTGCCGAGCGGCGGCAGGATGGTGCGGATCGCCTGCGGAAACACGATCAGCCGGAAGCGCTGCGCGCGGCTGAGGCCGAGCGCCTTGGCCGCCTCGATCTGGCCCTTCTCGACCGCCTGGATACCGGCCCGGAAAACCTCTGAGATGAAGGCGGAGTAGCCGATGGTCAGCGCCATGATGGCTCGCCACAACAGCGACACGTCGCGCACCAGCAATTCACCGAGATAGCCGGCGCTTTGCAGCGGCGCGGTCAGCGCGTTCCACGCCGCGACGAAGGCCGGCGCACCGGCAAAGGCGATCCAGAACAGCAGCACCAGGATCGGCACGCCGCGGATGATCTCGACATAGAAGCGGGCGATCTGGCGCAGCCAGGGCGAACCGGAGAGGCCCATCAGCGCAATGCCGAGACCGATGATCGACGCCAGCGCGAAGGCCACCACGGTGACGAAGACGGTGACGCCGATACCCTTGGCGACAGTGGCGAAGACCTGGGCATAGAGGTTGCTGGTGGCGATCGACAGTGCCGCGACCAGTGCAAGCGCTGCGGCAACGGCAAGCCACCATGGGAAGTCAGATTTGGGGGAGGAGGCGGGCATCAAAAGGATCGCGCCAAGGCACCCCCCTCTGGCCTGCCGGCCATCTCCCCCGCAGGGGGGGAGATCGGCGGCTTTGTCGACGGCACTCTTCTTGCAACGGTGGTGATTGGCGAAAGCGGAAGAAACAGCCGATCTCCCCACTTGCGGGGGAGATGTCCGGCAGGACAGAGGGGGGTGCCTAGGCGCAATGTCAGCGCGCTATCAACCGAGACCCCACCAAGATGGCTCACTGCCCCATCTTGTAATCAAGAAACCACTTCTTGTTCAGCGCATCCAGCGTCCCATCCGCCTTCAGCGCGGCGATTGCGGCGTTGACCGGCTTCACCAGGTCCGATCCCTTCGGGAAGATGAAGCCAAAATCCTCGGTGCCGAGCGGTCCGCCGATCAGCTTCAGCTTGCCCTCGGAAGCATCGACATAGCCCTTGCCGGCGGTGCCGTCGGTCAGCACGACGTCGACATCGCCGGACTTCAATGCCTGCACCGTGGCGCCGAAGGTCTCGAACAGCTTGATGCGCGGGTTCTGCTCATTGCCGTCGAGCACGCTGTAGACGGCGGTGTAGAACGGCGTGGTACCGGCCTGCGCGCCGATCAGCCCGTCCTTGAAGGCACCAAAAGTCTTGGCGTCGGTGAAGCGGCTTTCGTCGCCGCGCACCAGCATGAATTGCTCCGAGCGCATATAGGGGTCGGAGAAATCGACCTTCTCCTTGCGGTCGTCCTTGATGGTGATGCCGGTCATGCCGATGTTGTACTGGTTGTCGGAAACCGCCTGGATCATCGCGTCCCAGGAGGTGTTCTGGTACTCGACCTTGAAGTTCAGCCGCTTGGCGATCTCGTTCATCGCGTCATATTCCCAGCCGATCTGTTTTCCCGTCTTGGGATCGATGAACTGCAGCGGCGGATAGGCGTTTTCGGTCACCACCACCACCTTTTTGCCGGCGAGATCGGGTAGCGCATCGGCCGCCCATGCGGCGACGGGCGCAAGCACGAGGGCAAGCAGGCCGGCCAGCAGCAGTTTCGACTTGGTCATGACACACTCCCGAAAATTGAAAGCGCCCGGATGGGCTTACAGGAAAATCCGGCGCCGACTTTAGCTTTCCGCATGCGTCATGCAAGACGGTCCGCTGCGTCAGCCCGCGCGAAAAGGGATTCGGATGCCCTCAATTCAGGGATTTCGGGATGATCTGGTTATGTCGAGCCAGAAACCAACGCTTCAGCATCCGCCGATGCGTCTTCCGTTACGGCGTTGCGCATCCTGGCGACAAGATGGGTGAGTGTCGCGTGCAGGGCCTTCACTTCGCCCGGCTCCAGCGGCACGCTGCAGGCAAGTCCCGATGACACATCCTTCATGTGAGCGCGCAGCGCCTGGCCCTTGGCGGTCGGCTCGACCAGCACCCGGCGTTCGTCGGCGGCATCGCGGCGGCGGGTAACGAGGCCGCCTGCCTCCATCCGCTTGAGCAGCGGCGTCAGCGTCGCGGAATCCAGGCCAAGCGCCTGGCCAAGCGTGCCCACCGTGCTCGGCGCGTGCTCCCATAGTGCCAGCATGGCCAGATATTGCGGATAGGTCAGGCCAAGCGGATCGAGCAGAGGCCGGTAGAGCTTCGTCATCAGCCCGCTCGCCGAATAGAGCGCGAAGCAGAGCTGCTGGTCGAGCCGCGGGACCCGGATCGTCCCGGCGGCCTCCGCCGGAACGTCGCTGGTGCTCTTTGTGGTCTTTTCCGTCATGCCGCCTTTACCGAAAGCGCCACCTCGACATTGCCCCTGATGGCGTTGGAATAGGGGCAGATCTTGTGTGCCTCCGATACAAGCGCTTCCGCCGCCGCCTGATCAAGGCCTTTCGTTTCCGCCGCGAGCGCGACGCCGAGCTTGAAGCCTTCGCCATTGGGAAGCAGGCTGACGGTCGAGGTTACCCCGGCATCCGTCAGCGGCAGCTTCTGTTTGCGCGCGACGAAGCGGATGGCGCTTTCGAAGCAGGCGGCGTAGCCGATGGCGAAAAGCTGCTCGGGATTGGTGGCGCCACCCGGCCCGCCGAGTTCCTTGGGCATCGCCAGATCGACCTTGAGCAGACCGTCGCTGGTCTCGCCATGGCCGGCGCGGCCGCCGGTGACGTGAGCCTGTGTGGTGTAGAGTGCCATATCAAATCTCCAATTATCTTGTGCACGATTATTTAGTACACAATATAATATGCCGTCAACACCCTGATCCAGTTTCCGGAGCTGAAAGCGTTCACAGTCTGGTGAAACGAAAAAAGGCGGCCGAAGCCGCCTTTTTGAATGGGATTGCCGAAATCTTATTCGGCCGGGGTCGCTTCAGCGGCCTTGGCAGCCTCAGCCTCGGCGGCGGCCTTCTTCTCGGCGGCTTCCTTGGCGGCCGTTTCGGCGGCGAGCGCCTGGGCAGCGGCGACCTTCTCGGCCTCGATGCGGGCCTTCTCGGCGTTCAGCGCGTCACGCTCCTCATCGTTGAGCTTGCGGGCGCGCACGCCCGTGTTTTCCGAAATACGGGCCGACTTGCCGCGACGATCGCGCAGGTAATAGAGCTTGGCGCGACGCACCTTGCCGCGACGCACGATCTCGACGCCTTCGACCATCGGCGAGTAGACCGGGAACACGCGCTCGACGCCTTCGCCGTAGGAGATCTTGCGGACGGTGAAATTTTCCTGGAAGCCGGAACCGGCACGGGCGATGACGACGCCCTCATAGGCCTGGACGCGGGTGCGGGTGCCTTCGGTCACGCGGACCTGGACGCGCACGGTGTCGCCGGGCTGGAATTCGGGAAGCTTGCGCTTGGCTTCGATCTTGGCGGCCTGCTCGGCCTCGAGCTGACGGATGATATCCATCTCAATAGTCCACTTCTTGTTCTTCCGACAGTCAGAGCGCCCTACGCTCGCCTTGCAGTTCCATTGACCGCTCGGCTATGTCCTTTGTCTCTGAGACAGCTTTGTCTCCAAGGCATCGGACAGGGGCGACTACACCGTCATTGTTGACGGGTCCGGCAGATTCTTCTGTCCGGTACGGGCGGGCACATACAGCTATTTCAGCGCTTTGTCACGCCTCACACCGAGTCTTTTTTGCCGGCATGGCACCATCGTATTCGCTTCGTGCCGGGTTGCGCCGCTGCCTGGGGCTTTCTAAGCCTGACATAACACAGTTTTCCACGGCGGCATTTCATGTCTGTCTTCGACGCCATCCTGCTTTTCCTGGCAGGCTTTCTGTCCGGCGCCGCCAACGCGGTCGCCGGCGGCGGCACCTTCATCACTTTCGGCGCCATGACACTGGTCGGCGTGCCGCCTATCGTCGCCAACGCCACCTCGTCTGTTACCCAATTCCCGGGCTACATCACCTCGACATTGGCTTATTGGGACGACATCAGGCATTTCTGGCGCGGCGCCCTTCTTCTTTGCCTGATCTCGGCAATCGGCGCGCTGGCCGGCGCGCTGATCCTGCTGGCGCTCGACAACCCGTCCTTTCGCGTCCTGGTGCCGTGGCTGTTGTTGGCCGCAACCGCCCTGTTTGCCGCCGGGCCGTGGCTGAAGCCAGCGCCAATGCCCGGGCAGGAAGCGGCGGTCGGCTCGCTCGCCGGTTCGCTGGCACAGTTCGTCACCGCCATCTATGGCGGCTTCTTCGGCGCCGGCATGGGCGTGATGATGCTGGCGACGCTCGGCCTGACACAGGCCGGCGACTATCACCGGCTGAACGCGCTGAAGAACATGCTGGCCGTGGTCATCGCCGCGGTGGCGATCACCGTCTTCGTCTCGGGTGGCGTCGTCGCCTGGCCGCAGGCGATCGTCATGATCCCGGGCGGGGCGCTCGGCGGCTATGCCGGCGTGTGGATCGCCAAACGCGTGCCGCAAAACGTGGTGCGCGGCTTTGTCATCGCGGTTGGTCTTTTTCTGGCTTTTTACTATTTCAGCAAGGGTTGAGGACAGATCACTCCGAACCATCATCATCGGCATCTGCCGTCGGTGGCTCATAGTAGATGTCGAGCTCCAGCTTTACACCGCGTTCGCCCAGCAGGTGCAGCGTCTGTGGCATCAGTGCCAGCCCTTGATTTCCCTCATCGAGCCAAACACCGCAAAACATGTCGACCTTGAACCGCCGCACAAGATCGACCCAGACCGCGAGATCTGATGTGAGCGTTTTCAAGATGTCCGTGATCTGACGATCGAGCTGATCGCGCTTTTCGTATTCCGACGACAGCCTCCAGAGTCCTTTCAGCGCTACACGAGGTGGTTGGTTCGGGGGATACGTATGAAGGTCCCCTTTCCGAACCGCATAGGTCGGTTGTCCAGCTAAGAGGTTAGTGAGCTCAGCAGGGTCCAGATCGTCGCCAAAGAATCTTAGACTTGCCGAGCTTTGAGCGATCTCAGCCATTGTCGGTCTTGCCGTTCTCCAACAAGTCCGGCCGTCTCTCCCTAGTCAGCCGCTCGGACTGCTCCCGCCGCCATGCCGCGATCTTCTTGTGATTGCCCGAAATCAGCACCTCGGGGATCTCCCAGCCTTCGAACTCCTGCGGCCGCGTGTAGTGGGGATGTTCGAGCAGGCCGTTTTCAAAGCTCTCTTCCTCGCCGGACACGGCGTTTCCCATGACACCAGGCAAAAGCCGAACCACCGCGTCGAGCAGCACCAGCGCTGCCGGCTCGCCCCCCGAGAGAATAAAATCGCCGATCGAGACTTCCTCCAACCCTCGCGCCTCGATCAGCCGCTGGTCGACGCCCTCGAAACGGCCGCACAGGATGACGGTGCCCGGCCCGGCGGCAAGCTCGCGCACGCGTGCCTGGGTCAGCGGTTTTCCACGCGGGCTCATCAGCAGGCGCGGACGCGTGTCACCCGGCGGCGAGGCATGGTCGATCGCCCTGGCCAGCACATCCGCACGCATCACCATGCCGGCGCCGCCGCCGGCCGGCGTGTCGTCGACGGTACGGTGCTTGTCGGTGGCGAAATCGCGGATCTGGATCGCTTCCAGCGACCATGTGCCGGCCTCGAGCGCGCGGCCCGCCAGCGACAGGCCAAGCGCGCCCGGAAACATCTCGGGATAGAGCGTCAGCACGCTAGCCGAGAAACTCAACGGTTGCCCCCGGCGTCGCGCGGTCCGCGCGGCCTGCCCTTCGGGTCGAAATTGTCGTCCCGCGGCGCATCGCCATCCTCGTCCTCGATAAGTCCGGCCGCCGCCGGGTCGACACGGACAAAGCCATCGGCGATCGACACTTGAGGCACGGCGGCCTGGGTGAACGGGATCAGCACGCCCTTGCGGCCGGCAAGCGTCACGTCGAGAATGTCGCCGCCGCCGAAATTATGCACGGCGACGACCTTGCCGAGCGCGGCACCCGTATCGTCCCGAACCTCCAGTCCAACGAGGTCGGCATGATAGAATTCATCCTCCTCGCCATCGTCGGGCAGCATCGACCGGTCGACGAACAGTTCCGTACCGGCGAGCGCCTCGGCGGCATTGCGGTCAGCAATGCCTTTGAAGCGCACCACGACAACCGTGTTGGCGGGACGGATATCGATGATCTGGAAGACGCGGCCGTCTCTGGCATAGAGCGGCCCATAGTCGGCCAGCGCCAGCGGCTCGCCGGTGAAGGTTTTCACCCTGAGTTCGCCCTTGATGCCATGGGCGGCGCCGATCACGGCCATCTGGACAGGGTTTTGCGGCTTGCTCATCGCGAAATATCCTTTGGCCTGCTCTAACCCCAGCCCGGCGTCATTTCAATGATCGCCCCTTGTCATTTCAATGACGGGCTCTTCACCGCTTCCTAACCCGAATACCCGAAAATGCCGCCATGCAGGAATTCCTCATCCCGGCGAAACCCGATCTCCAGGCGGCGCGCGAAAGCTGGCTGAAGATGCTGGCGCGTGAGCGCCGGCTGTCGCCGGAAACGGTCGAGGCGTATGAGCGCGACACGCGCCAGTTCCTGCATTTCCTCACCGGCCATTGCGGCGGCTCGCCCGGCATTTCGGATATCGCCAATCTGCGCCCGGCCGATCTGCGCGGCTTCCTCGCCGCCCGGCGAAACGCCGGCGCCGGCGCCCGCACGCTCGGCCGAGGTCTGGCCGGCATCCGCTCGCTGTTGCGTTTTCTCGAGCGGCGCGGTCTCGCCAATGCTGCCGGTGCCGCCGCACTTCGCGCACCGCGCCAGCCGAAATCGCTGCCAAAACCGCTGACCGCGAGCGACGCCAAGCATGTCGTCTCCGTCGAGGGTCAATTGGCGGAAGAACCCTGGATCGCCGCCCGCAATGCCGCCGTGCTGACGCTGCTTTACGGCTCCGGCCTGCGCATCTCGGAAGCACTTGGTCTCGCCGGCGCCGATCTGGCCTCGGAGGCCGACACTGTGCTGCGCGTCACCGGCAAGGGCGGCAAGACGCGGCTGGTGCCGGTGCTGCCGGTGGCGCTCAGGGCAATCGCCGCATACCGCCGGCTTTGCCCCTACCATCTCGATCCGAAAGGCCTGTTGTTTCGCGGCGCACGCGGCGGCCCGCTCAACCCGGCCATTATCCAGCGCGACATGGCCAGGCTGCGCTCGGCGCTCAATCTGCCCGATACCGCGACGCCGCACGCGCTACGCCATTCCTTCGCCACGCATTTGCTCGGCCGAGGCGGCGATTTGCGCACCATCCAGGAACTGCTTGGCCACGCCAGCCTGTCGACGACGCAGATCTACACCGGCGTCGACACAGCAAGGCTGCTCGAAATCTACGAATCGGCCCATCCGAGGGCGTGAAGCCTTCAATTTCGCGGTACCAATTAACCGTTTTGCCGCTTTTCGGTCCTAGGAATAGGATCATGAAACGTGTCATCGCCATCGCCGATCGTGCAGCTTCCCTGTCGCTGAAGCTGCTTGTCGCGCTCAACGTGCTGTTTTTCCTGTCCTTTCTTGCCGTCCTGTTGTTCGCGGCCGGCAGGGCGCATGCGGAAGTCCCGACCTGCGCCGGCGCCGACATGCTGTCGGCCCTGCAGAAGAGCAATCCCGCCACCTACAGCAAGATCGAGGCGGAAGCCGCCGCCACGCTCAATGGCAAGGGCCTGCTGTGGAAGCTGGAAAAGCCGGGCGAACAGCCATCCTATTTGTTCGGCACCATGCACATGACCGACCCGCGCGTCACCACGCTGACGCCGGAAGCTCAGAAGGCCTTTGACGCTGCCGGCACCCTCATCATCGAAACCACCGATGTGCTCGACAAGCAGAAGATGATGACGGCGATGCTGAAAGAGCCGGACCTGATGATGTTCACCGACTCCACGACGCTGTCGTCCTTGCTGACCCCGGACGAAGCGGCGGCGATGAATGCAGCACTCGACGCTCGTGGCATCCCGCCGGCAACGGTCGCCAAGATGAAGCCATGGATGCTGTCGGCGATGATGGCGCTTCCGGCTTGCGAACTCGCCCGCCAGTCCGGCGGAGCGCCAGTGCTCGACGTCAAGCTCGCCGAGAGTGCCAAAGCTGCCGGCAAGCCGGTGGAAGGTCTGGAAACGGCCGAGAGCCAGTTGCGCGCCATGGCCTCGCTGCCGCTCGCCTTTCACATGAAGGGCCTGGTCGACACTCTGAAGCTGGGCGACAAGGTCAACGACATCAACGAGACCATGATCATCCTCTACCAGCGCGGCGACACCGGCATGTTCTGGCCGCTGTTCCGCGCCGCCATGCCCGAAGAGCAGAACGATCCCGCCGGCTATGCGGCCTTCGAGGAAACCATGATCACCAGCCGCAACAAGGTGATGGTCGATCATGCCGAGCCGATCCTGGCCAAAGGAAATGCCTTCATGGCGGTCGGCGCGCTCCACCTTCCCGGTCCGCAGGGACTGGTCGAGGATTTCCGCAAAGCCGGCTATACTGTCACCGCCGTCAATTGAGTCGGATGGCAGTGGGGGGACCAAAACGCCGCGTTTCCGGCGGTTTCCTTCGCTAGCGTGAAACCCATTCAACGGTTGCGCGTTGATGGCTGTTGATTGATCATTTTCATCCACGGAGGACACTTTTATGGCGAATCCATCAAACGACACTCCCAGGCCAAGCGGCGGTGGCGGGAGCCCTTGGCTGATCGCGCTGGTCGTTGTTATCCTGGCGATTGTCGCGTATTACGTTTTCGGCAGAAGCGGCGAACATCCGGCACCCGCCGAGCCGCCAGCGGCCAGCACACCGGCCCCGGCGCCCGCGCCGGCAGAGCCGATGAAGCCAGCTGAACCGGCCAAGCCAGCCGAACCAGCTCCGGCGCCTGCACCGGCGCCTGCGCCTGCGCCTGCACCGGCCCCCGCGCCAGCTCCGGCACCCGCGCCAGCACCGGCTCCTGCTCCGGCCAACTGATCGGCTCGATATCAAATACGAACGGCCCGCTGAAGAGCGGGCCGTTTTGCATTTGGACGATAGCGCCAAGCACCAACGCCTTCCTCATCCTCGGGCTCGACCCGAGGATCCATGCCGCGACATCAGCCAAGGAATGCAGCGGAGCAGAAGCCTGCACCGCTGCAACGCCTTGAAGTCGCGGCATGGATCCTATGGTCTGCGCCGCGTCGCTCCGCTCCTTGCTTCGCCATAGGATTGTTTGAGAAGGATCGGGTAGTTTGGCGGCCGGGACTGCGGCCCATCACAGCCAGCAGTCCCGGCGGCAGGCGACCGCCCTTAGGACCGGGTAACACCCGACGTCATCATGGTCCCTGCCGTCTTTGTCCGCCATCGCTTGGAGAGTTGATTGGCCGCTGGCTTGGATTGGCCGCTGGCTTG